>NZ_JBXENX010000004.1:0-430832 GCF_059383895.1 Paenibacillus sp. J22P59
GAAGCAAACGAATATTTGAGTTTGACGAGCAAACATACTTCGTAAGCTAATGCCTAATGTTTGTGAAGCAAACGAATAATTGAGTTTGTTGAGCAAACATACTTCGTAAGCTAATGCCTAATGTTTGTGAAGCAAACGAATAATTGAGTTTGTTGAGCAAACATACTTCGTAAGCCAATACCTAATGTTTGTGAAGCAAACGAATATTTGAGTTTGACGAGCAAACATACTTCGTAAGCTAATGCCTAATGTTTGTGAAGCAAACGAATAATTGAGTTTGTTGAGCAAACATACTTCGTAAGCCAATGCCTAATGTTTGTGAAGCAAACGAATATTTGAGTTTGTTGAGCAAACATACTTCGTAAGCTAATGCCTAATGTTTGTGAAGCAAGCTGCCTAGACACAGTTACAGCTTGCTTGTCCCATTGTAAGTTCGACACCAATAGACAAGCATCGTCCCTTTTTCCTATTTGCCAATTTACCAAATTGGGAATAGAGAATCATTCATGAAATGGATGAAGCAGGAAAAAGAGGCATACCCACTAGGGCATGCCTCTTTTTCCTGCTCGCGAAAAGCATTGCTGACACTGCATTATTTGCTGATTCCCTGTAAAAGCTCTTAGTCAAATTATCCTTTCATTCCATATAAGCCTTAGGAACTATTTGCCTTGTTTCAAAAATAATTGGCAACATTTACACTGTATAAGTATTACTTTTTTATAGTAAAATTGTCCACTTCATAAGGCTCAACATGAACATGTACACTCATAATATTATGCTTGCCCTCCATCCGACGCTCAATCTCATCGCTGATGCGATGGCTGTCAATTAGCGATAGCTTGGGATCGACCTGTACAATAACATCAATAAGTACATTGCTGCCATGTACACGAGCCTTGATATCCTTGATGGACTGTACGCCTTCCGTGCGTTCAATTGTTCCCCTTAGCGAAGTAAGCTCATTAGCATCAAAGCCGTCGGTTAATGCATGCGTCGAGCTATAAAAAATTTCCCAGGCTGTCTTGCAGATGATGCAGCCTACCGCTATAGCCGCAACCGGATCAAGCCAAGGCAGGCCGAACTGCGCTCCTATTATTCCAACTGCTGCCCCTATACTGACCAAAGCATCCGATAAATTGTCTTTGGCCGCTGCAAGAAGCGCTTGATTATTGATTCTCTTCGCCAGCTTACGATTATAGAAGTAGACGCCGCCCATGCATACTGCCGCGAACAATGCTACCCACGCAGACGTGAGATCAGGTACACTCCGCTCCCCCGAGAATAAGCTCCGGGTTGCACTGATTAGAACCTGAATCCCCACTGTCGCCATAATAAAAGAGGCAATCAAAGCCGCTATTGTCTCCGCGCGAAAATGTCCATACGGATGGTCCTTATCAGGCGGTTTTTGTGAAATTCGCAATCCTATCAGTACAGCAACCGATGCGACTATATCTGTCAGATTATTAAATCCATCGGCAACAAGTGCTCCAGATGTGAACCAATAACCGGCAATGAGCTTTAACGCTGACAGCGTTATGTAAGCGCCAATGCTAACCCAGGCTCCCTTCTCGCCTTGCCTGATCTCTTCATATTGATTCAGATCATTTCCCTCATTTCCTGTTTCATTCAATAAGATAGCATACCTGGGTAGCATTGAGATGGGTATAAAGAAACAGTGTTTACCTGATACGTACTTTTATGCAATGCCGCTGCCATTTTTGTTCAATTTTCTTAAATAAAAAACAAAAAAGCGGCAGAGGAAGGAGATGATCTCTCCTGCTCAACCGCTTATCACATACTATCGTCGTTATTGCCTATTGTACTGCGTACATACGCTCACGAATCGCTTTAATTTCATCACTCTCAAGGTATTCATCATAAGTCATCATCCGGTCGATGATACCGTTAGGCGTAATCTCCATAATCCGATTCGCAATCGTCTGAACGAACTGATGGTCATGAGAGGTGAATAGAACTGTACAATCGGTATCTGTAAGCCCATTATTCAATGCCGTAATCGATTCCAGATCCAAGTGATTCGTTGGTTCGTCCAGAATCAATACGTTAGAGCCGCTGAGCATGATCTTGGACAGCATGCAGCGTACCTTCTCGCCCCCGGACAATACGCTTGCTTTCTTAATTGCATCATCACCAGAGAACAGCATACGGCCCAAGAAGCCGCGGATGAACGTCTCATCCGGATCTTTGGAATATTGGCGCAGCCATTCCACCAGGTTAAGATCTATACCATCAAAGTAAGGTGTATTGTCTTTAGGGAAGTAGCCCTGCGTTGTCGTTACACCCCATTGATACGTACCGGCATCTGCCTCCAGCTCGCCTGTAAGCAGTTGGAACAATACCGTCTTAGGGAGACCGTTCGGGCCAACAAACGCAATTTTGTCGCCTTTATTAACCGTGATCGTCAGGTTGTCGATTACTTTCTCGCCATCAATCGTCTTCGTCAAGCCTTCTACCAGAAGCAAAGATTTGCCTGCTTCGCGCTCGCCTTTAAAGTTGATGAACGGATATTTACGGTTCGAAGGGCGAATATCATCGAGCGAGATTTTATCAAGCAGCTTCTTACGGGAAGTTGCCTGCTTGGATTTGGATTTGTTCGCGCTAAAGCGTTGAATAAACGCTTGAAGCTCTTTAATTTTGTCTTCTTTTTTCTTGTTCTCGCCGCGCATCAGGGACAATGCCAATTGGCTCGACTCGTACCAGAAGTCATAGTTGCCGACATACATTTGGATTTTACCGAAGTCAATATCCGCAATATGCGTACAAACCGTGTTCAAGAAGTGCCTGTCATGGCTGACTACGACAACAGTGCCTTCATATTTGGACAAGAAGTCTTCCAGCCAGCGAATCGACTCAATGTCCAAATGGTTGGTAGGCTCATCGAGGAGAAGAATGTTCGGCTCGCCAAACAATGCTTGCGCCAGCAATACGCGGACCTTCTCGTTGCCATCCAGCTCTTCCATCTTCTTGTCATGCATATCCGGCGTAATGCCGAGGCCATTAAGCATCTCCGCCGCTTCCGACTCTGCTTCCCAGCCGTTCATATCAGCGAATTCTGCTTCAAGCTCGCCTGCACGCATGCCGTCTTCGTCCGTGAACTCTGCTTTGGCATAGAGGGTGTCTTTCTCTTTCATAACTTCATACAGCTTCTTGTGACCCATAATAACAGTCTCAAGTACAGCAAACTGATCGTATTCGAAGTGATTCTGCTTCAATACCGCAAGACGTTCGCCCGGCGTAATGTGAACCTCACCGCTCGATTGCTCGACTTCGCCAGACAATATTTTAAGAAACGTCGATTTTCCTGCACCGTTCGCTCCAATTAATCCATAGCAGTTGCCAGGCGTAAACTTGATGCTTACATCTTCAAACAGCGCCCGCTTCCCGAAGCGGAGCGTAATGCCACTTGTACTAATCATAGTATTTAATCCCGTCCTTCTCTTTCAAACTCATTATCTCGAACCATTATAGCATAGTCTCCAAAGGAAACGAACGTTCAATTACCAATCCTGTCAAAAAGATCACACCTTATTTGCTCCAAGGCTCAGCTATTGGTGGTTTATGGCCTTCTAGAGCAGAGCAGCGAGCGACAAGCGGAAGTGCTCCACAATAGAAACCGCCTCCTCCATACAAAAAAAAAAAAAAAACCGTCCTGCCAAACAGCCTCGAAGGCTGTCAGATAGAACGGCTCCTATACGTTGCAAAGCTTAATGTATAATCAATCCCAATTCAGCTTCACTTCATTGCCCGTACGGGAAGATTCATAAATAGCATCGAGAATCAGACTGTTCGTATAACCGGAAATAGCTGAGCTTATCGGTTCCTTGCCCTCCATTATGCATGCAATAAAATGCTTGCTTAGCAGCATGCGGTCTTCTTCGCCTTCAAGCGGCTGAATCGCAGTCTCTACAACTTGATCGCCCTCATGCGTTACGAATGTTCCATTCGTTCCCACAAGCGCTGCACCGCCTTTTGTTCCCATGAGGTGGATAAATGGATCCTCCGGCATTCCTGCGGAATGAGCAGCCCAGCTCACATCAAGCGACAGAGTCGAGCCATTATCCAGCTTGATTAATGCTGTGGCAAGATCTTCTACGTCATAATAGCCGTCCCAATTCGGTGTTCCCCAGTTGCCAATGCCCTGGCGCTCTGGGCCAAACTCGGCATAGGTTGAACCATATACCGAGACCGGCTTCGGATCGCCCATCAAATACAGCGAGAGATCCAGCATATGAACACCGATATCAATCAGCGGGCCCCCGCCTGCTTGATCCTTGCGCGTAAACCAGGAACCCCAGCCCGGGATACCTTTCTTGCGGACCCAGCCTGTCTTCACATTGTAGATACGACCCAATTCAAAGCTTTCTATCCGTTGCTTAATCGCACGATTAATGCCGCTCCAGCGCATCTGCTGGGCCATCATCAATACCTTGCCTGATGCCTGCTTGGCCTCCACAATCAAACGTGCAGCTTGTGCATCAATCGCCATAGGCTTTTCCAATAGGACATGCTTGCCTTGCTTAAGCGCTTCTATTGCGAGCGGTGCATGGAATTGGTTAGGAACCGCTATCACGACAGCATCCACATCAGGATCCTGCAAAAGCTCCTGCGGCGTCGGATGTATGGTCTTGATCCCGTACTCCTGCGCACGCTGCTCCGCAAGCGGCATATATACATCAGTCACCGCAACAACCTCTACTTCATCCAGACGCTGAAAGGTCTGCATATGAACGCTGCCGATAGCTCCTGCTCCAACAATTCCTAGACGTACCGACTTGGACATCCCGTTGCCTCCTAGTGTTTAACTTATATACGCCTAGTATAGCTTCCTCCATTTTATACGTCATTGCTCGTATTTGGCACAGTCTTGTTCTCATTTGTTATTTTCCCGACAACCGCCACGTCTCGCCATGCGGAAGCACAACAATTCGTTCCTCTTCCACATTCTGCATCTGACGAGCCTGCTCCAGGCGATCGAGCGCCTCTCTTGGCGTATCATCTGCCAGCTTGAACGCTCCATAATGCATGGGCACGAACCAATCTGCTCCTGTATCCAAGAAGGCTTGAAGTGATTCTTCAGGCGTTACATGCTGAGGCCCCATGAACCACTCTGGCTCATAAGCACCGATTGGCATAAGCGCTACATCAATCCGGAAGCGCCTCCCGATATCCTTGAAGCCATTGAAATAGCCGCTGTCACCTGCAAAATAAACGGTAGGCGCATCCGAGACAATCGGTCGCGGTGTCACTGTCTGATCGTCCGCTGCAATCTCCTCTTCTGTATGCTTGCTTTCGGGTGTCGAATCGGACGCGTACGGCTCAATAATCCAACCGCCCCAATGGGAGCTGTTCGTATCCCAAGGCGTCCTTCGCGTCCAATGCTGAGAAGGAACAAACGTAAATTTCACGCCATGGATATGCACCGATTCCCACCAATGCAGCTCCTTCACATTCGTGAAGCCCTTCAGCTTGAGCTTGGCACTGAGCCCCGCGGGTACAAGCACCTGCTTGCGCCCTCCGAGCCTGCGCAGAGATTGAATGCTCAAATGATCATAATGAGAATGGGAGACAAGGACGACGTCGACAGGAGGCACATCCTCAATCTTGATCCCAGGCGGTGCCAGCCTTTTTTGGAAAGCCATCGAGCCTGACCATACGGGATCTGTTACTATATTAAGACCTGCCATCTGAATGAAAAAGGTGGAATGTCCAATCCATGTGACAGAGGGCTGCGTGCGATTATGAATCAAATACTTCAAATCCGGTTCTACATTAGGGACAGCATAGGAATAGTCCTTCACTTTCAGCTTGCGAATTCGTTCATGACGCCATCTCTTGAATTGCTTGAATGAATTATGCTGTTTAACGGCTTCTGTATTCACGAATTTTTTTGGGCTCATCCTTTCATCCCTCTTTCCGAACATTCTATACTTACATCTAGTATTTAAGATACCAACTGGAGGCTGTAGAAGCAACTTTAGGCAATTCTCTCGATTAGCAACACAGAAACATTTCATGTACACTAAAGCTATGGGAAGTCGTTAAACAAACGGGAGGTATATTTGACTATGAAACTAATTTCCATTGAACCAACGCCAAGCCCTAACTCTATGAAGCTCAATGTTGACGAACCGCTTCCACGCGGCTTGCAGCAATCCTATACGAAGAAAGAAGCCGATTCCGCTCCAGAGCCGCTGCGAAGCCTGCTCGCGATTGAAGGGGTGCGAAGCATATTCCGCACCGCAGACTTCATCGCACTGGACCGCATATCGAATGCGGACTGGGCACGCATTCTCGCCGAGGCGAGAGTGCTGCTGCAAGGAGATGCTGCTGGCAGCGCCGATCTCTCGGTCTCTCTCTCGGCCGAGAGCTACGGTGAGGCTCATGTGCTTGTCCAAATGTATCGGGGCATTCCGATGCAAGTCCGCGTTAAGACAGGCGAGCGCGAAGTAAGGTCGGCATTATCCCAGACCTTCACCGATGCCGTAACCGAAGCAGCAGGAGCCTCGATGATTCGCGAACGGAAGCTCGAAGAGTTCGGCATCCGTTACGGAGAACTGGAGGAGATTGCAGCCGATATCGTAAAAGAGCTTGAAGCGGCATACACGCCAGAGCGTCTGCAAGAGCTTATCCAAGCGGCGAAGGTTCTTGGACAGGGCGAGGAAGCCCCAGCGCCTACCAGACCAGCACCTTTAACCGCATCAGAGATTGAGACAGGCCTTGCCTCGCCAGATTGGCAGGTCCGTTACGCTGCACTTGAACGTATGTCGCCTGAGCCGGAGCTGCTCCCTCTAATCGCCCAAGCATTGGATGATGAGAAAGTAAATATACGCAGACTTGCCGTCGTCTATCTCGGCGACTTGAAGACGCCTGAGGCTATGCCTTATTTGTTCCAAGCCCTTCGTGACAAATCGGCCTCTGTCCGCCGCACCGCAGGCGATACCTTATCGGATTGGGGAGACCCTGCAGCTACAGGGCCTATGATCGAAGCGCTTAGCGATTCGAACAAGCTCGTACGCTGGCGGGCAGCACGCTTCCTGTATGAAGCAGGAGATGAGAGCGCCATTGAGGCACTTCGCATAGCAGCCCAAGACCCTGAGTTCGAGATTAAGCTGCAAGCCCAAATTGCGCTTGAGCGAATTGAACGCGGCGAGGAAGCAGCCGGTTCAATCTGGCAGCAAATGACTTCCGCCCGTAACCAGGAGTAGCCCTCTTACTAAAAAACAAAGACGTAAGAATAGTTACCCATTCTTACGTCTTTGTTATCTTTTCTAAATATATGTGAATGTAACGGATACCAGCATCGAGCCATCATTGGAATAAGGCTGATAGCTTGCAGAGTAGCCCGCTGGGAGATTAGCTGAATCAAACGCCTTCTCCAGATCGTTGGATAACTGCTCGCCAGCCAAATAGCGGAACTGCAGGTTTTTGACTCCCCGCTTCATCTCCATCTCTATTGCACTGGCTAACTGATCCGCATCTGTAATCGTATGGTCTGAGTCCAGCCAATGCAGCCCTAACTGCTGCTTCAGCTTGCTATAAGCTGCTGCATCCTCGTTATCCTTGCTTTCCAGCCTCCGCAATTCATCGACATACCTCGTATTTGCCACTGGATAAGTTTTCTCCCAACGATGATCACGACGCATTTCTTTATCTGTTTTCAAATAATAGGTATATTGAATCGGCTGATCCGCTGGTTTCATTGCTTGCTTCGATACAGGATCATCCCAGGTAAGATCAAGGTGATACCATCGGTCATCGAGCTTAACCATATTCCATGCATGATCGCCAGTATCGACACTGCCCTCAGCAATAAGAACATCCAGGCCGGAATCCTTAAGCAATCTATAGGCGAGCAGAGAATAGCCTTGGCATACCGCCTCATACGTCGTCAATGCCTCATAAGCGGTATACTTGCGCAGAGACTGATCATATTCCAGCTTGCTCACAATCCAGTCATGGATTTGCTTGACCTTCTCATGATCATTCATTCCCGGTGTTATGATCTCGCTGAGCGTTTGTGCGACTATTCTCTCGACCTCCGCGGTCTGTTCTGGCGTTTCCCGGTATCTGGCTTCGAGCTTAATCGTCGAACGAGTGCCCCAACTGCGGATCGTGTACACATAGGAATCAAGAATATAAGCCGTATAATCATCCTCCGATAGCGCCAGCTTAATCGTATTCTGCAGTTGATCGGACAGCTCCTGCTTGTCTCCCTTGTATTGCATCGTAAAATGCTCGGAACGATTAAGGAATTGCTGCGCCAGCTCCTCCTTGAGCAGAGATAGCGATGAGTCCTGCTGAGCAACTGCACTCACAGGGAACAAGTCCAGCTTCAGGTCTAGGCTGAACGCTGCCGTGATAAGAACGGCAAGCAGTAAGAACTTCCATGCTCTTTTTCGCATTTGGCCCTCCTATTATGTAAACGGTTAACGGTTTGTAACCCAACTGTAATATATGATTCAGCTTGCTTTCATCTTATGCTTCTATAATAAATTCATGACCCCCTTTATTATATATTTCTCTCTTGCAGCCTGCGGATGATTGCCGCAGGCCTCTTTGTTTGTATTACCCAAATAAGACGAGAATAACCACCTGCAGCTGCAGGTGGTTATTCTCGTCTTATTTGTTAGACATGCTTATGTAAGAAAGGCAATACGCGCTGCCAGAAGGGCTCGGCCTGCTCCGAAGCGCTATGCCCTGCCGTATCCACGTATAACGTATCTATTATCTGACGGGGAAGCCCCTGCTCCAGTTCTCGCAAATCTTCAACCGGAATAAAGTCATCTCCATTCGAATGAATCATGAGCACGGGCGTTCTTCCAGTCTGACCTTCTCCAGCATAGGTCTTCAAGACATCTGGAATACTCGCTTCACGAAACTCCGAGCGGCTAATTCCTGAACGAATCAGCCATATGCTAGGGATGAAGTAACCGAGTGGGAAGAAAGGAACTTTTTTGCGCTTCAGCTCTGACTTCATCATCGTCTCGAAACGAACCGGCGTTGAATCCGTTATTATCGCTTTGACCCGAAGCCCTTTGGCAAGCGCTAATACAGCTCCGAAGCCTCCCATAGAGTGACCCAGCACTGCAATACGATTTGCATCTACTTGGGGCATCTGGCTAGCTTGCTTAACCGCAGCAAGAACATCATCTCGGAACATTAGTCCAGATGGCGCTTTAATACAATCACTGTCGCCATGACTTCTCGCATCATACATGAACACCGCATACCCCGCTTCATAGAGGGGCTGCACATAACGCAGCACTCTGGAGCGGTTCGAGCTCCAGCCGTGGGCGACTACAATGGTTGGCAGAGGCCCTGCATTCCTATCCTGCTCCCGTCTGAGCAGCCATCCCGAAATGCTCGAGCCGCTGCTGGAATAGGTTATTGCCTCGCAATGCACATCTCCGCCGGGAGGCTCGGTGTTCGGCCGCAATCGTGGACGCTGACTCATTGCACCTATACGCCATATCCCCGCCGCTGCAGCAAGCAGCACAGCCAATATTCCAATTATCCATCCCATTGCCGTC
Organism: Paenibacillus sp. J22P59; assembly: GCF_059383895.1. NCBI lineage: Bacteria > Bacillati > Bacillota > Bacilli > Caryophanales > Paenibacillaceae > Paenibacillus > Paenibacillus sp. J22P59. The sequence goes on from NZ_JBXENX010000004.1 coordinate 9,552, forward strand.
ATGGCACCTCCCTATAAGGAGCGTACAGCTTCTACAAACTGCCGCGCCCGGTCTGTAACAAGATCAAATTTCTGCTCTCTCACCCAGTCCAGATTAACGAGCTTGCCGCCCATTCCAACCGCATTGGCACCTGCTGCGAAATACTCCGCGATATTATGCAGATCTACACCGCCAGTCGCCATCATTGGAATTTGATCAAGCGGCCCTCTAATCTCCGCCAAGTATTTGGTTCCCAGCGTACCCATTGGAAAAATTTTGACTGCATCCGCCCCTGCTTTCCATGCACGGACAATTTCTGTAGGCGTCATTACTCCTGGCCATACCGATATTCCTCGCTCACGGCCATAGGCGATAACCGCCTCATCCAGATTGGGCGAAATAAGGAACTGGGCACCTGCATCAGCTGCCGTCTTCGCCATCTCTACATCAAGAACTGTACCTGCCCCTACTGCCGCCTGCCCTTCGAATCGGCTGCGCCATCTATCGATCATAATCGCAGCTCCCGGCGTATTCATCGTAATCTCCATCATGCGAATCCCGCCGTCAATCAAGGCTTGCCCCGCGGCATCCGCATGGCGATCCTCGATTCCCCGCAATATTGCAACGATCTTATGCTCAAGCAGCATATCCAGCATCGTACTCATATTCGTTCTCCCCCATTATTCGTCTACTTACTCCCAATAATGACGCAATATACGTATAAATAAATTCGGAAAAGCAAGGGTCTCCATATCCTCCGGCCCGATAAAACGATAATGCTCGCCGCCAGATGCAACCGCCTCAGCGAGATCCTCCCCTAATTCATAAGCAGCAGCCGATTCAGCAGCAAGCTCCGAGTGAAGGTAAGCCTGCCCAAGGTCTGCTTCATAGATCCTCATCTTCCAATGAATATGGCTGAAAATATGATCTGCATCCATGAACCAACGATAAGGCCTAATAAGCAAGCCGGTATCCTCTTCGACGGCTCGCGTCAGCAGCTCGCCCGCTTCTTCCTGATCCTCCAGCTTGCTGCCATCCGTGCTAAGCAGCGACTCCTGCTCTTTAGGCAGCAGAATATGAGGAAGCTCCCACATCTGGGCGAGCAGCCCTGTAGAAGGACGCTGTCTCACTAGAATCTTCCCGGCATTCTCTCCGCTACCTCTTACGATAGCAGCAATCCGCAGCTCATTACGCGGCTTCTTGGCCTTGGTCTTAATCGGAAGCTCTGTCTCCTTGCCCGCGAGCCTCGCACCGCAATGCTCCATGACGGGACATGGCAGGCAGCTTGGTGATTTTGGTGAACATACGAGTGCCCCAAGCTCCATCAAGGCCTGATTGAAATCGCCAGCAGCGCCTTCAGGAATTAGGGAAGCAGCCAGCTTCTCAATGCCAACGCGTGTGGATGGCTTCGCAATATCCTCCTCCAAGCAGAAGAAGCGCGACAACACCCGCATCACATTGCCGTCCACTGCTGGCTCAGGACGATTAAAGGCTATACTCATGATGGCACCGCTTGTATATGGGCCAACGCCCCTCAGAGCTGCTACCGCTGTCTTATCGTCAGGTACCTCGCCGCCATAAAGAGCCGCAACTTCCCTCGCTCCTGCTTGCAGATTTCTCGCACGAGAATAGTAACCGAGCCCCTCCCAGCATTTGAGCACCTCCGCTTCAGGCGCTTCTGCCAGCGCCTGCACCGTAGGAAATTTGTCCATAAATCTCTCGTAATACGGGATAACCGTGTCTACCCGAGTCTGTTGAAGCATAATTTCCGATACCCAGATTCGGTAAGCATTACGATTCATGCGCCAAGGCAGCTCTCGTCTATTCGCTCGATACCAGCTGAGCAATTCTCTGCTAAAGTAAGCGGCTGCCTCACTATTTGCTGCTGTCATTGCTGTACACTCCTTCTTTACAGACGGCTTCGACTCCTTGCTGCTCTCCGTCTCTAAGCCTATTTTGCATGATTCTTCGGTATTGCTTCGGTGTTATTCCTGTCTCTCGCTTGAACATGCGGGATAAATAATGGTTAAGCATTCCTACTTTGCTGGCAATATCAACGATAGGCAGACTCGTTTCTTCAAGCAGTCGCTTGGCTGCCTCTATTCTTTGTATAGTGACATATTGGATAGGCGCGCAGCCCATGATATTTTTGAATGAGGTTATAAAATAATTGGGGTGAAGGAAGGTTATCCTCGCCAAATCATCCACATGAATGATACGATGCAGATGCTGGTCGATATAGGTAAGCACTTCATTCCACTTCTTCCCGTCGGCAGTCAGCTGCAGCCAATCGGTATTAGAGGGACTTTTGTCCAAAAAAAAAGCGATCAACTCATAGAGAACAGACTTCATTCTTAGCTCGCGTGTAACGGTCCTCGCGCTCTGCGCTTCGATCATTTTTGTGAACAGGCATCGGATATACGGCTCATCTGCTAATTCAATATACAGCGGCGTACTTTTCGGCTCCATCACACGCTTCTCTAACGAAGAGGTAACACGGAAGTGGCACCAATAAAAGGCGAAAGCCCCATCTCCATTCGGCTGGTAGAATTGTTCTTCCCCAGGATAGAGCAGATACAGCCTTCCATGCTTAATTTCATGATCGCTTCCATCGTGATGAAGCAGAGCCTGTCCCTGAACCACATAGCAAAAACGAAATAACTCCGGCTCCATACGAATACTAGATACATCTGGATTCAATTCCGAATAAGCCGTCATTACGACTTCGGCTTGTAGCTGATTAAGCTGATGCTGTAAAATACGATTATTTGTCATTTCCATATGCTGCACCTGTATTCCTTATCCATGTTGGATCTGCTATTATCTTATCTATTATAACGATAATACCGCCAAAATCATATGGCAGGTAAATGTTCTCATGCACACATGCGAATACAAGCTGCTTGTGCAGCAGGAGATAGAGAGGGGTTTTTAAGATGCAAAACAACCGCTATTCCGAAATAATCAAAGGTATGCTAATAACGATGATCGCAATCATTCTACTGACCGCCTGCGGCAATGCAGGTGGGACGACTGCTCAAGGCGGGAAAAAATCCGAGCATATGGACGCTTCAGGCAAAACGGCAACTGTCTACAAAGCGAATTGCGTCAGCTGCCACGGCTCTGATCTACAAGGTCGTGTCGGCCCAAATACAAATTTGCAGAAGGTCGGGGCCCGGATGTCAGAGGAGGAAATTGTTCAGCAGCTCGAGCAAGGGGAAGGGTCGATGCCACCCTTTAAGGACAAGCTGACGAATGAGGAAATTGCCGGCTTGGCGGCTTGGCTGGCAGGGAAACAGTAGGCTGATTTTCAGGCTCTGAATGCCGATCGTGACGATTCAATTCCCGCAATCTCTGCTGTGCAGAATAGATCTCAAGCTGAGAGAGAAAGAAGATGCTTTCGACATATCCTGAATAAGCAAGCCCCTCTCGATCATTTCGAGAGGGGCAAAATCAAAAAGCACCTGATTGGGTACCTATTCTATATGAAATAATAATGTTATTCTCCTTAACCGGTCGCTCCATCCTCCACACTCTTCTGGAGCTTCTTCGGGTTAGGCGGCAGAAATCGCGTTTTTAGAACCATAGTAGCCAGCAATATCACAATACAGATGATGCTCACAAAGATGTCTGTGCTGCTCTCGTATGTGATCATTTTGCGGGCGATGGCGAGAATCAAAATATCAATAACATAATAAATATCTCTCTTAATGATTAAGATAGCCAGCTCGACTCCAACAGCCAGCAGTAAAATTTCGGACAGGATGATCTTGTAATTTTCAACTAGCGTCTCTTGACTCAGTTCTTTAATAATAATGACCACGATTTCTTTGGCGGTTGCCAGGATCGTTAGCAATAACAGCCCCACAATTAAAAACTCAAATGCTCTAAAAATTTTGTGCTTATACCTGGTGTTTTTCATGATGAACCCCTCTTTATTTCAATAAATGTTGAAAACCAACATACTATAATTATCTGAATATTGCAACTTATTTATTGTACTAATCGTGTTGCAGACAACAAAATCTGACACGCGTTCCATGAAGATATTAATAATTGCTATCTAGCATCTTTTTCCTGATGATACACAAATACGTTGTTCTTTCCTGCGTTTTTAGCTTTGAATAATTCTTTATCCGCATAATTAATTATTTGCTCTAAAGTATAATTCCGTGTTTTAAGATTGGCTCCCCCGATACTTACGGTAATAAGTATATGTATTCCTAAATCTGATGTTATAATGGCCTTCACAATATTTTGTCGGATAATCTCTGCTTTATGAATACATTGCTTCAACGATTCATTGGGGATTCCTACCATAAACTCTTCTCCGCCATATCTGCCTACCCTATCCTGCTCTCCTATACTAGCCTGAATCAGACCTGCCACACGCTCTAATACCCTATCTCCTTCTTGATGACCGTAGACATCATTTATTTGCTTGAAATTATCTACATCAATCATCAGGATACATAGTGTTCTATTTTCTTTGCTTTCTTTAAGCTGCTCGTACATTTGGGTTGTTTCTTCAAATAACTCTTTTCGATTATAGACTTTCGTTAATACATCGTATTTGGATGCATATTCAACTTCCCTATATAGCCTAGCATTCTCTAGCCCAATTCCCAGATAATTAGATAGGGTCTTAACTGTGCTCAAATCTTTTAAATTAAAAAAGTTTTTCTTATAAGCTTGAGCACTTATCACTCCTATCACTTTTTCTTTCAGAATAATGGGCACAAAAATTAGCGAATAAGGTATGGTCTCTATGACATACTCCTTTTTCTTCCTTACCTTCTCTAAGTACTCCTTGAAATCCTCAAAATAACGGCTATATTCTTTTTCCGTATCCTTAATAAAGATATCCTGCTTGTGCTTGACACTATATGCCCAGAAGCTATCTTCTAATATAGACATAGGCCCGATGACCAAGCGCTGTCCCTTTTCAATAGACAGCTCATTGTAAAGGATCCCTTCCTCTTCGTTATAAATGCCAATTTGAATAATATCCGCTTGGATTAAATCCTGTATTTCCTTAGCAACAATATTAAAGATGCTTTTCTTATCCAAGTAAGACAGGATGTTCTGACCTACGCCATTCAAAGCTTCCGTTTGATTATAGAGAAACTTATAGATTTTCCCCTCTTCCTCTTCTCTTTTTCGATTCAGCATTTCCATACTCTCGGCACTGCGAATAGCCTGCATTTGTTTTTCTAATGCCATATGCTTTTCTAAATACGCATAGGCTTGTTCATAATCTCCCAGTCCTTTAAAGCCTTTGCTCATATTCAAATACACTTTATTTAAATTTCTTATAGATTTGGACTTTTCTATCTCTTCTTCTACTTGCTGCAGCTTATCAACAGTCTGCTGATATCGCCCTTGTACCAAATCCAGCTCTGCCCAGTACAATAGTGCATCTTGAAGATACAGCTGCGCTCCAGCCGCTTTCGCCATTTCTACACTCTTCACGAAATATTGTTCTGCTGTACCGTAGCACCCTTTAGTTGCATATATATGAGCCATTTCTTTTAAGACATTGGGCACCATTTTGGGAGTGTATTCTTCTGCTAACTCAAGCGCCTTCGTAATATACACGATTGCCTGATCCAGCTCGCCCAATTTGTTGCAGCATTCCGCTTGATTAATGTAACAGGCCACTTTAAAAGCATTACTATATACACGAGGTGTATTTACAATCTGATCTAATAGCTCTTTTGCCTTTTCATACTCATCAATTTCCATATACAGCGCTGCAAGGTTCCCTTTGATTTGAGTTAGCCGCTCATAGTTACCCACTTTTCCTGCTAATTCTATACCCTCCATACCATGCTCAATAGCTTTGGAAAGCTTTTGCTGCACCGAATAACCGCTTACGAAAGCGCTGCTAGTCGCCAATTGGCCATCTATATTGTTATTCTCTTTGAAAATATGATAAGCCTCTTCATAAAGAGTAGTCGCAGCTTTAAAGTCTGTGGAATCAAAATATAACCAACCTTTATTATAAAGAATCCACGGGTAGGCACAGGTTAACATATTATGTTCCCTTACAAATTTAATAGCTGCTTCATAGGCTTTTATTGCAATTTTAGACTCAATTCCTCTTATTTTTTCGCATATTTTGATAATATAATTTTCATCATCCTTCAGCTTGCCCAGCTCTTTGTTTAATTCCTCCAGCCACATTTCATCTTCACCTAGTTTCTCAGTTGTATTCATCTTGACTTTTAATAAGGAATTTTACCCACTGGGAGCAGCGAGGATGTACAAATAAAAAGATGGCTTTATTTATAATAACCATCCTGCCTTTGTATAAATTATAAATGCGCAACCCACTTTATGAGTAAAAAATAAACTTAATTCACTCTATTATAATGAATATTTAGGAAGTGTTATAGTGTTCTGAGATTGCACTCCAAGCAAAAAAGGATCTGAAAGCTTACTTTCAGATCCTTTTTCCATATTAAAGCTTTGAATTCCTTTTTATATCAACCTCTATGGGTCACTAAATATTATTTCGTTTGTTAACTTCAATCGCAATGAACTTCGGCAAATAATTGGGCGTACAGCCCTTTGATACCATTTCGTCTTTGTATAGACCCGTTTTCTCACCAAGTTGAATACAACGCGCGCGATTCTTTTCATCATAAATGCCTATCCAGCCTGCCGTGAAATTCATAGCCCATTGAACTTCAGGTTCTTCCTGCGTAATATTAGCTTCTATTGAAGATAGTAAATCTGCGGTGTTATCGGGCGGTGTTTGTCCAGTCCATCTCAGTCGCGCTTGATAATACCAAAAAACTCGCCTTTGAAGAGCAGAAGGGCTGCTTTCCCATGACTCCATCCATGCAATTGTCTTCTTGTCTTTGGTGAGCTGATTAGCCATTAACCAATCCATTAAGTTATTTCGCTCATCAAAAGTGTGAGTCTGCATATCCTTATCAAGCTTACTTAGCACTTCTTGTGCAAGAAGTTTTTTATCCATAATTAAAATTGCTAATAGTCTGGGCAAAAACTCCTCGGTTGACCAAAGTTCCATAGCTAGCTCGTGATCTTTTTTAATTTCCTTTGCGATTTTCCGTAAGTCGCCTAGCTTAGTTTCACTATTAATCTGTGATAGAATGTATTCTGCTTTTGAAGAGCGTTTCATTTCTACACTTTTATTCTTATTCATTTGACACAACTCCCCTATTAAGCTGCGTTCACCGTAAACATCTACAATGAGATTTTCTAGCTTATAGTTGTCCCATCTATTTAAATGTTATTTTCACAGTATAACCAAGGTTGCTAAAAAAACCTGTAAGGACTTTCTCCGCATTCTGTTCCGCTGATTCTAATAAGCCCATTTCAGTCGCATCATCTTTGATCTCCCCCTGCGCTAGTGTTGCCAGATCAAAGCCTTCTTTCCATTTCACTTCTCCTCGGAACAGCCCTTTTTCTGAGAAGGTTTTGACACTATCCATGTGAATGGCAGGCTCCTGTATAAACGTTGCTCGCGGCAGGACGATTTCTAGCTGCTTTTCTTTATCGTTAACTCTTATATCGTTTGATGTTATCCCTTTAAGATCAACTCCCGCAATCACTGTAGCAGGAACAATTAATAATACCTTTCTCTTTGTGCCTGGAAAATTAACCGGAATATCCTTTCCGAATAACTTGTTATCCTCTTCCTCAACGACTACTTTTATATGGGCTTCGGCTGTTGCAAGCGTTGCTAATTCTTGGACCTGCTCTACAAATGTTGTACTTTCCCTTTTAAGTGAACTTCCGGGGAGTAACCAAGCAACTACGGATATGATGGCTATGAGAAACAATATAAATAAAAAAAACTTTTTTCCCAATAATTTAAAAACAGGCTTAAATAATGCTCCTGAGAAATTGGCTTTTCCTCTACTCCGTCCTACTACAGCAGTAGCAGCACTTTCTTCTGCACCCTTCTTTATTTCTCTCAATGCTCTCTCAAATTGTGTCAATCCTTCATCTTTTTTACTCATAGTATCCCTCCTTGCATTTTGCCTTCTTACAATACCTTGTGTAAGAACTTAATTCTGTTTACTTGCCTTTACGATTAGTATAACTATACGGATATTCCCTTGTCTAAGTTCTTAATATTTTAATATTGTCTGTATAATTAAGAGCATATGAATCTTTATACTGTATTGTACTTTAGATATAAACACAACATCCACCTAAAATGATATAAATGAAAATTAAAAGAGAGTATCCCCTGTCATTTTATGACTTTTGGAATACCCTCTATCGTACTATCATCTTACTATTGAAATTGAATTCTATTATGGCGTTTTATTCTTGAATAAAATGACCATTTTTTTGCTGCCTAAATATTCAACAGATGTATTAAGCTGCTCCGACACAAAGCGTACAGGAACGAATGCGCTGTTATTTTTCTGCAATAAAGGAGCATCGAACATTATGGTTTGTTGATTCACCTTAACTTGCTTATTCCCTACACGCCAACGAATCGTTTTACCGTCTTTTTGAATCGTTACCTCTTTCAAGCTCTCGTTCCAATTTACTTTTGCCCCAAGTTTCTCAGATATGAAACGAACCGGCACATAGGTACGGCCTGTCTGAATGAATGGCGCTTCTGTCATACTGTAGATGCTGTCTCCCAAAAAGGCATTCTTGCTGCCAATAATGAAGCGTTGCGATTTAATCTGAGACTTAATGCCAGAACGATCTGCATTCAGCTTTTTAAATAGTTTATAAGTTTGAGTTCCCTCGCTTAAGTCCAAGTAGTTATCGTTCAACTGCAGTCCGTAACGTTCCGCTCCCGTATCCCAATGAAAATCATAGCTGTTATTTTGGATCGGCTCCAAATCCCAGACCCGGTTGTTGTTCAAGTGTAGGATCTTTAAGGCTTTCAAATTTCTTAACGGTTCCAAATTCCATACTTGGTTGTTATCCAAGTAGAGGGTTTCCAGCTTGTTCAATTGTTTTAAGGGCCCTAGATCTTTAATCTTATTGGAGGATAAGTCCAAAGAAGACAAGTTAGCTAATTTCTCTAAAGGGGTAAGATCCTCGATGTTATTACTGTTAGCAGAGAGACCTCCGAGGTTGTTAAATCCCTCTAGCATCTTAAGATTAGTAATATGGTTACCATCAATCCCTAGATACGTAAGGCTTTTGGAGAGCGTCCTCAGCTGCGAAAAATCTTTGATTTTATTGTTAGACACATCAAGATAGGTCAGACTTTTTATGGTGCCTAGTGAGGCTATGTTTGCTATGGCATTGTCGCTCATTTTCAAAAACTGTAATTCCGAGGCATTAGAAAGAGCTTGAACATCCGAAATTTGATTGTGGTCAGCGCCCAGCTCGACTAGACGCGGCAATTGTTTCACCACATTCAAAGATGAAATCTGATTCCAGCTTACCTCTAAATATTTCATCTCTTTCAAGGCTGACAAGTCCTCAATTGATGTAATTTGATTTGCTTTGAGGCTGAGATCATGGAGCTTTGAAAGTTTATTTAGCGGTGTTAGGTCAGTAATTTCATTATTGTCTAAATTGAGTTCCGTGACATTAACCGCATGCTCTAATCCCTGCAAATCTTTAATTCCTTTACCTGCTAGAGATACAACGGTGAGAGATTCTAAATCCGCTTTGGTAAGTGGTGCATCGTCTGTTTTAGCTAACCATGATTTAATCGCTTGTTCGAGTTTTGCATCTTTAATGATCGGTTCTTGGCTAGACGCTTCCATTGAAGCTTGTCCTGGAAGGACCAAACCTAGGACAAATACAAAAAAAAGAAAGCCTACAGTAATACGTTTGTTCATAATGACTGTTCCTCCATTGACTGTATTATATTTATATTACCCCCAGGTTTTTAATATAAACAGAACATATGGATATCTGGGTGCCTCTTATCCCCAAAAATTACATATCACTTGTAGTATAGTTCACCGCATCATAATAAGTAGGGAGAATTTAAATCAGCACCTAATCAGTCATTGTGTTATTTCCGCAGCAGCTCATCCCTTACTTCAGTCAGCACGAATCCGAGTAGGTTCTTGCCCTGCCATTTCACGGGATTCTCCGCGTCCGGATTGGACTGATCCATGCCGATCCCCCAAATGCGATCTTGCGGGCTGGCTTCTACGAGAATACGATTTTTCGTTAACTTGAGATATTCGCCAAGCTTCGTATTTTGCGAGAATTTTGCCAAGTTGCCTCTTTTTACAATGCTATAGCATTCGTTGTCCCAAATATCCTTCTCGAAATTTCTGACTGCACGCCCATAGGCTTTCATCTCTTTGGGATGCTTAGATTCAAGAATCGCACCTAACGCCTCATCATCTCCAAACAGCCTTGCTTTCTCTGCCATCATAAACTGCTCGCCACAGGAATACTCGATCCCCTCTATCACGAAAGGGCTCATCCACCATTGGCTGAAGCAGCTTTTGTCGACAACGTCATCCTTTGGCGGTGTATGTCCCCAGAAGAACACAAACTTGAACTTTTCGCCTTTCATATATGCTTTTTTTAACTGCTCAATATTATATATCATTAATATTCCTCCATATTTCTCCGGTACAAACGGGAAGGACGATGTCCCGCATTTTCCGTATAAAGATCGGTCTCTGCCACGAGATCTGCCACTTTACGCCTGAAGGCGGCTTTCAGCAGCTCTTTGTCCAAGATTACCTCGTACACCTGCTGGAGTTCCGTCAGAGTAAAAAGCTGCGGCATCAAGTGCAGCGCAATAGCGGAATAATTTACTTTTCCCCGCATCCGCTCAATCGCGTAAGCAATAATCTTCGCATGATCGAAAGCCAGTCCTTCATTTGATACGATCGAGTATGCGGTAGACGTAGAGGCTGGCTTTGATGTTATCGTCCGCTCTACAATTGCTGTAAGCTCTGCCTCTTCGCTGCTTAGCTTGAGCTCGTATTCCAACGTTTTTACATACCCATCATCAATAAGCTCTTTGCGCTCTCGCAGAAGCCGATAGGTTACCTTAAACCAGGCAGCACCCGCAGCGTCAGCGCCTGCCTTGAGCTGTACCTGATCACTGTTAATTAAGGCCATGTAGCTGCAGCTCATCACCCAAGTACGAGGGTCCCTTCCAACATCACTGAAGGTGTACAGCTGTTCCAAATATTCGTCTTCCACGCCGGTTTCCTCTCGCAGCTCCCTCACTGCCGCCTGCTCCGTCGTCTCGCTGGGCCGAACGAAGCCGCCCGGAAGCGCCCACTTCCCTATAAACGGGTGGCCTCCCCGGCGAATGAGCAAAATTCGCAGCTCTTTTTCTGGAAGCTTGCGGTAGCTGTCCGCCTCCGTGTTCGTGACGGTGAAGATAACCATATCCGCCGCCACCGAAGGCCGCTCGTAATCCTCAGCACGATATTGCTCAAAAAATTCACGTTCCGTAAGTCCATCGCCATCCAACAGATTCAAGTGTCCTGCCTCCTGTGTTCTATATTCTATCCGTACAGCTCTCCGAAGTAGTTCCGATATGGCTCAAATTTCCCCAAGACCTCGTCTACTGTGTGCATTCGTTCCTCTACATTCCCACGCAGCGTGATAAAAGGAATCCGCCGCTCTTTCAAATCCGCAATGATCTGCTTATGAAAAACATGCCGCTTCTGATCCCCGCTGCGGTCCCATGTATCGTCGTAAGGAATATCATCGTCGCATAGGAAAAATAGATCGTAGCGCTGCGCGTTTTCTAAAGCAAGTCGAGTTAAGAGCTCAGGGGCCCGGCCATGGTAATCCAAAGCAAACATATAGGTGGTAATGGCATTGGTATCGACAAAGAGGTACCGATTAGCTTCCAGCAGAGCCTGTTCTTCCCGTTCGATATGGCCCACAGCGATCTCATCGAAGGCTTCTAGGCCGATCCTCCGATCTATTTGATTCTCGGTCCAATAATCACGACCATATTCGCTCGCAAAGGTAGTGTGATACCGCCGCGCCAGCGCTTCGGTAATGGTTGATTTGCCAGTCGACATCGCTCCCACGAATACCACTTTGGCAATTAAATCTTTATACACAACATTACTTACAAATTCGCGGTATTTATAAGGGTCGGAACGGACCATCGTAGCAGAAATCGGTACTTGCTCACGGGCTTCATCCACCCGTCGGTCTTCCGCACCTAAAGCCACACTCATATGTTTACCATAAAACTCGCTGGAGTAAAAATGCGTCACTTGTTCGCCCTTAAGCAGCCCCAAAATATACTGCTCCTCCCGGATTTCATATTCCCGGTCGTTCGAATACCCAACTGGACCATCCCAAGCTTCAATCACCCGGACCGTTGGGTAGAGCTTACGGATCCAGTTCGCTCGGATAGGAAGCGGAATCGGGGTCACCGTCGTCTCGTAAATGACGACAATCAACTCGTCGACCTCTTCTAACGCTGTCTCGATCATGAATTGATGTCCTTTATGCAACGGCGCGAATTTCCCCAGTGTTAACCCCAGCGTCTTCATGCCATCCTCTCCCTTGCCCCTTTGTTCCAATTGTAGTAACCGTATACCGCGTTAACTAGATATGCACTCCACATGACGATCATCAGCAATCCATCGCCACTGCCTTCCAGCATCCGAATCACCCACAAAAGCACCGTGAACATATTCAAAACAATATAGACCAGCCATTGCTCCTTGAATCTTCGAACCATTAAAAGGGTCGCCACAATAGATAGTACCGTCGTAACAGCATCGATATAAGGCGAGTTCTGTCCCGCGATAAACGATAGCCCGCTTCCCAGAAGCAGACTGCCTGCCACGCAGACCGCTCCTACGAGGAACAGCCACTTTAGATCCATTTGACGCATGGTTAGTTTGCCGTCTTGCCGGTTATTTCTCCACATATAGAAGCCCACGATATTCATAGGAACAAAAAATATCAGATTCAGCATGACCTCTCCAAATAAACCATTAATGTAAGCCAAATACGCATAACCGACCGTATTGAACATTCCGAAAGCATAACTCATCAGGTTTCCTTTCGCTGCTAGCACTACACACAGCACACCGGTAATAAAGACTATAAAACCGAATAAGGAATCTTTAGAAATAATCGTAAACCCGATAGCAATCGAGGTAAACAAAATTAACCAAACAATTTCAAACAGACTCCAGCCGCCCCATGTTTTATTCACTTTCATCCTCTCACTTTCCTTCCAATTCTGAATCTTAACCACATGATGTTTGTTAGTAATTATTTGATAATAACAATTTGTTACTAACAAATATAGCTTATAAGACACCTGAGTTGCAAGTAAAATATGTTCTCTCTGTTAAGCTGGCTGATAGAGGTCAAGGATATAGGTGGATCGTAACAAGGACCGTAATAGAAACTTGACAATGTAATCCAAATATTTTGTTGACAAAACTTATAGGAATAGTATAAATTAAAGCAAGGAAATCTGTTATAATTATGTAAAATTAATACATCCGACTGGTTAACCAGAGGCATGCTGATGAAAACCCATTACGTGGGTTAACAAAGTATGCCTCTTTTAACTTTGTAAAAATTTATTTGGAGGGAGCATGTTAACGACTATGAAAATGCAACTACAAAGGAACTTTTATCAAAAGCTTCATCAACGTTTACTCAAACTGGGGGTATGCGCGCTGATTTTGACTTCCTTCAGCTCCGTAACGGCGCTGGACGCTCAAGCGCCTACGTCGGTGCTGGCGACCACGGATCAACAGGTGTTGGATGCATTGAGCATTCAGATCAATCAGACCAACAATTACCCTGTGCTGAAGGCCCAAGCAAAGGCTGCGTACAAGCTCGCGTACGGCGGCCCATTAAGCACAGAGGCGGAGAGCCGTCTCGATAACGCAATCAACGAGCTCGCGTTCAGCGCAATTCAGAAAGCAGTCAACAATGATCCGTATTTCCCCAAGGTATATTGGTTAAACACCCCGCCGCGCAGTTGGGTTGGTCTGAACGTGCCGGGAGGACGATATTCTTATGATAACCCGGACAATATTTACCGTACCATCCCGATTGACGGCTCGTCTCAATACATCATACGTGGCAAACGAACGTTTCCGGGACCGACCGATGTAACGTTCTCGCTGATCAGCAACCCTAATTCACAGCAGACCATCACCTATTTATCCGGTAAAGATCTAGTAGTGAATGCGGATGGCAGCTATATCATATCCGTAGACAGCAATCCAGCCAATGGACGTGCCAACCATATCCAGTCCACGAGCGCGGCTGTACAGTTGTTCGTCCGCAATAACCTTGGCAATTGGAATACTGAAACGCCTGATGCACTGACGGTAGAGCGGCTGCCCGACGGCATCCAGCGTACGCCTAAGAATCGGTTTACCATTGCTGCCGAAGCCTGGGCGAATCTGCAGGAATCGATTATCGATTATGGTTATGGAGCTTTAGGCATAAAAACTCATACCAATCCAGTGAACACACTGTCAAATCCGACCTCTTCATCCACACTAGGCACGCTGGTCACGCAGGCCAGTTCGTTCGGCCACTTCAAACTGGCGGATGACGAAGCGTTAGTCGCAAGGGTAGTAACCGGAGGAGCAGGCTATGTCGTGTTCCCAGTTACAGACCCGTGGATGGTCAGCGTAGATCCTATCAACCATCAATCAAGCCTTAACAACGTTCAAGCAGCGTCGAATGCCGACGGCAGCTATACGTTTGTAGTATCGGTTACAGACCCGGGCGTAGCCAACTGGGTTGACCCTGCAGGCCTGCATGAGGGAACAATCATGGTTCGCTGGCAGAACCTGCCGGATACAACGCCTGCAACAGGTGGACCATCCGTACAGACACAGGTCGTGAAGCTCGCTAACCTCAGCAGTGTCCTGCCGTCCGATACAAGCTACGTGACTCCAGCGCAGCGCAGCCAGCAACTAGCCGATCGGGCAGCCGGTTACGCACGCCGCTGACAGAAGGCCTCAGGGCCTCTCACTCCACTGGAGAACTTATCAACATATCATTGCAAACGTTGCTACGAATAAAATGTACAGAGGTTGTCCCAAAAGGCGGGCTACCAAGCTAGAGAAGGAATGTCATGTACAATTTAATGAATACATTTGCTCTATCTCATTGCTCAGACAGGTAAAAAGGAGCAACAGTGAAGATATGTTCATTAATGGAGAACGGTCTAAGAGCTTTAAGCCGTTCTTTCTTTAAAAGAAGGAAAGGGGCTGTCCTAAAATCATCTTCATGATTTTTGGGACAGCCCCTATTTGTGATACAGTCCATCGTAATAGGAATTACTCGAGGTTTCTTAAAATGTCATTACGTATTATTACTTAGGCAATCACAGTGTGGATATTCCCTATCTTTTGCTTAAAACACTTTGCCGTATTATTCAGTCCACAATCCTGCTTTTTCTAATTTCTGTTTACCTTTAAACGCTAATATAATAGCTCCAACATTCAAGATCAACATTATAAAAATTCCATATAGCACATACGTATAACTGCCTGTTATTTGAAAAATATAACCGTATGCAGGCAGCGCAACAATACCTGCAACTGCTAACCCCGTAATTGCAAGTCCATAAATTCGACTAAACTCTTTATTGCCGAATAGTGCTGTTGTTAAAAGTGGCCCTAATGTGCCAAGAGAGGCAACAACAAATCCATATAGACCAGTAGCTATTGTAAATAGCAATGGGTTATCAGGAGCTGTTATAAGAATCCCTACTGGAATCAGCCCCAAAAGCATAGCGCAAATTCCTGTATTCCTCACTCCTGTTTTATCACTGAGGAAGCCGAAGAATAACGCTCCAATTACAACACCCGCCGACCAAGTCCCCATAGCACTGCCTGCAAACTTAATATCATAGCCCAAATCCATTGCGAACGGCGCAACATGTTGGTTAAAAGCAGCTATTGAAGTATCAAATAAGAAGAAAAGGATTAAAAAATAAAAGGCACTCGATTTTTTCGCTACGGCAGCTGTAACTCCGCTATTTGTTGTATTCCTTTGATTCGTTTCATTTGGCTTAATTTCATCCATGCCATACGGCTGCAAGCCTTTTTGCTGCGGTGCGATTCTAATCGTTAATAATACGACGGGTATAACAACCGCCATTACGCCTATTCCTAGAATAAAGTACGTATTTCTCCAACCCTCGCTGGCAATTAAATTTCCTGCAACCGGTTGCAGGAATGCTCCTATTAAACCGCCGGCTGCGACCATAATCCCCAAAGCTAAGCCTCTATGCTTTTTAAACCAATTATTAATCAGTACAGGGCCTGCCAATTGAGTAACTAATACCGACCCCACTGCCATTGGGATAGCAAACAGATACCAGCCCCATACGGAGTTCATGAACCCAAACATCGCAAAGGAGCCTGCCTCTAGAATAACAGCGGCTACTAAAAGCATCCTAATATTATATTTCGCGATCATCCTGCCTGCAATTGGCAAGGCAAACATGGTTGTAATGGATGATATGCTAAAGTACAAGGTTAAGCTGCCCATTCCAATACCTAAATCTTCTGTAACTGGAGTTAAAAATAACCCCCCCGTAGTCATAATGCCGCCTTTAGCAGCTCCGACCATTACGATTAACCCTACTAATACCCACCAAGCATAGTGAATCTTTTTCTTTGACTGACTCATGATGTGTCCCCGATTCGCATATTCGCATTTTATTTTCATACTGTGTTTCATCTTTGAGAATATCAACAAAATAAATATCGCCTGCTCTATTTGCCGTTTGCCCTCCCGTGCATTAGTTAATTTTTAGAAAAAACACAGCTTACATGGTAAAATAAACTTTTAATAACCAAGTTATTTTATGTAACAACAATAACTCTTCGAGGATAATGTGTCAACAATATGAACTTTACTAAATTTACAAAAAAAACTATCCTCTATAAGTTGAATTTAAAACTCCTCTATGCTATCCGTATATTTGCGTATAAGTCTTAAAAATACATGAGGCTCCTTTCTGGCCCTTCCCCAAACATAAAATTAAAAAAAGGCATGAGTGCGGTACAATACCGCCCTCATGCCTAGCAAGCTGTCTAATAAACTATTATATTTTACTTTGTACATTCAGCTTATGCTTTCGGTGTACCTTCCAGCAGCTTCTCCATAACAAAATCAAGCTGCTTGTCCAGCGAATAAATATCGCTGTAATACGCAAGCCCAAATTCGATCTCGTAAAAGCGTCCTTCTTTTACAGCCGGTATGTTGTTCCACACCGAGCTTTCAGACAGATTATCCATCCCAATATAGGAGGAGCGGAATATATAATCGCCCATATGCTCCGGCAGCACTTCCATGGATACGACCTTGTTGCTTCCTGTCTCTGTCTCGATTATTTCTTGAATCACCTTCGGAGCCTTCATTCCAAGGTATTCATAAATAATTTGCGAGCCTCGGCCAAACTGCTTGCTGGCGACAATAGACATTTCCTTATGACCGCCTTCAATAATGGAAACTGTCTTGTCATAAATGCCTGCTGCCTTCAGCTTCTCCTTACTCTCTTCCACCTTCTTATTGAAATTTTCCAACAGCGTATTTACTTCCTGTTCCTTATTGAACACTTTGCCCAGCATATTCATTCGTGATTCTGTCGTCTCATTATCAAATGGCTCAATAAAAACAGTCGGAGCAATATTACGCAGCATGTTATACGTCTCCTCAGAAGGTGTAATAATCAAATCGGGATCAAGCGCAAGTACCGCCTCTGGATTCGGCTCGAACCATTTGCCGAGTGTTTGAATGCCCGCAAGATCCTGCTCGAATGCAGCCCCTTCGTATACATCAGAAACACCGATTGGATTCACGCCCATTGCCACCACATCACCAAGCATATACAGCACCACAACCCGCTTCGGCTCGGCAGGCACTTCCACATCGCCTTTCTCTGTGCTGACGATGCGTGTTGCTGCTTTCCCAGGCGAAGCTTGGCCTCCATCGTTCTGAGCGGGCGATGCTGATTCCGTCGCATTGCTTGGTGAAGCAGAAGTGCCGGCATTCGGGCTCGTATTCGCAGCACCTGATGAGCAGGCACCTAACAATAGGGTTAACACGAGCAACAAGCTAATAGCAAGACTAGGCTTTGTAATTCTTTTCATTCGAACAGACCCTCCATTTATATACTGATAATGATTATCATAATCAGTATATTGCCGCAGCTTGCTCGTTCCAATGGATATTCCAGATAAGATGAATGGACGATCTTCGGAAAGCCGCTTCTTGCGTTCTCGCTCTTGAAACCGAACTGGAGATAAGCCTGTCTGCTTTTTGAAAATCCGGCTGAAGTAATACACATCCGCATAGCCAACCTCACGGCCGATTTCATTGAGTGTCGCATCCGTACCCATGAGCAGCTCGGCAGCACGCTTCACCCGAATTTGAATTAAATACTGGATCGAGCTTGCTCCGGTATGTTCTTTAAAGCGCATCGACAGATGCCGGGGACTATAATTCAGCTTCTCCCCAAGCAGCTCCAGCGTAATGGCCTCCTGAAAATGACTCTCTATATAGCGAATCGCCTGCGTTACAAGGTCCGGCTTGCTTACTATAATGTCCTGCATCCTCATTTGCCGATGAAGCTCATGGATGAATTGATAAAATAGCGCCTTGATCTGAATGCGCTCCAGATCATCTGCGTTTTTCCATGCTTCCTGAATCAGATCTAGCGGACGAAGCAATGGCAGCGGCTCTTGGGGCTGAAAACCATATTGCAGCACAAATGGTTGATGCCGATCCATCAGCCTCGCTAGCTCCTTATTGCGCGGCACAGCATACACCGCCCGGTACAAGAGCAAATAATATTCAAACTCCTCCTCCGCCCACACATCTAGCCGCATGCCCTTACCGCCATGCAGCACATGAAACCGCTGGGCCTCATGCTCTTTGCTGTCCAGCTTCAAATATCCCTTGCCGCGCACACTATAAATGAAGCAGCTTGAAGGCAGCAAATAATGCTCCAGCAGCTCCCCTGAATCCATGATGACATGGCGTATATCCCATATTTTAATAACAGCCTGATCCCATAATTTTATATGTTCATCCAGATTCATTTACTCACCCTCCCCAATTCCAGCTTTAGCCAATCCGCTCTGTGTATCCCTTAGTTCTTCCATTATAATTGATAACACTTCTCATTTACAACGGGAAATAACGATAGGTTACCAGCAGGTATTCATGGTTGAACATATAACCTAGAAGTTTCCGTATCATCGCGACACTGAGTCGCGAGTACTGTCTTTTACGGCTCAAGGTACTGGTATTTCGAGACACTCCAAATTCATTTCAAAATTTATCTCTGTCACTTATGTAAGACTCTGCGCGCTCACTCCCGATAATAATCGTCACATTCACCGTCCCGCCGACGCTTACCATACCGATCGTTCTTTCCTGGACTAAGACCTGACCTTTCCATCAACATGCCCCTTTCTCCTACCCTAATAATTATCGCTTTGGATACTGCGAGCTCTCCCGCACTAGCATCCCTTAGCGTTTCATTCGTACAGCACCTTTAAATGACATGGCATGAAAAGGCTAGAGCGTATTTAAAGCGTACAACTGCTGCATCATTCATTATGTTATTCACAATACGCAATAGAATATTTGTTTTATCGTTACTACTGCTTGAATAAGGTAGAAATTACGCTCCTTCCTAATTTTCATTACTATTTGATGCAATCTGAATGCTGTAGATTAAGATTCAATATCATTACTGAAAATATCTACAATTAAATACTGAGCAATTGGAAAATTAATACACAAAAAAGACACCGAGATTTCTATTCATCAGTGTCTTTTTGTATGGATACTTTTCGACCATCATCAGGAGAGGGTTTTAGTTTATAGCAACTTAATCAGCTCTTCTAGCTCATCAACTAATACTTTTGCAAGTTCAAAATTAGTATCTTTTAAAGCCAATTCTATTTTCATTTCAACTGCTTTTTTATTTTGTTCCGCTTCTAAATAGTTTTTATCAAAATGTCTCGCATAAATCATCTGTTTAAATTTCTTCATAGTCATTTTTCTAATCGTCTTATTGTCAATGATTAATACATAATCCATACCATTTACAACAGAATAGAAATCATGAGATATCATGAGAATCGCACCTTTATAATCTGCGATGGCATTCTCCAATGCGATTTGTGTATAGGTGTCTAAATGGCTTATCGGTTCATCAAGAAGCAATACGTTCGCTTTACTAGCAGAAACTTTAGCCAATTGAAGAATATTTTTTTCTCCACCCGATAAAGATGCTATCTTCTGATCAACGATTGTGCCTTCAAAGCCATAGTGTGAAAGATATGATCTAACCTCATCATACGTGCTAAACCCAGCATCGATGAATTCTTCTAATATTGTATTAGAATCCTTTAGCACTTCGTCTTGAAGCTGTGATAAATAGGCCACTTTAACATCCGCATGAATTTCAATGGAATCATGATTATTGTTAAAGATATCTCGGAGTAAAGTCGTTTTCCCGGTACCGTTTGGACCGATAATGGCTACTTTATCTGTAGATTTTATCTCAAAGCTAACATTGTCTAACAGCAGCTCATCAAAGGAAACACTATAATTATTGACATTTACAACAATGGTGTCTTCAATCTCATGATCAATATCAAAACTGATGTCCGGTTGCTTAATATCAACAAATGGCGCTTTAATTCTACGCGCTTCCAATCTCTCTTGAAACCTTACTCTAGCTTTTAAAGCTCTACCTCTAGAGGCTTCTGAATTAATAGTTGCAATCACTCTAAGATTATCGATGATGTTATCGTATCTCTCAATTTCTTCTTGTTCAGCGACTGCGATTTCTTGCAACTCAATTTTTGTCTGAAGTAATGAGAAGTTATACTCAATATATCGCCCATCAAACTCTTGGATCTCAGCGTTTTCAAGGTGAATAATTTTGTTGAAACAATGATTCAATAGATATCGGTTGTGCGTAACAACTAGCAGCATTCCTTTGTGGGAATTAATAAGTTTTTTAAGCGCATTTAAGTTTTCGAAATCTAAAAATACATCCGGCTCGTCCATAATCATGAGGTCGGGACGATTAAGCATTTCCTTCATGACTTGAACAAGCTTGAATTCCCCACCGCTCAGGTCGGATACCCTTAGATCTCTACGCTTCATAAGGTTTGCTAAATTAAGTTGCTTATGAATGGTACTTTCAAAATCATCTCCACCCATTGCATCCAATGCGTCTAAAGCGAATTGATACTTTTCGAGTAACGGTTCAATATCCGATGATGTTTCCATTTCCGTACAAATCGATTGTATTTCATGTTGCAGCTTAATAAATTTTTCTCCGATGTATTCAAAAACGGTTGTTTCTTCCATTCTGTCTAGTTGGGAGAACTGACTTACATACCCAATTGTACAGGTTGGATCTATCTCTAACTTGCCTTCGAACAAATATCTTTCTGGATCCATCAGTATATCGATCAGCGTACTTTTCCCACTGCCGCTTGTTCCAATAAAAGCGCAATGCTGTGCCTCTTCTAACGTAAATGAAATGTTTTTATATAGTTCTTTTTGTGGAAATGAGAAGGATAAGTTTTCAACTTTTATCATCGTATTACCTTTCTGAATAACTAAATTTGCGACTATTATTGAAAGTATTATAGAGCATAGGTTCAGAGTTTACCGTTGTAAGAGTAACACTGTTTACAAGCAACTTCAATATATTTGTATCTCCTCTGATTCCGGGATTTGCCTGTGTTTCATAGCAGATAAAGGTAAGTAAGCATAAACGACCTCTCATCTTGTGATTTACCGCTTCGTTGACGGCAATAATATAGTCGTTCGCAGCAATACCCTTTAACGTGTCCAGCCTTCTTTAAAAACAAAGGTTTCTCCTTTCGACATTGGATCGGTATCGAATTTTATGGGAATTACGAAGACAGCATCATAACGGTAATGAAGAATGACGATAGTTTAATTTGATTTATGCTTCAAGCGACAAAGAACATTTTGATGAAATAGATCAAGTTCTCTCGAAACTGGGAGTAGTCATTTGAAATTTTCTATCTCAAAATCAGATTTTACTATTAGTTTAATGTGATATTAGTTGTATCTTTATGGAGTGAGAGCGCCGCACGGCTCCTAAACAAAGCTGCTCATCTTTACAAATCTAGAAAAGTAGATATAATGATGGATATGGAACCTTTATTGATTTATAAAGCTTTGTCTAACGAGATGCGTTGTCAAATTATGCAATGGCTGAAGAACCCAGAGGAATTTTTTGATGAAAAGCTCTATTTGCAACAGGGTCTTAACTTTCGCATTGGTGTATGCGTAGGAGATATTCAGGCAAAATCGGGACTTGCCCAGTCTGTTATCTCAAACTATTTAGCCACCATGCAAAAAGCTGGTTTATTGGAGTCCGAGCGAATCGGAAAATGGACGTATTACCGCCGAAACGAAAAGACCATTAAGCAATTTTCCGAGTACGTCCAAAGTAAACTATAGCCGAAAGGAGTTTTTTTCGTTTCTCATATCTACAATTCTATATATGAATATTAATGGAGGCATATTTTTTTATGAAAAAGTTTCACTCTTCACTTATCATTTTTCTGGCTTTAGGTGTATTTGGCATTATTACAACGGAAATGGGTATTATAGGTGTTCTTCCCCAAGTCACTCAAAAATTTCACATATCGCTCTCTCAAGCTGGGTATCTTGTAAGTATATTTGCTTTAATCGTTGCCCTTTCAGGCCCATTCCTGACCTTACTCGCTTCCGGCATTAATCGTAAAGTCATTTTGTTAACCGCTATTCTTATGTTTGCCATCTCTAATATTGTCTATGCTTACACAACCAAGTTCGAAGTCATGCTTGCTTTCCGGATTGTCCCTGCTATTTTTCATCCTGTCTTTTTTTCAATTGCTCTTGTGACCGCGGCCAGCCTTGTTCCTCCTGAAAAGAGCAGCAAAGCCGTCACTAAGGTTTTTGCCGGAATAACCGTCGGATTCGCTTTTGGCGTGCCGTTGACCTCTTATCTCGGCGAAAAAATTTCGTTGGAAGCTGCTTTCCTGTTTGGTGCTGTTGTTAGCATGGTTGCCTTTATAGGGATACTTGCCTGGTTTCCTTCTATGCCTGTTAAGGAAAAAATGTCTTTTGGCAAGCAGCTTGGCATCTTGCGCAAACCTCAATTGTGGTTAACGATCGTAACTGTTGTTCTTATCTTTGCATCTATGTTTTCAGTGTATAGCTACTTTGCCGAATATCTTGGACAAGTCACCCATATGAACGGATCATGGATTAGCATTATGCTGATGGCCTTTGGCGTCGCCATGATTGCTGGAAACTTTTTGTTTGGGGGCTTTTTGCACAAAAGCATGACCAAGACCGTCATCCTGTTTCCTCTGGTATATGCGGTCATTTACTTATTCACTTATTTTCTCGGTTCGTATATCTTGCCGATGGCGGTCATCGTATTCATTTGGGGGGCCGTGCATTCCGGGGGGCTTATTGTCAGTCAAGCCTTGTTGATGACCGAGGCGAAAGAAGCTCCCGAATTCGGCAACAGCTTGTTTGTTTCATTTTCCAATGTTGGCATTACGGTAGGGGCCTCGATCGGCGGCTGGTTTATTTCTCAGTCTGGTACACATCAGCTCATCTGGTGCGGCATTATGTTTGCATTGCTTGCTTTCTTGTTGATCATAGTAAAAATAGCCATTTCCAAATCAAATGGTCTAGACATGGACTGACCAAGCTCCTTCTTATTCAGTAGTTTCTGGTTTTGGGGGCTATCTTCCTCTCCGCCCTCCTTCCAACTATAATAAATCCCCCAGATCAGAGCGTAAAGTACTTACTGTTTTGGCTACTTGCATTTTTTTAGGGGGAATTTCACAAAATCTATACCAGTGAACATTATTTTTCGCCGTCACTTATGATACGGTTCCCCCCGATTTATCTTCACTCCGCACGCTCAACAATAACAAATGCAGAAGCAATGGCACGATCATGAGTAATCGTTACGTGAATGCGAGCGGGCTCCCGCTCCAGGCGCCTCCATGCTTGTGCAGATAATAGACATTCCGGCTTGCCGTATTCATCCCTTAATATCTCAATGTCGCTAAAGCCCACCTTATTGCCGATCCCGCAGCCTAGCGCCTTCACGACAGCCTCCTTGGCTGCGAAGCGCCCGGAAGTGAATTGAACAAGCCGTTTTCCCGAGTATTCTCCGGCAAGCTCCTGTTCTCCTATCGTCAACACTCGCTCAAGAAACTTCTTTCCCACTTTCCCATTGAGCAGTTTCTCCATTCGTTCCATATCCGTTATATCGTGACCGATCCCTTCAATCATCGTTCTACCTCCTTTATCACTAGAATTAGCCGAAATGTTCATATGTATAATTGGCTGCTGCCCTTTTGCTGCCCTGCCACAGACCAGCCTAAATAGTAATTTCCTCTACTGCACAAAAAAAGGCGGAACAGGTATCGAACCTGCCCCACCTTTCATCAAGTGTTAAATGCCGGGAATATGTGAGCGCTTGTGCTCTGTCTTCAAATACTGCTTTTCCAGCTTCTCTTGTGCCTCAGCACCAATCGCTTTGCCTTCGAGATAAGCGCTGTTCTCGTCATATAGAATGCCGAGCTCTGCCTCATCCGTCTGGCCGTCCCATAGGCCGGCTGTAGGTGCTTTGTCGAGAATAGATTGCGGCACGCCAAGAACGGCAGCAAGCTGACGAACCTGACGCTTGTTCAGAGAGCTCATCGGAGTAATGTCGACTGCTCCGTCGCCCCACTTGGTGTAGAATCCGGTTATCGCCTCGGATGCATGATCCGTTCCGACAACAAGCAGATTGAGCTCGAAGGCAAGCGCATATTGCACGACCATGCGAGTTCTTGCTTTCACGTTGCCTTTGCCGCCGCGGCTCAGATGGCGCGGCAAGCCAAGCTTCTTCAAGCCATGCTCAGCCTCAATGGAAATTTCATCAACGGCTTCGCCGATATTCGTCTCCACCGTATGCTTGAGCGCGAATGCTTCAGCTACTGCATAGCTGTCCGAAATATCGGATTGCTCGCTGTAAGGCTGATAGACACCAAGCGTCATATACTCGCGGCCTGTCTCCGCAGACAGCTCATCTGTAGCTTGCTTACACAGGCCTGCTACTACAGCACTGTCAATTCCTCCGCTTATCGCGATCAAGAGACCTGTAGTGCCCGATTGCTGCACATATTGCTTCAGAAAATCGACGCGCTTGCGAATTTCTTCGTTCGGATCAATCTCAGGCTTCACACCAAAGCGCTTAATGATCTCTTGTTGTAAGCTCATAGTTCCTCCTATTAACGGCAGAAGCGGTCAAACGCTTCAGACAGATCAGCTGCGATATCCGCAGCAGAACGGTTCTCGATCTGATGACGTTCAATGAAATGAACAAGCTCTCCGTCCTTCATCAAAGCGATGGAAGGTGAAGACGGCGGGTATGGCGCGAAATATTCACGAGCCTTAGCCGTTGCCTCTTTATCTTGACCTGCGAATACCGTATACAAATGATCAGGTGTAATATCATGTCCCAAAGCTTGTGCTACGCCCGGACGGCATTGTCCAGCAGCACAGCCGCATACCGAGTTGACAACAACGAGTGCTGTTCCTTTGGATTCTGGCAATGCTTCTGCAACTTCCTCTGGTGTGCGAAGCTCTTTAATTCCTAGACGTGTAAGATCATCACGCATCGGTTGAACCATATCTAGCATATATCTCTCAAATGACATCGACATTTGAAACACACTCCTTTTTAATAACCAAGTTTAGTTACTATTATACCGTCTCTTAGGAAAATAAAGCAACCGGAGTGAGTTCACTCCGGCTGCTGATCCGCTGTCAATTGGGGCTCCTCATTAGGCTCGCTTGTGCGGTAAGAGACATTTTTATCAGGATGCATAAATGTCGCTGCCTGTGGAGCAATTCCGCGCTCGAACAAATCGCGATTCTCTGCTGTCAAGAAGCCTATATCCTTAAAAGGATGCACCCACTGATCGCCCGCCATTACAGCTGGGTCCGTATCGACGCTCCATTGATTAAGAGGAGAATGCGCAGATTCGTACATATGGTCTCCGATAACAACACCGTATTCGTTAACGAACGGCTCCGGATTGCCTCTGCCCTTCTTGAACTCCGGAAGAAAAGCAATCTCGTAAGGGTCTAGTGCCGGATCATCATTGTTGCTCATGCCTTGGAACCTCCCATAGACAGTTGTCTATGTTGCAGGGCGATTAGGCCCGTCGAGCTTCTTATCGAAGCCTTGATCCCCCGGTGTATTAGAACGAGCCTTATTATTATCCGTTGCTTGCTTAATCTGCTCCTGTGAGCTTCCTTTGTCCGCGCTATGCTGTGACATAAGTCTGAACCCTCCCGCTTTTATCTGGTTGTTCTTCCTTAGCTAGTATGCACGAGCGATAAGCGCTTTATGTTCCTGCTTATTCAACATTAAGCAGATTTGCACTGGAAGGAGACAATAAAGGTCGTTCCTTGGCCCTCCTCCGAATCAACATCTATGCGTCCATTATGACGCTCTGCGATACTTAGGCACAGGGGCAAGCCGAGACCGGTTCCTCTTGATTTGGTCGTAAAAAAAGGCTCGAACAATCTCTTCATCTGTTCTTGAGAGATGCCTATTCCTTCATCACGTATCCTTAGCTCGATTCGATCCTGCTCTGTATCATAGGAAGTATGTAAATGCAGCGCTCCCTTATCTTCCATCGCTTCCATCCCGTTACGCGCCAGATTGAGCACAAGTTGTTTGATCTCTTTATCATTGAGCATAAGGGGAGGCATGTATTCGCATAAATGGACGGACATGCTCTGCCCGCGCATGTTCGCATCCGCTTCCAGAAGGGGCTGCATTTCCTGAATAATCGCGTTCAGCGAGTATTTCTCCATGATCAACGAGCGATTCTGGGCAAGCGACAAGAAATCGCTAATGATATGATTAGCGCGATCAAGTTCCTCGATAACGATCCGATAATAATGCTCCTGATGCTCTGGACTTCTCTCCTTCATTAGCTGAACAAAGCCCCGAATGACCGCCATAGGGTTCCTGATTTCATGGGTAATGCTCGCAGCCATCTGTCCAACCAGACTAAGCCGCTCCATTCTTCCGACCTCGTCGCGCAGAAGCCAGAGCTCCGTTACATCCTGCGTGACGAGAGCAGCTCCAGTGATCGTGCCATTCTGAAGATTATGTATGCCAAAAGACGTGGCAAGCAGCGTTCGATTCCCTTCCTGTCTAGGCTCAAGCTGTGTTTTGCTGCCTTTCAACGCTGCTTGCAGCAGCTTGATCTCGAAGTCATGATGATCACGGTCGAAGAAGTTGGAGAAATGCTCACCCATATAAGCGATCTTATCTGCACAAGGTTTGAACAACTGTCTTCCCATATCATTAAGATGGGTAATCCGGCCCTGATGATCAACAATAATGACAGCAAACATCGTCTCATCAATAAATTGCTGGAGCTTGTCCACTTCGTACCGATATCTAGTAGATACGCGATGCACCTCTTCGTGCAGCTGCCTGTTCTCCTGCAGGCTTTCAATAATAAAAACACTGAACCAGACAACCGCAGCTGACGCTGCTATCATCAATCCTTCAAAAATAAGCAGATTGCTAGAGACGTCAATGCTCTTAATCGCTACATAAACGGCTATAGTTACGAAGTAATAGAGCATGACCATACTGGTCAAGCCTATTGCGATAAGCTTTTTTTGCGTACTCGAAGCTCGCTGGAATAACCGAATCCCAGACAGCATCATCGGAATCAGGACGATGATGAAGAGGATAAGCATACCCAGTGACAGTCCTGCATCTATTACCAGAAGACGTAATAGGACATACAGAATGGTCAAGGCTGCAAATGCATACGTTCCCCCATATAAAGAACCAATGATATAAGGTACGAGCCTCAGATCTACTGCGTAGCCATTATAGTCCATCGCCGCCAACATACACAGCACCATCGAGGCCCCACTGACAGCAGAGAGAAATAGAGGAACGGTACGCCAATTCTTACTAACGCTATGCCTTAGTTGAAAAATAAACAACGGCAACAAAGAAATGAAGAATTGCAAGAGCATCTCTTTTAACACAGACGATCCGTCTCCCTCTTATCGCTTTTCCAGCTGCTTTGCCAAATGTAAACTAATGTAACATTTTACTAATTTACCTGTTAGTCCGATTAAAACATAAACACTCTTTTTTTACAATTGGATGTTAAGCCAGTCTGTCACTTTTTGAATAACATGGTCGCCTTCAAGATCATTATGCAGCTCATGCAAGCCATTCTCCCAAGAGAGGAAAGAACACCGTTCCCCGATTCGCGCAGCGATCTCTTCACTTGCCTCGTAAGAAGTAATACGATCAGCCGTTCCGTGCATGAGCAATACCGGCATCGCAAGCTCACCGCAATGGGCAATTGCCCATTCCCCAGCCTCATTAATCTCCGTGAAGGTCTGAACTGTTATTCTCGTATGGCATAATGGGTCATTCTCCACAGGTGATGCGCCTGCAAAGCCTGGACGGAACAGATCCCTTGGCTTCAACCCCGTGTCCTGCGACAGAGATGGGGCAATTCGAACGATGCGCTTGGCCAGAAACACTTGTACAGCAGCAGGCTTAAAGGCCAATCTAAGCCATGGGCTTCCAAGAATAAGCCCTTGCAGCTTCAGCCTCTGTCTAAGCGCACAATTAAGCGCAACATTGCCGCCCATACTATGACCGTATAGAAAGAGCGGCACATCCTGATGCCTTTCTCTCGCTTGCTCCAGCACGAGCTCCGTATTGCGCACGGCAGAGTCAATCGTGGACACATGCCCTCTCTTGCCTGAGGATTGCCCATGTCCCTGCTGATCATGGGCAATCACAGCGAAGCCCTGCTCAGTCAGTTTCTTGGCGACATACGCATAACGCTCCCCATGCTCCCCCATCCCATGTACGATGCAGACAACACCCTTTATAGGCTCTTCTGCCTCTGGCATCCATTCCCTTATATAAATCGTCGAGCTGTTCTCCCCGTTCATAGCCCATGCCGAGCGCTTCATGAATAACCATGCCTCCCTTGAAAGGATAATCATTATATATATATTCTCTTCCTGTATGAGGCTTTCCTCGCTTATAATAGCAGTCTAATGCTCTATTACTGCTTTACTACCTCTCATTCGTATAAACATAACAAATAGAAGGTAGAATTGGTAACATAAGCTTGCCTGACAATCATTGGAGTTATAGAAAAGGAGTACATTATGTACGATGTAATTATTATTGGCGGCGGTTCGGCAGGACTTATGGCTAGTATCGCAGCCAGCCTGAATGGACAAAAAGTTCTTTTGCTGGACAAGGGAGATAAATTAGGGCGCAAGCTCGGCATATCTGGCGGCGGAAGATGCAACGTAACGAATAACAAAGACCTTGATGAGCTCATCAAGCATATACCCGGGAATGGAAGATTCCTATATAGCGCCTTTTCAAGCTTTAGCAACAAGGATATTATCGCTTTTTTCGAGAATTTGGGCATTCTTCTCAAGGAAGAGGATAACGGGAGAATGTTCCCTGTCACAGACAAGGCAAAGACGGTCGTCGATGCTCTAGTTGCTCAAGTCCGCAACCAAGGCGTAGCTATTCGTGTTAATTCGCCGATTGAAGAGGTGCTATACTCTGGCGGAGCAGTGTCTGGCGTTCGTCTGAAATCCAATGAAACGATTCATGGACGAAGTGTCATTATTGCAGCAGGAGGAAAATCCGTCCCTCATACCGGATCAACTGGCGATGGATACGCTTGGGCTGAAAAAGCAGGGCACACGATAACCGAGCTATTTCCTACCGAGGTTCCGATTACTTCTAACGAGCCTTTCATTCAATCGAAGGAGCTTCAAGGGCTATCCCTTCGCGATATTGGCTTGTCCGTCTGGAACGCGAAAGGCAAGAAGGTGATCGAGCATCATGGGGACTTGCTGTTCACTCACTTTGGGATCTCCGGCCCGGTTGCGCTGCGATGCAGCCAATTTGTTGTAAAAGCACTCAAACAATCGAATAACGGCAATGTCATCCTTGCCATTGACCTTCAGCCGGATAAAAGCGTAGATGAAATTTATGCAGAAACGCTCGCTCTCGCGAAGCTTGAGTCCAAAAAAAGTATTAAAAACGTCCTCAAAGGCTATTTGCCTGAGAAGCTAATCCCGCTTCTGCTCGCAGAGGCACAATTGAATGACAGCCTTACCTTTGACAACATTCCCAAGCAAGCATGGATGGCCCTTGCCAAGCTTATTAAAGCCTTTCAGATCAGGGCCTATGGGACATTGTCTTTGAAGGAAGCGTTCGTAACAGGCGGCGGCGTGAATCTGAAGGAAATTGATCCTACTACGATGGAATCCAAGCTTATGGACGGACTCTACTTCTGCGGGGAAATCCTTGATATTCATGGCTATACAGGAGGGTATAACATAACGGCCGCCTTCTCTACAGGCTATGCCGCTGGTACCCATGCCAGTAAAAAAGCAGCCTTAGCAGCAGCAAGCAGCTAAGGCCTTTCTTTTTTCTCTGCTCATATTCGCACATCGCCAGAAAAGTGACCGTACGTGCCTGGATCTGGCAGAAATTCGTCACTATAATCCGATGCGTCATCTCTATTATGGAGTCCATCTTCTGATTGAGAGTAAGCATCGCTCCAATCCTCATTCACGATATGAGCTGGGATCGTTATTCCGTTCAAGGAATAGGCCGTCTCGGTGACCGCACTTGCGCTAATGGACGATTGTTCCAATAGCTGACCGCCATACGACTGTGCTATTTCGAGAGCAGAGGTCAGATCACTGCCATCCACATGAATATGCACCCGATTCTCTTCATGCAGCAGCGGTTCATACCCTAGCTCCTGCAGCAGCTCGCAGGCAACCGCGGCACTGCGATTATCAGTGAATTCAAACATGATCGCCGAACTCGTCATGACGTATTCATCTCCCTTTTTCTAATCAAGCCTTTATTAGGTTGCCCTAGTGGCCGCTCTTTTTATGAATGAATCCGTTATTTATCCTTTTTTATTACTATTATTAATTAAGTAAGGTGGCCCATAACATGCATAGTATCTTTTATTTATTAGCTGATCCTATGTTTATCGTATATTACGAGCATAGCCGCTGGCATATTCGCGATATTAATCAAGCTTTTATCTCTTTAACAGGCTATAAGAAACAAGAGCTGATAGATGCCAGTCCAGACATGCTGCTCAAAGAGAATCTCAGCTTCGATCAAGTCATTCATCCGTTAAGCGTAGATCAAGAATATAGTATGGAGCTTGATTTTGTGGCAAAATCAGGCATGATTGTCCCGGTCAAGCTTACCTGTACTAAGCTATTAGTAGAGAATCGCTCGTATTATATGGTCATCTGCAAAGATTTGTCGCATGTACGATGGATTGATGAATTCACTATGGATAACAAGGTCACGCTGATTCTGTGCATCACGAGTAAATTTTTGATCGCCAGTACAACAAGATCCTATTCCCCATTGAATTATCGGCCATCCGACTTGGTTAATCAGCAGTTGTTCAACAATGTCCACGAGGAATACCGAAAGCCGCTTCGACGCGCCATGGACTATGCTCGCAATAATGGGACTATCGAGCAGGTCGAATTAGCCTTTTCGTTCAACGATACCAAGTATTTGACCTCTGCCATCATTAGACCGTTCTATCATGGGAATAAAGCATTTCGAAATTACGTCATTCTCCTGACAGATATTAATAGGCAATCCAAGGATGAGGATTCCGCACTGAAGCTGAGAATGCTCATGCTCAGCAGCAATATGTCTGCCAGTGAGCTATCTCGGCAAACACTAATTTCTTTGACCACGATATCCAAAATTCGCAATGGCAAAATAAAAAAGCCCCAGCGTCTCACAGCACAATTGATTGCTGGAGCACTGGGGGTGAAGCCAGAGACGATCTGGAGCAGCTACAAGCGCTGACCGTAAATAAATTAGAATGAAAATTTCATGACCAGATCATTCAAGTCCTGCGATATTTCCGTCAAACCGCCCGCTGCCGATGCAATTTCTTCTGCAGAGGCTGTTTGTCGTTCTGCACCTGCCGCTACATTACGGGCAATATCATACGTACGCCGCGCGATATCTGTTAGCTGCTCAATGGATGAGCTTACTTGCTCTGAGCTTGCCGCCAGCTCCTCAGCAGCTGCTGCTACCTCTTCGATCTTGCTAGAAACATCGCTGGAGGCCTCCGCAATTTGTCCAAAGGAAAGGCCAGCCGCATTCACACTCGCTAATCCCTTCATCGTCTCTTCACGGCTAGCAGCCATCTTATCTACCGTCAGCACCGTATCTGCTTTAATCTTCGTAATGACGGCGGCTATCTCCGATACAGAATTAGCCGTTTGGGTAGATAGCTTACGCACTTCCTCCGCCACTACTGCGAATCCTCGGCCTGCTTCTCCAGCGCGTGCAGCCTCAATAGCCGCATTCAAGGCGAGCAAATTCGTCTGCTTCGAAATGGTCCCAATGAGATCTGTAATCGATCCCACATTGCGCATATGCTCTTCCAGCAATTCTACATGCTCAGCGGCTGAGCGCACAGTTGCATCAATGGATTCCATCGTTACCACAGCTTGTCCGATCGTCTCGCTTCCAAGCTTCGCTTGTGCCGCAGCATTCGCTGACAGCTCTGCCGCATAAGAGCTGCTCTCAGCAATTTGCTGTGTACTGATTGCCATCTCTTCAGAGGAACGACTGATTTCTTCAAAGTTCTGCAGTTGATCCTGCGAGCCGGCAGCCGCTTCGTTGAACATTGTGGAAGCCTGCTCCGCGGAGCTTGCATTCTGCTCTGCGGCGGCTAGCATTTCTTCCGAGGATGCTGAAATACTCGTCGAAGCTGCCTGTACGCCTTGCAGCGTATCCCGAAGAGATGCCACCATCGCCCCGAGCGATTGAACCATCGTACCAATCTCGTCACGGCTGCGTACAGTCGGAATCGTCACGGCTAAGGAACCCTTAGCTACCTCCTCCAATACTTTGGAGGAATGTTTAATAGGGAGCGAGATTGTTTTACGAATATAGATCAATAGTCCGATAACAAGCAGCATAGCCACTGCAATACTCCAGCCTATCGTTGTAATGCCTTCCTTGTTCAGCTTCTCGCTGGATTCCTCTGCCGCCTGCGCACCCTGCTCGTTAATATGTACGATCGAATCGACATACGTTATCATCCCATTATAAGAACGTTCTGATTTGGTAAGCGCTTCGGCTGCCTGAGCGTTGTCCGCTTGTCCATTTACGAATTTAACCAAGGTGCGGTAATGCTCAATGTAAGCTCTCCATTCACCATACAGATTTTTGGATAAGTGAATGCTTTGTTTATGCTTGGAGCCTGTTATAAAAGCATTGTATTTCTCATCCAATGCCTTAATTGTTTTTTCGCCGTCAGCTTCAAGCTTTTTGCGCTTCGCCGGGTCTGATTCAGCAAGTAATTTGTACTGAACCGTGAACAGATGTTCATTTGAGTAATTGATCTCATAGATTAGTCTCGTGCTGTTCATCCATACTTGGGCAATTTCTTGCGTATTGGCATTCATTTTGTTCATCATATTCAAGCTTAGAACGCCATTGCTCACTAGTATAATCATAATGGCTAAGAAGGAAAGGGTTAATCTTTGACTTACTGATATTCTCCATTTGAATTTCACTTAGCACCCTCCATTAGTCCTATAAAATATGGTTATATTAAGTATATCCCACTATCAAACAAGGATAAAAGTCCTAAATTCCATATAAACCACCCTATTCGTAATCATTCTCATCGGATTTGACTCCCTTTTCTCCTTCTTGCAAATAAAAGTTTAAAACTTTAAACAAATGGCACTTAGTTTAAACGCATTATTTAAATAAAATACAAAAAGAGTCCTTTAAAACCATTTGATGGTTAAAGAGGACGCTTTTTGCTTTTTCTTCATTTGACTCGGTGTACACCTAACAGATCATAGCTTGTTCCTTCTATTGTAACAATCACTGAATCCCGCTTAATCACCCCATTACTATAGTAAGCTACAAATTCAAAGGTAATCGGCCCATCCTTCAGCTTCTCGAAGGATATGTCCCACAGTTCTCCCCTCCACTTCGTTCTAGCACCGTCCTTGGGTAAAAGCGGGATACGATAGCTTCCCATTACAACTTCTACACGTTCTGCTTTCGTTGCTGTGTTCGTAGCTGTCGTGTCTGCCGATAGGAGGAATTTCTCTCCTGCCCAGAACACATCATAGCCTCGCGGTGAGTGAACCGTACCGCTCGCTTTACTATTGTAGGCTTCCCGATATTCATTCCACAAAGGGCTATGGAGAACTTGTCCCTCCATACTTAACGGGAGAACCTGAATGTTCCGGGTAATCACAATCGGATCAGCGATACCATCACTAACCGTCATGGTAATCAGCCATATCCCTGTCTGCTTCATTGGAAGCTTTGGCCCATCCATAGAATAGGGACTAGTGATTTTGTATAAAAAGGATTGCGTCTCACCCGTCGGGCTCTTCATCACATACTTAACTTCCAGCTGATCCTGATCCGGATCACTAACATCTGTGACAAAGGTGGTGAGATCCCCTTCGTATACGGGCTTCGGGGACCAAGCAAAGTCGGCTGTCGGAGGACGATTCGTATTGAAGTAAATATAAGCATATTTGCCTTGATTGCCTGCTGTATCGTAGTCGATAACCGTCACTCGATACTCGCTGCCTGGCTGTAATCCTTTCACATGATAACTGCGGGCACTATTGGCAAGCGGAAGACTATACTCCGCCACGCCATCGCCACTTAGATCAATTTCTGTGAGTGAATCATTCGCATTAACCTTCTGCATGTAAAAAGCTCTTGATGCATGGCCCGAGGAAGGGGCTGCATCACGAAAAGCATCAAACCGAACCGTTACCGAGGCTGCTTCAATGGTTAGTTGTTCATTCACATCATCTGGAGGAACCGTATCTACAAAAAAGTAACCCACCGGCGGATAGCTGCCCCATAGATATCCATCATAAGCTCTGGCGCGCCAATAATGGAGCCCTTCCCGAAGCTT
This sequence comes from Paenibacillus sp. J22P59, assembly GCF_059383895.1. Taxonomy (NCBI): domain Bacteria; kingdom Bacillati; phylum Bacillota; class Bacilli; order Caryophanales; family Paenibacillaceae; genus Paenibacillus; species Paenibacillus sp. J22P59. The sequence goes on from NZ_JBXENX010000004.1 coordinate 44,564, forward strand.
CGGTGTTGTATAAATTTGCGAGCGGGTTGCCTGATTCGTATCTACAACCATCATGCCGTCCAAGCTCTGAAACACCTCATAATCCACAAAGACAGCAGGATGCTTCTCGCGATCAACGACTGCTACTTGAAGGCTCGGATTATTCTTATTGGTGTAAATGGGAAGTTCAGCACTCGGGCCGTTAAAGTTAAGCAGCATTGTCTCTGGAGCCGTATCTATAATCATATACACGATGTTGCTCTGATTGGACCATAGCCCCTTGGAATAGACCTGCCCTTGCACACGAATGACTCGCCCTGGGTTCAGCATGCCAACAGCAACCTCATAGCTGCGATTATCTCCATGAATTTGCAGCTTCAACGCTTGTTCATTAGTATCGTCATAGGTAAAGGCCAATCTGTACTGCTCTTGCTGATCATTCTCACGATCATGATACAGCCAATGAACTTCAGGCTCTTTCGTTAATACCATCGGATTAGCTTTTGTACCCGATGGCAGTGTAATCTCCATCTCCGGCTTCGTCTGATTGACAGGAGGGAGCATTTTTTTATAAACTCTCGTCTCAGACCAGTATGACCATGCCCCATGAATATCCTTCACTTGCTCTTGGATAACCAATTCTACCCCTGGACGGCTGTAAATACTGCGTTGCCCTGCTGTCCAAGCTGACTCATCTGCCCACCTTGTCCGGAATACCCTCTCAGCCAGACGGTCTGGAGCATCCGGGTCATACGATTGGTCTAGAGAAAGATAATCCAGCGCCTCTCCCTCAATATAGACAATTCCGGTAAAAGCAACCTCCGGCAACGCTATTGGTCTCCTATGCACGTAGAGATTTTTGGTTACAGGCTCCGACCATTTGGCATAAGCAGGCAACCCCGGATTATCCTCAGCCCGATGAGTAATTTGGAATCTTCCCGGCTTGTCCAAGCTGTTCAGAGAATCCGGGAAGGCTCGCCCAGCAAATTCACTCCGTCCAAGTGGAATAGCGAAGTACGTGGGATCATGCTCGTAGCTCCACTCCTCTCTCGCTTTTCTATCCGCCTCAGGATCATTGAACAGCTTCTTATAGTCAATTTGTTCTCCAATTAATACGGCTTCGAAGGTTTCCTCCGGGACGGTAGTTCCGTAATTCGTTCGCTTTATTCCATGGAATGATGCTTGCTGCTGCCCCAGAGACATAATGCCGGCAGAGCCTTTTTTATAAGTGCTGTCTTGTGCTTCCAGCTGTATCACGCCATTAATCGTTAACCGCAGCGTCCCTGCAGCTGCTTCCAGCTTTACTGCATAGGGCAAATAAGGAGCTCGTATCTTATTAGCGGCAGACAATGCGATTTTCTTGCCATTGACTACTTTGTAAAGAGTAAGAATATCGTTCATCCACTCTAATGCATACATATTCTTTTCATTCTGAATCTGTATAGCAGCGCCGATCATTTTGTCATTAGCCATCGTATTAACTGCAACATTAAATTCCAATACTTGATTGTGCATCGTGCTGTGAGGATCATAGAATAAACCTCCCCACTCATCATCCATAATTTCGACTGTTTCTTCGTCCTTTGCAATCGGATATGAGGCTCCATTAGCCGGCACTATAGGCGTAATATAGTACTCAGGCAGAAGCCCTTGCCATGCTCCGCTAGTATCTGTAATGCCATAGAAAGAAGAGAACGTATATACAGCACCGTCCGGCGTTATTTCGGAAGTATCATTTAATCTCCAGCCTCCTGAGATAGGAACCGTATCCGTCAGCTTCTTATAGAAAGAGTTATCTTTGTATAAATCAAAGGATATGCTTTTGTTCTGAGCTCCTTGTACCATCGACAGCACATCGCCAGCTGGCTGATAGAATGACTTGCCACCTTCCCCAAGCCCTTCAGGCATCCCTGAAATTCCAGGTAGAGCATTTCCCCACTTATCGAAGATACCGCCATAAAACTGCATGTATGCTGGAATAAAAACGGCTCCACTCCCTGTCACTATTGGACTTACGACACGTGGGATTTCGCCTAGATCACTTAAAGAGAGGTATTCGCCCATGACGGATGTTCGTATATCAACAATAGTGTCCGCAGCTGCCCTATATACTTTAAGCAGATTCCTATGGTTATAATAGCTGCCTTTGTTCACCATAGCCGCATGGACATAGATCAGACTGCCATCCTCCGAGATGGTCGGAAATGAGCCGCTTCCTGCTCCATACAGGTCCGTTCTCAACAAAGCGCCATCCTTACTAACGGCGGCAAACCATACTTTGCTGTCCATTTGAGGTTTTTTCCCATGAAAGGTAAGATAGCTGCTTCCATTAGGAGCTATTGTGAGATTAACTCTATTAAACGTTTCTATCCCCTCACTCGTGTAAACCGTTGTTCTCCATATCACCTTCGCATGCTCCAAAGAAAACTTGGTAAGTGAAATAAAATCTGCATTCTCATCATTTTTTCTGTGCTGCTGAACTAAATATAGAAATTTGCTATCTTTAGAGAAGGTTAAACCGATTAAACTCCCCTTACTTCTTGTCTGAGGGAATATACCCAGATCAAAGCTAATATCAGATAGAAAATTGCCTTTCAAGTCATAAGCAAGCAATCTCTTCGCACTTGAATGGGGTCTCTTGTCTGGATCATGCGAAATATAAAGAGTTTCGTTCGGTGCTATACCGAGAAATTCCCCTTGAATATAGGTTAATGATTGCTCCTGCTCTTTTCTCACCGTGAAAGAATTCATCACTTCCCCATTCTTCGCATTACGAACGTTAAAATCCATTGTGTAGTCGGTTAAATAGTTTTGGGGATAATAAGTTAATATGCGGTGTCCAGATAAAATTCGAGCCACATAGTTTTCTTCTATACCAAGCTTCCACGATGGGAGCATAGTTATATCAGGTGCCAGATTATAAGAAGATCTAGCATTCGGCCCATTGCCGATATCCGGGTAACCGCTTGGGAAGATAGCCTTAACTGCATTTTTAGTCGTTAAAGAGCCCGCCTTGACCATCCAAGCTGCCTTAGATGTGTCCCCTCCCGTATATGGAAGCTTCAGCGACCAGGACCTACGTATAGAATCAGCGGTATAGGTTGTAATAGGTGGAGTGCTGTCTTCTCCCTGATCTGGCTGCTGTGTGATGCCACTGGCTGCAAAATCGACATAAGGGGCTTGATTAGTAATGTTAGTAAGAGCATAGTTTGAAGAGCCTGTTAATCCATAGTCTTCTGTGACGGTCGCGCGATACTGCCGTTTGCCTACCGTTGTATAATTCACAAGATGAGTATCCTTATAGCTTCCGTTGTAGACCGTCGTCCATACTTCATCGTCGAAGCTGCTGTCATTATTAGAATCGTATCGCTCCTCAATGAGTAAGTCGATAATTGGGTCCTCATCCGGGCTGCTCGCTTCGATGAATAAGGGAAGCTCCATGGCACGATAGCCTTCTTCAGCTGCAAGGATATCTACTACAGGCGGCTGATCAGGAACCACTTCAAGAAGCATACTGCCCCATTCGCTAGCTCGGGCTTGGGAATCATATACCTTTCCCTCAATGCTATAGCTGCCTAAACTCATAGGCACTTTCGTGGGCCACCCTTTGTCATAGCTATCAGCATCCGTTCTTTTATAACGCATCTCTGATCGGCTGAAATCAATCCTCACTCCGCGATCTGCCAGAGGGGTATATGAATTGCTCAAGCTATAGGGCGAAGGGAAGTCGCGGCCTTGAACTGCACGTGGAACTCCCGCTACCACGGCAATTGGCTTAGGATCAATAACTTGCAGATAAGCGCTGTCGCTATCCTCGTGCTTGGAGTTTGCTGCATGAAGCGTGGCATAATAGACACCCGGCTTATCAAACTGAATATTGGTATAGTCGAATTGAGAAGCATTCGGCAGTACCTCCAATAGGTTAGCTGAGAATTTCCAATTTAAATTATCATAATTTTCTGACTTATTAATAAGTGAAGATGTTTCTCCTGTTACAATCACAGGCGGATCAAATTCAATATCTGCCTTTACCGGTGGCAATGAGGGTTCCGGGCTTGAATTAGGACCTCCCGGAGTTAGGTGTTCATCGGTCCTTGTCACAGTAATAGGACAGTCCACCGCTTTCTCCTCACTTGTTCCGTCGGTGAAGTACACCATTGCTCGCATGACGATATTTTCAGTATAACTGTCTACTCCATCGAGCTTGGGTTGCAGGATATTAAATGTGAATTTGTGAGTAATACTTTCTAAGACAGGAACCTTCTGCGTCTGTAGCTGCGACCCATCCTGCAGCCGCCCATATAGCTTCCATTCTTTTATACGATGAGAACCCTTTTGTCCAACCGATGCCTTTAGTGTGGCATTTACTCGAATGTCCTTTCCCGTAAACGTTGGATTGGACGGGTTAGCAGAACAAGAGCATTCTACAAATGGTTTATCAGGCTCTGGCAATTTTTCATAGGTAACTCGGACCTCGCCCTCGTAGTAATAAGTATCCGCTTTCCAAGCTGTATCTGTTTTCATGATATATTTTAGTGCGATTGCATCGCCTGTGCATCCTGTGCAGGATTCTTCATTGTAAGAAGTATTATTTTTGGTTAAAGGAACTGAAACTTCAACCCTACCATAGCCAGCTTTCCCTCTACCAAAACTCAAAACTTCATGGTAACTATTTGATTTTGCATTAATAATTTCTATAGTGGAGGCAATTACTGCACTTTTATAAACACTCGTCTTCCTTCCAGAGTAATCAAAATTATAAGCTATCGGACCTGCAAATTCTTCACTCTCTTCTATAGCATAATTTAGCGTGCTTTTTCCGTTAACTGATGTTTTAGTGCTTCTGACTTTATTATCTATAGCTATTCCTCGATTATCCTTTAACGGAAGTTCTCCAGGGCATACCGCTTTCGCCCCTACCCAACAATCATCCTCCTTGGGCGGTGTGACGTAATAAGTCCCTCCTCCATTGCTACTTCTGCCTACTATCCATTCCGTACCATTAGATCTTCTATTAACAACATAGTACATATCTGATTGATGGCCTATATTTGTTAATCTGACTTTTGTACCGGGAACATTGTTTATATTCAAGGTAGTTCCCGACAAACTAAAGCTTGAAGCACGTTGAACTAATTTTAGATTTTTATTTTCATCCGCTACCATCATCCATAACTTATAGGAAGCAGCCCTGTATCCTGTTGGAACATGAAGAACTACTTTTATATTTGATAACGATGAATTTGGATTAAATTCTTGGCTTGCAAGAAAACTAATTTTTTGCGGTATTGTTATCGTTTCATTGGTTGCTGCAGAAACTGTCATCGAATAAGTAGGAACCCAGCTTATATTTAAAGAAAGGAGTATCAGAATGGCAATAATGGCCTTTAATTTTATCTTTTTGCCCATTGATCCTTCACTTCCGTTAAGTAAATTTGGTATTTGCGATCTCCAAATGCTCCCCCAAATTTCTCTAAATGAATAGGGAAAGCTCCAAAATATTTAATTTGGTCATTAATATATTTTTTACTTATTGTAGGCAAATAAAAATCGTGTCCTTTATTACCCTTTTTCGATAAATCTAATGCCCTTTTGTTCTCGAATATCCCTTTTCTTTCAATTGTTTTGCTGTCAATATAATGGTACTTGCGTGCTAGTGAGACCATACCCGAATTCCCTTCTCCATACATATAAAAACTACTACTAATAACCTGACTTTCTCTAGGTGAATTTAATAGACTTTCACCTATCAACTTATATGCAAAAACATAACCATTTGAGCTATTAACATCACCGAAGTATTCCGCACCCTCCAAATATTCTGCAAAAAAGCCCTTCTTATCAACTGGGTCCAGCACAATAAGCTTATCAATGGTCACCTGATATTTATCGTTAATCTTCACTGTATAGGGAAGCTTCACCAGATCATCCTGCGCGAACATCGTGATCATATTATGACGATGCCACTGAATCTCTGCGGCGCTGGAGGCACCTTGATCTGCTGTTAGCTTCGCGCCCTTTTGAATTTTCAATAGCCTAGTAACCAATACAGCTGCCTGAGCCCTTGTCGTCGTTCCCTTTGGATCAATACTTTCTGCTTGCGCCCCTGTGCGTGACAGCAGCCCCGCATGGACTGCACGGAACATAGCCTCATCCGCCGTCAGCTTCTTCCCCCGGTATCGCTCATAAGCTACGCGCACAGCAAGCTTCGCCATCTCCTCTCGCGTGGCACTAGCCGTCAGCTTATCTCCGAAATCCCCTGAGAAATATAGCTTCGCATCCTCTAACGCAGATTGATAAGGCCTATACCACAGCGTTCCTCCACCGCCGCCCTCAACCTTCATTCCGAACGTTAATGCCATCACCTTGAACAGCTCTGCACGTGTAATAGGATGATCTGGCTTAAACGTATGATCCGGATAGCCATTCAATATGCCAGCTTGAACCGCCGTTTCAATAGATGATTTGGCCCAGTGACCATATAAATCTGTGAATACGGGACTTACTGCCTTTGCATGTACTGAATTATTCCTCATTCCCGTCACCGAGAATATGAAAACTACTACACAACTGATACTTGCTAGAATGACTGCCGTTTTTTTCATCATGAACTCCCTCTCCCTTATCTGTTCTTATTCCTCTATTCTCTCTCTGCATGCCTATTCGTATATCCGTCCCGACCGAAGCAGCGACAGCAAAAAAGCACACAAAGAGCCCATGAGGCTTTAAGCGTGCTTCGCTTGTTATCCAATAAATTATTTACATATTACCTTATTTAATCATTTTATGTCAAATATTATATTATAGTCGATTCTCTCAATCCCTCTCTCTATGTGCATTGTCGCTCACATTGCTTACATTCAATCTCAGAACAGTATCCTTGACGGGAAAGGAACTCAAACAGGCAGTAAGCTTGGGTGAACTACCCTAACTCACTGCCTGATTAATTAATTCACTCAACTCTATGTTAGCTGGAAGTCAGAACCGACCTTAACCGTTAGCGGCTGCAGGAGCATTCATCTTATTCTTCCTTGCCGATATTGTAGCAATCCACACCTTCGGTGCGAAGCTGCTCAATCCATTGCTTCTCAAGCTCAGCTACAGATTTCCGGTATTGTCTCAATCGCTGGGCAGGCTGCCCTTCCTCTGCATCTGGTGTCAGGACATCTTTATAGTCATACTTGATCTTTTCTTCCAGCTTAAGCTTATCCAGCACCTCAAATACGAATGAATCGGAGCCCAGCGCATTCCAGTCCTTCTGAAGATCCTTGTTTTTATGAACACCAAAGCCCAGCTCAAACATCTCCCTACCCCAAGCCCCATCCATGTTGCTCGTAGAGCCTATATACCTTCGTCCGGTCGCCTTATTCGATATTTGGTAGACGCCTATTACGCGTTCCTGCTCCATATAATTCGCGACCACTTGCTTCCTCTGATCCTTATTCATCCTTAAAGCACCTCACATTTTCACCCAATATTCACTGCAATCATCCGTCCGGTCCAAGTAGCCATATTCAATCAAATAGCGACGCAGCGTTACGTAATCCTCTTTCCAAAAAGGCTTCAAGCATTCATTCACTTCTTTTTCTGTATAGGTCCGTCCTGAAGCAAATCTTGCTGCAAGATGACGAAGAATCACAACCTTGCGTTTTTCCTTGCGGGGAAAAGAAGCCAGCGGGCCATCCGGCCCATTCGGCAAATATTGCTTCATTAACGAAGCATATTCCTCTTCCGTAATCGCATACCGCTCATCCACCTGTGTCGCTGTCCGGTGAATCGGCACGAATCGAGGGACATCAGCAGCTACGCCGCTCTCCATCAGCTCCATAACCGCTAGCAGCAGCTTCGCTTGCTTAGCCTTTTCCTTGAGAACAAACCGATGGTTGCGAATCGTTGATGCACTGCCTCCACCCGCTTTTTTCACAATATCCGCATCGGACAGCCCTTGTGCAAAATCTCCAATTAATTCCTTCTGCAGATCAGTCAATCCTGTCGCTTTCTTGTCCAGCCCAAGCAAATAACCGAGCATCGAGCCGTGTACAGACTGTACGTGATAAGCTGCATACTTCCTTGCATCATACCAGCGGTCTTCGCTAGGAAGCCGGAATATCTCGCCTTCCTCAAAGGCTTTCCCGCATAAGAGGCATTGATAATGATTGCTCTCAGGTACATAGGTATAACCTTGCTTCATATCATCCAGCCCAGCAGACCAGAATAACTCACCCAATTCCAAAACCAAACACCTCAGCTTATGATCTGTATATTTTATAGACATTATATAATTTCGTTTGCTAAATTTCAATTAAAATATAAAAGGAATTTCCTTGATTAAATAACCAACTTGACCTATTGGAATTATTGTGTTAATTTATTTTCACATCAAACTATTTGGTCATACTGACCGGCCTACTGGATCACCAATGGCTTCCGCTCTTTATCGCTGTGCTCGCATACAAGCATTCTGCTTGTTCGATCAGAGACGATTAAAGTCGGGAGCTTTTTTGCTTGGAAGCAGATGGATAGAAAGGAGCACCTATGCCAAATACACAAAGGCTGAATACCGAATTGGATGAGACATTCCGCAAAATGATACGAAGATTCGTCGTTGAACGCGACAAGGTGCTTATTAACGGTGAAATATCACCTCAGCAGCTCATCGTTTTAGCCAAGCTGTACCGAGAAGGACCTCAAAAAGCCGGCGACCTGTCCGAAGAGCTGGACTTCTCGCCCGGAGCAACGACTAATCTATGCGACAAGCTGGTCAATCTCAACTTCGCTTATCGTACAAGACCGGATAGCGACCGCAGAGTTGTACGGCTTCATATTACCGCCAAAGGAATCAGCTTCTATGAAAGGTTACTTACCTCCAAATCCGACACTCGCGGCCTGCTCTTTGAAGGTCTCTCTCTGGAAGATAAGCAGACGCTGCTTCGCTTATCGCAGCATATTTTAAGCAAGCTGCCTAACTATTCTGAGGCGTTAAATCAGCATTTCAATCAAATTTTCGAAGGGATGCCCTCCCATGGGTGAACGTACAGCAACAGCAGTAGTAGCGTCCTGCTGCTCGGCAGCCCGGCTTCATACGGGAGCAATGACTAGCTCCATTGCCGCAGCATACCAACCTTCCCCAAGAAATCAAGAGCTAAGCAACACTGGCATGGTGTTGCTACAGGGAGGTACCTTCCTTATGGGGACGAATAGCCTTGAGGGCTTCCCCGCCGATGCAGAAGGGCCTGTCCGCGAATTCTTCGTTAATCCGCTATACATAGATGAGACGACAGTCACAAACAGGCAATTTGCTGCATTCGTCTCTGCTACAGGATACGTGACAGAAGCAGAGCAGTATGGCTGGTCCTTTGTCTTCTATTCGCTGGTCTCCAAGGAAATCGCGAATAAAGTAGATGCTGCAGTCGCTGGAGCTTCTTGGTGGTGGCAGGTTGAGGGGGCGGATTGGCGCCATCCAGAGGGACCAGACTCCAGCGTCAGCCATCGCCATGACCATCCTGTCGTGCACGTCTCTTGGCATGACGCTAATGCCTATTGCCAATGGGCAGGCAAGCGACTGCCCACCGAGAGCGAATGGGAGTATGCAGCCCGGGGTGGACTTGTCTCGCAGCGTTACCCTTGGGGTGACGAGCTTACACCGGATGGTGAGCATCGCTGCAATATTTGGCAGGGAAGCTTCCCCAAGGAGAATACAGAGGCTGACGGATATGCAAGCACAGCACCTGCACGCACCTTCAAGCCTAATGGATTTGGGCTCTACCAAATGTCCGGCAATGTATGGGAATGGTGCTCGAATTCATTCGATCTGACAGATCAGACCAAAGCGCTGAGGGGCGGCTCCTACTTATGCCATGAATCTTATTGCAATAGGTATAGAGTTGCGGCTAGAACCTCTAATACGCCGGATAGCTCAACAGGACATATGGGCTTCCGTTGTGTAAGGGATGTTTAATTATAAAAGGAGGAATAAACATGTCTATTTGGAAAAAAGAAAAGTTCCAAGGCCATATCGGTGCATCAACAGAGGATTCCACCCCGTGGTGGCCGGAACCTGCAGCTCCTCGTGAAGGGGCGCCGAATGTCGTCGTTATTTTGCTCGATGACCTGGGCTTCGCGCATCTTGGCTCTTACGGTTCAGATATCGCAACGCCGAACATCGATGCGTTGGCAGAAGGCGGCCTTCGCTACAATAACTTTCACACGACAGCCGTCTGCTCCCCTACCCGCGCTGCTCTCCTGACAGGCCGCAATCCCCATGCTACAGGCGTATCCTTCGTATCAGGCTTTGATGCCGGGTATCCGAACACGCGCGGTAAAGTGAGCAAAGAAACCGCACTGCTTAGCGAGCTATTGGTAGAAGAAGGCTATAACACCTTCGCCGTAGGCAAATGGCATCTCGTACCGGCAGCCGAGCATTCCGCTGCTGGACCCTTCGATAACTGGCCCTTAGGACGCGGCTTCGAGCGTTACTATGGCTTTCTTGAAGGAGCAACCAATCAATGGAATCCTGATCTGGTCGAGGATAACCGTCCTGTACCGCAACCAAAGTCAGCGGAAGACGGCTATCACCTAACGGAAGACCTCACCGACAAAGCCATTCAATATATACGTGACCAAAAGTCTGCCGCTCCTGATAAGCCATTCTTCTCTTATGTCGCCTACGGCGCTACACATGCTCCTCATCACGCTCCACAAGCTTATATTGATAAATATAAGGGCAAGTATGACAAAGGCTGGGACACCGCACGCGAGGAATGGTTCGCCCGCCAGAAGGAGCTTGGCATCATCCCTCAGGATGCTGTACTGCCGCCGCGCAACCCAGGTGTGAAGGCATGGGATACCCTAACAGAGGATGAGCAACGTCTATTCGCACGCCAACAAGAGGCATTTGCAGGATTCTTGGAGCACACGGATGAGCATATTGGCCGGCTTGTGGACTTTCTGCGAGAAATTGATCAGCTCGACAATACCTTGTTAATCCTGTTATCGGATAATGGCGCTTGCGCGATGGGGGGCCAAGAAGGAACAGTTCATACATGGGCTGAGAACTTTGGTGTAAAAGAATCGTTCGATGAGAAGCTGGCGAGAATTGATGAGATCGGCTCCCCTCTCGCGAATAATCATTATCCGACAGGCTGGGCTCAGGTTGGCAATACGCCGCTCAAGTGGTACAAATCCTTCGTTCATGCCGGCGGTGTAAAGGACCCGCTTATTATCCATTACCCGAATGGGATCAAGGAGCGCGGAGCTGTTCGCAGCCAATTTCACTTCGTGACGGATATCGTCCCGACTGTGCTGGAGCTGCTTGGTATCGAGGCGCCGGAAACGTATAAAGGCGTTAGCCAGCAGCCGATTCACGGGACCAGCCTTGCTTATACGTTCGAAGAAGCGGAAGGCCCTTCCCGCAAGTCGGTTCAGTATTTCGAGATGGTCGGCAATCGCGGCATTTGGAAGGATGGCTGGAAGGCTGTTGCTATTCACAAGCCGAACACACCCTTTCCTCAAGACGAATGGGAGCTGTATCATGTAGACGAGGACTTCTCAGAGTCGCGCAATCTAGCTACCGAGCAGCCTGAACGGCTGCGGGAGCTTGTGGACCTGTGGTGGGCCGAGGCAGGCCGCAATGGCGTTCTTCCGCTCGATGGCCGTTCCATTATCGCCAAAGTGAAGAGCATTGAGACACTTCGTCCTGTGAAGCAGGATATCGTATCACGCACCTTCTATCCGACCTCCTTCGGCTTGCCTTTCGCCAAAGCCCCGGATATTCGCAATAAGCCCTTTGAGATTCAGGCAGACATTGTTCGGACCAGTACAGCAGAAGAAGGCGCTATCGTCGCTCAAGGCGGACGGTTCGGAGGCTATGCGCTCTACGTCCAGAATAACAGGCTTACTTTCTTTTATAACCATTCCTATGGTGTTCAATATGTTATCACATCGGAATCCGAGCTGCCGACAGGTCCAATTACTCTCTCGTTCCGCTTCGCTAAGACGAGCGATAACGAAGGCATTGGATCGCTTTACAGTCAGGGAAACCTGATTGGCGAGGGCCATCTGGGCCATACAGGCTATCTGGGCTTCTCCAATGAGCAGTTCCATGTTGGAGAGAACTCTCCAACACCAGTCAGTCCAACCTATGCGTCTCCTTTTGCTTTTAACGGTATTCTGCAAAAAGTAGTCTATACGTTAGGCGGTTACTCCGTCGATCTGGAGTCGCTGCTTGCCGTCGAGCTGGCCACAGAATAAAGGCGCTGTCCCCAAATAAAAAGAAGCTTCCACTCCACTTTGCTTGTGGATTGGAAGCTTCTTTTCCTAACATCTATATCTCAGTAGTGTTGCCTGCTGGACTTCTTTATTTCCTCATATCGGTAGACGAACAGGTCAGGATGTAAAGCTGGATCACCTGCTCGTCTAGTGAAGCATTTTTTCTATCTAATGAGGATACTTTCACTAAAATGATTCCTCTGCGTGCTTGATCACAGGTTAGCGCCACTAAGGTCCCTAGTCGAGAAGCTTGGTTTCCCACTAAGGGACCCAGCTTCACTGTCTCGTTCTTCTGCCAAACTATAGTGTGGAACAGCGCAATGGGATTCACCGATTAGCGAATGCTGTTCTTTCCTAGAACAAACATGCTTTCCGCTATTCAAATGATGTAATCGAACAGCTTAGCGTCTCAACAATAGGGGACGAAAAAGAGGCTTCCCAAAGCACCGCCACAGATCAAAGAAGAGGATAGCGACACAGGAATCATAACCTGCATCGCTATCCCCTCTTTTATCCCAGCATTTTTGTTCAAAGCAAGCTAGATATCTGTCTAGCATCCTTACGACTTTCGGACACTCTCTTTCTGTTCACGTAAGAACCGCTAACGCCGATCTTTAGGCAAGAACACAGATAGCAGGCCTAGCAATGGCAATACACTGCCCGCAAGCATAACGCTCGCAAGGCCATAATGATCCGCCCCAGTTCCGAAGGCGATAGCACCAAGGCCTCCCATACCGAAGGCAAGCCCTGTAATTAGTCCGGAAGCCATGCCTACCTTGCCTGGGAGAAGCTCCTGCGCATACACGACACTGACCGAGAAGCCTGATTGCAGGATGAATCCGAGCAAGAAAATCACTGGATAGATCCATGGAAGCGGCAAATGCGGCAGTATCAAAGCGAATGGCGCTGCTCCTGCAATAGAGAACAGCATCATGCGCTTGCGCCCGAACCGATCGGATAATAGCCCTCCTACGAAGGTACCCGCTACCCCGGCAATCATGAAAATAAACAGGGGAACCTGTGCGGCTCTGATAGATAGCCCATACTCCTGCTGCAAATAGAATTGATAAAAGCTTCCTAAGCCTGCCGCATACCAGGAACGCGCAAATACAAGTACAAGGAGCAAGGCAAGTGCGAAGGCTATCACTTTACTGCTGTAAGCATCACTCGGCAGCGCAGCTGCTGATTTCCCTTTCGGTTTGGGAGCAGGCTTGCCTTTCTCGGCCAACTGGGCGCCATACCATGGGACGACACGCATTAGAACTACAATAGCGGCAATTGCCAGAAATGCGCCTAGAGCAGCTCCCCGTTGACCTAGCGGTACGAAAATATAAATCGTCATCAGAGGCGCAAGCGCTTGACCGAAGTTACCCCCTACTTGATAGATCGATTGTGCCAGCCCTCTCCGCTCACCCGCCGCAAAATAAACGACACGCGAGCCTTCGGGATGGAACACGGCCGAGCCGAAGCCGACAAAAACAACGGCAAGCAGCAGCGTCCAGAAGTTAGGGGCATACGCAAGGCCGAGCATGCCAATTAAACTGCAGCCCATGCCTGCAGGCAGCATCCAGGGAGCAGGCCTTTTATCAGATAATAATCCAACAGCAGGCTGCAATACGGATGAAGTCATATTAAGCGTAAAAGCAATCCACCCGATCTGTCCAAAGGTTAGGCCGAGTGAGTCCTCAAAAATGGGAAACAGTGCAGACACAACCGACTGCATGGAATCATTGAGCAAATGGACAGAGCTGATAGCGAACAGAATCGTATAGACTGTACTGTTCTTCACCATAGTTGATCTGGCAGAATCACCAGAGGACATGCTGCATTCCTTCTTTCGTCTTACTCTTCAAATGTGCCGCCAAAGCGAATGCACACTGGACTTGCTACCTCCAGAATAGTACCCTTGGAAGATATCATTCCAGTATTCGAATCAATCGTGTATAGAACGACATTGCCTGTTTTGGCATTGGCGACTAGCAAATGATTTCCATCCGGCGTTATGCCGAAGTTGCGAGGCGAATCGCCTCCGCAAGACTCATTTTGTACAACAGTCAGTTCCCCATTATCTTGGTTTACCGCGAATACGGTTATACTGTTATGTCCTCGGTTAGAGCAATACAAGAATTTGCCTGACGGCGCCAAGTGAATATCCGCACCATCCGAATAGCCGTCAAAATCAGCTGGCATCGCAGATATAGTCTGGATTGGAGTCAGCTCGTCACCGCTTTCAGATACCTTCAATGTTGTCACTGTCGTATCCAATTCGCCCATCACATAGGCATACGGAATTTGATTATGAATCGCCAAATGACGCGGGCCCGCTCCAGCATGGACGCGACAGGAACTTTTGTAATTGAGTGCCTTTCCTGCTTCTGCCTCATAAATATGGATCGAATCTGTTCCTAGATCAACCACATAGACAAAAGGCTTGGAGCTGTCCGGATGAGGTAGAATTGCATGTGCGTGAGGGGCCTCTTGCCTCCCTTTATCTGAACCCAGCGCTGCTTCTTGACGAACATTAGCAGTTGCCGGCTCCAATGTTCCATCTGCCGCGATGGGCAGCAATACCGCATTGCCACTCGTATAATTAGCTGCGAACAAAGACAGCCCTTGCGCGTCAACGCTTACATAACAAGGATGGTCGCCTTGAACAGGCTGACGATTCAATGGGGTCAGCTTGCCTGTCTTACGATCAATGGCAAAAGAAAAAGCCGAGCCAGGCACGGATTTCTCATCTTCCTTCGTCTCGCTGGCAGAATAGAGATAATCCCCTGAAGGATGAATCGCAAGGAAAGAAGCTGCCTCTGCATTCTGAACCTCCTGAATAACAGTCAGTTCTCCCATGCTGGCATCGAGCGAGCATACACGAATAGTCGTTTCTGAAGATTCTCCATAGGAACCAAGATACAGGATCATCGCCTTGGAGGTCTTTGGAAGCGAGTACATAGACATAAAAACATCAACCTCTCTTATAGAGTTCTAGAGTGACCATAGCACACGCCTCGTTTCCATACAATGTTTTTTCAAAAAATGCTTTTCATCCTACTTATAACCATGCTATAATGTAAGCGCTATCAATTCAGGTTCACATTTCTTAGGGGGGAATGCGGAATGATGAATACGACACTGCATGAGCGGAATGTATACGAGGATTTCGAATTGGAATCAGATATCCTCTATTTCAAGATCGGCGCACTTGGTCTAGTCAGCTTTCACGGCAGAAATTATAATATAAAAAAGAGAATGTCTGCTGAACAGATGACAGAAATTATGAACCACAGCTCCTTCTATCCCGTCCGTTCCAACTGCTACATCAATATTGGGAAAATCCATTCCATTGCTAGTGGCGTCATTTACTTCGGCTCTAAATACGATGAATCGAAGCAGCTGGCCGTTCCAAGAAGAAAACTGTACATGGTTCAACAGCTCTTCACACAGCGGGCTATTGATCATGAGCTGCGGATAACGCCTTAATTAAGCTACCATACTTAGATTCCGCCGCCTTCCAGCACCATGGAATGCGGCGGTTGTTTGTATAAGAACATCCTGCTATTCTAATCTAGAAGAACGTTACTGCATACAATTAAGGAGGCTAGCATGAGCACTAACAGGCAAGCATTTGAACAGCCTTACAATGGAGAACAAGCGGTCTGGCTTCAATGGAACGCTTATCAGGCAGCCGTACTGCCGCACATCGGCGCCAATTTAATTGCTTTTCGAGATACAGATAGAGGCTATCACTTCCTTCATGAGCCAGCCGCAGGCGAGGAAATGGAGGCCTTCAAAGCAAATCCGGGCATTCATGGAATACCCGTGCTTTTCCCGCCTAACCGTTACGAGGACGGCACCTTCCAGTGGAATGGAGCCACGTATACTTTTCCTGTAAATGAAGTCGCAACAGGCAACCATCTGCACGGCTTTGCGCATACTGCCGTTTGGCAGGTTGAAGATTACGGGACAACTAAGACGGAGAGCTTCGTCGCATTAAAGCTGGCGGTTGACGAGAACCATAGCATTTATCGCTATCTGCCGCATCAGTTCACTATTCGGCTTCGATACGCACTAAGTGACCTAGGTCTAGCGCAGCATGTATCCGTACATAATGAAGGTGCAGATGCTATGCCATGCATGATCGCCTTCCATACTGCCATTAATGCGCCATTTGCTCCGGAGAGCACCGTCGACGATTACTCCTTCACCTTGACTGTCGGCAAGCGCTGGATACTTAACGAACGCAAGCTGCCTACCGGCCAGCATCAGCCTCTCGGTCAAGAAGAGGAGTTAATGCGCACAACGGGACTCAATCCTTATTGGGAAGCGATGGACAATCATTATACGAGCGAACCGAAGAACGGGCGTAACTGTATGGTGCTTACGGACAACCGAGAGCATATCTCGCTTATCTATGATGTCGATGCAGCCTTCAAGCAATGGATGATCTGGAACAACAATGCGACAGCCGGTTTCTTCTGTCCGGAGCCGCAATTGAATGTAGTAAATGCTCCTAACGTTGCACTGCCCGCCGATGAATTAGGGCTCGTAGCTCTGGAGCCTGGCGGTATATGGGAAGCTTCAAGCCGTCTGTATATTCGACCTGACCAACCCTGAACAAGACAATGGGGCTGTCCCAGAAGCAATCCCTTTGCTTTGCTTTCCATGACAACTCTTTTAATGCCAAAACGAATAAATGGCGGTGCCGGGATATTACTCCTGCACCGCCATTTGGCTTTTATCCGTCTTCTTGAGCAATGCCTTCGTCTATAGTGAACGGCGCCCATTCTGCGAACCAATAATTTTCAAGACATCAGATACCAATTCCATTTACTAAATAACGTCTCTTCAACTGGGAGCAACGCTTTCCTCACCATTGTGTGAGGCTATCCTCACTCCAATAGCCAGTTTACCCTACAAATATGTGCTATATGAGGCTAGCCTCACAGCTCAGGAGGGGAGAATCCCGAGGAATGAGCTTTACCTCATACACTCAAGCTGCGCTCTCCACTCATCATAATTATAAGTGCTTAGCCTCACAGCTATGTGAGTTAAGCTCATAGGAAGTCGCCCGCCCTTCCCAACTCAAAATTTTGCGAGAGCACTATTATGATTTCTGCAGTTTTGCAAGCCTCATTAATCTAGCAGCCTGCCGATCCCTAGCCGTTCTGCCTCAGCAGCATAATAAGCGGCAACAGCAATGTCGAAGACAGCCATCCCCATTGGGGCGAACAGGATCGTCTCAATCTCAGCGTCAAGCGGATCATTGCCGTCCGAAGCATTACCTGCACGAGGCTGAACGAGCATGCTTGCAAGTGCAGTTGTATGTTCCTCCTCCAGCCCTCCTGCCAAATGAAGCCGTTCGATATCTGTATCAGCCCGGCATACTTCCTCCCAGCTATCCACAATAAACCGCCGGATTCCTTCCATAGCCCCCACCGTATAGTCACGCAAGGATACATGCATCAGTATGCTGCCAGACTTGGGAGACTCATTAATATAGCGCTCCGGGGCAGCCGTACAGGTGAATATAATATCGGCCCCCCTATACGCTTCCTGCCATGATCCGCACCAGTGTATGGGGACCTGCGAAGCCATAGGCTCTGTTTGCTCTTCAAATTCTTGTATGTCGACAACTCGTTGATCATGGACTCTTATACAGGCGAGCCTATCCCCGAATAAGCTCCTTAGCATCCTAACATGCATAAAGCCAATCGGTCCCATTCCAATAACGGCAGCCGTAAGCTTTCCATCGTCTCGAACGCTCAATAGTCTTTGCAGCAGCGCCGCACTCACAGCAGCGGTACGTATAGCACTAATTAGACCGCCTCTAATCAAGGCAATAGGTGCTCCCGTATCCGGATCATTCAGCACCGTTATACTATGTGCCCTCGGCAGCCCGGCTTCAATATTGTCCGGATAACTGGCAATCCACTTCAAGCCAGCCGCTCGTAACGGGCTTGTTACATAAGCAGGCATGGCAATAATCCGATTCTTCCGGCTGCCGAACTTCAAGTAAGGCTTGATTGGCTGTGCACACTCTCCAAGCCAATGAGCCTCAGCGGCTGCTCGAATGACCTTCACTAACGCAGTCCAATTAACACCAAGCTTGACTATATCCCCTTCATTCAAATATTTCATGGCAGTGGCACGTTTCTATGTGAGGTTTGTTTATCGGGCAAATTGCCGAGTTCCAATTCTACCCAATCATCATCATATACCGTATTCAAATAACGCTCTCCTCGATCAGGAAAGAGCACCACACATATCGAGCCCGGTTTGATCTGGTCTTGATACTTCTTAACCGCGGCAATTACGCCGCCAGAAGACCCGCCAGCAAGAATCGACTCCTCCGCAATCAACTGTCTACATGCTTCTACACATTCCTTATCATTCACGCGAATAACAGTGTCAATCCCTTCCTCCGGGCACAGCTCGGGACGAATGCCCGCTCCTAGCCCTGGCAGCAGCCGTGTAACCGTCCCCTTCTCATTGCCGAATATTAAGCTGCCTTCCGCATCTACAGCAATCACCTTCGTGCACAGCTCATACTCACGAATAAAGTTGATACAGCCGCGAAGCGTACCGCAGGTACTGACTCCACAGAACAAATAATCGACCTTTGGCAGATCAGCGGCTATCTCCGCCATCGTCGTGCGTTCATGAGCAAGGGCATTATGGGGATTAGCATATTGATTAGGCCAATAAGCATGCGGCAGCTTACGCAGCCAATGCTGAACGCGGGCAAGACGGGCAGGCACATATTCACCTGTAGCGGGATCAGGCTTGGTGACAAGATCAATTCTGGCGCCATATGCTCGCAAAATTTGTAAATTAGCTGTCGTTATACGCGGATCTACTACGCATATGAACAAACAGCCGATCTCCTTGCACAGCTGAGCTAAGCCAATGGCTAGATTGCCAGAGCTCGATTCAACAACTATCCCTCCCGGCTGTAGCCATCCCTCAGCTATCGCAGCCTGCAGCATGGACTTCGCCGATCGATCCTTGATACTGCCGCCTGGATTGAATAGCTCCAGCTTGGCATAAACATCAAATTCAGCCCCAGCAAACAGCCGTCCCAGCTTGAGAAGAGGGGTATTACCGATCAACGACATCATGTTGTCATGAATGCTCACCCTTATCCCCTCCTCTCGCTGCATCCTGAATATAGAGCTTCTTCTGCTTAATCGGCAGAACTATTCCTTCCCCTGCTTCAAGGGAATCCTCCGTGCTGTACACGAATCTGACATCCATAGCCTCTAGCATACCGCCGCGAATCATCATGCCAATCTCAGGTATAACGCCGTGAAGCTCCGCTTGTATGACAGCCTTAACGCCATCCTCTACCTCCAGAGGCGTAACGATATTGACCTGCAAGCGATTGCCGATAACATGTACCCTTACCTCTGCTTGCTGAATATGCTTGAATATTGCATTCTCTATGTCATAAATGCTGATCTTCTCTCCATGCTTCAGCTCAGGACCAACGCGCTTCACGAGAGCGGCAAATGTAGTTGTCATCTTCCCGTCCCGCTCCTCCGTACGAAGATCACGCACAACATCATAGGTCACGTAGCGAAGAGCCGGAAAACGCCGCCGTGCCCAAGAGGTTACTACGAGAATCTGCTCGCCATCAGGCAGCTCCACACTGCTAAGTCCCGCCTCCACGGGCGATATTCCCTCTGCCAGCAGGCCATCCAGCAGAACATAGCGGTCAAGCTCCCCATCATAATAAGCTATCGTACCGATCTCAATGCTTCCATAGGTATCAAGTATATCTGTCTCTTTAATGCCAAGCTGCTCGGAGACCCTCTTCCGCCATGCTGGAGGAGCTGGCTCGCCAACCAGAATGACGCAGCATAACCCCCACTGGAAGGACTCAGGGGCAACACGAAGCAAGCCATCGAGCAGCGATGGCATCGTATAAAGAACATTAGGGCGAAATTTTGCATATTGCAGCAAATGAGCCCCTGCTGGAAGCCCGAACGGCACCGTCTCACATGTGAGCCCTAATTCTCCAAATATTCGCTGTGCTGTCGCCTCCGCATGCCCCGTCCCCATATCACTTAGAACACGAGAGGCTCCCCTGCCCTGCAAAAGCTTGGCGAAAAGCTCTATTTTGTGATTGGCATACACAAGCTCATCCTGAGGGTCATAATAAATAGCTCGTCTTTTCTTCCCGCTAGTACCCGACGTTCGATATACATTCCAGTCTGGATGAGCTGCGCCTTCTCCCCGCTCATAATAAGGAGCCAAACGTTCATGTGTCAAAAGTGGAGGAATCTCGTCTTCTCCCATTTCTCCCGCTTCGGTCAGCTCAGCATACCAAGGATATAACCGCCTTAGTTCTTCCCACTTCGTCCTGACAGACGGCTCCCGTATACTAATTCGCATGTTCATCCCTCGCTTTTTAGCCTTCGATCGTACCATCTTATGCACGCACGAAGCGAAGCGTCCGCTTACACCCATTCTTTCGCAGACCAGCAGGCATATGCTGTAGCAGCAAGGTCATTACGGATGAACGGAGGAGCATACATTGCCTAGAGCCTCTCGCCTTCCCACAAGAACAAAAAGTGTCGCCAGCAAATGGCGCAAAACGATTGCCTTGAATCGCAGCCCCTCAATCAGACGGTATATACCTCTTACTAAGCGACTAAGAGGCAGCGCCCTCATCCAAATGCTGAAGCGCTATCGGATGGTCTATATCAAGCCCGTACGTGGTTCGCATGGCAAAGGGGTCATGAAGATCGAGCAGCATCAATCCACCTACACTCTCCATCAGGGAGCCAAAATCACTCAAGGCCTATCCCGTAAAAGCCTGAATCGAATCGTCAAGCAGAAGACAGCAAACAGTCCCTATCTTGTACAGCGAGGCATCGACATGCAACGCTACAAAGGGAGAATATATGATCTTCGTGTCGTAACCCAGCTTAATTCGAAGAAAAACTGGCAAGTAACCGGAATGCTGGCACGCGTCGGACGTCCTGGGCGAGCAGTCACGAATGGCAGTCAAGGAGCTTCGATTCATAGTATCCGCACCGTTCTTTTGGCACAGGGCAGTAAGACTCAACGTCGAAAAATAGATGCAGAGCTCCGCGGCATATGCCTTCGCTCGGCACAGCAGTTAAGAGGCTCTTTTCCCTTTCTGAAGGAGCTGGGGTTTGATATTGCTCTCGATAGAAAGCTGCATCCTTGGATTTTGGAGGTTAATACGACGCCAGAGGCGATTCCATTCCGCAAGCTGAGGAATCAAGCGATGTATCGACGCATTATGGCATTTAGAAAGCTTCGTTAAACTTTAGCAAGGGCTGATGCTGGCAGATCGCAGGCCCAGTTGTTCCTTCTTCTTTACTCGTCTTAGGGAAACCGCCTACCTTAAGCAGCTCCCCTGAGGCGAGCTTCTGCGCTATAGCTTAACAATTGTGCGGCCTTTCAGTTTGCCTTCCAGAATAAGAGACAGTGCTTTAGGCAGTTCTTCTAGCGTAATCTCGTTGACAATACTGTCGTTGAGCTTACTTGGCTTAAGATCATCCGCCAATCTTGCCCATATCTTCTTCCTGATCGCCATTGGACAATCAACCGAATCAATGCCGAGCCAGTTCACCCCTCTTGTAATAAATGGATAGACCGATGTCTCCACCTCATGACCGCCAGTCAGACCGCTGGTCGCTACTGATCCTCCATATTGAAGCGTGCTTAATATATATTGAAGCGTTTTCCCGCCAACAGGATCGACCGCAGCCGTCCACAGTGGCTTGCGGACAAGCTTGCGCTCCGAATCTATAAGCTCAGCCCGATCAATAATTTGGGCAGCGCCCAGCTCTCGCAAATAGTCATGCTCGCCCGACTTTCCCGTGCTCGCAACCACTTCATACCCTAGCTTAGCCAATATATCAACAGCTACACTGCCTACTCCGCCTGTCGCTCCTGCAACAAGTACAGGACCCTGTCCGATGCATAATCCGTTATCTTCAAGTCTCTGAATGGATAGAGCAGCTGTGAATCCAGCCGTGCCAAGAATCATCGCTTCACGCACAGTAAGACCTTCAGGCAACGGAACAACCCAATCGGCTGGCACCCGTGCAAGCTCGCTGAAGCCTCCATGATGGCTGACACCAAGCCCATAGCTGGTAACAATCACTTGATCCCCTGCACGAAAACGAGCATCCGTCGATTCCTCAACCGTCCCTGCCAGATCAATGCCTGGAATGAGCGGCAGCGACTTCACCATTCGATGCCATATAGCGACCATTCCATCTTTATAATTCACACTAGAGTAAGCAACTCTCACCGTCACCTCACCTGCGGGCAAATCCGCAGAGGACAGCTTCTGCAGCTCGAATACAGGCTCTTCACCGTTTAAGCTGCCTTTTTTTCGATCCAATACATAAGCTCTATATTCACTCATAAGTCTTCCTCCTTTTTCAAATAAAGAAAAGATGAACAACAAGCATGCACGGCTCGCAGTTCATCTTCATTCTAAACTTCCTTAGGTATGAAATTATAGATTTCCCCGGTCTCGAACGTGTCGATCAATCGGTGAAGCCATTTGTAATAAGCCAATGCTTCTTCAATCTTCAGCCTGTCGCTATCCATTACTTCGGTAAAGGCAGGATCATCTTCGTATTGCTGCTTGAGCTCATCAATCTCCTTCAGCGAGCGCGCCAAGACGCTCATATTCTGCTCTACCGCTTTCCTCCATTTGATCGAGAAAAAATCTGTGAAGTTCTGATGCCAGTCCGGCACAACCTCATATAAGTCTTTGCGAGATCCCTTGCCCCATACTTTATTGATCATCTTCAAGTCATGCAGCGTGCGCATTCCTGTACTCATGGACGTCTTGCTCATGCCCATCGTCTCACTCATCTCATCGAGCGTCACCGGCTCGCGATTAAAGTACATATTGCCGTACAAATGACCAATGGACAAAGTAATTCCATACAAGTCCATATTTTTCCCAATAGATTCAATTACACGGCGGCGTGCCTGGAATACCTTCGCTCGCTGCTCATCCGATAATGCGATTAGCTCATTCATTTTGATTTTGTTCCTCCCAAGATCCCAAGCGAAGTATATACCACCCATTGTACTCAAATGCCCCTTTGAATGTAAAGAATGTCGTTGGTACGAAAAAGGGAGCTATCACGAGTATTCTGAATATACAGTACGTAAAGTTATAACTGTACAAAGTATACAGAGGTATACGCCTTTTGACCCCTGTAAAGATAACCCACTAAACTTATAGGAGTCGAAATATTCCACAAAGGGGGCATAAGATGGCGATCATAGAAGCCAAAAGGCTAACCAAAATTTTCGGAGCTGATCCGAAAAAAGCGATCCCACTGCTGGATAAAGGATGGTCCAAAGAGAAAATCCTCGCAGAAACGAAACTTACAGTTGGGGTGAATCAAGCAGATTTTGCAATTGAGCAAGGACAGATTTTTGTCATTATGGGTCTGTCAGGCAGTGGCAAGTCCACGCTTGTCCGTCTTCTTAATCGGCTCATAGAGCCTACTTCCGGTCAAGTTCTATTCAATGGAACAGATGTTTTACGAATGTCACCGGAGAAGCTGCGTCAGTTCCGCCGCAAAAACGTTGGCATGGTATTTCAAAAATTTGCGTTGTTTCCTCATCGTACCGTTATTCAAAATATTGAATATGGCTTGGAGGTACAAGGCATTAACAAAATAAATCGCAGAGAAATGGCGATGCAGTCGCTGGAGCTTGTCGGCTTAAAGGGCTATGAACACAGCTATCCCGAACAATTAAGCGGCGGCATGCAGCAACGCGTAGGCTTGGCAAGAGGACTTGCCAATGACCCTGAAGTGCTCCTCATGGATGAGGCATTCAGTGCACTTGATCCCTTAATCCGTAAGGATATGCAGGACGAGCTGCTCGAATTGCAATCCAAAATGAAGAAGACCATCGTCTTCATTACCCATGATTTGAATGAAGCTTTGCGAATTGGCGATCAAATCGCCCTGATGAAGGACGGCAGTATCGTCCAAATCGGTTCCCCGGAGGAAATTCTTATGCAGCCTGCCAACAAATACGTTGAACGGTTCGTTGAAGATGTTGACCTCTCCAAAGTGCTCACCGCTTCCCATGTCATGATTAAGCCAGAGACCATTACACTTGAAAAAGGACCTCGTGTTGCCCTTCAATTCATGCGGGACCGCGGCGTGTCCAGCCTCTATGTCGTTGACAAAGAGAAGCGATTGCTTGGCGTCGTAACAGCTGAGGATGCTTCGCAGGCTATCAAAGAAAACAAACGCTTCGAGGAAGTCATGCAGCTTGATGTTCCAACTGCTACACAAGAAACCTTATTGCATGAATTATTTGAATCCATGAGTAATTCCAAGCTTCCAACAGCCGTCATCGGCACGAATGGGAAGCTGATTGGCATCGTTATAAAAGGTGCTGTACTTGCGGCATTGTCTGGAACTACAGGGTTAGAGGCTGGTGAACGTCATGAATCTGCCTAAAATCCCGCTTGCAGACTGGATCGAATCATTAGAAGCCTGGTTAGAGCTTCATTTTGACCCATTCTTCAGGCTCATACGCATCATTGTCGGTGAAACCGTAGGAGGGCTCGATTCCCTGCTTAACTGGTTCCCGCCGCTTATTCTTATCTTATTATTTACAGCAGCTGCATGGTTTATCGGCAAATGGCGGATGGGTGTGTTTACGCTAATCGGACTCGCCATAATTGAAAATTTGGGTTATTGGAGTCAGACGATGCAGACGCTTGCACTCGTCCTTACTGCCGCTGCTATCTCCGTCATCATCGGTGTTCCTGTTGGTATTCTCTGCGCTCGCAACCACGTAGTTCAGAAAATCGTTACCCCGATACTCGACTTCATGCAGACCATGCCTGCATTCGTCTACTTGCTCCCAGCGGTTACTTTCTTCTCGCTTGGCGTAGTACCCGGAGTCATTGCATCAATCATATTTGCGATTCCACCAACTATTCGCTTAACCAATCTTGGTATTCGTCAAGTTCCTGCCGAGCTTGTAGAGGCTGCCGATGCTTTCGGGTCAACCCCTTCACAAAAGCTGTTCAAGCTGCAGCTGCCGATCGCTATGCCAACCATTATGGCCGGTATTAACCAAACGATTATGCTTTCTCTGTCTATGGTCGTTATCGCTTCGATGATTGGCGCTCAAGGGGTTGGAGCCTATGTATATCGTGCTGTTACGCAAGGCAACACCGGCGTAGGCTTCGAAGCTGGTCTAGCTATCGTAATTCTGGCTATTATTCTGGATCGCTTAACACAGAAAATCATTCGCCAGACAAAAACCAGTTAAGAGAGACTTTCTTACCTCTCGGGTTTTCAGCTGTCTCTGTACTGTTCGCAAATTCGTTTGAGCCATAAACATTGTTTCTTAGTTAGTGTCTCTTACTCAGAGCAGTTTAATCGGTATTGTTTTAGTCAGTGTTGTTTTAGTTAGTTGTTTTTTAGTCGGTATTGTTTTAGACAGTGTTATTTCGAATTTTTTTACAAAATCGGAAGTTAGCGAAGCAGATGGATTGTCGTGGAGAAGCGTAGCGTTCGCCTTTTCCCCTAAATTTTCACGCTAGGCGTGATCATTCATAAAAATTTAGGAGCAACAGCGATCGGAGGGACAATCCATCTGTGCAGCGATAAGCTGTAGATTTTTCAAACTTCACATGCTTTCGAAGCAAAAATTGGAGGAGTGTTAAAAATTGATGAAACTTAACAAAATGCGTTTTATGCTGGCAGCTATCATGATCATTGTTCTATTGGCGGGATGTTCCACAAACGGAAGTGCTGGAGGCAAGAAAGAAATATCACTAGCCTACGTCGCATGGGATTCAGAAATTGCGAGCACCTACGTCGTAAAAGAAGTACTGGAGCAAAAGCTTGGCTACAAAGTTGAAATGCTTCAAGTAGATGCAGGCCCGATGTGGGCAGGCGTATCGGATGGCAGTGTTGATGCTATGGTAGCTGCTTGGCTGCCTACGACACATGCTTCCTACGTGGAGAAATACGATGGAAAATATGACGATCTGGGACCGAATCTAGACGGCACCAAAACGGGCCTTGTCGTTCCTGCCTATATGGACATCGACAGCATTGAGGATCTAAAAGGTGAAATCGGTGCTTCTCTTGATCACACCATCATCGGGATCGAGCCAGGCGCTGGACTAATGATGTCTACAGAAAAAGCATTGGATGAATACGGCCTTCGTGATGATTGGAACCTGCTTGAAAGCTCTTCCGCAGCGATGACTCAGCAACTAGAGAAATCCTATGCTAAAAAAGAGCCGATTATCGTAACAGGCTGGACACCTCACTGGAAGTTTGCCAAGATGGAACTGAAATATTTGGATGATCCTAAAAATGTATACGGCGGAGACGAGCAAATCCATACCATCGCCCGCAAAGCTCTAAAAGACGACCAACCAGAAGCTTATGCTTTCCTCGATAAGTTCTCTTGGACACCGGATGACATGGCCGCAGTTATGGTCAGCATTCAAGAGGGCAAAGAGCCTGAAGCAGCAGCAAAAGCTTGGGTGGAACAAAACCAAGACAAAGTTGATGCTTGGTTGAAATAAGCCCAATAAAAAGAACCCCTCTCACCGCAATTGAAGTGTGAAGTGCACCCCTTATAGTAAACATTGGAAAACCCCATATGGGAAACCGATGATACTTTAGGGGTGTATTTTTATGAGGAAAAGAGAGCAAACGAATAAATGGTATTTAATGAAGTAAGGAAAGAAATTTTATAGACAACGCCGCAATGGAGAGTTTCTTCTCGCATCTGAAAATGGAAGCACTCTCCCCCTATGATATTAGTTCAATTAGTGAGGCTCAACAACGAATTGAGAAGTTCAATAATGAACGAATCCAAATTAGATTAAAACAACAGACGCCAAATGAGTATCGACTACAATTTACATTATGAGTGCAAATGTTAGACTGGACCTCATTAAACTAACGGGCAGGATAGTCACATGAACCTCCCTATCATTAACCCATCTTTCTAAAAATAGTTTCTAGTCTAGCCAATAGTTAACTATTAGTCCATGCTGAAGAAAAATAACTCACGTACACTGTACAATCTTTATAGGAGGTGTAATGGTTGAGTTGTCCCGATACAAAAAAACGGTGCAAAAGGAAATCCATTATTGTATGCCATCCAAAAGGAAAAAAAAAGAAACGTCATCCACGATTTAAGAAGAAAGTTTGTATAAAGTGTCCCCCGCTTAAAGGACAGCAATTATTACGTGGAATTGCGGGGGCAATTGCAGAGGCTGGACCTCAAGGACTTGCGGGAGCACTTGGACCCCAAGGATTAACAGGACTTGTGGGTGCAATCGGTGCACTTGGACCTGAAGGGCTTGCAGGAGCACTTGGACCCCAAGGAGCAGCGGGTATTGCAGGAGCACTTGGCGCACTTGGACCTCAAGGACTTGCAGGAGCACTTGGACCTCAAGGAGCAGCAGGCCTTGTGGGTGCAATCGGTGCACTTGGACCTCAAGGACTTGCGGGAGCACTTGGACCCCAAGGATTACAAGGCCTTGTGGGTGCAATCGGCGCACTTGGACCTGAAGGACTTGCAGGAGCACTTGGACCCCAAGGATTACAAGGCCTTGTGGGTGCAATCGGCGCTCTTGGACCTGAAGGACTTGCAGGAGCACTTGGACCTCAAGGAGCAGCAGGCCTTGCAGGAGCGATTGGCGCAGCTGGATTGACAGGTCCACCGGGAGAAGCGGGACCAGCGGGACCAGCGGGACCAGCGGGACCAGCGGGACCAGCGGGACCAGCGGGACCAACGGGACTAACGGGACTAACAGGAGCCACAGGTGCAACCGGAGCAGTTGCAACAACACAAAACGGACTTTTTCTTGTTAGTGTATCACCTATTGCAAATGGTACAGATATTTCATATGTAACCTCATTTATTAATGGCCCTAATATTTCACATCCAACAGCCACAACCTTTTTATTAGCAACAGGGCACATTTATTTGGTTTCCTATACTTTCAGGGCAACTAGTTCAGTAGCTGGAAACATTACTGTTACACCAAGGCTTAATTTAGTATTTAAAGGTGATTTTTCAGGTAAAGCAAATACTGGTACTTTAGATGCTAATGCAAGTGTTTCTGGTACGTTCTTAGTTGACGCTACCGCAGGTGCTGTAACAGTAGATTTTCTTTATAATGGCTTGGCCCCAGCTAATCCGACTGATGGTTCTGTTTCGATTATTCAGGTTCAGTAAACTATGAGAGGCTAATATTTGCCTTCCCTAATTAAAACTAATTAATTTACGCGGTCTGTTTATTTCACTCCGATAACGTTTGCACAGATTTTTACAATTTCAAGTTAATGGAGTAGAGCCAGTGACTCCATGCCAACGATGACGCTGCTAAGTTTGTAGGATTTGAGAGGATCTTGGATCCAGCGCGAATAGATCGAACCCTTTACGATGGTTGCCTAACTCGAGCGGCGTTCCAAGAGCAATCCCACGAAAGCTGACCATAGTAGAGCGACCTCCTGATGGGCTTTTTGAGGCATTTGACCTCGTGCGTAACCCCATCGTACAGAGATAGGTTAACGGGAGATTATAGTTCAATGATTGAAACGGCGGACCAGAATTTGGTCCGCCGCTTTGTTATTAAACAGTTCAGTTAATAGGGCTTTTTTCATCGTCTACAGTATTAGGGCTTGACCATAATTGACGAAAGGAGTTCTTTTTCACGCTCACATCTTACTTCGATTAGTTAATGCGCTAATAGAGCCAATTGCAGCCCCGAACAAAGCGCCTACAGACACTTCAATCGGCTGATGCCCAAGCGTCTCTTTTAATTGCTTCTCCCGGCGCTCATGGCCTATGCCTGGAACCTTGCCCGATAATTTCTCCATATGCTCATCAAGATCATTAACTTGAACGGCAATTTCCCCGGCATGGCGCCTAATATTCATCGCATCGTACATAACAATGATACCAAGCATAGCTGCAACCGCAAATTCAGGTGTTTTCACCCCGTAACGGACACCTGTATAAGCAGCAAGCGCGGATACTCCACTGGCATGCGAGCTTGGCATACCTCCAGAGCCAATCATTTTTATAGCCTGCCATTTGCCTGTTTTGGCATAATGAAACGGCACCTTCAACAATTGGGCTGCTCCTACCGCTAATAATGAAGTACAAAGTCCACGATTCATAAGGAACCACCTCCATCAAATAACTAGTAAAGGTAGTTTGCTCTCGACCAGTGGAATTCATGCCATTATTCCTGAACAGAGTTCAGGAACGAGGTGATTAATTCCCCAGTATCAAGTACAGCCACTTTTTGTGGAGGCAGTCCTGTTCCCTCTTTATAACATACAGCCATTTTGTACTCGTCATGAATCGCATAAGGCTGAAACCAATAGCATTCATCCTCATATAAGGTAAAAGAACCGTTCTCGATATTTGTTCGTATGCTAAAGGCATTAAGCGGAAGCGAAAGCCCCATCCCTACCTGCTTAATCAGGCTCTCCTTCATGGTCCAGATCGAGTAGAAATAATCCAATTGATCGCTTGCATGCAGCAACGCTTCAATCTCTTCCGGCGCAAAAAAACGCTGCGCAATGTCCAGAAATTCGAACGTTTTTTTCTCCTCGACATCTATCCCTACAGCAGATTCTGATAGAGCTGCGACTACCCATAAGCCAGAATGAGAAACATTGAAATGCAAATTATCGTTGCCTATAATATAAGGCTTACCATACTTATTTTTATCCATCTGGATCGCTTTAATTGGAAGACCGATTAACTGCTTAATCTGTGTTTTTATCAGCATTTCACTGAACAATGAACGGTAAGCATCCTCTTTTCTAACAAAGCGCAGAGTTCGCTCTCGTCTATCATTCGACATATGTCCAACTAATTCATTGAATAAATCTGTTGGCATAGCGGTTGGAATTTGCACTGCGCAAACGGAATGAATCGTCATAAATACCTCTTGTAGGTGTAACGCTCAGCTAGCACGATTGCGGTGAACATGAGCAGTTACGCCACCCTCCCTTTTATTCCATTCATTCGCCATACTATACTATAATCTTCCAGAAACGTCTATAAAGCTGACTTAAATGTAATGAACCTTATTACTGACTGAATACTTAATCTAGCTATGCCTACCGTTGCTTCAAAGGAGTAATTCTTCTTTTCTTGAAGCGATTACGTGATAATGTACTACTGAATATCATTCAAGAGAGAAGCTAGTTGGAGTGTGAGATCGACTGCTGACGTCACTCAATCCCATACTATAAGCTGCGCGGTGCAGAAAGAGTAAGGAAGCGGCCACTGATATGAGGCAAAATCATATATAAATGAGGAAAAGCACCTATAATTGGACCGAGCGGTGAGGGATGTTGGAAGGTATGAGGGAAATCCCATATCTCAGGAAGTCAGGCTCATAAGCAATGAGGTTAGCCTCATTGTTCTCATGTCGTACCGTTGAACAGCTGATAGGAGTGAGTTTAGCCTCACAGAAGAGTGAGGTCACTGCCTCGTGTCCCGACACTAGTGGTTAGGAATTCCTATTTGCCGCTTCTGCATAAAAAAGAAACCGTTCTATGAAAAATGGAAGGTGTAGCCTGCCATTTTTCATAGAACGGTTAATCATCTGGAGAATAGCTTTTCATCCTCCACACATCTTTATAAAGATACTTAAGGTGCAACAGCTTCCTTCACGGAAAGCTTATATTCCTCTTCCCCCACACGAATGATGCTGTTAGCTGGAAGCTCGACCTGCTTGTCTAGCTGTACAACGACTTTACTGGCATAATCCGCCGCTGATACACTGTTGCTGCCATCACCGGTTCCAACGGGAGGATGAGTCTCCTCATTGGTGCCATCAGGTGTAGCCGCAGCATCGTTTCCGGTCGCAGAAGCATTATCAGGAACAGGCGTTGCCGACGGACTAGCGGATGGAGTAGCAGACTCAATCTCTGCTCCTACTGGTGACTCTATTGGCTGTTCCGATTCCTCTGGTGAACCGCCCTCTGTGTTTCCTTCAGTCGCTGTGTCTGCCTTACATGTTGGAGTGAATGTTAGCTCCTTGTATTCAACAGCTGCAGCACCGGGCGACTCTATCGTTAAGGCACTCGGTGAGAACTGTGTGCATACGGCTGCATCTTTGAACAAGAATACGAGTGCGGTCGTTGCCTCCTGGCCCTCAGACGCGACAGTTTGCTCTGCATATACCATCGTAGCTGGCTGAGCAATATCAATTGTAGGTGTCGGCTGCAATTCCGGCACAATCGGTTCATCCTCTCCTTTGCCGGAGGATAGCATAATGCCAGCGACAATTAGAATAACACCTAATGTGGCAACAGATGTGATCAGCGTCGCTTTGCGATTTTGACGAAAAAACTTGGCGAGCGGCGAAGAAACCTCCCGCTCTGCTTGCTTATAAGCAGCTGCAAGAGCCGAACCAGCCTTATCGAAATATTGCTTACGATTCAAGCGTTTTTTGAAGGCTTCGCGGTCATGCTTCTTGAAATAACCGACGATAGCGCTCGTATAGGCTGGCACGAAGCCTCTCGACTTCATGAACTCAGACTGCTTCTCGGACCATTGGAAGAAACGATAGATCAGCTCCTTATTTGGAGCGTTCCGCTGCAAATAATCCAGCAGGGCTGCATAATCTACCGCTTCCATATCCGAGCTCCGCAGGAAGCCTAGCACGAGTCGCCGTGAATCAGCCAGCTCCAGCTGTCCCGCCAATAGCTTAAGTCCTATTTGCTGAACGCGAGTTGTCTCTGGCAAGGACAATCTGCTGAATATGGCTACGGTCGGTTCAGGGAGAGCGAACCATTCATAGAGGGCAAGCAGCTCAAGTGCAGCTGACTTCTGCCGAGTATCCTGCAGCTGCCCGTTCCAGCGCTGCAATTGATCCTTATAGCTTAGGAAGCTTGCCTCTGCAAGCTGCTCCTTGCTCAGCCTCTCCAACTCGACCTTGGACAGCATTGCCTTATATGCAGCAAGCTCCAGCTCCTGATAAAGTTCAATGGCTTCATGGGAAGAGGACATCGATGGCATTCTTCCTGTATTCCCTCTCCCTGACCGCGCTTCACCTTCCAGCCTTCGCAGCTGCTCGAGAACCTTGCTCGCCGCGGCTAATGAATGACGCTCACGCTCCAGCTTTTCCGTAAGCTGCCGATGAGCGAGCTCTTGGAATGATCCATAGCCAAGCAGCGCTGGATATGCGCTTCCCCATTGCTCGATCAGCTCCAGCAAGCTGCTTGCTGCCGTTGCAGCCTTGAGCTTCTTCTCAAGAAAAGGAATGAGCACGCTGTTTGCCAGCCTAGGATCAGTCAGCAGCTTATTGAAGAATGCTTTACTAAGGGGAGGATCGCTCTCAATCGCCTTATAAAAGGAAGACGAAGCTTCTTGATCATTCTTCAGCTTGGCATTGTTGAGTGCGAGAATGAGATAAGAGACGATTTTGCTCTCGCTATGTTTACCGTCAATCTGATAATAATCTCTGAACGCATTGACGATGAACGTCTCAGGCACGACACCCTGCCGCACCTGATCATATTCATAATCGAACCGGGACAGGAATAAATCATTCAGACGCATTCTGGATTCCTGCGAGCCCGGCGGCTTCAAATAATCGAGCAGCCCGCGAAGGACTGCGGTTTTATGCGCTTCATATAACCTCTCATTGCCCTCTTCAATCTGGTACATGACACATAGCTCATGATAGCTGGAAGCCGCGATTTGACGCTCTGCCCCCATCCCAGCTACCATCTGCTCCGCAAATTGAAAGAAGCTATTCGCACGCGCAGGATGATCCAGGTTGTCCCATGCAAAGTCCAGGTAAGGCTGGTCGGCTCCATCGAGATCGACATTCATGAACCGATTATTGGCGAAGTCGAATATATAGTCCTTCTCAATGTTTCGATCATTGGGACGCAGGCTGCCCTGCTCAACGAAGGTTACATGAACTGACTTTCGGCTTTGCGGCTCTTTGGCATAAGTGATGAAGCCAAGCTGTTGGCGATAAGCATAAGGCAAGCTTCCATACAGCACAGAAAGCAGCTGCTTGGCATTATACGATAGCTGGACAATTGGCACAGCAAGGGAAATATAGACCTTCTTTTTGCCGCCAATTGCCATCATCACCGCATACAGAAGCTGCTTAAAGGTCTTCTCTCCTATATTCAGCAGCGTCAGTACAGAACGATAGGAAGGCCTCACTGAGGCAGCTTGAACCGGCAAGCTCGCTAATTCACTAATTTCTGTGCCCTGATCAATATCATAGCTATCTATGAAAGAAGCTTGCAGCCAGCTCTCATAATCGCTGGACGACTCGCTGGCATGTTCTCTTGGAATGACATAGTTATGGGTGAAAAACGCGCTGCGAAGGCCGGTGAAATCCGCTGCTTGATAGACACTGCGCCCTAGCAGGACATCGCCATTCTCCTGATGAAGCAAGTGCATCGCCTCAGGATACGCTGCTCCATCCTTCTCGCCCCGCGTTGCAAGCTCATTCGGAGCATCATACACGCATAGCGGGTGAAGCACCTTTTTAATGAAAGAAGGGTCCAGCCTGCTTGATTTGGCGATCGTGTCATAGCCTTCCGTGGATCTGAAAATGCCGCGTCTTTCCCGTGCGTACAGCTGCTGCTGGATCATTCTACGGGGTGTAGTATCGCGCACTATTCTCTTCTCCCCTCAATAAAGTTCAGCTTATAGAGCAGCCAAATGAAGGGCTCGTCTACCCGAATAGGGCTCACGACCGTTTGCAGCTTCTGGTCAATCGGATTGCTGCCGAGCGCCGATACCGCATAATAAGCTGTATCCTTGAAGTAGACATCCATCGTTCCCTTGAACGGACGATCGACCTTTTCTATGAAGCGCCTGATCTCTCCGTCAATATTCTCGAATTCCGTCAGATTAAAATAATTGCGATGAATCATATTATTAAATATATTGCTGTTCGATTTGATATACTCGCCGTCTTCATCCTTGAGAGAATGAAGCATATCACTCTTCGTAAGCACAACAGCGGTCGGAATATCGGTTTTACTATTCTCCTGATAAGCAATAAAATCACCGAACATGGACAATACAACATCACGAGGCTCGTCATATTGGGATACCCATTCACCAGGCTTGTCACCCAGATTGATTCTGATCTTTTCGCGAATCGAACGAATTTGCAGCGGATCTACCATTAGGAGAATACCCGCCGAATTTTTAATATGCTGACCATGCAGGCTCAAATAATCCTGCTCGACCATACCCTCGCCCGCTACATCAAAAAATACGAGCGTAAGCGGCGGCTTAGATTCATCCTTAAATACGAATTGGAAAATAAACGGCTCCTGCATCTTCTCCTTCTGAGTGGAAGCCAGCAGATCGCCGCGCTCAAATAAGGGCTCTTCATAATAAGTGCGGAACTTGCGGCTAATCTCGGCATTCAGCGGCATGCACGCCGCATTGAAATGATCGGCTGTCGTATTCTGCAAAGTATGGATTAAAGCCGTCATATAGACGGATTTCCCTACTTGAGAGGCGCCTATAATCGAGATAATGTTGCTTGGCACCTTCCCTGCCGTAACAGGAAGCTCATTATGGCATTTGGGGCAGAGTCTTCTGCGGGTTAATTCACCATAGCGATCATTAAGACCAATCAATACATGATCAGAGTAAATCCGATGCTCCATAGGCACGTCATCAGGATATAGCACGGCCTCCATATCATGTACGGAATCAAGGCCAAAGCGCTCACGGTATTTGTTCAAGGCTTCGTCTTCTCCAAGCGCATAATCCTCATCATCCTCACGGGAATGAGAAGCCCGGAAAACAACCTCGTCCGGCGTAAATTTACTGAAGCAATAAGGGCAGACGATATCGTAGAACAATGGGCGCGGCTTTGCTTCCGGTTTTTTTTTGAATAGATCAAAGATGCTCATGCGAGTTCCTCCTTTGCCTTAATCTTTATACTGAAATTAACTCATACATTTGTCCGTAGGTTCGGCCATCAGTGAAAAACAAACGAATATAATCGTCTTTGCCAATCTCAATAGCAGGCAAAGTGTTCTTGCCCGCTGCAAAAGGGGCGACGAATGGATATAGCATGCCATCCTCTTTATTCGCTGGATAGCCGCCCTGCTTCTTCACATAACAGAGTACATCCTTTGCAACCGGCACCTCTGTCGTCACCTGTATTTGAACCGTTTTGTACTTCCTGAATAACAGGCTTTTGCTTGAGATCGAATAATAAATTTTGGCCTTGCCGGCACTAATCTCTATTCGATTGTCCTGATTAGGCTGGAGGATGAGCAGCGGGCCGCCGCTCCCCTCCACGGAGGCATATACGGTGAAAATATACAGCCCCACACCATCTATACGAGTGTGATAGCCGTTATTCGCTTTGTATTCTGCCTTCGTATAAAGCTTTACATGATCCGTAGACGTTACGTCTGCTTGCTCGGCAGGCACTTTTCCAATATAAACGGCTTCTATGCCGCTCGGCCAAATCCAGCGCAGCGTGCAGCGATCCTCCTCTAGCATTCGGGTCAAGCCGCTAATGACTGGAGAATCCTCTTCTGCATCAATAAACCGCATTTAAGTCCGCCTCCTGCATCGTTTAGAATCCATGGCTGCGGCTGTCCCTCGTCCGTCCGCCTACCCCTTCCGAGGAGCGGCTGCTTATGCCTTTTCTCCCACCGCGCAGCTTCTTGTTGTTATTCTCACCGATTGGAATTACTAATGTGAATAAGCCAATGATTGCCGCAAGCACAAGAGCTGCGATCAGGCGGCATAAGCCATCGGAGAGCGTATGCCCGGACAATCCGGCATCGAGAATATAGCCTGCCAGCAAACCGCCGACAACGCCTCCAGCGCCAAAGCTAATAGCAAGGAAGCGATTGTCGAACATTAATCCCAGTGCTACGCCAATTGCAGCGCCAATAATCGCGAATGATAAAATACGCAGCAGTGTATAGAACGTACTGTCTGCCAGCGGACCAGTCCGCTCAGTTAAGAGTGTCCGATTATCAATCGTATCGTAAATATTTTTGAAGACGAGCGTTAATCCATTTGCTTCCGTCACATCATAATATCTGCCGCCAGTCGAATTAGCGATATCCTGCAGCAATACGGCGCCCTGATCGTTTACGACACTAAGGCCAATCGTATTCACAACAATCTGCTGCTCTTGAAAAGCTTTAAGCTGCTGAGTGATACTGGCATCACTAAAGCCATCCGACAATAGCATCACCATCGTCCCGCGCTTCGCATCTGTCTTATCCTCTATGATCTCAAGCGCCTCGGACAATGCCGCGCTGAAGTCTGTCCCTCCATCATTCGGCTGCAGCCGGTCAATCGCGGCGTATACCGAATCTTTATCTGCTTGAGAAGCTACGCTGGTGAAGGGATGCAGCAGCTCTGCCGTGTGCGTGAAGCCAACTACAGCCACTCGTTTATCCTTCTCCATGTTATCAATAAGCTGCTTGGCAGCCGTGAACCGTTCGTTGTCAGGGTCGGTCTCCAGCATGCTACCGGAGTTATCAATGACTAGCACGATATCCTTTATCTGCTTCGCGCCGCCATAGGACAAGCCATAATTAAGCTGAAGCAAGCCTCCTGCTATAAAAAGCATAACCAGCGTCGCTGGTACGAGCAGCATCCAAGATAACCCGGTGTAACGCTGCCGCCAGGAAGATCCATTCAACCGAGGCGTAATCAATTCGGCAATCAGACAAGATAATCCAATGCACAGTGCAAGAACACCAAAGTAGAGGCCCACAACGACAAACCGCGGCCAGCCCTCCGATAGCCCGCCTAGTATAACCTCACCGATCGCGAATCCAATTGCCCCTCCTATTAAACTGAATAATAGAAGAAGCATATTTATTTTCCGTTGCATAATGACTGCACCCTTTCTGCTTGCTAATGGACTCAGCGATTATTGCGATGTATACCGGGTTAGCGAAGCTCCGGCAGAAGAGCGGGATCAAGCACATGAAATTCATACCCATTCTGCAAATAGGTTTCATAATATACTTTACCGTTTCGGTAATACATCAAGTCTTCCAAATGGAAGCCGCCCATTAAATTTAATTTCTCTACTCCGCTGCTGCGCTTCTCATGTACACAGCCCAGCTTATATATCCGTGAAGTCTCATCCACGCCAAGAGCATAGCGAATGAATTCACTCTCGCGGTCTCCGAACAAATACTTCTCTTCATAACGATGCTCATGCGTATAGTCGAGAAGCCGAATGTTAATCGCTGCGTTATCCTCCAGCGTACGATACAGCTTATGGAACAGCTCATCCCGTGATAAAGCCTTGCGATTGGTGTATTCCACCGATACATTCGCCCGCAGCAGCAGCTCCTCCTCAAAGGTCTGTGCGAATGGCTCAGCAGCCAAGATGTGCTTGCGGCATACCTCAATCAGCCGTTCAATGAGCGCTTGATTGCCCTGCTCCAGCAGCTCCGTCACATTGCCAACAAGACGCTCCTCGAAGAACACGCCTGCGCCGCGCTTCTCTTCCATATCCGCCATGATGCCTTCGGTTACGCGTTCATAATAATCGAATATATTTTGCCCGATATAATCGTCCGCGAGGCGAATGCTTTGCAGCGCCGTCTCTTTAAGCTCTGCCTCCAGCAGCTCCATCTGACGCACACGAATACGATAAGCCTCGTGCAGCTGCTCCAGCTCTCCTGCAAGTCTCCGATACAGAGCAAGCTCTGATTCCAGCCGCAAGAGCTGCCACTTCAGCCGATAGACCGTATCGAAAAAGATACGAATAAAAGCACGCAGATTCTGTTTATCCATGAACGGAATACGTTGGAATTTCAAATCCTCTACACGTACTTCATGAATACGGTCCAGCTCCTCTTGAGCCAGATCAATCTCTCGAACCAAATCACGCATTCTAGCGCGAAGTGTCTCCACCACGCTGCCCGCTTCATTCTTCTCATCCGTCCATTCCGCTACCTGATAGAAGCAAATCTCCGGCTGTTCCTTACTGCTGCGGG
Organism: Paenibacillus sp. J22P59; assembly: GCF_059383895.1. NCBI lineage: Bacteria > Bacillati > Bacillota > Bacilli > Caryophanales > Paenibacillaceae > Paenibacillus > Paenibacillus sp. J22P59. The sequence continues at coordinate 82,828 of NZ_JBXENX010000004.1, forward strand.
CAACGGTACGGCGCAGCTCCTCTGCTGGCTCGATCTCACCAAGACGTTTCTTCGCGGCATCGGTGAAATGCTTATGGAAGAACACCTTACAGCCATCCCCGAACAAAGCTTCCTCTGCCTCACGCAGCGACATTCTGCGAAGCTGCTCATAACGCACACCGCTCGTCAAGAGCCCTGACATGTCGTTCAGGTTGCCTTCATCGGGTACGATCTCAGCGGTTTTAGCCTCCATCGCCTTACTGTCCAGTCCGAAGAAAGCCAGCTTCTCCTTACTCCCCTGTTCAGGAACGTTCTTCATCCGTTCTGTCAATTGGGCAAAGAAGTGATAGAGCACCGTAAGAGCAATAGAGTAACTAGGGCGCTTCACCTTAGCAAGTCCCGCAGATACGAATCCCTGCCTTCCCGATTCAGCCATCAGACTGTTCTTGAAGGAAGAATTATTATAGCTTCCGTCATTCGACTGAATTTGTGCGTCTTTCCGTCTCCTGTTTTTGAGCAAAAGAATATGGCAGATGATCTCATAGTTGTCCTGCATGCCGCCCAGTGTCGTCATTCCCCGCTCATTCCGATCAGATAATAAATACACGAGATCGAATAAGGGCGATGGCTTATGAATGACCGGGATGGACAAGCCGTCGCTCGTTACCTGCAGCTTCATTGAGTAGGAATAATCAGGCTGCTGCATTCCCTCCAGCTCACGCAGGAAGCTGATTCCTGCAGCACTCCCATAGCCAGACTGCTCTCGCTCACTGATCAATGCATACAAATCCATTTGCACGGACTTGAATAATTGTAGAAATATAGATTGCGCCAGCAATGATATTTCGGGAACAAGCACGCTCATCGGATCATCAGCCCTTGTAATAATAGCAAGGTGGAGACGATCAAAAGAGGCATACAATCGGCCATAATCGGCAATTCTATCGCTAACCTGCCGCAGCATTCGATTGAGCTCAACGAGATGACGGTCCTCTTGATGAAAGGCTGTTCCGATATCCCTGCGTTCTGTCTTCTTATCGCTGTCAGCTGTCGTAAGTCCGCTCATCGGCACATGTATGACTTTTTCGGCAGATCGACCATTATCCGCCTCGCGATAGGCAAAATCCGCATTTGCCGCTCCGGATGATACATGGAGGTAAATAACGCCTGCACTATTATCCCACTTCAATTCATTAGAACGAATCATCGGCTCAATAGCATGTCCAGCTTCATCGCCAATGAATAGAAAGACAGTGGGATAATGAATGCTGCTCTGATCATCCTCAAGACCTCTCAGCTTCTGCTCAGCGGCCGAATAATCGGCCGCGAATCTATCTAGCAATACACTCATAGCTACTTCAGCTTTCTGAGAATTTCATTAAGCTTGGTCGTCATTTCCTTATAGAACCGGTACAGCTCCTCGCCGTTCGCCAGCTCCACCTTCTCATATTCTAGGCGCTCGCGTGCATCAAGGAAGGCTCCGAACAGCTCCTCAAGCTTATGAAGCAGCAGCTTCGTATCCTCTGTTGCCGTCAGTTCAGTTACTCTGCGCGCCGCTTTGCGCATTAGTGTGCTGCGATTCTTCTCCTCCAGAGCACGGAAGCTCTCGAACACCTCATGCTCGACATAGCTGCTGCTCTTCATCAGGTTAGCAAAAGGCGACCAAGCCTCCTCTTCAGGCTCCCGGTCATAGACATATAGCGCACCCTTCTTGGTAATCGTGTCTGTGTACAGTGCCTCAATAAATTGATCGAACCACTTTTCCTCGTCCTGATGCTGATTGAGCAATTGCTCCAGCTCAGCAGCCTTCGCGGAAATCTCCTCGTACTTCGCTAATTCCTCACGAACCCTTCTTAGCTGCTCTGGTGAGCGAATTAGATTCTCCTGTGCTAGCTCCTCGGAGAAGCTTCCGAATATATCCTTCGTAGAATCGAGCTGAAGCCCCTCAGACAATAGGCGTTTCAGCTCATTAAGCGCACGCTTCACTTCCCCAAGATTAGGCTTCGCTGCATCCAGCTGCATATTGAACGGAGCAAGCACATCCGCAAGGTGGAGTGGCTTCGTGTAACGAACCGAATAACGATTGCTCGTATTATGCTCGCTGCCCTTCTCCACAATGATTCGATAGCTCTCTGCTTGCATAAACTCGGCACGGACTTTGGCATTATAGCTCTGAACCCGTGGATTGACGTACGTGTCACCCCATGATTTCTCTGGAATCGGCGACGGCAAATACGTCCAATTGACCCGATCAGTCTGCACCAAGTGACGTCCAATGCCTTCCTTGTCCAGAATGGTGCGTTCATAGCTCTCCTCATAGACCTTGAGCGGCGTATAGACGAACAGAGGCACACCATTCTTCGTATTCAGCCAGAAAATCCGGTTCTTGACTTCACTTTCCTTAATTGTGAAGTGAGACTTGCCAATCGAGTTATTCTGGTAATTGCGGATGCCTCGCAATATGCTAGGCGCCTGCACTGGCACAGATACGAAGCCCCATGAAGGCACATGCAGATTGCCTGAGCTGTTGCTAAGATGGAAGACAGGAATCGCTTCCTCATCCAGCTTGCTCGCGATATGCCGCTCTACAAACTTATCAATAGACTCATCATTACCGTATTTCATAACGAGGAAGTCTTCCATTGATTTGGTAATGAGATCACCGAATTTGTCAGTCAAGAACTCCGAGATCGAGCTGACAATGTCGATTTCCTGCTCCTTCACCCATAGATTCGAATGGTCAAGCAGCTCCTGAGTGAAGTCACGAATCAGATCATCTCCGTCCTTCTTGTCCATCAAGCGGCTGATGACATCCGAGATATCGGGAACATCAACGATATTCCAGTAATACGTCTTGTTCCCTTTATGGTCGGTCTGCTCTTCACTGTTCGTCAATATATCGCCATTCTTGGCAAAGATCGAATTCAGCACATCAAGAATTTCAGTGAATACATTATAGATTCGATTATTCTCTTGGTTCAGCAGCTGATGCAGATCCTCATAGAATTCGATCATCTGCTCCATGCGCTCCACATCGGCGTGAAGCCAGTACTCATTGATCTTCGCTTCAATATAATTGTTTTTCTTCTTGTCTTTGGACACGAACGCACTCTTCGCATCTCCCATACGCTCCTCTGCTTGTTCTCTAGCTGCTTCGATATCACGAGGTAGGCGTGACAGCCCTTCGCGAAGCGTCTCAATATAAGAGAGCAGCATCTTCAGCAAGCAGAAGCCCTTCTCCGTATACAAAAGGCGCGATACATAGAACGGCCCTTGCTCAGGATGAAGAAAGGTACGGCGAATTTGATCGGTGAATTGTCCAACGATCTCACCCGGAAGCTGCTTCTTGGCCTTAATGTATTCCTCACGCGCACGAGCCAAGAAGTTCTGCTCCAGCTCGGTATCCATATTCACGGCTTGCATCTTAATAACGTTATTGTAGCTTAAGCGCTCGCTGTTCTCGAAGCCAGGCAGCGGCTCCGGCACACGTGAATCGAAGGTCTTCATCATCGTATCGAGATCGATGCCAAGCTTGCGGGCGAATTTCTCCACATCGTCCTGGCTTGGCGCCTTTTCGAACATCTTATCCATTTTATTGAATAGCCGGTACGCCAAATACGTCGTCATTTCCTCGATTGGCAATACAGCCGAAGAAGCTCCGATAATATTGTAATCGTAGTTGGCAGGATACAGCTTATTCATCTGGGCAATATTCGTCCGGATGTTGCTGATATAGTCATGAATGGCGAATTCTTCGCCAGACTGTTTTTCCTCACTGGAAATAAAGTTTGTAATATTCTCTGCTGTTACATTCATGCAATAATCGTAGGCATTCTCCAGCAGCTTGCCCTCCGCGTTCGTAGCGGAGATAAGATGGCATAGGTTAAAAGGCGGCAATGGAGAGTTAACCGACAGAATGCTGCCATATTGCTGCTTGAACCGTTCCCCTCGGCCGTCTACATTCATCCAATAATCCAATTCCTTAAGCGCGGCATATCCGTTCTTCTTAATGTACTCACGGGTATGGTCGCTCAAGCTTTTGTTCGCAAGGTTAATGTCCGGCGTGAACAAATAGCCAAGTGTATTCACTCGGTCGATGCCAGCAGAGCCATGATCGCGCTCAATAATGCCTCTGACGATATACGAAATATCGAGGAAGCAGCCGCTGCCCGTTCCACCAGATAGACCTGTAAGCAGGAACACCATCAGCTTTTTGTTCGTTCCGACTGACAGTGTTTTGATTTTTTTATCAATGCTCTGCACGACCTGATTGATCTTCGTGAACAGCAGCAGCCGTCCTGCTTGACGAACGCCGGCAGCGCCGTTCATTCCATCGGTAATACTCAGCTCTGGGGACAGCCAGTCTGTAATGTACGGCTCTAGAATGCTGCGATTTTGCAGCAAGCCTCCAACCTCAGCATTGGATAACAGTACGAATTCATTAATAGGATCGAGACCGATCCCTTTATATTTCTTGTTGCGGTCCTGTTCATTCGTTTCGAACGCCAGAAACTCAACATTGTCGGGCTTATCGCTCTTCCTCTTGGTGACAGGGTCCGCAGGCAGCTTAAAGCGGCGGTTAATCTGGTATTTCAAGCGCAGCAGCGCGTCGATGCCGGTACCGCCCAAGCCTATGATCAGGATCGGGTTGTCGATCGTATCCACTCTAATTTTCTCGCTGACAATTCCGCCGCCAAGTGATACATCCAGTTGTTGTATATGTTCTCTAACGATTGGTTTCATTCTTAATTACCCCCTAGGGACGATTTATACGAGATATTCTATAAAAATCATTTTGTCTACATGCTGTAAGGAAACCGTAATTCGGTCACCGCTCTTCAATTCCAATCCATCTGCTGTCTGGATCGCGCGTCCTGACTTCTCAATCATGCAGGCAGAATCATTATGCAGCATGATGCGGTCGTTATTGCCCGGTCTAAAGATAACTTTCTCCGTCTCCTTCAGCTCAGGCGCCAGCTGCAGCAGCTGATGGAGCTGAAGCTTGCCCTTGAAGGCTGAGAGCTTCTTATACTGCGGCGGTGTTTTGTCTCCCGTATTCTCATCACGAATCTCGATGACGAGCTGACCGACAAAGCCGCGATTAGCCTGCTTCATCATTCGCATTACGTAGTACACGGCTGCAAGCAATACAATTAGGCCGACAGCTCCAAGAATGACAGGAATAAGAGGGAATGGCTTCTTGGGCTCAGCAGGCTGACCAGGTGCAGTCTGTCCGGATTTTGCAGTAATCGTAACCGCATCGGTCTCCCGAAAGAAGCTAGCCTCCTCGGCCTTCACTTTAATCTCATAGTCATGCTCATCGGCAATTTTATAAGTACCTTCGAAATGGTCACCGGCATTATCCATCTTAATTTCCTTCGTTGTACCGGTATCTAAATCTTTAACGAGTAAAACTGCGCTCATGTTGCTGTATTGTGCATCGTCCTTTAGCTTTTGCCCGCCGCTAACCAAATACGAGTTGACCTTAACCTTGTCGCCTTTGGAATAAGCCGTCGTTGCAAGCGGGTCCATCGCCAAGCTCAGATCATAGTTAAAAATAAGGTTAATATCGATTTTGTCCCGGTTAACGCCTTTAACCTGCAGCGTCCAATCGCCTTCCGTTGGTTTGAGCAGCTTTATTAAGGAATAGCTCTTCGACTTAGACAACATTACGTCATCCGACGGAATTGGAACGCTTTTGCCTGATGGATCTACAAGCTTCGCCTCTACTGGCTTGGAGGACATAATCGAAATATTAGCTTCCAGCACATTGGAGTTAGGAACCGAAATCTTCACATCCTGATAGCTGCCGTTAGCCGTGAAGGAATTGACAGGCACCACGTTCAGCTCAAGATGGCTGGCAAAAATTTCACTTAATATTTGCGGCAGATCATCTGCCGAATTCGTGGAGAACGACTTGCCCTTGGTCAAATCGGACAGCTCAGCAAGCGCTTCTTTATTCAATTTGCCATTAGCGTTCAAGCCAATCGTATAGATCGGCACGCCGCTGTCATTCGCTTCCTTAATCGCCTTGTCCATATCAGCGTCAGACTGGGCTTGCGTTCTACCGGACTTATCGTCGAAATCGTTATTGCCGTCAGCAAGCAATATAATCATCGGCTCATGATTCGGATCAGAGCCATCCTTCAAGATTTGTACGGCTTCCTTGACCCCCACTGCTACGTCGGTATACGCACCCCGATTCAGCTGATCAATAAAGCTCTTCAAGTTCTCTTTATCCGAACCCGACTGGATTTCGAGCAGTGCTTTCTCCCGCTGAATCACATCGGTATAGGCTACAATTCCTACCCGGTCTCCCTTTGTCGGCAGCATGTCGATGAACATCTTCATTGCTTCATTGCCGATTTTGCCCGGATCACTGGTGCTCATTGAATTACTCACATCAAGCACGAGCACCGCATCAATCTGTGAGCCCCCTTGTGCTGCTGACACTTGCGATAAGCTGCTGAAGGGCAGCAGAAGAATGGCGGCAATCACTAAAAGCTGGCGTGAAAAACGTGTAACTCTATTCATAATTATACTCCTTTGTAATAGGACGGACGGTTTTACCGCATTAGTCCAATAGTCACTGTTAGTCATTGGTCCTGCAATGATGATATACTATAAAATAAGTATACCTGATAGATTTCCATAAATCACTTTTACTGTTAAGAAAGGAACCGCATATGGTTACATACGTCTGTCTAGGGTTATTGTTTCTTTTTGCAGCGATCAAGGCCCTTAGCTACCGTTCGCGCCGGAGACGAGCCCCTTCTCCCGAGCAGCTGAGCAAGCTCGTGTTATCCATCATTAAAGGTCGGCAGCGTGATCACGAATGATGAAGAAGCTGCCTGTATTGCTTAATCCTTATATTAAATCACGCTATCCTTATAATAAACTTAAAATATGCCGCCGCTGCAAGCACTTCACCGTACTCGGCGAAGAAGAATGTCCCGTATGCGGCAAAGCTGCCCTGCAAGACGCAGAGGCTCGGGCTGCCTCTATGCTTCAACGATCTATGTGGAGAACACGACTCTTCGTCGTGTTACTTACAGTCGCCGGACTAGTTATGAGCGGCTCGATGCTGCAGACGATTGTAATGAGTGCCTCGGGTGTGCTCATACTTTCTCTATTATGGACGATCCAGAGACGCTCGACCCCTGCACTTTTGCTCTATCAGCTCGAAAAATTATTTCTGGATGAGGCTCGAGGCCTAATTGCAGGGCTAATTAATGACCGTGAGGCGGCGATAGAAGTATTTCATAACGGTGATAAGCCGCTTGCCTATGAGATGCTTCGCGAGGTCGGTGCTCTCGTCCGAACCGATCAGCTCAAGGTTGAGCAGATTCTATTGCTCCAATCCTTCATCCTGCGCAAGGATATGGATCTGATGGTCGATCCGCTGCTGCTGGATCATTTCAATCCCGATCTTGTCGAATATATTGGCGAGATCGCGAAGATCAGGCGGGACCTGCTGAAGGAAAATACGTTCCGTTATATTTTGCAATATGAGGTGCAAATTTTGCGGATGGAGCATGGCGAGAGCATTCTAATCAGTGTCGCGGGTGCAGCCGTTAGAATGAAGCGATACATTACGATGTATCCCTACTTGGTGCTGCGCTATGCGCGCAAGCTCCCCAAAGACCGTTTTCTGCGCCTGTATCGAATCATTCAGGATAGTCCGCAGTCCACCTTATATGATGAGGTTATGAGTATTTATAATGAGAAGTACAAATGGGATGAGGACTTTCAGTCAGTAGGCAAAGAGCGAGGCTAGCAGACTATCATTTTTATGAGGGCAATTAGAAAAAGGTATTCCCCTGCCGATTGAACGGTGAGGGAATACCTTTTTCTAGTTATAAGAAAGAGAAATAAGAGGGTTAAATTCGTCTAGTCCCTGCCTTTTGGCATTTGTAGCAATCAGCCCAGCATTAGCTTTGTGCTGCCAGCTCGTCCAGCCGCTGCTCGTATTGCTCCAGAAGCACGTATAATTTTTTGTTGCTCATTGCTAATCCCCCTGGCCTGTTCCGAGACAGCCACAGCCTATTGAATTGTTCAATGATTGCTGTAAGCTCAGCCTTAATCCTTTTCAGCCAGGCAATCTCTGCTTCGGCATCCGGCATGTCGATTCGGAAAATATATCTGTGCAAGTCAGAGCCGTGAGCAATAAGACGAATCGCATTCGCTAGCTCGCTTACAATAAGGTCAGCCTCAGGATGATCAAGGCTTACCCGGCTTAGCTCTTCCTCCCGCTCCTTCAGCCATTCTTGCATCTCTTGATAGCGATAGTCCAACTTGAACGGCGTTCCGCTGCCTCCAATCTCCACTAGCAGCTTCACCAGCATGGCCGTATCCGTCTCCAGCATCTCTCTCGTAGACAACCCGCGATTAAGCAGATAGCTTGTGTATGTCATGTTCTCCAGCGTGCTGTTCTCCAGATGGTAATAACGCCCCAGCTCCAGCAACAGCTTGCCAATAGCGCCTCCTCTGTCGCGCAAGAGACATTCCGATACGTAATGCTCCATCTGGTCCATATTCTCCATATTAGCTTCAACATTCCAACTTGCGCCAGCAGCATAGACATAGCCTGGATAGCTCATCACCATAGGCTGCCAATGCCCAGAGTCTCCCCAATCCGTTACAATAAGGCCGCCCGCGCCATAAGCCTTACCGTTCTTGGCAGCATCTGCGATATTAGCGAGCATATTATCCGTTCTTCCCGTAATCGCTGACCAAGAGCTTGTACCTGGGCACACGTAAAAGGATAAGCCATTGTCCCGAAGCAGCTTGCAGTGAGCCTCAAACGAAATATGACCCTCATAGTTCCAATCCAGAATGGTGACGTCCTTCGGCAGGTCCGGAATAATTTCCTCATGCTTCGTTAGGATATCCCCCCACATCAATACGCGCTTCCCGTGATTATGAACGATAGCAAAAACTTGCTCTGCATAGTCCAAATACAGTCTGCCTAAGCCGATTTCATCTGCTCGCTCCTTGCTCTGTCCCGTTCCCAATCCAAAAGGCTCGTCCATGTTGATATTGACATAATCAGATGTGAAATTCGGCAGCAGCTCATCGAACATCGTCTTCACCAGCTCGATCGACCGTTCATCCGTCGGATTCAAGGTCGTCGGCGGCAGGTTGAATTGGATCGGTGTCGGCTGTCCATTAGGATGCTCTGCAAGCTCAATAAATTCTGGCTTGGCTAACCAAGGCCCCATATGCCCAAGACAGTTCTGGTTCGGCACCAGATCGATGAATCTGGCCTTTGCATAAGCGTCCAGCTCCCGTAATTCTGCTGCGCTGATCGGCGTCGCATCAGGGAACGATTCTTTGTAGGCGGTATAATCGAAGCAAAAGCCCTCCATATAGAGCTGAAGATGGTTAATCTTCACTTCAGACAAGCGATCGATCAGCTCCAGAATCGTCTCTACCTTCGGTATTTTATTGCGTCCGATATCAAGCATAACGCCGCGAACCGGAAAATCCGGCTCATCCTCGATTCGGAAATGCTCCCATTCCAGCCCTTCGCGTGCAATCAGCTGCGCAATGGTCACGATTGCATAATACAGTCCTGCCGCTTCGCTGAATGTGATAGTAACGGCTGCACCGTTCCATTCGATGGCATAGCCTTGCGGATGCAGTCCCGAATCATGGCTGATCTGCAAGGAGGTAGGAGGCAGCGTAGAATGGTGTGAAGCAGCCGCTTCCAGCCGCTCTTTGATTTGCAAGCCAGAGGAGGCTCGTTCAGCCTCCGGCCCCATGAATTCGACAGCGAATTTGGATGACAATACAGAGCTTCCACCGAGACGCTCCAGAATACGCGGCTGCGGATACAATCGAAATGAATTTGGCAATGGTCATACCTCCTATGCGCTTAACTATTTAACTGCTTAATAACCTGTGCGAGACTCTCTTCCGTAAACTTGCCCCCGCTAAAGGAGAGCAGTCCGCGCAGCGGCATTTGTGCCAAGAACGCCTTCAGCATTTCGGCATGCTCCTCGTTAATCGAACCGGCAAAGGGAAGCGAGCTGCTAAACTGCTCCACAAACGCCGCTCCTTTTTCCGTCTGCATAAGATCTGCTACCGTTGAATTGCGGTGAAAAATTCGCTCGCGAATATAGGTGGACGTAACGATAACTTCCTCGGACAAAACAATATCCTGCGATGACTTTCCGATCATAATCTCGAATGATCCCGACTCTACCATCCAATCGCAGATATCCACATCGTAATAGGCAAAGCTTCGCTTATCTAACAGGAACGCTACCGTCTTCGCTTCACCCGAAGCAAGCTCCACCTTGTCGAATCCCTTCAATTCTTTCTCGGGACGAATCACGCTGCTCTCCGCATCTCGCACGTAAAGCTGTACGATTTCCTTACCCTTGCAGCTTCCAGTATTGCGGACCTTGACGGTCACATTAAGCGTTTCCGATTCCTTCAATTGTTGCTTATCGACCGTCAAATCGGAATACTCGAAGGTTGAATAGCTAAGGCCGTATCCGAAAGGAAACAGCGGCTGCAATTTTTTCTTATCGTAATAGCGGTAACCTACGAACAACCCTTCCCGATATTCCACTTTGTCTCCTTCACCAGGGAAGAACAGATAGGATGGGTTATCGCTGAGCTGCAACGGGAACGTCTCCGCGAGCTTGCCCGATGGACTCTCGTCTCCGAACAGCAGATCGGCAATCGCGCCTCCAAGCGCTTGCCCGCCTAGATACGCTTCCAGTACAGCCTTTGCGCTGTTCAACCAAGGCATCTCGATAGGCGCTCCATTACTCAGCACAACAACGAGATTAGGCTGCACGGCTGCCAGCGCCTCAATAAGAGCAGATTGATTATTCGGCATCTTCAGATGCTTGCGGTCGAAGCCCTCCGACTCATAGCGCTTAGGCAAGCCTGCGAATAGAATGACAACATCCGCTTCTCTAGCACAGTCAGCAGCTTCCCGAATAAGCTCAGCATGGTCTTCATCACTATCCAGCACATAACCTTGTGCGTAAGAAATCTCCGCTCCCGCACCTGCCGCCTTCGCCAGCTCCTCGCTAATATCTTCAAGACGTGTCGGCTTAATTTGCGAACTGCCGCTTCCTTGATAACGAGGTTCCTTTGCCAGCGCACCGACAACCGCAATCTTGCCGCTTCGCTTCAATGGCAAAATGCCCTCCTCATTTTTCAAAAGCACCATACTCTCCCTCGCAACCTCGCGAGCTAACGCATGATGCTCCTCCGGGTCAAAGGAGGCGTCTGGCTTACGTCCGTCTACGGCTTTGAAAATAACCGCAAGCAGTCGCAGAGCAGCCGCATCCAGCTTCTCCTCCAGCAGCGTCCCGTCCTTGATCGCAGCAAGGATCGCCCTATCTCCTTCGCCATAGCTCGATGGCATCTCCAGCTCCAGACCAGCAGCCAAGCCCTTTGCCCGGTCGTTTACCGCGCCCCAGTCTGACACCACGAAGCCTTCATGGCCCCATTCATCCTTCAAAATGTCCGTCAGCAGTATTTCGTTCTCAGCAGCATATTCTCCGTTTACTTTGTTATAAGAGCACATAACTGTCCATGGCTGTGCCTTCTTCACCGCACCTTCAAAGCTGGCCAAATAGATTTCCCTTAGTGACCGCTCGTCTATAATCGAGTCAGAGGTCATGCGGCGATGCTCCTGATTATTCGCTGCAAAATGCTTGAGTGACGTCCCGACGCCTTCGCTCTGTACCCCAATAATGTGATGAGCTGCCATCTCTGAGGAGAGGTAAGGGTCCTCGGAGAAATATTCGAAATTTCTGCCGCATAGCGGAGAACGCTTAATATTCGCCCCAGGCCCCAGCAGGACGGCTACATTCTCCGCTTGGCATTCCTTGCCGAGCGCCTGCCCCATCCGCTCGATCAGTTCGCGGTTCCAAGAGCTTGCGACGCCTGCCGCCGAAGGAAAACAAGTGGAAGGCACACTGTCGAACAAGCCCAAATGATCGGCCGATGCCCGCTGCTTACGCAAGCCATGCGGTCCGTCCGTAACCATAATGGATGGAATGCCTAGCCTCTCGATTCCTTTCAAATGCCAAGTATCAAGTCCAGAGCATAATGCTGCTTTCTCTTCGAGCGTCATTGCTGCGACTATTGCTTCTAAATCCCGTTGCTTGTTCATTGCTGATTCCTCCTTCATAGGCTCGTCTCTACTTCCGTGCTTATCCATTCAAACTCTGCCAAGGTAACATCACGGCTGTTTCTTCCGACATAAGCTACAAAATCACCTGGCTCCGCAGAGTAACCGCCTACTGGCGACCAGAACATCAAATCCCGCTTCCCTATTTCAAAAAGGATTTCCTGGCTTTGCCCAGGCTCAAGCCATAGCTTGCGGAAGCCCTTGAGCTCCTTGACCGGACGCACGATGCTGCCATAACGGTCTTGAATATACAGCTGTACCGTTTCTTCCCCCGCAGCCTTTCCTGCATTCGTAACGGTTACCGATATACAAAGCTTCTCTTCATCTATAATTACGCTGCGATCTGTCTTCAAGCTCGAATACTCAAAACGGGTATAACTAAGCCCATAGCCGAAAGGATACAGCGGCTCATTCGGACCATCTATATATTTGGAGATGAATTTGTTAGTTTGATTTGCTGCTGTCAGCGGTCTTCCTGTATGAAAATGATTGTAATAGACCGGAATCTGTCCCTCATGTGCCGGGAAGCTCATCGTTAGCTTGCCTGACGGATTATAGTCACCCATTAGGACATCGGCGATAGCATGACCAGCTTGAGAGCCTAGGAACCAGGTTTCTACTATGGCGTTAACATGGTTATGGAACCAATCGAGCACCAGCGGCCGCCCATTCGTAAGGACAAGAATAACGGGCTTGCCAATTGCAACTGCTGCTTCTGCAAGCCGCAGTTGAGCCTCTGGAAGATGAATGCTTAACCGGGATGCCGCCTCGCCGGACATATCGCTGCTCTCGCCCAGTGCAAGAATAACCAGATCAGCCTGAGCGGCTTGAGCCATCGCTTCCTCCACTCCGCCGTCGATGGCCTCGTTCACTCCGCACCCTTGCGCATAGAGTAACCGCTCCTCCGGGATGCCTTTGTCCCGCAAGCCCTCATAAAGCGTAACCGTCTCATGCCCATACTTGGAGAACTGCCATGGTCCCAGCAGATCCTTGCTATCTGCGAACGGACCTATCAGCGCGATCTTAGCACCCTCCTTAAAGAGTGGAAGCACGCCATCGTTCTTCAACAGCACGATTGACTTGCGAGCTAAATCTAGGCTCGCTTGCAGATGCTCCTTATGGAAGTGGTATTCCTGCTCCTTCTCGGGCCGGATGTACCGGAACGGATCATCCATTAATCCGAGCTTATATTTTAGATGCAGAATACGGCGAGCAGCAGCTTCAATTACTTCTTCTGCCACTGAGCCCTCCTGCACCAGCTCCAGCAAATGCTCATAGGAGCGGGTAGCCATCTCGATATCCATGGTCGCATTAGCTGCCAGCTTAGCGGCCTCCTTCACATCCTTGGCATATCCGTGCTGGACGATCTCCTCTACTGACCCATAGTCGGAGATAAGGACGCCATCAAAGCCCAGCTCATCGCGAAGCAGATCCTTAAGCAGAGCCTTGCTCGCTGCCACAGGCACCCCTTGGTAAATATTAAAGGCATTCATAACCGAGCCCGCTCCAGCTTCAATCCCTGCTTGAAACGGCGGCAAATAGACATTGCGCATAAGGGCTTCCGACAAGTCAACCGTGTTGTAGTCTCTGCCACCCTCTGCTGCCCCGTAACCGATAAAATGCTTCAAGCAAGCAACAATTGTCTCTGGATGCATCAACGAGTCGCCTTGGAAGCCTTCCACCTGCGCCTTCGCAATGAGGGAGCCTAGATACGGATCTTCTCCAGCCCCTTCAACTATACGTCCCCAGCGAGGATCACGGCCGATATCAATCATCGGTCCATGGTTGTACACCGTGCCCGAAGCGCTTGCTTCCTTCGCAGCTATTGCGCAGGCTTCTTTGATTGCCGGCAGATCCCAGCTGCAAGACCAAGCCAGCGGCACCGGAAAAATGGTCTGTGCGCCGTGGATAATATCCGCATTGAACAAAAGCGGAATGCCATACGGCGATTGCTCGACAGCGATCCGCTGCAGCTCGAACACGCGACTGATATCAAAGGCGCCCAGAACGGAGCCTGACCTGCCTTCCGCAATCAGCTTCTCTGGCGGATCAGAATCCACTGCGCTGCCGAATGAGAAGTTGGATGCTGGAACCTGGAACATCTGTCCGATCTTATCGGCTAGAGACATTCGCGAGAGCAGTTCCTCCACCGCTTCATGAATCTCCTCATCAGACCGTTCCTTGACGTTACTCTTCCGATAAGGCGCTGCTATCGTCTCCAGCTCAGCCGAGAGTGCAGCTCCTCTTCCCTTGGCTCCTTGCAGCTGCATATTCCCGAAATTCGGAATATACAAATCACCCGAGAAGGACTCCTCCTTGAATGACAGCTGAACGACGACCTCTTCCGCTGGATTCCAGAATGCTTTGCCCGCTCCGTGCAGACAGCTGCCATCCCACTCCACCTTCGTTAACTGTATAGGCAGAGACAACGGCTCCGTCACCATATCAAGCGTGTACCTTGCCGTCCGCCCAATTTTGAATTGCACCTTCATTTTCATACGCGGTGTTTCGATAAACGCATGCCACAAGCCGATCATAGTTCTATCACTCCTTTTCTAGTGCTTGCCAACTAACCCTTCACAGCGCCGATAGTGAGTCCTTTGACAAAATATTTTTGGAAGAACGGATACGCTGCCAATATGGGCAGCACTCCGATAACAGCGATCGCCATCCTGAATGTCTCGCTTGGAAGATGTGCCGCCGCATTGCCGGCATTCATATTGCTGTTGTTTGCAAGGAATTGAATATCGTTCATGATCCGATTCAGTACGTTCTGCAAGCTGAATAGATCAGGCTCCGTCACGAAAATAAGACCATTATTCCAATCATTCCAGTAGGCGAGCCCTTGGAACATCCCCACTGTCGCCATAATCGGAAGCGATAGCTGCAGGACGATGCTGTAGTAAATCTTGAATTCGCCTGCGCCGTCTATACTGGCAGATTCCAGCACAGCGGTCGGAACGGTACTACTGAAGAAGGCTCGCATGAGGAGGACGTTGAAGCCGTTCATGAGCAGCCAAGGAATAAGCAGCGCGAACAGCGTATTTTTCAGCTCGAAGATTTGAGTATATACCATATATGTCGGGACCAGCCCGCCATTGAATAGCAGCGTGAAAAATACGATAAAAGCAAGCACCATGCCTCCCGGCAAATCTTTACGGGATAACGGATAGGCCAGCATAGAAGTCATGATTAAGCTTGCCGCCGTGCCCACGACGGTAACTAGAATCGTGATGCCGTAAGCGTGAAAGATCAGCTCGGATTGCTCCCAGAGATATTTATAAGCACTAAAGCTGAAGCCGGACGGAAAAAACGTATAACCTTCCGTCACGATAAGCTTCTCATCCGTTATAGATGCCATAATTAGCAGCACGAACGGCAATATACAAGCAAGAGAGAACAATCCCAGCACGAGATGTGCCGTCCATTGCCAGCCCCGGTATGATTTCGACATTCTGATTCCCTCCTTAGAACAATGCGTTTTCTTTATTGATTTTGCGGACAATATAATTGGATAGCAGGACAAGAACAAAGCCTACGAGCGATTGGTAGAAGCCTGCTGCGGAGGACATGCCGATGTCTCCCAGCTGCATTAAGCCGCGGAACACATAGGTATCAATGACATTAGTGGTAGAGAAGAGCGCTCCTGAATTCATAGGCACCTGATAGAACAAGCCGAAATCCGAATAGAAGATTCGACCTATGCCAAGAAGCGTCAGCATCGTAATAATTGGCGTAATCATAGGCAGCGTAATTTTTCGAATCTGCATCCATTTTGAAGCGCCATCCAGCTCAGCAGCCTCATAATACTCTTTATCAATGCTGATAATAGCCGCCAGATACACGATACAGGAGTAGCCAGCTCCCTTCCAAATATGGACCAGCGTCAGAATGTATGGCCAATATTTCGGCTCGCTGTACCAGGAGATTGGATCAAGTCCAAGCGCAGGCAACAGCGTCTTATTAACAAAGCCCGTATCGATGCTGAGCATCGCATACACAAGGTAGCTGACCAGAATGATTGAAATGAGGAACGGCAAAATAATAACGCTTTGATAAAATCGCTGAGCAAGTTTATTCTTCAGCTCATTGAGCAAAATTGCGATCGAGACCGATACGATCAGCCCCAGAATAATGAAGGCCGTATTGTACAACAGCGTGTTTTTTGTGATGAGAAAGGCATCGCTTGTCTTGAACAGGTATTCAAAATTTTTCAGTCCTACCCAGTCGCTATCCCAGATGCCTTTGGCATAGTTGATATCCTTAAAAGCGATGGACAGGCCAAACATCGGCATGTAGTTGTTAATGGCCAAATAAATCAGGCCAGGCAGCATCATGGCATACAGCGGGATATATCTTCGAAAGCCTCTCCATTTGTTGCGTTGTTTTAGCGTGGACACTGTTGTTTTCCCCTCCTTGCGGCTTGTTGCCGATTACACTTCTAATCCTATACAAAATACAAATCAGCCTCTGCCGCTCAGACGACCACCAGCTTGCATTTTTCCGACTTTCCTTCATCAGGGCAAAGGCGGAATTATTGCTATGGACGAAGGGCTGTCTCAGAAGGGTCTGCTTGCTTGAATCGGCAGCTCACTTAACGAAACACCAAAAAAAGAAATGGCGGTAGTAGAAGGGCATCCTCGTACTTTCATTTCTGACTTTTGGTTCATTGCCTCCTTCATTAGAAAATGATGTCTATCGAACGCAACCCGACCTCTAGGCTCGCTTTCACTTAGAAAGGTAAAAGAGTATCTTTTATTCTAGCAAAGAAGATGATTCGCTAATTGGTGAACCACTTTTCGTTGTTTGACAACATTTAGCGGTAGAAAATAAAAACAATGAAGCTAGGTTCACTAGTGGAAAACCGGGCTTCTCCAATAGACTCCTTAGCGGCGCTAATCCTCCAACAAGCTCTTAAAGTGATTCAATTAGAGCAAATTGCCTCGCTAAACAGAGAAAATGGCTCATTAGAGGAACAATGGTTGAACGAGCATTTAGGTAGTTCCAGCAAAGAAGATGATTCGCTAATTGATAAACCACTTTTCGTTGTTTGACTATAGTTAGCGGTAGAAAATAAAAACAATGAAGCTAGGTTCACTAGTGGCAAACCGAGCTTCTCCAATAGACTCCTTAGCGACGCTAATCCTCGAACAAGCTCGTAAAATGAGCCAATTAGAGCAAATTGCCTCGCTAAATAACGAAAATGCATCATTAAAGGATCATCAAGCACGTAAGCCTACTTTGTAACCATCCACTTTTCGATCAACAGGTTTAAAAGTTCCAGCAATCAATTTGTGAGTACATATCACTCACCAAGATCTATATCTAAGAACAAAAAAAACCATCAAATCCACTTCACTCGTTGGATTTGATGGTTTATCACTTACAGTTCAGGAGTCTTCAAATACCTTTGAGACAGCCCTAACGTGATTCATTCGATTGCATTACATAATTACTTCACGCCGTTTTCCTTCGCCCATGTGTCGAGCTGGTTCTGTTTCTCTCCGATAATTTTAGCGATGCCAGCAGCTTTCAGCTTAGAGATAAACTCCGGTAAAATATTAGCGGGATCAACGCTACCCGTCTCAAGCGGAAGCTTATATTGCGTTATAACGTTCATAACAGCTGCGTATTCCGTTTTCACAGGAGAAATATCGAACATGAAGCCCAGCGCTTTGGAACGCTTCGCGCTTTTGTTGAATTCATCCGTTTTCGCCCAAATGTCAGGATCATTGCCTTCCAGAACATACGAAAGGAACTGATTGCCGAACATCCAGCCCAGCGGCATATTATAGCCTACTGTAGTAGAGTTAAGCCCGCTTGGGTAAGCAATCACATTGTCGGTGCCTTCTACCTTAACGTAATGCTTGCCCTCAATTCCCCAGTCAAACAAATTAACGATATCCTTGTCGCTGAACATCAGATTCATGAACGCCATAGCTTTCTCAGGCACTTCGGAATGTACAGGAATTCCCCACATTGCGCTGGTGACCGTACCTGTTGTTGCAACTGGCGCCAGCAGCTCTGCCGTCACCATTTCGATGCCGCTTGCTTGTGTTTCTCCGCTTGCAAAGCCTGGCTTCTGCCTGGACATATAAGCAAAGCCTTTGTTCGACTTAATCAGATCGAACTGGGATGACTTATTCGTCGCAGCATCCTTCAAAATATAGCCGTCCAAGTACCATTGACGAATTTTTTGAATATGCTCCGCGTATTCCTTCGTTTCGTACAGGTTAACAACCTTCAGGTCATTGTCATAGTTCGGAAGAACGCCGATAGAATCGCTAAGTTCATCGAAATATACATAATCGTCTGCGAACGAGCGCCCGATTGCACCCGGCATAAGCGGAGTGAAATTGTTATCTCCATTCTTTACCGTCTTTAACATGCTCTCCACATCGTCAAGCGTCTTAATAGAAGCAAGATCGATGCCGTGCTTCTCTACCAGGTCTTTGCGCATCGTCAAGCCATAGCTAGTTGCGAGGTCGCGCACTGTCGGCACGGCATGGACTTCTCCTTTTACCTTAGCCGCTTGTAAATACTCTTCGCCGAGCGCAGCTGTAATGCCTTGACCATGCTCCTTAATAAGTGCATCAAGCGGAAGGAGCTGTCCTTTGGCAATCATATTGCTGTATGAGGTTCCCATCACAACAAACAGGTCCAGCTTTTCGTTGCTAGTAAACATTAGATTGGTTTGCTGCTGCCATTCACTTACGCTGATCGGAAGAAAATCCACCTTTGCTCCGATCTTCGCCACCGCGATCTCATTGATCGCGTCTTCAATCAATTGCATATCCTTAGGTATAGCTCCGACAAAAGGGAAAGCGAGCGTAAGCTCATCCACCTTAGCAGGAGATTCTGCGCCTCCTTCATTCTGCTTGTCTTTCCCTCCGCCGCAAGCCGAGAGCACGAGCGTGAAGCAGAGGAGCAATGTAGCTACACCCATCAACTTGTTTTTCATTCCATTCCCCGCCTTTTTATCTTGATGATGTTAATAATTCCATTCTACTGATGCGGGGGGCACCCATCTGCTCCGATTACGACTTCTTGTTACCGCTTTCCCGACTTTCAGCAGCGGCAGCTTGTTGTCGACTGTTCCTGTACTCAAGCGGATTCATATTTTTATGCTTCTTGAACATGCGCGAGAAATGAGAGAAATTCGCATAGCCGATTTTGGCACCAATAGCACTCACCGAAGAATCGGTATTCTCCAGAAGCTCTGCGGCAATATCTAGTCGCTGTTGCAGCAAATATTCGGAAATAGACAACCCCGTCTCTTTTTTAAATATGCGGGTTAAGTAATCAGGATTCAAATAGACGTGGCTCGCGATGCTCTCACGGGATAGTTCCTCCGCCAGATGCCTTCTAATATAAGCCTTCGCCTTATCCACTACACTTTCTGATTGCTCAATCGAAGCAACAAAGTCCATCGCCTTATCGATACTATGGTGCATCCAAGCCAGAGCATCCGTTACTGAACGCGCAGACATGGCGTATAACGCGATGGAGTTCCGGTCTCCAAGCAGTTGGTGAGCCTGAATTCCTTTAACCTTAAGTACGTAGTAAAGCATCTGCTGAAAATCCTGAATGAATTGGTTCAACAAACTAGGCGTTAGCTGGTTCAACTGGACTTGGTTCATAATATAGCTTTCTGCAGCTTCTAGTACCTTCGATCTCCCGCCTTCCTCAAGCAGAACTGCCCACACGCCCATATCAGGCAAAAGATACTGAACAAGTGATGGCTGGAAATCCTGCAGCTCGAATACTTTCTCATCATAGGCTACATTATTGGCATCAAGCTTCAATAGCTTCTGGAACATGGCAGCTAGCTCATGACCGCTCGCATTGCCTCCGATATAACAGGAAACGCCCATATAAAAGTAAGTGCGGCAAGCTTCAATATAGCGTGTGCAACGCTCCCGCAATTCACTTATTTGGGATACGTGAGATTCCCCATTCATCATAACAAGGATATAGCCATTTCCTATCGTTACAATTAGCCCATTCTCTGGTCCAACCAGCAGCAGCTCCTCGGCTGATTTGCGTATGGCGTATTCGATTACCTTCTCGTCACGCAGTGAAATCTCCTTATACCGTCTTCTAATATGAATAAGGATCGGCAGAATAGTAAGCTCCTCCGAGTAAGGAATATTCCGCTCCTCTGCTACCTTCTTGATCGCTTGTGCATGGCTTGGAATCGATTGCTCCAATATATCCAGCCAGAATCGTTCAACAAGCATCGGTTGATGCTGAACCCAGAACTTTCCATAGTTACTGAATTCATTGATTCTGCTATCCAGCTCAAGCTTGTTAAGCGCCCGCTTAACCACCTCTTCTAGCTCTTTGAAAGGAATCGGCTTCAACAGGTAATCTAAGCTGCCCAGTTGAATGGCTTGCTTCGCATAATGAAAATCGGCATGACAAGTTAGAAAAATCGTCTCTGTCTTGGCATAATGCTCGCGCACCCATTCCAATAGCTGAAGTCCCGTTCCTTGCGGCATCTCGATGTCGCAGAGCATGATATCTATAGGCTCTTGTTGGAATATTTCCTTAGCCTGATCGGGACTATACGCGGTCAATACCTTGGTGATGCCAATTGCAGACCACTCGACACCTGTTCTCAATCCTTCTACAGCAATAAGCTCGTCATCTACGATCAGCAGCTGCCGCATCGTCCCTCCACTCCTTCCCTTCCAATGGTGGATGTAATGGAATAACCAGCTCCACGACCGCCCCTTGGGGATCGTCATTATAGCATTCCATTGTCGCCACAGTCCCATATTGCAGCCTTAGCCTTTCCTGCGCATTCCATAGGCCGATATGCTCGCCTGCCTCATCGACATAGAGCTTGCCAAGACGAATGCTTTCCAAAGCAGCCTCTGAGAAGCCCCCTCCCGTATCCCGAATCGAGATATTGACCATTGGCTCCTCTGCCAAATCATCCAGAAAAGCTTCTATTGTAAAGGTTATCGGTTCACCCATCTTCACCGCATGCTTGATCGTATTCTCCACAAAGGTTTGCAGCAGCAACGGCGGTACGGGCGTCATTTGCAAATAATCAGGAACCTGAATCTCATAGGTTAATTGATAAGGAAAACGCAGCTCCTGAATGCGCAAATAGTTTCTCACATGCTGCAGCTCATCCTTAAGTGAAGCAAAGGAGCTGTTGCTCTGGAACATATAACGGAAATAATGGACGAGGCATAGCGTCATTTCTTGAATAAGCTCGTAATTTTTCACTTGTGCCAGGCTGTATAGAATATTAAAGGAGTTCATAAAAAAATGAGGGTTAATCTGCAGCTGAAGATGCTTCAGCTCCGCCTTTTGCTTGTTCAGCTGCTCTTCATACACATTGATTTTCAATTCCTCGATTTGAGAAATCATTTGATTAAAGGTGCGATTGACCAGTTGGAACTCATCCGGAAGCGGCTCTGTCTCAATACGCGTATTGAAATTCCCTTCTCCAATGCGACGCATCGCCGTCATCATTCTTCTTAGCGGAAGCAGCAGAACTCGACGAAGAGACCATAGGCTTAGTGGAACCATAAGAATCGCTATAAAAACAACAACGGTGGAGATTTTGTTTAAATAAGGGAGATTCTCAAGGATCTGCTTGTTGGGAATAACCGATGCCAAGCTGAAATCCCCTTTTTCTGACGAGTCTCCAATTATGAGATAATCCTTGCCGGTCCCAGATAAATAATAATGCTGGAACCCTCTTGTGAAATCCAACTGCGGATCAGAAAGTGGCCTTGTACTATACAGCTGCTGTCCTAGATCGTTCACGAACAGAAGCGCTCCTGAAGCGCCATTCTGCATTTCACTTAACGGCTTCAACAATGTCTCTACCTTTACCCAAGAGCCTATATAAATGTCGCCGCTTCGGAACAGCCTCACAAGATGGCTCGCACCATTAATCTGCTCCACAGTCCACTCATTGTTCTTATAGCCCGGCTGATCAGCCAGCATGATGACTTTTTCCTTCATCGCATTTCGGATTCCTGACAGCTGAATATAACTCATAGATCCGTTGAAAGCGTCTACCATATCTTGTTTGGGAATAGAATACACAAAAAAACCGTCGATGTAGGGATAAACCGACAGATCAGAAGACAAGCGCCGCGATACGCTGCTCTTGGCTATCGCATATTCATCATCTGAATTCGGCTCTCCCATTGTCTGAACATTCCATTCCGAGAACGCAAGTCCCATCATATGGCGTTCTGCCTCAGACAGTTGGTCGTCGATTTGTTTCATATAAAGAGAAATTAAAGTTTTATTCGATACGGCTACCTGATTATGAATCACATTGACGCTATAATAATTGTTGTAAATCAATAGCACGATAAGAGGCAAAGTAATGCTCAGAAGGCCAAGCACCAGCTTGACCCGAATGGATTTCCAAGGGATTTCGCTTAAATGTCTGATCATATATGTGCGCACACCCTTTTAAGTATTGATGGAGTAAAATATTATAGCATCCCTTCATCCTAATGCCACTACTTATTATAATCCACCCTTTAGACGACTATTCAGTTGCACTTTGATGACATCATTGAGCGAAGATATTATCTATGAAATATCGTTTAGTTGATGAAACCTTAATGTATAAAAATATTTATTCGATGAAAGCAGTCGACGCTCTACGTAAACAAAGGAGATGAGACAGTAAAAAAACCTATCGTCGACGCAGTTCTTTGTTAACCAAAAAGCACACAAGTCTGCCACGGGTTACGGCGGTCTTGTGTGCTTTAATTCATCCTAAATTTATTGATATATCTTCCCTACATACAATAAATTTATATAGTCAACTGGCTCAATAAAATCTTAAACAGAACTCTTAGCTATTTTTTCACCCTATCTCCGTTTCCCACACATTCCCTTCAAATGGCCATTCCCACAAGTCCATAAATAGCCCTAGATCCCTTATCTCCCTTATTGCATCCTCACATATGATGGAGCTACCAATATCCATGTAATAATCGTAGGAAAAGTTCAAGAAAAACTTATCGCCATGTCTAAGCTGGCAAGCAATATCCTCTCTCATGCCCAATCTAACGATATATTCGATTTGTTTACCTGTAAGGAGAGACCCATCCTGTAAAGAGTAATAGGCATCTACAATCTCTTGAGGATAGCATTTCGGATATTTTAAAATGTGTTCAGTAAAAAGCTCTTCTCGTAATTTATTCATTAAGCAAATTTCTAATTCATGAACTTGAATACTGTTCATATAGATATCTACTGCCCTAACATATTTATCCTCAACAGATAAGTACTCGCTCATCGAGAGGCTTACCCCATTATAAGTCTGCCCTATATCTATTATCGAAGTCCACGTAGGTGTTTTGGGCTTATTCTCTTCCCCTTCTTTCAAAGGAGGGTATTTTCTTACTTGCCAATAATGCATGCTCAATTCTCCATTCCCCACTCGTTTCTCAATAGGCTGATTAAAACATTAAAATCCTTAAGTTGATTGGGGTTTTCAAAGATTTTTATATCCCAAGTTGCGCCCTTACATATTCTAGATTTCGTGCATTGTTCAATTTAATTAAAATACCCATTTTAACCCTTCTTGACCATTACAGGGTAAACCGATTAAAAAGAAACCTTCAAAGGCATGATACCTATCTGAAGGGCATCCCTTAGAATGGACATTGGATTAACCTACTGGTCTTTACGATGAATTATTAGGGGGTGTATTTTCATGCCGGTAAAGGGACTTTAGTTTAACATTAATCCACGGCCACAAATCGCCATAATAGCTCCTTGCCAGCTGAGATACCGATGCGTGGTGTTTTCTCTACTTGTAGGACTTGATCCTTCTGCTCCAGAGAAAAACGATTATCTGGATCATTAATGAGGTCATATCCATAAAAATCTTTATTGATGTTTAGTCCCTGAGTTAGCTTTCCGGGACCATTCAAAAGTATTTTATCACTTTTAACCGGTCGATTATTTCGGATCAGTTCGATCCCCTCTATCGGTTTAGCGGCACGTAACAATACTCCCCCGACAGTTCCAGGCAGATGCGCAACCACATTCATGCAGAAATACATACCGTAAATAAAATAAACATACAAATGACCCACTTCTCCAAACATAGCTTGGGTGCGGGGTGTCATTCCTCGATAGGCATGGCTGGCTGGATCTTCACCACCCTTGTATGCTTCCGTCTCAGTAATTTGTACACGTATTATTCCATTCTCTGTTTTTCTCACAAGATAGCAGCCAATCAGCTGTTCAGCCACCACAAGCGTATCCTGTTCGAGAAAGGTTCTATCCATGATTAGTTTTCTCCTTGTTATCCATTATACGAACGTTCATTCGGTTGCCTAAAATAGGGACTGTACATATTCCAGATTTTAAGGAAAACGAGTAATCCTGAATACATCTTGTTATAAACAACATTTCGGACACCTATATAGTGAATACTGTTTTCTTCATTTTTACCCTCTCTAAGCATTCCTTAATCCAGTTTATCTTGATCAACTTGCCGCTACAACTATTCATTCTGACAACTATGACATGATTTTTTCGCCGTTACTTAGGATAGGACTCACCTTAACGGAACTAACTTGAGATTAAACTAAATAGTGGATACACCCTAAGGAAAAACCTTTAAAATAGAATTAACTAATAGGTGGAGGTGTGACATGGGAATAGCCGCCAGCAGAAATTAATGAAGCGAATATGCAAAAGAGGCAGATGATCGCTCATCGGCCTCTTTTGCATGTTCTGTAATCATTCTTCGGTGCTTTCCTACTTATGAGACAATCTCTTTGTTGAGGTTGTCATGATCCGTTAGCTAGAAGGATTCGTTACTACATACATCCATGCTAGCAATGAATCAAGGGTTCTCTTCTGTTTCCTTGGGAATGGAATTACTTTACAGCATTTATGCCTAACAACACCAGAATCCCCATTCCGACAGCCCATACGACTATGGCAATCGTTTGCCAAATCATCACATATCGTTTCGATGCACCCGATGCAATACAAACTAAAGCCGCGATATGGTCTCCGATCAGTAAAGGACCTAGAAGCGACACTCCGGGAACACCGTACTTTTGAAATAGCTTCTGCCCACGTTCTAAACGTTTATTGTGCTTTTCTTGTTTACGTTCAGACGGTTTTCTTCTTTGCAGCCACTGCCTTACTCGATCACTAGCCAGGATAACAACCATAACCGAGATCCAGTTTCCGACGATTGCCGCTACGATAGTCATCACTGCAGGGAACCCGACCGCAATCCCTATAGGTACTGCAAAGTATCCTTCGAGAAAGGGGATCATTCCTACAAGCATAACCCCAAGGAATTGTAATATCGGATTAGAGTCTTGCAACTGCTGCAAAAATTGTTCCAACTTGCCATCATCCTCTTCTAATTTGTAACTATTAAATTTTTGTACATAAGAATGCATATCTACGCGACTATCAATAATTTTGATTGTTAAGGGCGCAATTCATACTTAGTCATTCACTTTTTTAATTTATACTTTGCGAGCTACATTCCGATTTAGGAAAGTGCCATTTTACATTCAACGCTCATGGATTGCGTCACTGTGAATTAGCACTTTCCGAATCGCGGAGATTTTGAACCTCAATAACTGACAAACCCTTGATACGCCTGCGTTTTCACTTACTCTGGTGACGGTTTTCCGTGGCATTTCATTTTACTGTGAGTGACAATCGCATGTATAACGTGTGACAACAGTACGTATTGCCCACAGGTCCAACCATTCCCTACACCTTAAAAGCCTTCATCGCTTTGCGCAGCTCTTTCCAGCTTGGGCGCTTGCCGTACATCAGTACGCCTGTGCGGTAGATCTTCGCCGAGATCCAGCCTGCGATGTAGATCGTAACGAACAGAATTCCGATGGACAACAGCACTTCCCACATCGCTGGGTTCGCAAGACCAAGGCGAAGCATCATTACGAATGGGGAGAAGAACGGAATGAACGATGAGATGATGACAAGCGTGCTGTCTGGACTCGAAATACTGAAGTTTCCGATGTAGAAGCCTGCGAGAGCCAGCAATGTAACCGGCAATACAGCTTGCCCGAGATCCTCAGTCCGGCTCACAATTGATCCTACAGCTGCGAACAGCGTCGAATACAAGAAATATCCGGCTAAGTAGAAGACTAGAGCATATACCAGAAGCATCGGATCAATCGCCGACAAGTCAATTTCGAACGACTGGAAAGCTTCTTTATTATGAGGCAGATTTATATTGATAATAACAATGATCACATATACGACAATTTGGGATAAGCCGACGATGAACATACCGAAGATTTTCCCGAACATTTGCTTCAAAGGCGCTACGCTCGTTACGAGAATCTCCATAACACGGGAGCTCTTCTCCGCTGTAATTTCCGAAGCAATGAGATTGCCTGTGAACATAATCGCGAAGAACAGCAGAATCATAATGGCCATGACCAAGAACATCGATACACCTTGCTCATTTGCCGTTTTTCCATTGCCGGCACTTCCTGCTCCGCCGCCTGCCGCGATTTGAACGAAATCAATCACGACGGGTGAATTAAGAATCACCTTCTGCTCAGCCGTCAGTCCTGCATCCTTCAATACTCTATCCTGTTTGATCATGTACAGAGCACCTTGCAAAGACGCTGTTACTTTCTCGTCAAACAGCTTTTCTGATTTATAAGTTACGCTTGGCAGACCGCTTTCTGTAGCTGCACCGAAGGTAAAGTAGCCTTTAATCTCCTCGGCTGCAACTTTATCCTTCAATTGCTTCTCGTTGCTCTCGACAGATCCAGCATCCGGATATTCGATCAGCTTAATGTCCGGCTTTTCCTGTGCGTCATAATACACCTTCAGCTGCTGCACAAGCTCTTCTTCTGAGTTAGCTGTGTAACCAACCTCGATGGCCTTGCCGGCACCTTTATCGAATAGAGTAATGATATAAGGAATGTTCACACCGATACTAAGAATAATAGCGAAGATCAATGTTGTAATGAGGAAGGATTTGGCCTTGAATTTATTGCGAACCGTGAAGCTAACGACCGTCCAAAAACTATTCATGACTGTCACCACCTACTAATTTAATAAAGATTTCATTCAATGTCGGCTCCATAATCTCGAAGCGCTGAATATCCGTCTGACCGATCGCATGGCGTAAAATATCTCCAGCTGCCTTCTCGCTCTGAATGCCAAGCTGATAACCATTGTCCTGGCGAGTTACCGACGTAACGCCCCTAATAGCCTCCAAGCCGCTGACTTCCCCACTTGTTCTCAGCAGGACACGCTCCCTTGGATAACGAGCTTTAATGTCCTTAAGATTCCCTTGCAGAACGGGCTTCGAACGATGCATAATCGTAATATTCTGACAAAGCTCCTCGACATGCTCCATACGGTGCGTAGAGAACAGCATTGTCGTTCCGCTATCGCGCAGCTCCTTGACCGTCGATTTCAGCAGCTCGACATTAACCGGGTCCAATCCGCTGAATGCTTCATCCAATATAACGATACGAGGATTATGAATAACAGAAGCAACGAACTGAATCTTTTGTTGATTACCCTTGGACAGCTCTTCTATCTTCTTATTGTAGTATTCCGAGATCTCGAAGCGTTCCAGCCATCGCTTCAAGCTTTTATCCGCATCCTTCTTGGACATGCCGCGCAATTGAGCGAGGTAGATTAATTGATCGCTTACCTGAATCCGTGGATACAGTCCGCGTTCCTCTGGCAAGTAGCCCAGCATTCTGAGCTGGTCATTCGTATAAGGCTGGCCATTGTATAGAATTTTACCGTTATCCGGAAAAATCAGGCCCAACACCATGCGCATGGTCGTTGTTTTCCCTGCTCCATTCGCGCCTAGCAATCCATAAATTTCTCCTTCGCCAACCTCGAAGCTGATGTTGCTAACCGCTGTCTTATCCCCATATTGCTTCGATACTTGCTCTACTATTAACGGTTTCATATCTTTATCCCCTCTCTCTTCTTAAGAACGTGCACGCAGCCGCTCCTGATCTATCAGAATGGACAATATATCATCCAAATTCATCGCTTGCCTGCTCATAATGTGAATATCCTGCTGCTCACACCATTGCTCTGCAGCCATCGCCTGCCTAGTTACAATACGCAGTCTACCGCCGCCAGTATCTTCAATGCTGCATTGACCAGGTATGGCCTCTGCCCTTGCCCTCGTTAACCCATCTCCACTAACATAAAAAGAATGCCAGCTGCTGAATAACTCATCCTTCTCATACACCCCAAGAATTCTTCCATAGGCCATGAACACAATGTAATCAGCAAGTCTCTTTACTTCCTCTACAATATGAGAGGCCATAAGAATCGTCCGATCCCCGTTATCCATGTACTTGTGGAGTACATCAATCATCGTTCGCCAAGCCAGAGGATCAAGTCCCGAGGAGGGCTCGTCGAGAAGCAGCAGCTCCGGATGATGCGATAAGATCAAAGCAAGCTCGTACTTACGCCTCATCCCTTTGGACATGCTCTTCAGCTTGATGCTATCGTCGAGCTCGAATATTCGCAGCAGCTCTCGATAGCGGTTGAAATCCCAATTGGGATACCATTGTCTCGCGAATGATGTCTTATCCGCAGCCTTCATTCCATCGTCAAAAATACTGAATAATTCAGGTAAATATCCGATTTTCTGCTTAACCTCCGTGTCCTTTCCTTCGCCAACGCGGTGACCAAGCATATCAATCGTCCCCGAATCCGGCTTCACAAGATCAAGCAGCAGATTGAAGGTTGTACTTTTCCCCGATCCATTCGGTCCGACAATTGCGGTGACATATCCTGCGGGGATATCCAAATTGATTGGTCCCAGTCGAAATTGAGGCCGCTCCATCTTAACTTCAACAAGCCGCAGGGCAGCTATCGCATCCTCCATCATCATCTTCAGCCCGTCCCCTTCCTGCTGCTATTCTTTATATTTCCTCTCCAGCACTTCATGGAAAAGCTCAGCTAACTCTTCTTTTGTGCATTGTACCAGCTTGCCTGCAGTCACTCCTGTCTCGAATGCCTCAATGACCGCTTCAAGGCGATATTGGTCCATCTGCAGCTGTTCGACGCGAGCGACATACGTTCCGGTTCCTTGCCTTGTACGTAGCAAGCCTTCTGTCTCCAGGTCCTGATAAACCCGGCGAACCGTTATTACACTGCACTTCAACATTTGAGCAAGCTCCCGTATAGAGGGAAGCAAGATTCCTTCTTCCAGCTGCCCGCTTACAATAAGTGCTCTTAGCTGTACTTCAATCTGATAATAAAGCGGTTCGGCACTTTGCTCGTTAATTTGTATAGGCAGCCACACAGCCTCACCTTCTTTGCCATTTCATTTATATCACACTTAATTGTTAGCGAAGCTTCGTTTCTGAAGCCGCTGAACGATGAGCTTATATCCTACAAATAATGATGCTAAGCAGAATGCTAACGAAAGAATGACATACAGCCAGTTCCCAGCTATAGATCCCTTCATTACACCAAGTACGATGTTTGCTCCAAGCAGCTTCAGCCCCATAACTAGTAGAATAATAATTGGGAGGAAGAGATAGCAGAACATCGAATACATTTTTCCGGAATACCCCAGCTCCCAGTAGACATAAGAAACGGATACACCAAGCGCATAGAACAGCCAGAACATCAGATTCAGCAAGAATCCACCAAGGCTCATCGTTTCTTGCAATTGATCGACCACTAGATATTGAGCTGTGAAAAACAAGATCAGCATGGGTAGCAGCACGATAATTAGTTGAAGAAAGCGGCCGATTACCAATTGTTCAATCGGAATGGGCATCGTGCGCCAATACGCCAGCTTGTCTGAATATGAATCCTCTCTCCATACCCGGAATGTAGTTTTGGTCATGATGAATGCCAGACTTGGCAATGCGCTAATAAATAGAAAGTCCAGTAACCATGACATTGTTCGAGCTGCCTGTTCGTCATCATCGTACAACGTTGAGGATGTGAACGAAAGGTATAAACAGAATATAATCGTAAGTATAAGACCGTATCGATCTCTGCTCAATTCATGCTTGGCAATCTGCCAAGCTCCCTGCCAAAGCTTCACGAAGTTATCTCCTTCCACCCAAGAGGTGATTATACTGTATATATCTTTATACACAGTATAATCACACCCTCCAATCATGTCAACATATTCCACAAAAAATAAAAAAGCACAGCTGCCTTATCCGCTTCCGCCGATAAATCAACTATGCTCCTATATTAACTATATTCTCTCTGCTCTTATAATCCGAATATCGCATCAATCATTGGTTTCGTATGACCGCCTGGATACATGAGGTACAGCATGATGTAGACGAGAGTACCTGTAATCGCCGTAATAAACCAAATAATAGACGTAATGCGTCCCCACTTGCGATGCTTGGCATACTTGCTCTTGAAGCCGAGCACCAAAGTCGTGATGCCGAATACAGCAGCTACCGTCGCAAGTGTGATATGGAACAATAAGAAGGTCAGATAAAAGGGCTTCAAGCTATCGGGTCCGCCCCATGAAGTGTTTCCTACTAGAATAGTGCGAGAGGAATAGATGATGAAGAAGATGATAGCAGCAATAGCTGCAGCAATCATCACTTTCTTATGCTCCACCAGTCTCCGTTTGATCGCCAGTGACCAGCCAATCGCGACCAGAATAGCGCTAATAACGATAAATGTTGTACTAACCGTTGGGAAAATCATATACCAGTTCAATGTCGATCCCACCTATAATGTAATATTCACGATAATCTGCAATTATGCTGTGCCTGTACCCGCATTCGGAAGCTCGTCATCCTTATGTTCCCGCTTGAACCAAATGGCGAAAATATAGGACAGGATAATGCCGTACATAAGCTCTTGTACCAGCTTCATCACAATACCGCCAAGCTGCTGATCCTCCGTTACGTCCATCCAATTGAAAAACTCTGGACCGCCACCTACCAGCTCAAGCAGTCTCGCAGGATCGCCGGATACACAATAGCCCATAGCTTCCACCCATACCTGGGGATCATTATAGATCGCATACATAGGTGAAGTAGCGAAAATAATAAGCGCGCAGGCAGGTGTAAGCAATACGCCATTCGCGAATACATAAGCCATTTTTTTGAGATCAGTCAATCTATTCCACTCTGGCACCGGACAAGTAATCTGCCACCACATCATCATCGCTGTAATCAAGAGAATGCCATAATAGAGGCGATGCACGGTGAAATTCGTCATGACATAATCATGAATAATCGGAATATGGTACACCGAGAACAATAGATTGAATAGAATTAGCGTAACAACCGGATTCATCAAGAAGCTGAGCTTAGACCAGCCTTTAGCGGCAAAAGCCCTTCTCCACACAAAAGCCGGTATACCCAATAGCACCATTGGAGGGACAATCAGATAAGATACCGACATATTAACCATATGGAAGGTGAACATCAAATGTCCCAGCAGATTGAATGGACCACCGTGAACCATATAGAACAGGAAGGCAGCAGACACGAATAACAGCTTCTGCTTGCCTGTTGCTTTCTCCTCATCAGGTACCAGCTGCTTCTCTCTCCAAGGCCCTATAATATAGAAGTAGAGAATTACAACAGCAATCGTACCGAATAAAAACCATGGGGTCCACAACTCTTCGAAGCTGAAATATTGTAAACCTAGCATTTGTGGAAGCTCCTTTCACATATCTACAAAAGAGGAGGGACCCATAGGGGGACCCTCCTCTTTTCAATTATACGTTGGCTTATTACCACCAAACCCAATATTCTGCCATGATTACGCATGTGAAGACGATAAACACGCCGCCTAGAATACCGATAATGGCGAATGTATGACCGCGATCCTTCATATGCATCCAGAACGCTAATTGAACGAATACTTGCAGGAATGCACAGCCCATCAAGATGATGTAGATGAAATCTTTATTGATCTCGCCGCCTGCAACAGCAGCAAAAGCAATTACCGTCAGCAGAATCGATAAGATAAAGGAAATGATATGCTTCTTCGGACCTTCAACCTTATGACGCTCAGGACGTTGTTCTTCCGTAGCGGAATGATTGCTAGCCATCGGATTAAACCACCTTTCCCATCAAATAAACGACGGTGAAGATAAATACCCATACTACGTCGATAAAGTGCCAATACAGACCTGCCACATAAGCTTTAGGAGCTGTTACGACTGTAAGACCTTTCTTCATCAATTGCATGATCAGAATAGAGATCCAACCAATACCGAATGCTACGTGAGCACCATGGAAGCCGACAAGCGTATAGAACGAGGAGCTGAATGCGCTCGTTGTAAAGCCATGGCCTTCATGTACATAGTGAACGAACTCGTAAATTTCCAGTCCCAGGAAGCCTAGGCCAAGAACGACCGTCACGATCAACCAACTGATTAATGCTTTTACATTCCGTTGGTGCAGCGCTTGTGTAGCGAATACGCTCGTCAAGCTCGATGTCAGCAACAATGCTGTTGCTGTAGCAACCAGCGGCAAGGAGAAAAGCTCGCTCGGCGGAGGACCATCCATAACCTGATGGCGCAATGCCAGGAACGCTGAGAACAGCGTTCCGAACAATACCGTTTCACCACCAAGGAAAAGCCAGAAACCAAGTATCTTATTGCGTCCCTCTAGGGTCGCTTTTTCGGGCTCATGAGGCAATTGCCCGTCTACATGCGAATGCGCGCTCATGCTTTTACCCCCTTGTCTTGCAGCTCTTCTGGTTCAATATGGAAGCCATGATCATCAAATACAGAACGAAGCACCATGCAGGCGAATGTAATAACCAATCCAGCACCAACTACGATGTAGCCTGTATCAATACCTGCAATCTTACCCCACTCGCCATTGGAATACATCAATCCGAAGCCTGTAATGAACAAGCCAAGTGACATAAAGAATGGCAGAATAGATGGGGATGGCATATGGATCGATGCGATAGGCTCAGCAGGCGTCATGCCTGTATTGCC
This sequence comes from Paenibacillus sp. J22P59, assembly GCF_059383895.1. Lineage (NCBI taxonomy): Bacteria > Bacillati > Bacillota > Bacilli > Caryophanales > Paenibacillaceae > Paenibacillus > Paenibacillus sp. J22P59. Next base: position 115,914 of record NZ_JBXENX010000004.1, read on the forward strand.
TTCCATCTTCTCTTTCCAATAAGCATCGTAACCGCGAACGAGCGGCGTTTGTTTGAAGTTATATTCTGGCGGCGGGGATGGAATTGTCCACTCCAGCGTACGGCCATCTTCCCATGGATCATTAGCAGCGTTAGCCGGCTTGAATGCCGTAATAACAACGTTAAGAAGGAAGAAGATCGTGCCGAGACCCATCAGCAAAGCACCGATTGTACTAATTAAGTTCATTTCATTGAAGCCGAGACCATCAAGATAAGTCCAGATACGACGCGGCATACCAAGCAAGCCAAGGAAATGCTGAACGAAGAACGTCATATGGAATCCGATAAAGAAGGTCCAGAACGTCCATTTGCCAAGTGTTTCATTGAGCAAGCGTCCGAACATCTTAGGCCACCAGTAATGCAAGCCCGCGAAGATACCCAAGATCAAACCGCCTACGATAACGTAGTGGAAATGGGCTACGACGAAATAGCTGTCATGATACTGGAAGTCAGCAGGTGCAGCTGCTAGCATAACGCCCGTTACGCCACCCATTACGAAGGTAGGTACGAAGCCTACAGCGAATAGATTTGCTGCCGTGAATTTGATCGAGCCGCCCCACATCGTGAACAGCCAGTTGAAAATTTTGATACCTGTCGGTATAGCAATCAGCATCGTTGCTATTGAGAAGAGCGCATTCGCAACGGGCCCAAGACCAGTTGTGAACATGTGATGCGCCCAAACCATGAAGCCTAAGAAGCCGATAAGGATGGTAGCAAATACCATCGAGCTGTAACCGAACAATCTCTTGCGTGAGAATGTACTGATAACCTCCGAAATAACACCGAAGGCCGGCAAGATGAGGATATACACCTCAGGATGCCCGAATATCCAGAAAATATGCTCCCACAGTACGGTGTTACCGCCGCCTGAAGGATTAAAGAAGTTTGCATCAAATATACGGTCGAACATCAGTGCCGCCAGACCAACTGCCAAGGCAGGGAATGCGAACAAGATCAGAGCTGATGTAATGAATGCTGTCCATGTGAATAGCGGCATACGCATGAACGTCATGCCTGGCGCACGCATATTAATGATCGTTACGAGGAAGTTAATGCCCCCGATCAATGTACCAATACCAGCGATCTGCAAACCTATTACATAATAGTCTACGCCATGATCGCCATTGTATGTAGTGCCTGCAAGTGGTGCATAAGCAGTCCAGCCTGCATCTGGAGCTCCGCCAGTGAACCAGCTGATATTCAGCAATACACCGCCGAATAAGAAGGTCCAGAAGCCTAGTGCGTTGACGAATGGGAACGCTACGTCGCGAGCACCGATCTGCAGCGGGATAATCGCATTCATTAGCGCGAATATCATAGGCATCGCTGCAAGGAATATCATTGTCGTACCATGCATGGTCAGCAATTCATTGAACGTGTCCGCGGATACGAAATTGTTAAGCGGCTTCCACAGTTGAATACGAATGAGCAATGCTTCCAATCCACCGACCAGAAAGAAAAATCCCCCGGCTATCAAATACAATATACCGATTTTTTTGTGGTCAACCGTCGTCAACCAGTCCATAAGACCAGTATGGCGTTTAACCGCATGTCCATGAGCCAAAGTAGGTACCTCCTTCAATCACTGATGATTTATTGTTCATAGTCGAGCGTAAGCTTCGACAGATAATCCGAGATGCCTTCAAGCTCCTGTGGTGTCAAATCAACCTTAGGCATTTGGTTGCCTGGTTTCACCTTCTCTGGATCTTCGATCCAACGATGCAGGTTCTCATATACCGTACCTTCGTTGGAGTATTTCTTATCATCAGTGTTAACAAGAATACCTCCGACAGTCTCACGGCTACCGATACCAGTCAAGTTAGGGAAAGCTGGTCCACCTTGATCGCCTACTGCATGACAAGTCAAGCACTTGCTGACAAATGCTTCTTTGATTGCAGGGTCACTTGGCAGTGCTACCGGCTCTTGAAGCGCAGCTGTCCAACGATCAAATTCATCTGGACTTACTGATTTCACTTTGAAATCCATCAGACCATGGGAAGGTCCACATAGCTCTGCGCATTTACCTAAGTAAACGCCTTCTTTTGGAGCTGAGAAGTACATCGTATTAACGTTAGCGCCAGCATTGGAGTCAATCTTGCCGGCAAGCGCCGGAATCCAGAAGGAGTGCTTCACGTCAGCTGACTTAGTCTCAATAGAAATCGTTTTGTCTGTTGGAATGATTAATTCCTGTGCAGTCTTAATACCCAGCTCTGGATATTCGAACTCCCACCAGTAGAGATGCGAAGTTACGATAACTTTAACCGCATCAGGGTCCTTCGTATAATCCTTGGACAGATTGAATACCGATTGTACGGTAGGAACGCCAAGAATGATAAGCATGATAATTGGAATAACGGTCCAAATAATCTCCAGCTTATGGCTTCCTTCCACTTGCTTCGGAATCGTGTTGTCTCCAGGACGTCTACGGAAACGAATAATTACATACAAAGAAATCGCAAACACGACTACAATCACGATCAACATGATTGAAATCGCCAGCTTCATCAGTCCGAACTGCTCTTCCGCTACGGGACCTTGGGGATTCAGCGTGGACAAGTCACTTCGTCCACATGCCGACAGCACCAACACCATCAAGGCCAGAAGCGGCGCAAGCCGTTTTACAAACTGCCACCGATTCATCAATAATCAACCCCACTTTTGACGTTTTCGCAGCTGCAAATATCGCGTGAATTGCGGCATACTGCGTGTTTTTCACAGATGTTTTGACAACTCCTGTAACTTAAATCACTTTATTAAATATAAAGTTGAACCCCATATTTGTCAATGTTCCACAGAGAGTTCACAAATTGTTCGCAAAGCTGTCAAAAAGGCTAATTGCCAAGGTTTTTTGACGGCCGATGAGGCTTGCCCCACTCTCTAATCCCCATCCTACATTGTGCACCAAACCCATGGTCAATTATGTATGGACCTGCAAGCGTATATTTCATCGTTCCCTACAAACCCTATTCCTATAACCGCCCGAATGGAGGCTGACCTAATAATGAAGAAACGAGTTGCTGGATTACTGATTGGCTGTGCCTTATTGACCACCACAACTGCCTGCAATTATGAGCAACGCATTCAACAAAGTGATTATGATTATGGAAGCCGCACAGCTGATGATCCCAAAATGCTTGGCAATAAGCTTTATGGCTCTGCATCCACCAACCCTCACCAGCACGACAATCGTTTTTTTGAATACAGCAATACGATTTCAGGAAAGGTCACCGAGCTTAATGGCGTCGCATCCGCTATTGTCATGCTGACAGACAAGAATGCTTATGTCGGCATTATGCTGGATTGGACCGCCGTTGGAACCAAAAGCACAGGCAAGACAGATGAACAGGATAACAGTGGCGCGGGCGGCGAGGGTGTCTATAACCATGATACCGGCAGCCCGAGATGGGATAACAGGCAGCTGGTTACGCCTTATAATTCTTATTTCTCGGTCAATGACCATAATCAATTGTCGCCGGAGCTTAAGCAGACTATCGCAAGGCGTGTTCGTGAGCTGGCGCCTATGGTTCAGGAAGTGCATATTTCGGCGAATATGGATTACGTGAATCAAATGAATGATTATGCCAAGCAAGCTTGGATGAATCATTCATTGACACCATGGCTGGAGGATTTCAATAACTTAGTCAAATATCAATTTGCGGGCGGAAAAATTATGCCTAAGCAAGTGTCCGATTATGAAGGAATACGCGCTAGAAACCGGAAAGGACAGTCATTAATACCTACACATTAGATCAAATTTATTGATGCTAAAAAAATCGCTTCCTATTATATATAGAAAACGAGCAAAAAGGAGCAAACCCCCTTTTTGCTCGTTTTCTCTTCATATTCCAATGTTTCCCTCCATTATACACTCATTGCTAGCCTTGTTGTTTTTGCGGTTTCATGAGCGCCTGAAGCTTATGGATCGCATCCCGATAATCCTGTTTATCCTCATCATTCATGGCGAACTGCTCCAGCATCTGAAGCTCTGCTTCGTACTGATCAAGCAAGGCTGTAATCTGCTCAGCAGGCTTATTAGGCTTCTTCCCCGAGATGCTCTTATAGCCAGTCTGTACGGACAATTCCCCTTGTGCATCAATCTGCGCCATAAATACATTCTCCATCGCAACCTTCTGCTTATGCAGCTCTCTCTTCAACCACTGTTTGTCTCGTCCGGAAGCCTCCAGGGATTGCTCAAGCACTTGACCATCCATAAGTATGGTTTGCGGCTCCTCCTCCTGAGGCATCTTCCACCCTAGCATGTCAGGGGTTAGCGGACGATACTCCTTCTTGAGCAGAACGTTAATAACGCCGCTTTGCTCCAATATAGCGAATTCAACATCTGCCACTCGGAAAACATCTTTTTTTCGCAGCTGCTCCAGCATTTCATCTATTGTAATTTTTTCCTTCTTCATATTTTCTTTCAACATAACACCCTTATCAATTAATACCGTTCCTCGGCCATCTACAATATCTCGAAGCTTTTTATTGTGAAGTGTCCAATACTCTATCCCAACAGAAACCGCTACCCAGACAACTAGAGATACAATACCCAAATACCAATTGTTATCTAAATCCAATGAAATATAAGCGGCGATATTCCCCATTGTTATCCCCGTGATATATTCAAAGAGCGATAATTGCGATATTTGTCGTTTGCCTAGAAGCTTCGTAATGGCGAACAAAATTAGGACAGACGATAAGGTCCTCAGTGAAATCTCCAACCAATCCGGCATTGCATTTCCCTCCTGCTGGCAATTACTAATGTTGTCTTTCCTATAATCTCCCGTTGCCAAGAAGTCATACATGCTTACATAGTTTTCCTTCTAGTTGCATTTCTGACTGAGATGAGTTATACTTTAGCTATTGTGTTGTATTTAACCCCAGTATATCCCTCATTAGAAAACTCAACGTTTTCCTCAGATTTTGATTTTCTTTTCCTGTTAATTTCCAATCCTGTACGTGCTGTAAGAACTTTGATTCACACTGGCGCGGTCATCGGAGCCGCGAGGACGGAAGAGAGGTAGGGCTTTCGTTGTTTTGAAGAATGCTTACGAAACTGTTTTGCGCTCACGCAGAACCTAGTAGGCAAGATAATGCGATCTTGCTGTAATTAACAAGGGATATTGAACGGCCATCCCGTTGCTAGCATGGCCCGATGAGACTAACCTCAACCCGAGGTTAAATATATGTTACACAAGCCAACGGCATCCAGACTATCTGGATGCCGTTATCCATTCTGCCCCTTCTCCATCGTCTTGCTGTATTCTTTCAAGCTGAAGTAGACGCATAGCATCAGAAAACAAACATAGGCAAGAGCGCTCGCTGTACCATAGCTCCCTCTCATGTGCCCTACCATTGATCCGGTAACAATTGATAATAGACCGCCGACAATGGACAGCCATATCCCTTTGCCATAGCCCCCTGCCTTCGCATCAGATGGAAGACCCGGTTTCTTTTTCCTGAGAACACCTATAAGCAAGAAGCCAAAAAAGATAAATTGCACGGCAAAGGTTATAGGCATAATCCCATAGGTTACAAACAGGACTACCTCATCTGTGTTATTGAAAGCAAGACCAGCAAACAGAGATATCGCTAGACCAGTCAGAACATTGGCGAAGTCATAGTTTTGCTGCTTTGTATAAGAGGTAAGGCCTGTCAGAATAGCAAAATATAAAACCGCAAATTTAATTAATATGGTCGGAATATATCCCGAAATCAAAAATATATCTACACGATCCAAAAAGTCGGTCACATGGATCTGCTGAACGAGTATCCAGCCAATATACAGAAGTCTGGAAGCAAGCACCGGACTGATTACACTCACAATACAGAATAGCCATATCGTTAATATAAAAGCGGATATAACGACACCCATCTTCACTGCAAGATAGATATCGCGCGGCTTCCGTATATGATGCAGAAAAGCCCCAATCGCAATGAGATCGGCAAATGAACTGACGACAAGTATACTGCTTTTCATTGGAGGAATTATGCCATCGCTCAACACAGGAGGCAATTTGTTCAAATCTATTTCATTCAACAGCAGCAGGGGCAATAGAACGTACATAGTGATGAACACCATACTAAACATAAGGTTAGCTCTTGCCAGATGCTCCATCGTCCCTGTAGCAAAGTACATCATTAGAAATACCGTCAATAATAAAATAAACTCATGGGGGGTCTTCAATAATATGGAGGAATTAAAAAAATCACTAAATAGCCTTAGCTGGCTGACCAAATCCATAAATAAATAACCGATTAACAGCGCATTCAGCAGTCCGCCGAACCATTTGCCCCATAAGGAATTAGCCATATCGAACAGATTTTTGCCCGGCATGCTGCGAGCCAAGCGCCACAGCATATAAGCATAGCCAATTCCAAGGGGTATAGGGAGCAGGAAAGAAAGCCATGCATCTTGATTGGCGATCCCCGTCAACGCCATTGGCAAGCTGACCATATTGGATGCAATAAGAAAAGAACTGACCAGCATCGCTAGTTTCAGTGTGGAAATTTTCATGTGATCCTTCATTGCCAGCTCATCCTTTCATCATAGTCATTATTTTTATAGCCAGCGTATACAAGATAGAATTTTCCGTAATCCACAGATTAATGGAAATCGCATAGAGAACTAACGCTGAACTATTTATTATCAGCAGCGAAATGAATACGGCTTTGCTTGGTACACAGGTAAGCTTTTTCCATTTCCTAACAATGACAACGATCATAATTGCCAACACGATCATTACATACGGGATGTCCATTAATTCGCCTTCCTCGTTAAATTTTCCCTGTTCATTCCCAGGCGATAGATATTCGCCCCTGTCACCACTTCAAATTCACATTCCGAGAATACAGTGTCCCAGTTTTTGCTCCATTCCTTTTTCCATAGGGAAGGGTATGCACGGTCAGCATATTGTCCAAATCCAATTACATCGGCATTGTGGCGCTGCATAAGCCTAATTGCTTCTTTAAGTGAAGCGGACAGCTTCTTTTCTACCAGTTCTTCAATTGCCAGACGTTGTCCAATATCATCGTAATCCCGTTCTATATGGGTATCCTCGGATATGCTCACCTCTACGTTCGCATCAATGCGAAATCGAAGTTTAGTATCGTTCACCATCGGTTTGATTCGAACGTTGGCCTTACTAATTAGAACGCTGATCACGCCGCTCTCATCCTTTAAGGTTTCGTTATAGGGACGGAATCTTCCACTCAATAATCTTATTCCGTTGGCAGCATCACCTTTGGCGACGCCAACCATCTTGCCATCATGCGTCAAGGCAAATCCCATTATACCCACATCATTTTGCTCTTGCGTGGGAATCTTGCTCTCGATTACCGTTAAGTAAGGTAAGAAGGCATCCGAGCCTACTACTGATACTTTTGAAGCTACATCCTTCAAAGACACTCTAACCGTAGCATTCGATTGCAGAAGCTCACGCATGGACTCTGCTGAGAATCTTTCCAATGTCGTTTGTGTATTTAAGAGGTCCAACCCCTTTCCCTTGGAAACAACTATAAAGGAAGTCAACCGATTCTCAGGCAGGCGAGTAATGCTGTCCACTATCCAGCCAACTCCTTTAGTTTTGGCCAACTCCTCACCAATAATGAAAACTCTGCGGTGACCAAAATATAGCCGTCGGGGCAGCTCATTCTGAAGCTTGATAATCCCTTCTCTTATGGTGCTCCCTGTCTCTGTCTTAATCGCATAGGATTTTTGGCCACTGCCCCCGCCTCCTCCACTCCCAGCTGCCCCCATATTGCCAGGCAAAGGAATCAGGACACTGGTTCGTATCTTATCGCCCTCTATGTCTACAGCACTTGCTAATACAAAGGCCATATCATTAATTTCTGTACGATCCCAACAGCCTGATAACAGAAGAGGTGAGCAGACTATTAATAAAAACAGCAATAGCGATCGCTTATTCATGTTCATAACGCGAATTACCTGTTCCCTTCAAATTATCTTGTCTCACTTCGTTTTCTGGATTCAGAAAAGCAGGACGATTCTTCATTTTCCACCATGGTGACCTAATGAATACGTCCCTCCAATCTTTGAACGACACAGGCGACACAGGCGAGAAATAAGGAACGCCAAAGGAGGTAATTCTCGACATATGCGCTACAATAGCAACCGCTCCGATCAGTATGCCGAACACACCGAACAAAGAAGCAAGCAGCATCAAAGGAAAACGCAGCATTCTCAAAGATACGGCAGGGCTGTATCTGGGCAATGTGAAGGACGCTATCCCTGTCATGGATACGACAATAACCATAGCAGCAGACACGATGCCTGCCTGGACAGCCGCTTGCCCCACGACCAGCGCCCCCAATATGCTGACAGCTTGCCCGACGGTTCGCGGCAGCCTGATTCCTGCTTCACGCAAGGCTTCGAAGGAAATCTCCATGATTAATGCTTCGACTACCGCCGGGAATGGAATCGCTTCGCGAGAAGCAGCGATACTCAGCAGCAGATTAGTTGGAATCATCTCTGGATGATAGGTCGAAGCCGCAATATAAATGGCTGGCGCGAATAAAGCTACGAATAAGGCGCCAAACCGTAATAGTCGTAGAAGAGACCCTATTATAAATCTTTCATAATAATCCTCACTCGACTGCAGCCACTGAAAAAATCCGAACGGGGCAATTAGCACGAACGGTGTCCCATCTACCATAATGGCAACCCGCCCTTCCAGAAGTGACGCTGCCACTGCATCTGGCCGCTCTGTATTCTGAATTTGCGGGAATATCGAATAGCCTTGATCCTGTATGAGCTCTTCTATATAGCCGCTCTCCAGCACACCATCTATCTCAATTCGCTTGATTCGATTCACAACTTCCTCTACTAGCTTCGTGTTCGCGATCCCTGCCATATAACTAACGATGACATTCGTATTCGTCTCTCTTCCTACGACGAAGGATTGCATCTTTAGGCGGGGAGACTTGATCTTATTGCGAAGCAAACCCGTGTTCGTCCGAAGCGTTTCATTGAAGCCCTCTCTTGGTCCACGAACGACCGTCTCCGTCTCCGGCTCGGATACGCTTCGGCGTTGTCCTCCCCGGAGTCCCAAGCAGACAGCTGTATCGCAACCGTCTACGAAAAACCCGCTGTCTCCGGATAACACATTCACCAGAAGCTCCGCGTAGGTCTGAACCTCCAATGTCTGAACGACAGGCAAGGCTTGTTCCACGATATCATCTGCTTTCGAAGCATTTCCTTCGAATACCATGATGGATTGAAGAGCAGCATCAACCGCATCGGTCATCACCATGCCGTCGACGTAACAAATTAGCGCATTCGGGCCGTTCTGAATTTGGAAGCCCCGTATAACCACATCCGAGCTATCCTTGAACAGCTCTTCCAGCATTCGTCTATTACCCTCTACCGTCTTGCCAATCGGCACCTCTTTGAATTCCTGAATCGCATGGTGATCCAGTCTTCCTTCCTTTACATTGGTTTTTCTGGGCATAGTTTTTCACCGCCGGTCATTGTTTTGTAGTTATTTTCTTCCTATAGCACTTTATTTATGCAACAAATAGAGAAGCAGCATCTAACTGCTCCCTGTTATTGCACAAAAAAAATACGCTCTGGCCAGTAAGGCTCAAGCGTATTCCATCTCATTATTCCAATAATAATTCATGATTAGAAATAGCGATTCCGACTTTTTTTCCATAAGCAGAAGTGGATAACCGACCATCATTGCCGTTATAATAAACGGCTCCTGGCCGCAGTACAACTCCTTCGATTTCTACTATTCCGCGAATCACTACATCAATGCTCTGTCCGCCTTCGCCATCCGATGCAGCTACCCCAAGAGGTGTTAAATACGGTCTTCCTAATGACAGGCACTCTTCATCCTTATAGGCAATAGCAAACAGTTGATTCTGGGAGGCATCTGTGACAATGCAGAATGCTCGGGTATCATCTATCGGAAGAAATACAGGTGCAGCATCTGCTGACGTTGGGATAGCGTAATGTTGATCGCGCGGAGCTGTCCCGTCCAAAGGGGGATCCGTATCTAGAAATGCGGCATACACATCCTGATGGGGCAGTCCAACACTAGAAGTATTGCCGCTAGCCCATCTCGCTTTATAGAGGAAGACTGCTCTGCCGCCCATTCGATGAATATCCGTCATAATCGCCCGCATGCCTGCCTGCCGAATAATCGTATCGCCAGCTTGATATAGTGCTGAATCAAGGAAAGCATAGGAAGTCGTCTCCATTACCTCCAGATTGCTTCGGTCTGTCGTTAGAACAGCTGCTCTGCCATTACCATCGCCTATGATGCCGTGAGTCATCCGATTGCCGCCGATATCCATATAGAAACGTTGATGAACAAAAAGAACGCCATTATCATCAACTTCGATGAGGTGGGTAGAAATAGATTGCACAACTACTTTACGGCTAGTTATCCGTACAGCATGAAAGCTGCTTCTCTCATAATCAAGCGTTACAGAAGGTCCGAACGCAGTGAAGGAAGGGCTTCCTCCTGTATGGTCATACTTGAATACGCGGGCAATCAAATTCTGGCTGGGATTGCTTATCCCAACGACAAGAATCAAGCCCCCTGCCAACGGAAATAATCGACTGTCCAAATAAGGATCATTCATATCAAGGCTTGCTGTCATCTTGCTTGTTAATCCATCTCCGCTAACAGAGGCTACCATCACCTTTACTTCCTCATAGCCAGCCCCTCGCAAATATTGGTCTGAACCGTAGGCTGGTATAATCCTCTGTTTGTATTGCAATGCCAGCGTACCTGGAACTAATTCAATAACCGCAATATTGTCAACATGGCTATAAGAGAACGTATGCGAGACTAGCGGACGATACCCGCCCTCTTGCGGCTCGAATATAGATAGCTTGCCATGCCAAGTATCTCTTTCTCGATAGGCTAACGCGATATAGCCATTAGACATAACGATAGAGTCATAATAACGGCCATTACGATCAAAATCACCAGTCACTGACTGGAATTCTCCGATACCAGCAGTTATAAATCTTAGAGGTGACCAAGAATAGCGGAACAGCTTGATTCTGCTTGCTCCAGCAGCCACGAAGCTCCCTTCTGTTCCAGATGCACTGAGATAGAAGCTCTCCGCCCTGCAATCCTGATCCCATATATTAATGAGTTGTTCCTTCTCCTTGAACGCCTCGAATGCTTCCTGACTGGGCAAAGCACGGACCATAACCGTCTGGGTGTAATTATTATTATTAGGCGTCAGCGAATTAAAGGTCAGAGCGAATAATGAATGGCTCAGGGAAGTGAATGTCAGCTTATTGCTTCCACCGCTTACCCGATCAAGAATACTCTGCGAATACAACGGCTGCAGCTTGCTATCCGCCGTATCAAATACACAGAACACCAGCCTGCCAGGCTGCATATAAGTCGATTCACTATTGGGCTTGTACGCCAACATGAACCGGGTATCCGATATCTCGATAACATCGAAAACCGGATCTCGCAGCTCATCCTCAACTGCGTGAGAATAAAGATTAAGCTTATTCAGCTCTATCGTTGCATTGATAAGCTGCAGCACTCCCTCTTGCTTGTTCAGTATGACGAATCGATTGGATGTGAGCAGAAGATGCCTTAACGAGACTGATCTTAGGGAAGAGTTCGTTATTTGCTTGTCTCCCAGTGTGATTGTTGAGCCCTCGATTGATAACAATCTGGTCACCAGTTGAGAAGAGTTCTGCTGAAGCACATAACTGACGGCGAAACTCCCCGTTGCCAGCTTACTGAATGCAAAGCTGCTGCCTAGAAGACTATTTGTTTCGATCTCCAAGGGATATCCTTCGTACGTAAGCGAATCTTCAGAGCCAATGCTCACAATCACCGCTTTGAGCCTTTGCGGCGTCGCCTTATAGCATTGCCATGCCAGAACAAAGCTCGTAGAAGAAATGCTCTCGATTGCAGGCAATAGGGAAGTGTACAATTCAGCAACGAAGGGCTTGCCTAATTGGAGACCATCAGTGTCCCCCCAACGAATGACGATCAACACCCATTTGTCGGTATTATGCTCCAAATAGCATAGAAGGCCAGCCTCGCTTGTCAATGGACGAAACGTCAACAGATTCATTCCTTCAACGCCATAGATAGGAATCGTTCTGCTGCTCTCCACCAGAATCCCATCCGTTCCTACTCCCAATCTCGTGAGAATGATCGTACTCTGCGTCGTTGCGATATGAATAAATCCATTTGCATAGATAGGATGGATGACGTGGCTTTCCGCAACAGAGGGCAAATAAAGAACATCCGGACTGAATCTCGGAAGACTGCTGATCGGAGCCTTGGCGTTTTTATAAAGCCGATTATTAACAACGGAGACGATGTCGCCTTTTTGAATTGTCTCCCCTTGGGCAGCAGGAAACGATCGCCTTATAACTCCCGCGCTTCCGTTCATCATCCCCTTCAAAGAGCTATACAACCGAAATCACCTCGACTCCTGATATATCTAGAGATAATGCCCCTGCGACGGTCTGTCTTGCTGCAATTTTCGTCCCTTTGGGCAGCACCGTTTCGAATGTAATTTTGATCGTATCCTCACCGCTAATAGTTGTGCCAATACGCTGTGTTTCCGCATTTGCCAGCTTGCCTGGACGAATGACATATAATAGCAGCTTGGAGCCAACGGGCGTGGTGTTATGAATGACAATGCTCTTCAATATCGTTTTTTGACTGAGGGTTACTAGATCCGTGATTGCAACGGCCGGTTGCCCAGCATACAGATCAATCGCTGTGTAGACTTCATAGGGCATTCGCCTTTACACCTCCATCCAGTGCAGGCAAAGCATGTTGCTTAGCTTGATATTCAATTCCAATTCCAGCCTGTCCATGCGTGCTTCCGCCTCGTCCAGCGCCGTATTAACCTTCTGCGCTCCTGCATACAGGCTGTCAGGAGCGGCCGGGTCCAAATTAATGCGGTTCGGATTACTCATTCTCTTCACCCGCTTCTCTAAGATAACGTAACCATCAGCCGCCTCGCCCTAGGTGTTTCAGCTCTGCTAGCTTCCGTATTTGACTGCTTGATCCGGATTCGAACCTGTTTTTTGGCAGTAGCCAGTGTCGCTTCATACTTGTATTGCGTGTACTGCCCAATGAACTGCTTGGCGACCTCCGCCCCCAACGGATGCCATGCAGCCCCATCGTCCGTACTGTACTCCACGCTCTGAGCGGTCCCCGACGGCGTGTGGAAATCTACGTAGATCGTTAACTTAGTAAAAGGATCATTGACGAACCATTGCTTGCTAATATAAACACCCGCCGGTTTGAAAGCCAATGCTGCAGCTCCGATGGCTTCCGTCTGAATGACGGGCGAGCTTTTTTTCGTTCCGCTTAACATCGCCCTTACTTGAATATCCTTCGTCGGATGGCCAAGACCTGTTACGCCTGTATCAGCTAGCGCATACCAATCCTCTCCATCCGATGACCATTGCCATTGCAAATTGCTGCCCTGCGGCACCAACTGGCTAGTGGATAAGAGCAGTTGAGAGGCTGCTGTCGAGAGCTTAAGTCCCTTGAAATATAGCTGGCTGCTCGTACTCTTGAATTCAGCCGCATATAGCCTAAATTTCAAATCCATATCCTGATGCGCTGTCCAAGCTGTCGCGTTCGAGCTGGAGAAAAGAAGGCCAACTGCATAGGGCTGTCTGGATACGATATTGCCGCTGATTAGATCCTTGCCGCTCATGCGAGCCACGAATAATCGGTACTGGCTTGATCCAGTCAGTATAACGATGGCGTATTCAATATTGGCTTGAAGCAGAATGGGATCTGCGAACGTTACTTTTGTCGGAACATCTCCCTTTAATGATGTCTTAACCGAAGGGGCCTCCATTACTTTCGAGGCGAGAACAGTAGTACCGGGATAGCCATTCACAACGTCTCGCAGCTGGATCGTTACAGGCTTATCATCGTCCTTCGTTTCGAAGAACAAGTCTACGCTCGTGACAAATCTCTCTTCAAGCAGCAGGAACGTCTGGGCGAGCGGATCAATCTGGTTCCACCATGGCACCTGCCAGAAGGTCTGCTCAATAATTTGCCTTCTGCCCACTCCTACATAAGACGTTCTTGATTCATTCTGAATTTGAGGCTCAGCCACTGCAATACCTCCTATACGTAATTAAATATCCGCACTTCTCTCGTTCCAGTACGTATCTGGTCTGGAATTGTGAACAAAGCGGTGAATCTGCCTAAGCTATTTGCCTTTACCGTACCTGGCTTCGTTCCGGCCTCCGAGCCTGCTGCCGGACTTAGTGCGATCGCTACGCCGTCGAACGTCGCTTGCAGATTGTTGCTATGGGGCTCGAACCCTTCACCATGCACCGTAACAACTCTTCTTCTAATAAAGGGAACATTCTCATCTAGAATGACCCTTGTTTCCGTACGATTGCCGCTCCACCATGCATCCCACCAGCCCCACACGGTTTGATGAATATAAGTAGTCTCCACCCATGAATCCTGAGATGGGGTTAGACGCATAGTCGCTTGCGAGCCGAATACCTGATACGGGTTAACATTCAATGATTCTGTGCCATGGCTCTGATCCAGTACAACCTGCTCTATATAATCCATCGTAAGGAGTCTCTCATGCTGTCTTACCGACTCTCCGCTCTCGAAGTCCAATTGAATGAACTGCTGGATCGCTGGGAGCTGCAGTGTCTGATTCACTGGATCGATCATGGAGTCGAAGCCCTCTCTTGTTACGTCAGATCGCTCGAAGTTGGTAAAGTTATCGGAGAATATCCCTTTCTTCGCTAGCATAGGGTCAGCAATTTGAGCTGTCCGATCCAGCTCCACCAGTGCCTGGTTGTACTCTGCCCGTTCCAGTCGGTCAAGAAGAGAGCGAAGCTCCAGCATGGTAAGGCGTTTGGGCTTATAGTTAACAACTCTCACCTCGGTACTGGCCGGGGGAAAATAGAGCTCGCCAAGCTCCAATATATCCGGCGGCACAGGCGGAGCTGGCGGATTGACATCCGACTGTCCCGACACAATTCTGACTTGCCCGTCAGCAGTCAAGTAGAAGGCATCCTTACGAGCTAGGTAGTAATCATAAGTGACATTAAATATAGAGCCATCTACAGGCCGATCCTTAGCTAGCCAAGCAACAGTATGATCACCGTCCAGTTGATAATCCTCACCTTGAATCATCGTCTTCATATAATCATAGGTGGCCTGATAGGTCTCACCGATTCCAGGCTTGTCCATCCCTATAGACCAATCGATATGATTGCCCGACAGCTTGTAATCCCTGCCCTTAACGAAGGTCTTCGCTCCCTGCACAATACTGATAATATCAACAACTGCATTCTGGAGGAGCGGATCATGCTGATCGGCAGAATTTTGTCTGGTCATGATCATATTGGACAAGCGGACCTTCGCTGTCAGCTCCGCAATGGCCTTAACCGGTCTGCTGTTGAGCGCATAGAGACTCGTATTATTGGCATAGCTTTTCACTTCATCGGCTACTCTTCTCGTATCCAACGCCTTGGGCAGCTTGCTTCTCGTCGGAACCAGACGGTTGATCTCATAGCCTTGAACATACGCCTTTCCCGCCTCAATAACTAGATTGATGTGGTCACTGCCCGCAGGCTCAATAAAACCGTCCATTCCTGATACAAGGAAGCTGCCGCTCGTATCATGTGTTCTTCTGGCTAGCACCGGTGTGAACCCTTCCAATTCGGGCGGGACCTTGGCGGATACAACCTCCCCATCCACAAGCCGATACATCGGTATGGCAGCTGCATCATTCAGCACCCAATCCGGAGAAGCGATTAGCCGATCCATACCCGGGGAGCCAAAGTTTGCGTAACCGACCGCCGGGTCGAGCAGCTCTTTCTCTGTCTCAAAGGTTACGGTTCGATAAATAATTTTGAGCCCGATCACTTCTTCTCCCTCGGACGTTATCGGAATGCTTTTTTCCCCAATGTCATGAATTACGCCGTCGAAATAAACGGTAGCAGGAAAAATAATAGCTGTACGATCCGGCTTAATATAAATCTGGCCGCCTTCGATAATATGGCCGGAGCCGAATATGACATCTCCCATGCGCTTATCGCGATGCAGCGACAAGGATTGGATCTCATTCAATTCGGCAGCCTGCAAGCGCCTGCCAGTCTGAGCTTGCAAGGAGACCCAGCGCTTGGCCGGATCAAAACGATTGTATACACTCATCCTGCGATCCTCCTAAACAAGATGCCCTTACTGGGCTATATAGCTGCAGCCAATGCACTTGAGCCTCTATCAGAACTCAACAATAAACTCAAGATATTCCCGCTGATCCGCCGTTCGATGAATTGGAGAGCGATTATTGACAATCAGAGCGTATCCCTGACTGTCTACCTCCTCAGGCAATACGGCCAGCTTACCCGGCGGCGTATCTGCACGGAGCTGCAGTCCCGTTACAATGGCACTTTGCCGATAGCTGACGGCTGGCAGCTCGTTGCCTGTAAGCCATGCTGCGACATAGACCCAGCGAGTGAAGCTCTGCGATGCTTCCTCCTCAGAGATTAGCTTCCACCTTTGCTCGAATTGGATAATATCTCCTTGGCTATCGGGCATGATGAAACGTACCTTTTCTGCTTTCTTATAGCCAACCGGCTCGATAAGCTGCATAGAGCTCGATACTTCGGGAACGCTGTCCGCCTCATTCCATGGCGTAGGCTTGCCAATGCCGATCCAGACATTATCCGTATGAACGAGATGAAGCGCTTGAAAGGTCCTCATGCCAGCCACCGTCGCCGTATAACTGACTCCCATCTATTGTCCTCCTCAGGTTAAGTCATTACTGTAATGTGTGATCTCTGAATACGGAAATCATCCTCTAAGTAAGTAGTTTGATCGGTAAAAAATACATTTGGAGACCACCAAGCGGATCTAGAAGCTTCAGTTTTACTTATATAATAAGAAGAGTTAAGAAGACCCGTACTTACCTGTACGCCGCTTAGCTCCTCATAAGAAAGCTTCGTTGCCCGATCTGGACCCAGATAGAGGCTTCTTAGTGTTCCGGTACGAGGATTCGTCAGCTTGACGGCTTGCTTCAACGTAACGGCCAGCCAATACTTGAATCCGGCAAAGCCGCTAATCTGAATCAAATTGCGAACAATGCTCACTTGATCAGGATTGACGTAGATTGCGGTGATTAATGGACCATAGAATTGTCCATCGGGGAATACGGCGTCATCTCCTGACAGCGTATATCCATCCTCTGGACTTAAACGATGGGTCTCTACTGCGGACAATCCCAATGCCTGCAAGGTCTCCATATTCAGCGTTCCCGAGGAACGCAGCTTGGCGAGCAACGCTTCTCTCGAAGACTCTTTCAGCTCTTGCTGCCATAAGTAGATCCATTCCTCTGGCGTCTCTGACAGGAATAAGGAATGAAGCAAATGACTATCAACGTCGGGTATATCCGGCCATGAAGCCTCCATTATGGCATTCATTTGCCTGCTTTCCTGATAGTAGTCAGGCAAATAACGCATCAGCGGAGTCGTCATACGACAATCACCTTCGCTTCCAAGCTATGGTCAATCGGCAGCGTTCGATTCTGCTTTGGTTCGAGCACGGAAGCATCCGCCGCACCTGCGGTAATCAATGCCGCCACTATTTTGGATATATAGATCGTGCCGCCAATATTCACCGTCCGCAAATATTTATATACCGCATTTTTCGCTAGGGATTCCTCCAGACCGATGACTTTTACTTTTACATCCAACTTCTCTGGCACTACCTTTTTCACGCACACGTCCACCCCGAGCGGCTTCTTCAGCTCAATAAGACGACTGACATCCTTGCAGATCTGATCAATGTCAGCAGCAGCGCCGATAACAACATCAACTGTACCGAGTCCGCGGGCGAAGTTGACGGCTTCTGCATAGGTCACGCCTGTCACCGATAAAGCCCAGCGCTTATAATCTGATTCCGTACCGCCATGCTCCGGATTGCGCTTCTGATACAAAATGCGTTCCCTGAGTACCTCGTCAGCCTCCTGATTCAAGCCGCCTGCAGCCGGTAGCATATTATTAACCGTCCATATATCCTTCACAGGATCGAACAATAGACGAATCATGTCGGCGTTGACATTCCCGATCAATCCCGGCTGTCTGCACCTCGCCATCACGGTCGTTCTGCCATTGCTGCCAATAACCGCTTCCGCTATCGTAACAAAGGAAAGATCAGAGTTTGCTATGCCGAGCGTAGTCCCTTCTGGGATAACCGCATTTACAATGCCCGTCAACTCCAGCTCCACCTTTGCCGATGCCGCAGGGGTACGCTCAAGACCATAATCCTTCGCAATCAAATCAAGGAAACGCCCCTCCGCTGTTACAGCGAAGGCTTGCTCCAGAATACTGCGAAATTTGCTCTCTTCCATCCATAGCTGCATGGCAATTGGCGCCAGCGCATCATAGATAATCGAGCCTTCACTCTTATCCAGCTTGTCATCGACCCTGTCTAGCAGCTGCTGCAGCTTCGACTCGAAGCTGAGCGTATTCGCTCCTTCCAAGCTACAACACTCCTTCATACCGCACAGTACCTTGGGACGAGTCCACCCGAAAGGCAATGGCAACCTCATCCTGCACCGAATGAATAGTAAAATCATAGACACGGCTGATCCGTTCATCATACAGAAGCGCCTCTGTTACCATTCGGATCATCTCCACTCTAATAAAGCCTTGGGAATAGGGCTTGCCGAGCATATGCAGAATCTCGCAGCCATAATCCTTCGAATAGATCGGGTAATTGAATCGAATGGTTTGGATCGCTTTATGAATGAATTGTTTAATCGCATCAAGACCGTCTATCCGTCTGCCAATTTCACCTGTCTCCATATCCAAATGATAGGTTTGAAGGGCCGGGGTTTTGCTGACAATTACATTCGGAAATTGAACATCAGGTGTCAGACCCATTCGCTGGCGCCTCCCTTCGACGGTTAATATTGAACGATCCGATCGATAATAAAAAACTTCTGTCCGCCCTCGAAGGAGATTACCATCACTTTGTCGCCCTTTTTCAGCAAGTCATCCTTCTTCTCCTCGTTCAGGTAATGAAGCTCACCCTCCTTCATCTCGAAGTTACGGCTCGCCAAGGCAACGGAAACATCAGCCGTATGAACATGGCCGTCCACTGGTGACGGGGTCATATTCGCCACCGGGAATTTTTGCGTCTGGATTTCTGTTTTTCCCTTATTCGTAATGTTAACCATACGCTTCACCCGGCATAGATGCTCTGCTACAACGATCAGCTCCTTCGGTATGATCAGCTTATCGCTGCCCTTGAGCTTAATCTTCAAGTCAGGGGCATCTGAGACAACCTCGGCTTCCATCAGCTCCGGAAGCTTCAACGATTGTATGCTTTTTAAGCTATGCTGCTTAATGATCTGCCCCAGCGACATCGCGCTTCACCTTCTTTGCCATCATGTCATTTCTGTTAATGCTAGCGACATCGTATGATGCCTGCCTTTGAATTGGTGGCTATCTTCCTCGACCGCATAAGCCTGCTCAAGGCCAAGCTCCGCTATCTTCACGATAATGACCGTTCCCGATACGACATCGGGAAGACCCAATACTTCATCCAGCCGCAGCGCCTTCTTCACCTTGCCCTTTGTCTGCAGCATCCGATCAGCAGATTCCTGCAGCTGAGCGCGATTGACCTTCGTCTTCACCTTCTCATAATGCTGCAGCACGCCAAATTCCTTCTGCAGCGACTTGTTCTCTGCGGTAGCGATAATCGTCTGCTTCTCTTCCCCGCCCACCAGCTTCACCTTAGTAATAGTGTTCTCAATCGACTCATCATAAGAATAATCAATCAGATTCATGCCGGACTCGATGACCCATTGCCTGCTGTTCTCCTTATAAGGCACCAACTCTACCTTACCAGCCCTCGAATACAGAGAATACCTGATTCCCTTATGCTTAAAGGTGATCTCAAGCGCCTTCTTCACCATATCGAACAAAGTTTCCTCGTCGCAGACCAAATAAGAAATAACATGACCGGTATCCTTAATCATGCCTGCCTCAATGGAGAAATCCGAGCATAGCCTGCTTAAGATGGTAGAAGCCTTCATGCTGGTGAACACGTAAGAATCCTTGTTGTTCGTCAAATAGATGAGCTGATCATAGGCAGTAAGACTAAGCTTGCCAGGCTTGTACTCGGCATGGAATACAATGCCGCGGAACAGCTCTTCTTCACCATGAAGCAGCAGGATGCCGCTGCCATTAACAATAGGCTCCAGCGTTTCACCACCCTCAGCGGCATGGACAAGACTGACGGCCAGCTTGCGAACTGCCTTCTGGGAGGTTCCTGACCACTCCACGCTTTCAACAAGCGGTGTCATATCCTTGATGCTGCCGCCCTCAATGATCAACACTTGAATTGGAAGTTCAATCATGGAATGACCAGCACCTGATTTGATCGAATCTGGTAGGGCGGCTTAATGCCATTCGCCGCGGCAATTTTCTCATAGGAGACCCCAACACGGCGGTCTATCGTCCATAATGTATCGCCCGCTTTTACCGTGTAAGACCTCGGCTTTACCGTCTGATCCGGACGCTGTCCTTTGCTGCTGATCTCAGCCGTAGTCTGGCCCTTCTCTTGCCTCGTCTTCACACTTCGCGATTTTCTGTACTTATATTCCTGGAGCGTGAGCTCATAATAAATCGTTCCGATATCTCCTGCCTTCTCTTGGTAAGAAAGTGATTCAATTGTCGCAGGTACGGTAATATCGAGGCCTTCCGGATTAATGACAATGAATTGAATCGGAAATCCGCTATTTTTCCATCGTTCGATTAGATCAATGGCCTGCCAGGGCTCCGGAATATTCTTATAGATACAATAAGGCCCATAATGCTTCGGAAATTGGGAAGACAGCTCATAGGTTTTCAGAACGGGATCTTGAATAACCGTCACCTGTCCGAGCTTCTGCACAGATACGGTCTCATTGGCTGAGCCAATCGATACCTTTAATTCCGGAGGATTGACGGGGAGGCAGATGCCCTCTTCCGCGTTGTTATAAGTGAGCCAAATCTCAACCGACATAGACGCCCTCCCCTTCTGTCAACAGATCCTCCTCCAGCAGCCGCTTCAATTTCTCAATGAACCGATTCTCATCCGCCTCATCATGGACATGCATCTCCCCGACCATATTCGCAATCTTCACTGATTTATTCTGATTAACAGTGCCAGCTCCGCCCCCGCTGTATGCGTGCAGCATTGAAGCTTGCTGCTCTGTAGAGAGCTGTCCGCCGCGATAATCATTCGCTTGTCTCGCAGTAAGCACCATCTCGCCCTGATGCAGCTCCGCCATATAACCATTGAAAGGCACATGGTTCAATCCGAGCTTATGGCTTCCATCTACCTTCTGCACGGAAAAGCTGACCGCGGCTTGGTTGCCCGTAAATATGCTCCTCACAGCGTCCATTATTTGCGATACCTTCTGCATGAGCGGGCCCGCCATCTGCTCAAAGCCAAGTATAAGACCATCCATGAATTGTTGCCCGTAGGACATCGCCGATTGAACAAGCCCATTCAGAACGTCGTACACGATGCGAGCTCCCCAAGCAAAAGACCCGATAATAATTCCCAGCATCAAAGTTGTAAACTCCGAAATAGAAGAGAGAGCGGACGAAATAGCCCCTCCTACAGCAGCCATCTTGCCTACAACCGACAGGTACATAGAATCTAGCGCATCAGTCACGGCTGCTGCGGCTGCTTTCCAGCCTATATCGAACAAATTCTCCATTACCGTAATTGCATTTGATAGATAGGTCTCAATCTCGGTTATTTTATTCTGAATGCTAATAACTACAGAAATGAGAGCCTGCAGGGCAGCCATTTTTATAGCAAACGCAGTCTTATCAAAAAAAGAGAGCATTGCCGAGCCTAATTGCTGAAGATAGCCTGCGAATGCCGACAAGGATTGCAACGTAGAAGTAATCGCCTCCCCTATTCGCTGGCCAGCAGCTATAGCGATAGCAGCACCTTGATTCAAGGCCGCATATACGATATTCCAAATCGGCACGATAGCCGCCTCAATTGTTTGTCCGAGCTGGGAGATGCCTGACACATAGCCCATCACGAAATTAATGGCATGGCCTGCAGCCGTCGAAGCGAAGCCTTGCAGCAGACTGCCGACTTTGCCTAGTGCGCCTGCAATCGCTTTCCTTATCGTCTCTATCGCCCCAAGGTGATCACCCGCCGCTCCTTGCCAGACCCCTGCGAATATACCCCGGAGCATCTCCATGCCCGCCGCTCCGATTCCGATAATGGTATCGAATGTTGCTGACACGATACCGCTCACCGATTGAAAAGCTGCCTTCACGGTATTCCCAATAAACAAACCGATTGAGCCTGCAATACTCGCCATTCCAGTCCATATAAGCGAGTAGAGCTGAAGCACAGTCGCCATAGTACTGGAGACAATCGTCCAGATCTGCTGGAAGACATTGCTGACTGCTGCTCCTATCTTAGCTGCCAACGCCGTTGTATCAGCAACGATATTGCTCCAGGTCTGTTTCGTCCATGCACTCAAATCCGCATATAATTGCTTCGCGTCCGTTATAAACTGTGTGATTGCCTGCTTCGCTGCCTGATAGGAGGATATGATCCAGGCGATTGCATCAGCCGTAATATCTCGAATGCCAAGCCAATTGCCCGTCCATGCGGCAGTTAAGAGGCCAATTGCTGCGACAATCCAGAAGATCGGATTGGATAGCAGGGCGACAGCAACACCGATTCCTGAAATAATAGAAATGACCGTCGTAATGACCGTAAAAGCGGCAAAAGCAGCGATTAGCCCATTCAGTATAGGCTTTAGTGTCTCGAAGTTGGCACCCACCCAATCGAGCGCCTTCTCCAGCCAGCCGAACACAGGCTGCACCACATCGACCATCCATAAGAAGCATTTAACGAGTACATCGACCGTCTTGGCAGCGATATCCTCCAGCTTCTTGAAGCCGCCGTTCTTGAGCCAATCTACAAGCCGCTGCATCACTGGCTTAACTTTATCCAGTGCAGCTACACCTGCATTCTGCAGAGAGCCTTTGACACCTTCCGTGATAATTTCCCACATCCCGTTGGCTGACGCATTCAGCTTATCCCCGCCGCCTTGGAACCACTTGTCCGCCTCCTTCAGAAAGGTATTCCAGCCCTGTTTCTTAAACTCCAGACCGAACCCCTTCATCTTGGAGTAATCACCCTTCTTCGCATCGCCGATTGCCTCCATCGCTTCTTCAATCGACTTGCCGGGGTTAAAGGCAGCCATATCCTCCGCCAGCTTGACGAGCTGCATCGCTTTACCCGTGTCACCCTTCGTCAGCTTGATTGCTTTCATCCCGCCTGCTAGCACCTGATCAGCAGAGAAGGCGGTCATCTGCGCATTCTCACGCAAAGCGGTCCAATAATCCGCGAATGATTGTTCCAAAGCCTTAGCGCTTGCGGGACCTTTCCCCTTGGCTCCACTGCCCGGAGGCTTTAGCCTGCTCGTCAGAAAATCAAAGCCGATCTTGCTCGACTCCATATCTGCCGCTGACACTAATGTCGCATTCGCAAAGCTGGTGAGCGCACCCGAAATGCCAAGAGAGCCTACCGCTTCATTCATAGACTTCATATTCTCTCCCAGCTTCTCATTGAAGCTTTTGGCTCCTGCGCTGAGCTTGCTCTTGAATCCCTTCAAGCCTGTACTAAGCTTGGAGAAGCCTTGCTTGGTGGAGCCCAGACGCGCATTCAGCTTGGTCCCGAAATCGACCAGGAACTTTACGGCAGCCATCCTAGCCTGTCACCTCCTTCCCTGCAGCTAACAAGGTTTCTTATCTTCGTTTAGCTGCCCGCTCTGATTTGCGCTCGGCATCCATTTCTACAAACTCCGAGGCATAAATAAACGCGCGGTGGTAATCATCCATTCCCCACAGGTCCTGGGGAGCAATATGATGCTTTTGCCACACCCGATGAGACATGAGCGCATGATAATCACCACTGCGAATTAGTTTTTTGCGTCATCCACCAGATCTTCGAAGTCCGTATCGAAGCCATTCACTCGCTGTACTGCTTGAATCAATTCGGCATACTCGCCGCCTACATTTAGTATCTCCTTCACAAGATCGCTGGGATCTACGAGACCATAGCTGCTTAGCAGCTCAGGATCGCGGAAGTTTGGATAGACCGTTGTTTCCACAGCAAGCCGGCAAGCAAATCGTTTCCAGTCGACCTCTTCGCCAATCTTCTTTCCCTTCTTGAACTGCGGCACTGTACATTCATCCTGCAAATCTTCAATTCGTTTCGTATCCACCGCTTTGAGCGTGAAGGGGATGGGGCTTCCGTCTTCCGCCGTATAGCGTTTGGACACAATCACCTCTTCAAGAACAGCCTGCTTGGCCTTTCCTTTCATGAACACATCCATCGTCTTCGTTGTCGTTGTCATATACATCCTCCTTCTAGTGTCCTATCGAAATATCCGTTCCTGATAGCCTTCGTCGGCTGCTGCGATTATTCAAACGATTCGTTCAGCGACTCCGGTATTTCCGCACCCTCGAAGGTGAACGGAATTTCCTCCTCTAGCGCCTCCGCCTCGACATTGAACTGTCCTATCTTCACTGAGTCAATATTGCAATTCAGCAGCGTTACTCTTTCCTTCCCTCGTCCCGAGCCAGGGTCATCAAGTACTCCTTGCAGCGTGAAATAAACATCTTTGCCTGTAGTCGCATATTCAAGCAGCATATTCGAGAATTTCGTCGTAACCTTATATAAGGTCAACGTCCCGGTGCCGCTTAGGCTAGTCGTTTTCTTGCCCATCCAGCGATTTCCAAGAATAGCGATATCGATTTTATTCTTCTCAATCGTTGCCTCGAAGGATTTGGCGTAGCCAATCTCCTCACTATCGAGAAATAGTCTCGCCTCCCGCCCGTTGATCGTATTATCCGCACGAAATTTGGCCATCGTTTATCGAACCTCCACGGTAAAGAAAAATTTCTCCATACTGTCGACTGGCTGAATCCCCAAATTAACATGAACCTCATCGCCAACCGATCTTACCGGATCAATCTCAAAATCCTTAATAAAATCCACATTCTGAATCGCCCCGGCGTCCTGCAGGTCACGCAAATATTGATTGGCAGCCGCTTTGAGCAAGGCCTGGCCATCCGCATTGTTATCCATTTTGCCGATGTAGCTGTCGTTTGCCACCTTTGCAAAATCATTCGCAATAGCGTCTAGAACACGTACGACCCGGTTCTTGGAGAACCTTCCGTTACGCGTCTGGGAATAGGTAACGAGCGAGTTAATATCCTGCTCGACCTTCACCTTCACACCATCATGCACGAATACGAATTGACCTCGCTTGAGCGCATTGATCACCTGACTGTTCTTCAGTCTCGGATTCGCATCCACTGCCCCTTCGTATGGGCTATAAGTATTCGATTGGATAATCGAAGCGCCAGCCGTTGCCCCGGCAACCCATGCGACAGCATCGGTCGCTGTAAGCTCCGTGCCATCAAGCAGCACTACACCGTTGCCAACACTGACAACGCCTTCGTAATCCGCTATGTTCAGGAAGGCACCATCCTTCAAGGTTCCGGCAATTACGCCCTGAATTTTCTTTCCTTCCTCTTCACGCATCCTCTTGATGAACGAAATAAAGGAAATCTTCAGGTTGGCATCCTCGAAGGGATAAGCGATCACCTCAAAATGCTGGGTTTCCGTCGCCTCCAAGTAGGCTGTATGCTCAGCCCCCGTAACCGTGCCATCCGTTCCCCCGAGCAGCGGTGTTCCTGCGGTTTTCTCTACTGCTCCAGTTCCAGAAAAAGCTACCCATGCATTTGCTCGAAGCTCCGAGCTAGTACTGACAACCTGCTGATCAACCACTCGTCCATTAAGCAGTGTCTTAACCAGCTTCTTCGCATCCCCTGAAGGATCATCTTCCGCTGTAACTGCAAGATCATTGCCGCGCGTACCTGTATGAAGAGCTGTCGCTGTCGTTGTATTAGGCTCAGCTCCAAAAGAAGCCTTCGCTTGCAATCCGACATTCAGCCTATAGATAAGAAGGGTCTTCGCCCGCTTCTTGGCCTCACGTACTTTTCTCACTTGCGGATCATTAATGTCGTAACCAAGCAGCTCCAGCACATCGCCATCCTTCTCGATTCGCAGAAACTTATGAGATTCTCCCCAGCTTAGAGCAAGCGGCATGGTTACCGTGCCTCTGTCTCCTGATTTGATCCGCTCAAGCGCAGCAATCTTGAAATTCATATATAATCCAGGTCTTACCTTCTCAACACCTTGAATCCATGTGCCTCCAGCCATCGTTATTTAACCTCCCTATGCAAATAAGCCGTAATCTTTTCTTGAGCTTCCACAATCGTATATTCCGAATGATTGGAACCGTATAAGGCACCATCCACAATCTCGGGATTCACTTGAAATAATTGCAAAGCATTGCGTCTTAAGCTAGCTGCTGAGTAGCGCGTCTCAACTGCTGGTGCTTCTACAACGGTCTTCTGTATGGGCTGCTCTTGCTGTGAAGCATCAGCCTTCCGCGGTCTCCCCATTGGTCTTCACCCTCTCCACGAGTATTAATTTATTTATTCGTTCATTGCTTTCTCTGTCATAGCTAACCTGTCTTGTCCATGTTAGCGTCAGCTCTGCTTCACCGGGACCTGCCATCTGCAGCTCTAATTGTTCGATTCGCAGGAGGATATCTGTCACATTCTCCTCCTCATCCACTAGTGGAATCCGATACTTGGAATAGCGGATTCCATCCGCTATGGCTTCTGCTGCCACAAACGCTTCGCGGTCTGTTTCATGGCATACTTTTATAACGAGCGTATACCTTTTGCGAAACGAGCCTAGCGTACCGGGACTGTCTACAATGCGCGGAGGCGGAAAACAGAGCGCAGGAATAGCCTTCTCAGGTGGAACGTCTCCCATATAGATCTGCGCACTAAAAAATTTTGTGCAATAAACCGCGATAGCATCCATGTCGGCAAACAATCCATCATCTCCTTACCGTTTGCGCCCTTTGTGGCGGATTCCACTCTCACCTCCACCTGAAAGAGCCACCCTTGCCGGATGGCTCTATAAATGTTCTGTTTAAGTGTAATCCGTTTGCCGCTCATTATCGGTATAGGTTTCATTCAGATTCAGCACGACAATCGCCCAATAAAAGTTTAAAGAAAGATCACTGCTTGCTTTACCCCACCGCATAGGGAATATGGAGTGAGGGAATTAACCATAGATACAGAAAGAACCTTCCTATCCACTATCAAAGTGGAAACGAAGGTTCTTATTTAACCCTTACTACGTATAGCGTTTTCTCTATAGGAAAAGCTTCCTCGGCGGAAGCTCGTATTCATTCATTTGAGGTTACAGCATATTAGCAGCCTTCAAGATCGTGGTCAAGGTATGAATGGCGCGTGATTTGTAAAGGTCATATGTGCTTTTCGGTATTTTTAGAACAAACTCATAGAGGTACTTGTCTTTTTTCTGTTCAAAAAAGCATTTCGTTAATATTTCCTTCCCTTCATACGGCAAGGCTTCCAGAGCCCGTTCGATCGCCTTGCATTTCCAAGCATATTCAGATAGATGAGCGGTGCTGCCATCCCATACCGATATGTCTACTGTGGCTTTCATCGCCGGGTACATCTTCAGCAGTTGCTTAACCCTCATCCGTTCCTCTTCAGAAACGACCGCTTGCAACAGTTCCATCACATCATTCCTCCACCGGCAGCTTTACTAAATCACGCTTCTTTCTTCATTGGATTATTTATTCCAACCCAGGCTCACCACCGCCTTTTTTGAGGTATGCCTAATTTTATCAAAAAAACCTTTTTTGTGAAGAGGAAGTTTGGACGATTTTATCGTTACTATTTTATTTATTGCCTTTTAATGTTTGTGAAATAAATCACTAATTCACAATTTCGACATTGTTATTTTATCCAATGTAGCTTATGATAAGAGCAATTACACATTGTGATATTTTTCACACTTTTTAACGAACATTGTGAAATAAATCACGTTTCCTTTTTAAAGCACAGCTCCACCCATTCCTTTTGAAGCGATTTTGTTTCACAAAATTTAAACCTATGCTTTCGAAGTAATTTTGCTTCGCAAAATTTAAGCCTATGCTTTCGAAGTAATTTTGCTTCGCAAAATTTAAGCTTCGCAAAATTTGAAGGAGGTTCCCCCTATGAAAATTGCAGTCATCGGATGTACACATGCAGGAACAGCAGCTATTACGCAAATGGCCAAGCTTTACCCAGAAGCTCAGATTAACGTTTATGAAAGAAACGATAATATCTCCTTCCTCTCGTGCGGAATTGCACTGCATGTAGGGGGTGTCGTTAAGCATGCCGAGGATTTATTCTACTCGTCGCCAGAGCAACTGGCCGCAGTCGGCGTCCATACGTATATGCGCCATGACGTGCTCGCCGTTGATACAGATAACAAAACAATAAAGGTGAAAAACTTACTAACAAATGAAGAACTCATAGATACTTATGATAAGCTCATTGTCACTACAGGATCGTGGCCGATTATTCCGAAGATGGAAGGCATGGAGCTTGATAATATTCTTCTATGCAAAAACTATAGCCACGCACAGACTATTATCGAAAAAGCCAAGCACGCTACCAACATCACAGTGATCGGAGCAGGCTATATCGGAATCGAACTGGTCGAAGCCTTCGAGCAGCTTGGCAAAAACGTCACGCTAATTGATAATATGGACCGCATTTTGTTCAAGTATCTGGATCGCGAATTCACGAATCCAATCGAATCGGAGCTTGCAGGCCACGGGGTAAAGCTAGCCCTTCGGCAAACTGTACAAGCATTTAGAGGAGAGAACGGCGCTGTTAACCGCGTTGTCACTAACCGAGGCGATTATATGACCGATCTGGTCGTTCTCTGCATCGGCTTCCGGCCGAATACTGAACTGCTCAAAGGACAGGTTGACATGCTGCCTAATGGCGCCATCCTTGTCGATGAATACATGCGCACTAGCAAAGCAGATGTATTCGCCGCAGGCGACAGCTGTGCGGTTATGTACAATCCAACCGGAGAGCATGCCTATATTCCTCTCGCAACCAATGCCGTACGAATGGGAACGCTGGCAGCCAGAAATTTGCTTCAGCCTACTGTGAAATATTTAGGGACTCAAGGGACATCGGCGATCAAAATTCATGACTTAAACATCGCTTCGACCGGCATGACCGAAACAGCAGCCATTGCTGCGGGATTACATGTGAAAACTGTCACAATAGAGGAAAATGATCGTCCTGAGTTTATGCCTACCTATGATAAGGCGCTTTTAAAAGTAGTCTATGAGGATATAGGGGGCAGAATCGTTGGTGCACAGGTATTATCGAAAGCGGATCTTACACAATCGATTAATACACTGTCGGTCTGCATTCAGAACCGCATGACGATGGATGAACTAAGCTTCGTCGATTTCTTCTTCCAGCCTCATTATAACAAGCCTTGGAATTTGCTTAATCAAGCTGGCTTGCAAGCTATTTAACCCGTCAACCTGTAATCCCAAAAAGCAGAAGCACCTGTCATACCGCTCATTCAGCGGTATGACAGGTGCTTCTTCGGTGTTGCAGGTGTTCTAACTATTTCAGCGGTATTGCAGGTGCTTCTGATGTTATGTGCTATGCTACTCACTTATTCGTACTACAAAAGGTATCGTCAGCACATCGCCATTTCTCTTGAATTGTCCCCATATTTTGTAGATCCCTGCCTTCGGAAACATCGTTGCGAACTTCGGGCCAGTCGATCGCTCGTCCAGAGGATGCACATGCAGGTACTCCTCCAAATCCTCACTTATAATAACGACATGCCCGACAGCGCCTAGGTAAGTCTCAAGATCAGTTATTGGCTTGCCCGTGGAGCCATTCGTGAATGAGAAGGTCAGCTCCGTCTCATCTCGCGCCTTAGTGGAAGACAGCGACAAAGCTACGGCATTGTCCTCCACTTTCTGGATGAGCTTGCTGTCTGCCTTCAAGGGCGACTCTTTGGAGCGTTGTCCATGTACTTGAACAGTTGTGCTCACCATCTGCTGCCCCCAACCTATCGGTATGAAATCAGCAATCAGCTTATACGCCCCTCCGGCTGGAAACTTCAAATCTGCTGTGAATCTTCCTGATCCCTGATCTATAGGGTGGACATGGCTGAAATAGCTTAGATCCTCGCTGACAATGATTAGATGCAGCTTCTTCTCATGATTTGTCGCAAAGCTTCCCAACCGCTCTCCCGTCGCTGTAGTCACCGTTAATTCAAGAAGAGATTCCTTACCTGCAATTGGCTCCCCGTTCGCAAAGCTCCATTTGGCCTTGGCGTTCTCGGCAGTATGTCCCTCATGCAAATTTCCAACAGTTGGATCTGACTCCGCACTTCCATGCTCAGCATGTTGCTCATGAACCGGTGACTGAGAATGACTCCATCCAGAGAGAATCATTACCATTGCCAGAGCTGTAACTGCTGCTATCATCTTTATTGTTCTTTTCCGCATATGCATCTTCCTTCATCTGTCTCTATTATCTGATAATATACCCCACTTGGGTATATTTATACGCAAAAAAAAAGAGCATGCTTACCTTTGAGAGAGGCGAGCTCTTCTTGTTTTTATTGCTGTAAAAGATTAATCTTCAGAATTTCTTCAGAAAGTTCCTAGGCAGGAACTAAGTATTTTTTTCTAAAATGATGTTGTCCTTAGCGGGACGAACACCAGTCATTTTCACGAAATGGGGAGCATACGTGGATCAAATTATGACAATGATAAGCCATTATGGCTACATTGTACTTTTCTTAGCCTTCTGTTTAGGGCCTTTTGGGATTCCAGTTCCAAATGAGGTGACGATTATCGCCGCTGGAATTATGACGTCTCATGGATTGTTGCACCCCTTTTACACCTTTGCATCCATTCTATTTGGAATGACATCCGCCGTGACGTTGGGGTATTGGATCGGCAGGCTAGCAAGAAACTACGATTTCCTTCGATTGAGCCATTTCGCAGGATATAAGAAAGCTGAACAATTTTATATAAGGCATAGTGGAACAGCTTTGTCTTTAGGCTATTTAATTCCGCTAGTTCGATACTTTGTAAGTATCTTAGCCGGAGTAAACAAAGTTTCTTTTAAACGAATAATCTTCGTCTCCTATCCCAGTGCTATTGTTTGGATCGGCACATTATACGGTATTGGCTTCATTTGTGGCAATCAATTAATCCAAATATTTTAATGAGGTGAACAATGATAAATAATCATTCACTGCTTTTTTTAAAAAAATTCATTCTTAATCCAAAAAGGGTTGGAAGTGTCATTCCCAGCTCACGTTTTTTGGCGAAACGTATGGTTGCAGCGGCAAGGTGGAAGCAAGCTAAAAACATCGTCGAAATCGGTTCAGGTACTGGTGCAATTACACAAGTAATTGCACATCGGGTAACGTCTGAAAGCAAGGTTATCTTATTTGAAAAAGATGAGGACATGGGACAAAGGCTTCAACGGGATTTTCCCCAGTTCATTAGAGAAAGTAATGCATTACATTTAGTTTCCCAACTTAAGAAGCACAATATCCAAGAAGTCGATTATATCTTTAGCGGATTGCCGTTTTACAACTTTTCCCCAGTGATGCGTAACCAACTGGTTCAGCAGTGCAAAGAAGCGCTGAGACCAGGCGGTAAATTTATTGCTTTTCAGTATTCATTGCAGATGAAAAAATTGCTTTCGGAGCATTTTGAGATTGAAAGTATCTCTTTGGTCCCCTTGAACATCCCTCCCGCGTTTGTTTATGTTTGTAGGAAAATCGAAAAATAGTACATTTAGGGAGAGATTCAAATGAGTTTAATTTTAGTCGTAGATGATGATCCGGAAATCAGAGACGTTATTCATGTTTATTTGCGCAATGAAGGATACTCGGTCCTTGAAGCTAAGGATGGAGCGGAAGCACTCGATGTGCTTTCGCAACGGGAATTGGATTTAGTCATTTTGGATGTAATGATGCCACGAATGGACGGTATTAAAGCATGCATGCACATTCGAGAACGATATGCTGTCCCAATCATTATGCTCTCTGCGAAGGAAGGAGATATCGATAAGATCATGGGGTTATCGACAGGTGCGGACGATTATGTTACGAAGCCATTTAACCCCATCGAACTAATTGCCCGAGTGAAGGCGCAGCTAAGACGACAAAAAATGTTCGAAAAGAAGGATGTTCTAAACCATCAAATAACCATTGGAGAGCTCGTCATTGATATTGCAAAGCACTTTGTATCGATCCGAGAACACGAGGTTATGCTGACACCGCTTGAGTTTTCAATTCTAAATCTGCTTGCGGCTAATGCAGGACAAGTATTTAGTGCTGAGACTATCTATGAATCCGTATGGAAAGAGCGTATCGGCTATTCAGATAATACGGTCATGGTTCATATACGAAATCTGAGGGAGAAACTTGAACTCAATCCCAGAAAGCCAGAGTACATCAAGACGGTATGGGGTGTTGGTTATAAATTGGATAAATAAACGTCTCAAAATTAGACATAGCGTAAGATATTCCTTTCTATGTGCTACGCTCCTGACCATAGTGATCTCCTACTGTCTTAGCTTGTATATTGTCGGGTTCGTTGCGCAGTTGGTCGATCCGATCTCATCAAAGGGAAAGCCAGCGAATATTGTGATTCTGATCGTTGTATCGCTCGCTATTTTCATAGTGATCTTCCTCCTTTCATTCTACATGCTAACTAAGCGAATTATTAAATACTTTTCGGTTCTTTCGGAAGGGTTAGGGTTTATATCACATGGTAATTTTGAGTATAGGGTTCCCGTTCGCCGCGAGGACGAATTGGGCATACTAGCCAAAAACATGAACAGAATGGCTGAACAGCTCGCATCCCAAAAAATGAAAGAAAAGGAGGCTGAAGATTCTAAAATGAATCTCATTACAGGCGTTTCTCATGATCTTCGAACTCCGCTAACGAGTATGATTGGCTATTTGGATTTACTTCGTAATAGATCCTTCTTAGACGAGAACGAATATGATCGGTTCGTAAACAATGCTTATAGCAAAGCCCAGCAATTGAAAAAGCTTATTGATGATCTATTCATTTATACCCGATTGTCTTCTGGGGAGATGATTTTGACGAAGCAACATGCGGATATGCACGAGCTTTTGGAGCAAGTGCTATTTGAGTTTGTGCCAATTGCCGAAGAGCAGCATGTAGTGGTTAGGCCACAGATAATTATTCAAAAGGCAGCCGTCAATATTGACCCTGAACAAGTCGCTAGGATCTTAGACAATCTCCTGATGAACGCTCTTAAATATTCAACGACTCCTAAAGTCATTGATATCCGCTTAACCTCAGATGAGGCATCCGTTTACTTAACCGTAGCAAATGAGGGAGAACATATTACGAAAGAACAGGAGGCCAAACTCTTCGAGCGCTTTTATAAGGCGGAAAATATGGAGCATAACACACATCTTCAATTAGGTGCTGGCTTAGGCCTTGCGATTGCAAGACAACTTGCAGAACACCAAGACGGTCGCCTTACACTTGCATATGATAATGGTCATTATGCATTCACGTTAGAACTTCCCCTGC
Source organism: Paenibacillus sp. J22P59 (assembly GCF_059383895.1). Classification (NCBI taxonomy): domain Bacteria; kingdom Bacillati; phylum Bacillota; class Bacilli; order Caryophanales; family Paenibacillaceae; genus Paenibacillus; species Paenibacillus sp. J22P59. Next base: position 149,534 of record NZ_JBXENX010000004.1, read on the forward strand.
TTACTATAAGAAAAAATTGAATTATTCAGCACAACATGAAGCTCAACAGATAGCCCCGAACCGTAATATAATTGTAAATAGACGAAAAGATGGATAGAGATTCAGATGCATTCTGAAATCTCTATCCATTCTTATTTCGCCAATATAATGTCTAATATTGATTGCTTATCATTATTTATACTTAAACGATGTCGTAGCCCTGCTCTTCAATAGCCTCTTTAATGGCATCCAGAGATAGCTTCGCCTCATCGAATTGGACGGCCACTGTGCCGCCAGCCAAATCAACCTTACCGCTAGCACCTGCTGTGCTTAAAGCCTTCTCTATTGAATTAACGCAGTGACCACAGCTCATTCCTTGAACCTTCAATGTTACGTTCGCCATTTGTAACGCCTCCTAATTAGTTATGAGTTATTTCATTAATTTATTGACTGTAACAAGCAGCTCGTCGATAACTTCGCTCTCTCCAGCCTGTATACGATCAATGACACAGCTCTTCAAATGACCTTCAAGCAGCAGCTTCCCGACGCCATTGAGCGCCGATTGAACAGCTGCTATTTGATTCAGCACATCATCACAATAGGTGTCCTTCTCAATCATTGCCTTCACTCCGCGAATCTGGCCCTCAATACGGTTCAAGCGCGAGACGAGATTCGACTTCATTTTGTCTGAATGATGGCTTTTCCTTATGCCCGAATTCTCTCCCGTCTCTGTATCGCCAGATGCGGAATGACAATGCTGCTGTCCTTGTTCCTCCATACTAAATACCTCCCGGGGGTATGCTTGCTACAACTCTATCCTAACATACCCCCATAGGGTATGTAAAGTGATATTTATACCACTATATTTTGACCGTTCGCCTAACATTCATGTAAGATAATAGCGATATCGCCAATTCCAAAGATTAGCATTAACCTTTGCGCTCAATTAGGACAAATGACGAACATGGAGAGGACGAGAATAACGATGACACAGCTAATTAATTACGCACACAGAGGAGCTTCCGGCTACTGTCCCGAGAATACCATGGCCGCCTTCACAAAAAGTCTTGCGCTTGGAGCGACCGGTATAGAAACGGATGTACAAATGACCAAGGACGGTGAGCTTGTACTCATTCATGATGAGAAGCTAACCCGCACAACCGGAAGGAATGAGTTAGTCGCCAACGTCACCTACAGTGAGCTTACGCAATTGGATGCAGGAAGCTGGTACGCCCCTGAATTTCATGAAGAACGCATACCTACTCTGAGCGCACTGCTTGCTCTTGTTAGACAGACCGACACTATTCTCAATCTGGAATTGAAGAATGGCATTGTGCTTTATCCGGATATTGAGCAAAAAGTCATTGAAGCAGTACGCTCAGCGGGTATGACGGAACGTGTCATCCTCTCAAGCTTCAATCATTATTCTCTAGCCGCTTGCCACCAATTGGCCCCGGAGATTACGACTGGCATCCTTTATATGGAAGGAATCTATCGTCCTTGGGACTACGCCAAATCATTAGGTGCAACGGCTCTCCATGCTGCCCATTATGCTGTTCTCCCTGAATGGGTAACCGAGGCTAAGGAGCATGGTGTGATTTATAATCCATTCACCGTTAATGAACCCGCCGATATGAGTCGTTTAATAGATGCTGGTGTAGCAGGCATTATTACCGATTTCCCTGACCGCCTAGCTGCCTTGCTATAATCCGATTACGAGAGGAGCTTGTATGCGATGAAAAAAACGTGGCTGCTTGGCTTCGGATTTTTCAGTATCAGCATTACCTGGGCACTGTACAACGCCTTCGTGCCGTTCTTTCTTGATAAATTTATTACGAGCACGATGCTTATCGGCTTCATGATGACGATAGACAACTACTTTGCCCTGTTCCTTCAGCCCTGGATAGGCAGAAAAAGCGACTCTACCACTACTCGCTTCGGCAAGCGCATCCCCTTCCTATTGATAGGAATGCCGCTTGCCGCTATATTCAGTGCCCTGATTCCCTTGCATACTTCTCTGCTCACCCTTGTCCTATTCATGGTGCTTATGAACCTGTCCATGAGCCTTTACCGTTCACCCACCGTCGCACTCATGCCGGACATAACGCCCGAGCCGCAGCGAACGAAAGCCAATGGCATTATTAATTTCTTAGGCGGCATCGGCTCAGTGCTGGCCTTCTTGGTGGGCTCCTATTTATACAAAGCAAGCCCCTCCCTGCCTTTTCTGTCGGCCTCTATTCTCACCGTAATTTGCCTAATTATCGTGATGGCTGCCATTCGAGAAAAGCGGGACAGCTTGCCGATAGATACTCTGACAACAAAAAAGACTTCATTCAAAGAAGAATGGAATCGCCCCACCATCTTCCTGTTAGCCGCCATTTTCTTCTGGTTCGTAGCCTATCAAGGCGTAGAAACCTTCTTTACCCTCTATGGCAAGCACCACCTCGGGCTCTCGGAGAGCGATGCTTCCTTCTCCCTCGCCTTTTTCTCGCTTATGTTTGTATTAGCGGCTATACCAGCAGGCTTCCTCGGCAACCGATTCGGTCAAAAAAGAGTCATCGCCAGCGGTATCATCGGCCTTGCTCTCGTCTTTATCGCAATGACCTTTGCAGACTCCTTGCTATTGGTAAGGGCTTTGCTGCTCGCCGGCGGCATCTGCTGGGCTCTCATTAATATCAACTCCTATCCCTATGTCATTGGACTAGGCAGCCCAACTAGCATCGGGACTCGCACCGGCATGTACTATCTGGTCTCTTCTCTTGCAGCTATCGCTTCTCCACCATTGATGGGCTATCTAATCGACCTGTTCGATTACTCCATCCTGTTCTACAGCGCTTCTGCCAGTATGGCTATTGCTTGGCTGCTGCTTGCGGGAGTCAAGCGACATGGAATGGCGCAGCCACTCAGCGATAAGCAGCATACTCATTCCTCCTAGAATTTGATCAAGCATAAGCGAAAAAGCCTCCAGACCACTGCTGCAGTGGTTCTGGAGGCTTCTTTGCTTGTGTAAAGACATCCTTACATGAATGGAATCAATGAATCTGCTTCTTTGCGAAATTCCCGCCCTGCACATCAGATACATGCTCAATAGCAATGAAGGCACGCGGATCAATTTCTTGTACTATGGATTTGAGCTTAGCTACCTCAAGACGGCTGACAACACAATAGACCATTTGGGTCTCTTCACGTGAATAGCCGCCTCTTGCTGCGATATAAGTCGTGCTCCGACCTAGGCGTGTCATAATAGTCTCGGATATTTCTTCGTAGGCACTGGAGATAATCGTTACCGATTTCGATTCCTCGATACCTTCGACTACGATATCCATTACTTTCGTTGCTATGTAGTACGTAACCATGGAATACATCGCTGAATCCCATTCGAATACGAAGCCGGCCACGATAAAAATAAATACGTTAAAGATCATGATAATTTGACCGACTGGCATATTGAACTTCTTGGAAGCCAATATAGCGACAATCTCTGTCCCGTCAAGTGATCCCCCGAAACGAATAGCTAGACCGACACCTCCGCCGAGAATAATCCCGCCGAACAATACGGCAAGCAATTTTTCATCCGTGAACGCCTCAACATGATGAAGAAACTGCGTAGTAAGAGACATAACGATGATGCCATACAGCGTAGAAATAGCGAACGTCTTGCCGATCTGCTTGAAGCCTAGAAACAAGAAGGGTAAGTTAAGGATGAAGATGATAATACCTAGCGGCAGTCCGATCTGGGAGACCATAATGGATATACCGGTTATTCCTCCATCAATAATCTGATTTGGAACGAGGAATAATTCCAGTGCGACACCCATTAATATGGCGCCTGCTGTAATGAAGAAAATCCTTTTAACGATTTCTAGCAATGATAACTTCTTATGTACTTTTGCCATCCCTACCTCTAACCCCCGCCTTTTTTATTACTTATAAGGTTATCACACAATATGTCGTTTTTCAAAATTTGTATACAATTAAAATTTAGAATGTCACCATTGCTCTCATCATGTTGATTCTAAAACTAGTTCTAGTTTACGGGAATAATGGTATAATAGTTCCAACTGCCTAATAGAAGAATATGGAATTAGTCCGTGAGGGGGAAGCATTGCTTCATGAATAACCTATTAACTCGAATGTTTGTCTTTTTTTCAGGAATCCTGCTGGTTGGGGGCATCGTGCTGGGCCTGACTTTGTACCGTTCCTCCACCCACCTTGTAGAGGAATCGTTGGGCATGCAGGCGAAGGCTATTGCTGAACAAGCTGCCCGCCTCATTAATATTGAAGACTATGGAAAAATAACAGAGGAATCAGACTACTATCAAGCTTTGCGCCAAGAGCTGAATGAGCTTCGCGCTGCTAATGGATTAAAATATTTGTATACGTTAGAGAGAAAAGAGCAAGACGGGGTGTATAAGTACTTCTTTGTCGTGGACGGTGCCCCCGAGGATGTCTCTGAGGAAGACTTCTCTCCTTTTGGAACAGAAGAAGAGAATGCCTACCCTGATATGATTCGGGCCTTCGAGGAAGGAACGGCTCAGAGTGGTGAATTATCCAATGACAGCTATGGAGCTACGCTTACCGCCTATGTGCCTATTCTCGGCAAGGACGGTGCCCAGCTCGGTGTGATCGGTGCTGATCTTGACGCTTCGGATGTCTATGCATTAATGAAGTCTAACCAACGCACAATGCTTGGGACAGGCGCCCTTATTTTATTAATCAGCATGGTGCTTATTTATACGCTCGCCCGTTATTTGACCTCCCCGCTCAAGAAGCTTACTGCACAAGTAGCCAAAGTAGGAGAAGGAGACATGACCGTAACGGTGCTGCTCAACCGCAAGGATGAGATTGGACAGCTTGCTGATGCCTTCAATCGGCTCGTAGCTGATACGAGAAGCGTTATTCACGGCATTCAAGACAGCTCTGCCAAGCTGCTTGCGGCATCGGAGGACGTATCTGAGCATGCGAGAATGACAGCAACAGCAAGCTCCTCTATCTCAACTAATATTCGTGAAGCTAGTGAAGGTACGCAAAATCAAGTTCAACGGTCCGCGGAGATCACAGCAGCAATGGAGGATGTAACCAAGAGCATGCAGCATATCGCCCATTCCTCCTCCATCGTAGCTGAGGTGTCCCAAGAGACAACAGATAATGCCAAGCAAGGCCATGCCTCCATTGATGCAGTTATCCAATCCATGCAGGCGATTCATGCCTCATCGACCAAGATGTCCTCAGCCACCCAAGCGCTGGAGACCCATTCCGGCCAAATCGTGGAGATTATCGCTATGATGGCCGATATTGCAGCCCAAACGAATCTGCTTGCTTTGAATGCAAGCATCGAGGCCGCTCGTGCTGGCGATAATGGCCGCGGCTTTGCGGTTGTCGCAGCCGAAGTAAGGAAGCTGGCTAACCAGTCCCAGCTCTCCTCTCAGCGTGTAGCAGAGCTGATTCAGGCCATTATTCACCAATCCTCTGAGCTCTCGGAGAGTATGGCGGCGAGCTCGCTGGAGGTTCAGGCAGGCATGGACACCGTATATACCGCAGGTGAGTCCTTCTCGGCCATTCGTTCTGGACTTGAGACCGTTAATGACAAGCTTCATGAGGTATCTGCCGCTTCCGAGCAGCTCTCAGCCGGCTCCGAGCAGGTAGCTGCCTCCGTTGAGGATATGGAGCATATCTCAAGGCAATTCGCTAAGCGCTTTGAAGAGGTCGCTCACGCTTCCAAAGAGCAGCTTGTATCCATGGATGAAGTTAGCGCCTCATCCGAGTCCATGCGTGTCCTCTCGAGCCATTTGAAGAAGCTTACTGAACGATTCACTGTCTAGAATTGCGACGAACGAGCTTCCCTTGTCTACTAATAAAGAAGAGCGAGCAAGCCATGCTGTCATGGCTTGCTCGCTCTTCTTCTTTTACTATTAGTTCTCAGTAGCCGGAGTTATAGCGTAATGGAGCTCCAGCTCCAGTTCCTCCGCATAAGCCTTGCTCATCTCTTCCGACCACCCGAATATAGCAGCCATATAGACATGAACACGATCCTTGCATTTGTCGACCCGCGTGCGGTCGAACAACAGATTGCCCGTACGGCGAATCCAGAAATCAGTTGGCTTGCTCGTCATCTCATGACGAATTGAATACATAAGCTCTATAACAATCGGAATCGGCAATTCATAACTGATCGCATCTTCCCTTGCTTCAGGCATCAGCTCCAGTACCGTGTCAATATTCGTACCGAATCGGCGGACGATTCGCTCTGCATCCTTCTTAGGCAGCCCGGCTTCAATAGCATAGGCTATTTTCTCCTGCAAGAAGGCAGGATATCGGCTCGACCCGCCGCAATCACCGCCAGAGATCGGCATCGACTTCGTCATGCTTGGGCCAATTCCGGCACGGCCCTCTGCAGTCAGCTGCTCTGCCGCCTTATTGACAACCGTCTCAGCCATCTTCCGATAGCCGGTCAGCTTGCCCCCTGCAATTGAAATCAGCCCTGACTCCGATTGGAAAATTTCATCCTTCCGCGAAATCTCGGATGGGTCCTTGCCCTCCTGATGGATGAGCGGGCGAAGCCCTGCCCAGCTTGATTCCATGTCTGCTTCCGTCAGCTTTAACGTCGGGAACATGAAATTAGCAGCATTAAGCACATAGTCCAAGTCTTGACGGCTAATTCTCGGATAAGCGATATCCGCCTTATAATTCGTATCGGTTGTCCCAATATAGGTTTTGCCGTCACGCGGAATCGCGAACAGCATACGCCCATCTGGAGCATCGAAGTAAATCGCCTGACCAAGCGGGAAACGCTCCTGATCGAATACGAGATGGACTCCCTTCGTCAAGTGAAGCGTCTTGCCTTTCTTCGAGCCATCCTTCTCGCGCAGTGTATCCACCCATGGGCCGGCTGCATTAATAATCTTAACAGCTCGAACCTCACCTGCATCGCCCGATAACAGATTACGAACATTCGCCCCAACGGCTTTGCCATTCTCATCGTAGATGAAGGACTCTACCTTCACATAAGGGATCGCGAGCGCTCCAAGCTCAACCGCTTTTTTCATGACTTCAATCGTCAGTCTCGCATCATCGGTACGGTACTCGACATAATAGCCTCCGCCCTTCATTCCCTCACGCTTAAGCAGCGGCTCCTTGTCCATCGTCTGGTCCAAGCTGAGCATCTTCCGTCTTTCAGTGCGCTTAACGCCCGCAAGAAAATCATATACCCGAAGTCCGAGCGAAGTGCTGAAACGTCCGAATGTTCCCCCTTGATAGAAGGGCAGCAGCATCCACTCTGGTGTAGTGACATGCGGCCCATTCTCATATACGATAGCTCTTTCCTTGCCCACCTCAGCTACAACGCCGATCTCAAGCTGCTTCAAATAACGGAGGCCGCCATGCACGAGCTTCGTCGATCGGCTGGAGGTGCCCGCCGCGAAATCCTGCATATCTACAAGGGCGGTACGCAAGCCTCTCGTCTGAGCATCGAGCGCAATTCCCGCTCCCGTAATGCCGCCGCCAATAACCAATATATCAAAGGGCTGCTCCTGCATGCGCCCGAATAGCTCGTTGTGGTTCAAAGCATTGAATCGTTCATTTTTCATATACCATTTATTGTTTTGGACCATCGTGATCGCCTCTTCCTGTTGTAGTGTTATTCCCCAATGGAGATCCCAAATAAACAATAAAAGAAAAACCGCAAACACCTCCTACCATGCTATTCGCATAATAAAAGGATATTGCGGTTTCTCCTGATCTCCGACCGAATATGAACTTGTAACGAGATTATAGCATAACGATCAGCGGAATGCCATAGCCGCTCTAACTGCCTTTTGCCAGCCCTCGTACAGCTCCTTGCGGCGCTCCTCATCCATAACAGGCTCAAATGAGTTCTCGCTTGCGCGCAGCTGCGAAATCTGCTCGCGATTGTCCCAGTAACCGACAGCAAGGCCTGCCAAGTACGCAGCACCCAGAGCGGTTGTCTCGCCGACACCCGGCCGTTCAACCGGCACGCCGAGCAGATCGCTTTGAAATTGCATCAGCATTTCATTGCGAATAGCACCGCCATCCACACAAAGCGATTGCAGCTTGATTCCCGCTGATTGCTCCATCGCATCGAGCACATCCTTGGATTGATAAGCAATAGACTCAAGCGTCGCACGCACGAAATGCTCACGCCGTGTTCCCCTTGTCATTCCGAATGCAGCCCCGCGCACATCGCTGTCCCAGTAAGGCGTGCCTAAGCCTACGAAGGCAGGAACCACATAGACTCCATCCGTCGAATCGACCGAAGCAGCAAGCTGCTCACTTTCCTCCGAGGTGACAATCATGCCGAGGCCATCTCTCAGCCACTGAATTGCCGAGCCGGCAACGAATACGCTGCCCTCCAGCGCATAATCAACCTGACCATCAATTCCCCAAGCAATCGTTGTCAGCAAGCCGTTCTCAGATTTGATTGGTTCAGCTCCGGTATTCATGAGCATGAAGCAGCCTGTTCCATACGTGTTTTTCGTTTCTCCCTTATCGAAGCAAGCATGGCCGAATAGTGCAGCCTGCTGATCGCCAGCAGCCCCTGCAATCGGAATTTCTCCACCGAACAAGCTGGCATCCGTCTTCCCGTACACCTCCGACGAGGAGCGGACCTCAGGAAGCATAGCAGCAGGAATATCAAGCCAAGCGAGCAGCTCTTCATCCCAGCGGAGCTCATGAATGTTATAGAGCAGCGTACGAGACGCATTGGAATAATCGGTAACGTGAACCGCGCCGTTCGTCAGCTTCCAGATCAGCCAACTGTCCACGGTGCCCATCAGCAGCTTGCCTTCCTCGGCCCTTTCGCGTGCGCCTTCAACATGATCAAGCAGCCACTTGACCTTTGTACCCGAGAAATACGGATCAATCAGCAAGCCTGTTTTATCACGAATGGCTTGCTCATGGCCTGCTGCTCGGAGACCCTCGCAAATGTCGGATGTCTGTCTCGATTGCCAGACAATGGCATGATAAATAGGCTGGCCTGTTTCTTTATCCCAGACAATTGCGGTCTCCCTTTGGTTCGTAATGCCAATAGCGGCAATCTGATCCGCCTTCAGCTCGGCCTTGGCCAGCACGTCCCTTATCACCTGCTCGGTGCTTTCCCATAATTGTACTGCGTCCTGCTCTACCCAGCCTGGATGCGGAAACAAGCAATCTATTGCGGTCTGGGCAATGGCGAATGGCTGCCCCTCTTTATCAAATAAAATAGCCCTAGTGCTCGTCGTTCCCTGATCGAGAGCTAATACATAAGTCGTTTCGTTCATTGTGTGATGTCCTCCGTTCCCCTGCCCCTATAGTAAGCCTGCTTTAACCATCCACCTGAGAATAGCGCTTCCATAATTCACGTCTGGAGGTCGTTACGGCATCAGCGCCTGCTTTCAGTGCCAGCTCCACGTCCTGCTCCGTACGAATCAGTCCTCCTGCCAAAATCGGCGTACTCGTCCGCTCCAGAACTTCCTTAATCATATGGGGCATCACACCTGGCATCACTTCTATAAAGTCAGGCTTCGTACGCTGCACAAGTGCAATGCTTTTCTCCAGCGCAATGGTATCCAATAAAAACAATCGTTGAATCGCGAGCAGCCCATTCTGCTGCGTCTTCTGAATGACACCCGTTCGCGTCGAAATAATGCCCGCTGGACGAATGTGCTGGCATAGGAACTCAGCTGCATATTCATCATTCTTGAGCCCCTCGATCAGATCCGCATGCACCAGCATCTTCTTGCCGTGACGAGATGCTTCGTCAACAGCGCCCTTGAGTTGTCCAATATGGCTGTCCAGTAATACCAGATAAGTAAAAGAAGAGTCCAACAGCCATTCAAAGTCTTTCCATCCACGCACAGCAGGCATGATGGATTGTCCGAAAAACGACATCAGCTAACGCCCCCAGCTCAAGCACGTATTGTTCATCACTAGTCGTACAGACTTTATTATGTATTTGTCTTGGAGTCAAGCCCACTCCTTGTACATGGGAAGGATTTCCTCTGCTCTGCAATAAGGTGAACAAAGACAAGGAGCAGTGCAAGAACGACTGCCCCTTTTCCCTCTGCTTCTCTAATCAGAACCGTTCGGAGACAAGCTTTGCCTGTGTGAACAAAAGCAAATAATCTCTGCCGCCTGCTTTGGAATCTGTTCCTGACAGATTAAATCCGCCGAACGGATGCGTACCGACAAGCGCTCCTGTACATTTACGATTGAAGTATAAATTACCCGCGAAAAACTCTCTTCGCGCATGCTCCAAATGCGTCCGATTATTAGAGATAACAGCTCCAGTCAAGCCATAATCGCTCAGGTTGGCGAATGCCAGGGCCTCTTGGAAGGAGGCGGCTTTCGTGAAAGCAACGATTGGACCGAATATTTCCTCTTGAGCGATACGAGCAGTCGGCTTCACCTCGGCAAATATCGTCGGCTCAATGAAATAACCGGATTTATCCCCCGTACCGCCGCCCAAGACGAGACGCCCCTCTTGCTTACCAAGCTCGATATAATGCTGAATTCGTGCATACGCCTTCTCATCAATGACTGGTCCAATCTGCGTGGAGGCTTCCGAAGGGGGGCCCATAACCAGCTTCTTCGCCCGCTCGACTACCTTGCCCAATACAACCTCGTATACCGCTTCATGAACAATTGCCCTGGAGCAGGCCGAGCACTTCTGCCCCGAGAAGCCAAAGGCCGATGCCGTTATCGCATCAGCAGCCAGCTCCAGATCTGCTGAGCTGTCGACAATAATGGCATCCTTCCCTCCCAGCTCAGCGATGACTCGCTTGATCCATCGCTGGCCAGGGTTCATTCTGGCAGCACGCTCATTAATCCGTAAGCCGATCTCACGCGAGCCCGTAAAGCAGATGAAGCGAGTTAACGGATGGTCAACCAAATAATCGCCTACCTCGCCCCCTGCTCCAGGCAAGAAGTTGACCACACCTGCTGGCAGCCCGGCCTCTTCCAGCAGGGCAATAAACTTCGCGGCAATGACAGGGGACGAGCTTGCCGGCTTCAGGACAACCGTATTTCCAGCGACAAGCGAGGCTGCCGTCATCCCTGCCATAATTGCAAGCGGGAAATTCCATGGCGGAATGACAATACCGACGCCAAGCGGAATATAATAAAGTTGATTCTCCTCTTCGTTAGCTATCGTGAGCGGCTGCGGCAGGCTTAAGCGCTGCATCTCGCGGGCGTAGAACTCGAGGAAATCAATAGCCTCCGCCGTGTCCGCATCCGCTTCGGCCCTAGTCTTGCCAGACTCCAAGGTCATCCACGCGGACAGCTCATGCCTGCGGCTTCGCAGCAGCGCGGCTGTTTTATATAAGTAGCGAGCACGCTCATTCGGCTTAACGCGGCTCCAAGATTCGAAAGTACGGGCGGCCGATTGGATGGCAGCCTCTGCTTGCCGTTCATTCGCTTGGGAGATGTATCCGATGACTTGCTCCTTGGCAGCAGGATTAATGGAGGCGATCTTGCGATCCGTAATGATCGTTCTGCCGCCAATGACGAGTCCGTATTCCTGACCTAATCGGGCCTCTGCCTCAGCAAGTGCAGCATCATACTGCTTATTCATCCGCTCATCCTCAAAGTTCGTGAACGGTTCGTTACGGAACGCTGCTCTCATACCGTTGCCCCCTATGAACATTGTATCCAGCAAATCTACATATTCCATTTATAGTTCATCGATCCAGCCGATATGACCCAAGCAGCGAAGACTGCTGGAAGGAGTGAGCCCATTATGCGTATTGGTATGCAGCTCTATCAAAAAACCGTACTCTCTATTGCAGGCAACAAGCTTGTACGCAAGCTATCCATGAAGTACGGCAGCAAGCTTGCCCGTAAATTCATTGCCGGTGGGACGCTTACTGATGCTTTAGAGGCTGCACAAGAATTGAATGCACGAGGAATTATGGTCACACTGGATCATTTGGGAGAAGGAATTAAGGCAATAGAGGAGGCATCGGAATACAAAGAAGCTTATTTGCGGCTAATTAAAGGAATCTCTGAGCACAAGCTAAGTGCCAACGTATCCCTGAAGCCTACCCAAATGGGACTTGCGCTTGATCCCGCGGCTTGTCTTGCCAACATTCGCGCAGTCGTTGCATGCGCAAGATTGCATCGGAATTTCGTGCGGATTGATATGGAGAATACGCCTTATACGCAGGCCACAATTGATATCGTTCAACGGCTTCACACCGAAGGGCTCAAAAATGTAGGCACCGTCCTTCAAGCCTATCTGTTCCGAACAGAGGAAGATGTTACAGCGTTAATGGCTAAGGGCATTAATCTTCGTCTTGTCAAAGGAGCTTATCAGGAATCTGATCTAGTCGCCTATCAAGAGGCCGAAGAAATTATTGCAAGGTTCAAGTCGATGATCGAGCAGCATTTGCAGCAAAAGGTATATACCGCTATCGCTTCGCATGACGATACGATTATCGAATGGGTGAAGGACTATGCGATGCGCAACAGTATCCCCAAGCATTCTTTCGAATTCCAAATGCTCTTCGGCCTTCGCATGGGCAAGCAAGAACAATTAGCCAAGGATGGCTATCGGGTTCGCTGCTATGTCCCTTATGGGACGATGTGGTATCCCTACTACACACGCCGTCTTGCGGAGAAGCCTGCCAATCTTATGCTCGTCCTCAAGAACATGACTAACCGTTGATGCTTATAAAAAACGCGCTCACCGCCTATTGGCCGATGAACGCGACTATTTCTTGTACCGATCCAAACTTTTAAAAGCGCAAGTCTCTCCTTACTTGATACCCAGACTTTGCAGTTGTTTAGGATAGCTCGTCAATACCTGGCTTGAACCGTCCGCCTGAATATAGATATCATCCTCGATTCGTACGCCGCCAATAACCGGATGATAAATGCCAGGCTCTATCGTAAAGAGCAGGCCCGGTTCAATAATCATGCCATTCTGTCCTGAGACGGAAGGCTGCTCATGCACATCCATTCCGAAGCCATGCCCCACCCGATGGGTAAAAAGAGCGCCGAAGCCTGCTCCGTCAATAACATCCCGTGCTGCCTTGTCTACAGCGGAAAGCGCCGTTCCTGCCCTTGCTGCCTCAATTCCTGCAAGATTGGCAGCCAGCACGGTATCATAGATTTGACGCTGCTCCGCTGAAGGCTCTCCCATCACGAAGGTTCGGGTAATATCCGAGCAATAGCCCCCTGCTTGAACGCCAATATCAATCAGCAGGAAGTCTCCTTGGCGAATTGGCACATGCTCGGGCTTGCCATGAGGCAATGCTGATCGAGCCCCGGCGAGCACAATCGATTCGAAGGCCGGACGATCCGCACCAAGCTTACGCATCTGATACTCAAGCTCAGCAGTCAACTCAAGCTCCGTCATGCCAATAACGGCGTGAGCCGCTGCATAGGCAACAACCTGTTCGACCAGCTCAATAGCGGTACGGACTTTAACAATTTCCTCTTGGCTCTTGTTCATTCGCAGCGAGAGAATGAAGCCCTCCAGATCAACGAGTGAGACATCGCCGAATGCCTGCTGCAGCCTTTCTGCCTTCGCCAAGCTAACCGCTTCCTTCTCTACTCCCATGCAGCTAACATCCGTTCTAGAATGTCTCTGAATAACAGCATAAGCATCCTCCGTATCGGAGATCGGAATAACATCTCCATCCGTGCCATGCGGCTGCGCTGCTGCAAGATCAAGCAGCGGCACATAAAGGGATTCCTTGCCGGTCTGTGCATCTATGGAAAGGGCTAAAAAACGCTCATGCGGATTGCAATAGAAGCCGGTGAAATAATATACATTCGTCGTAGATGTAATCCAGACGATATCGATCTCGTTCTCTCTCATATAGGCTAGCAATCGTTGCTTTCTATTATGCCAAGTGGACTCCATGCTTGCTCACACTCCAATTCCAATAAATAAGTATCCTTCTCATTTATTATAACGCTGCTGCTCGAGTTGACCAAACCTGCATAAAACTCATAATAAAAAGGCCGACCAGTTAGAAAACACTGATCAGCCTTTTTCGGAAAAGCTTGTTATGAGGATGGGGTTTCCTTACTCTTCCGATCCTAATTCCGTATTCAAGTTATCCGACAAATATTGAATAATGCCATTCTCTGCATCCTGGGCATATTCCCACACCATGGAGCCTGCCAAATCCTTTTTCTTAATGTACTGAACCTTTGCCTTGAGCGCTTCTTTATCTTCATAGCTGATGAACGTTTTGCCGTCATACAAGTACGCGGCCTTCGCCTTATCATCGAAGTAACGCTTGAAGCCTTTCTGGTTCAAATAGCTTTTCTCAATGGCCTTATAGTCAATATCCGTTTTCTCGATATCGATCGGCTTGCCCTCAGCGAACAGCCCGTCGCCATCGCTCTTCACATTGGTCCAGCCATAGGAGTAAGCCGGCACGCCGAGCAGCAGCTTTTTGCTATCGATCTTATGGTCCAGATAGGATTGAATAATTTGATCAATGCTAAGCAGAGATTTGTTCTGCTTATCCATATAGAGGTTGGCGTTAAATCCAGTCGTGTTCGACCATCTGCCCGTTAAGTCATAGCTCATTACATTGATATAGTCTACATACTTCTCAACCTCTTTGACCTCGACGTTCTTGAAATACCAGTCCTGCGTTCCCGCGGCAAAGGTCAGAATATATTTACGGTTTCCTTTATGCGGCAGTTGGTTCAATCTTTCTCTCAATTCCCGCATTAGGCTCGTAAAGTTTTTGGTATCCTTTGGACTGGCCTTGACCGTTCCCCAAGCATCAAACGCCGGGAATTCCCAGTCAATATCAATGCCATCAAGATCAAGCTCCTTGACCAAATCAATAATGCTTTGTGTGAACAAATAGCGATTGCCGTCCATGGAGGCATCTGAGAAGCCGTCAACCCCATAGCCGCCTACCGCCAGCACCATTCTAGTCTCCGGATTATTCTTTTTAAGCTGCTTAATATTTTCTTTGATCATCGTGTTGGCGGCTTCATCCTCATGGAAGAATAGGCTTGTGCCTTTGATTTTGGCGAAGGCTACGAATGCAATATCCACCCCTTGCTCCGACAGCCTGACATCCTTCGGATCACGCCATGCTTCTATATAGACCGACGAGATTTTGCGCTCTTCTGCATTGACGCTTTGATAGAAATAGATCGCCATGCCAATCAGCACGATAGCTACAATTCCTTTGGTCAAAAAATTCACTTTGATTGCTCTTTTCGCCTTCATCGGTTTCATTGCTCTACCCTCTTCCGCCGAATAATATTTGCGTTACCCATCGATTCAGATTAAGCACCTTGACGATAATATAGCTGATCGAGAAGATCGCTACGATATTGAACAACAAGCTTAGCGTTGTCTCGAGGAAGGTAGCATCTACTGCCACGCTTCGGGATACGAGCATATCAATCAACAAATGAATCAGGTAAATGCTGAAGCTTGCTGTTGAGATTGAGCCGATTATTTTTTTCACTTTGTAATTGGTATGTTTGGTAATGGCATTTTCCTTTTCACGGAAAAATAAAAACATGCCAACAGCCATAAAGAAGCTTGTAACCGAATAGTTGCCGTAGAACATTTCATCCAATACTCCCTTATTCACCGACACCCAATAAGTCAGCACAGGAGCGACGAAGAAGGAAAGGATACCCAAGTTGAACAGCGTATGCTTGAGTCTAGGAGGAAGCTCGAAATTAAACAAATAATAGCCCAGTATAAAGTAGCCCAGATACCCTGTAAAAAGCGGAATATTCAAGCTTGGAATGTACAGGTAGGTCTCCGTCACCCGAAACACAATGTCGGATACAAAACGATAGCCGATGCTGACAATAATCCATAGGAGCAAGAAGTATCTTATATCCTTCTCACTGCATGCGCGTATCAGCTTGCCAATCAACGGAACAGTCATATAGACCGCAATAATGGCGTAGAGGAACCATAGATGTACATAGTTCTTATCAACCAGCAGCTTATAGCCAAAATCGACTATGAACTCTAACGCCGTCATTTTGCTGCCAAGTATCTTATACTGAAAGTACAAGCCATAAATCAAGGACCAGGTGAACAAAGGGATGAGGAGCGGCACTACCCTTTTGATATAGAAGTCCTTGTAGGACTTTACCTCAACCCTCAGAATCATCGCGCCGCTGATCATGAAGAATACAGGAACGGCAAAGCGGCAAATAGAATTGAATACATTGCTGACCCACCAGGAAGTGGTCGTGAAATCATTCGTACGTGTCAACAGCGAAGCGGTAATATGAAGCACAATAACCGCAACGATAGACAAAATCCTTAATAAATCGATATACATAATTCTTTTTCTTGGTGCACTTCCTTGTACGACGCTGCTCATTATTTCCCTCCAATATTATCTAGATGCCATATTCTGGCTGATGCTTGCCACTCCTTTGCGTTCTACAAAGCCCCACCCTTCGTCATTATCAAAGTATTTGAATGTGCCTACAATGTTGATATACAGAAGCACGAGTCGGTACGTGAACAATTCGACTTGGCTGAACATGAACATTTTGCAATAGTCCCAGAAAGAATAGTTGCTGCCGAACTTCCTGCACAGATGCAAGGAGATAACGATCTGTACGGCATTGATCAGAATCGTAATGATAAACATAATGATGGCAACCATTAGATTCCCGCCCGCGAAGATCGCTTGAACCATATGGAAGATCGTTGTAAAGGCCGTCAATGTTCCGAGAATAAAACCATCAATGGCAAAGAAAATGCTTACGCCGAAGCCAAAGCTCTTGGATAATTTGGACCAATAGATTAAGATGCAATCGACGAATGCCTTCTGCCAACGAATCCGCTGCTTGTAGAAGTTCTTCATATTTTCCGGACATTCTGTATAGCAGACTGCTTCCGGTGCATAGACCAGCTTGCTTTTGAGCTTATTGGCTTTGATATACTCATGAATCTTCAACGTAATGTCGATATCTTCGCCAACTGTGCTTCTGAAGCCGTTCACGTCATACATCAATTCTTTATAGAACGCTCCGAATGCTCCTGATATAACCACGATAGAGTTAAAGACAGATTGTGTTAGCTTACGTACATAGAAACTGTGTATATAGCTAATCACTTGGCTCTGGATAATTCCTTTTCCTTTGAATTTCTCCATAATAACGCCATCTTTTCTCTCCGCACCTTGTACGATCTTAACTGTGCCTCCCAGAGCAATAATGTCCGGGTTGTAAAAGTATTGATTCACGTATTTGAGGGAATTTACTTCAAGCATGCTGTCGGCGTCCAAAGTAATGACAATCTCGGCGCTGGCATAGTCAATTCCTGCATTGAGCGAATCCGCTTTGCCGCCATTCAGCTTATCAATAACATAAATATGAGGATATAGATTAGACCGATAGAAGCCTTTAATGCGCTTGTACTTAAGCCTCTGATTCGGTTTGCGGTAGTCATTGCGGAGATCGAGCAGCTCTTGCAGCCTGTGGAAGGTACGATCCTTGGAGCCATCATTAACGATGATAATTTCGTGGTTGGCATAATTCAGCCCTTCCATCGCGTCAATGCAGTTCTTAATCGTCAGTTCCTCATTATAGGCCGGTACGAGTACAGAGATCGTTTTCTCCTCAAGCCCGCTCTCCAGTTTTTTCACCTTGCTGAATATCAAAGGGATAACTGTGTAAATCAATTGAAATAGTAGGAAAACTATCGTCGTTAAATACAGTACGTATTGAATAAGGACTCACTCCTTTTCTCTAATCAAACAGTTTCTTAAAGCAGTCATGACAGGCATCCGCCCATTAGTTGCTTCATGCTGGTAAGCGGGAAGATAACCGAACAGATAGGACTTGAGATCAAGATTTGGATTAAAATAAATGATGTCGAATCGCGGAGTTGTTGCGGAGCAATAACCAACTATGCAGATGTATGAAATGATGTTGGCTGCTAATATTCTCCTTTCTTCTAAAAAGTGCTTATCGCCAAAACCAATTTTTTCTTCTTATACTACTAAACTATCTTATTAGCACCAAAAATGTAAAACCTCTCATATTTTGAAGAAAACGAATACATCAGGGTTTTTCATGAAAAAACTCCCTTTTTTCTCGATTTGCTCCCGTTACGCCAATATTATTGTACGTCCCGGTTGTAGAAGATTTGTCGAAGGAAATGACGAATAATGTCGAATTGTGACATAAGAATGCAGTTATGCAACAAAAAAACAGCCTAGAGAAAGGATTTTCTCAGGCTGTTGTATAAAATGCATAAAGTCGAATCATCAGAAAAAATATTAGTTATGCATGTATTCCTTATTAATTGTAATTTTTTACCTTCACGTAACTGTCACAGTTAGCTGTTTCAAGCTTTTTCCACTGCTATTCTCGCTATTAATATTCGTATCTTTACAAATATAACATATGCTTTCTCGTGAAAGCAGTACTCTCTTCTATACTTATGCGAAATATAACATACATACTTATTATTAGACCCAAACCAAGGTTCCCAGAAGCTCTTTCGTTCTTCTACGAAGTACTTCCCCATTATCCGCCATAAAATCTCATGAATAATATTCCTGCAAAGGCTGTTACAATACCAGCAGTCTCCAGCTTCGTGAACCGATCCTTCACAACAAACCGTGTATACAGTAATACAATTAATACATTTAGCGCCGTTACTGCCGATACAAGGCCCGCTTTCCCATGATCGAAGGCAGTAATGATCAGCATCATTCCGACTACATTCGTAATGCCGACCATCATGCCGATTCCGAAGGTGCGTTTGTCACTCCAACGGCTTGCGCTTGTATTGGCATTATCGTCCGAAGCGGATGGCTCCGCTCCACTAACAACCGCCATAGCATCCCCGCTACCCGCTGCTGCCAAGCTTCTCATACTCGCTGCCCTTTTCTCTTGCCTAAGCTCCTTCAACCACCATAGGCCGAAGCAGGCTGAGCCAATTCCGAATAAATAGAACAAGGACGGCAAAAGCGGCGCGTCCATCATTGTTGACCATTTGCCCGACAGATCATTCCCCGCGAACATCAATAGTGCCAGCACGCCCCACTGAGCTCCTTGTAGATTGCTCCATGACAGGTCGTTTGAATACCTTACCAACAGGATGCCAATAACGATAACAACAAAGGCAAGCAGCTGCATCAGATTCAATGTTTCTCCCCATAGACCATAGGCGACAAGAACGACAACAACCGAAGGCAATGCCGTTAATATAGCAACTAAAGAAGCTCTGCCTACCGCAAACCCTTTGAACATGCTCGCATTGCCTCCGAAGGAGAACAGCCCCATTTGCAAGCCAATCAATGCCGTTGTCGTCCATTGCTGCCCCGTCACAAGCGCCCCTATTAAACTAATTAATGCCCCTGAAAAAAAAGCCCCGCATAACAGCGCATTGCGGCTCAACGGCAGCTGACTCGTCCAATGATATAAAATCCCCCGCAAGCCAAAGCTGCAAGCAGCAAGCACGGAAAAAATAAGCCATGTCATTCTACTATCCCCTAACTTGATCATCAAGCACTTTCATCATGGTGTTGGATTATTTCAAACCACCTTAATAATGACAGCTAGCAGAGCAATTGTAAATCGAATCCTTCTTAGATTAGAATTGCTTCTACTCTACTATTTATAGCATTTCAACCTATCGGATACTCTATTATTTAATGTGGATAATTAAACCCACAAACATGTGGATAACTATCTCGTATTCATCCGTTTTTCCCCTATTCGCCATGTTGATAATGTGTATAACTCTGTGGATAAATATAACAATAGAGCTTACGGAAGTGCCAGCCAGCCGCAAGCTCTATGCATATTTACAACGTGTATAAGAAAAAAGCATAATCCGTTGGAACGCCTGTCTGCCCTTGCTGCCTCAGCATAGCCGTTACATTGCCCCGATGATAAGTGGCATGGTTCACGACATGTTGAATGGCACCCGAGTACGATGCCTCTGCTATGCCATACGTAGGATGCGACAGCGTTAATGGGCCATCCAAATCGGCTGTCTCTGCAAAAAAGCGGTGATAGCGTTCCGTTATCTCGTGATATCGCTTTTCCAGCTCTTCTACAGATATCCCCCTGACCTCTTCCTTCGCTTTCCCGGCATCCTGTATGATCTGCTCGAACTCATGCTTTGAAGCAACGCCGAGCCAAATGAGATCACTCACATAAATATGCTCCATCACCGCTGAGACGGAAGGAAACACACTGTTGACCTCAGCGTAATAAACTTCCTCCGGCAGCTGCTTCAAATGATTGAATAATTGGTTATTCGCCCATACATGATAGTGATAGGATTGCAAGGCATGATGCTTCATTGGCTATTCCTCCTCGAATGATATGCTCTCATCTTCAGCTAGTATAGCTATTATTAACTGACAGACTCTGTCAGTTAGTTCGAATAATGCTTCAGCAGTTCTGAAGCGGCTTCATAGAGATGCTGCTTAAGCTCAGTCGGCTCCACTACAGTGATCGCCCTGCCATAGGGAAGCAGCATTTGGGGAATATAGCTCTTTATCGCTTTCTCATCCACTTCAAAATAAGCCTCATGCGAAGTTCGGGATGTTAATATATGATTGAACATCCAATTACCGCATAGGTCATTAATGGCCTGTGCCATTCCGTGAACATGAATCGTAATCAATCTCGCATGATCTTGCCGCTCTGGAAGAAGGCTTTTCATGAAATAATCTCTCGCCGAAAAAGCTGCCGGTCTCTCAAAATAATAATTCAGCAGTGAGAGCTCGCGAACACGATCCGCGCGGAAGCTGCGAATCTCCCGGCGCATATGACAATAGCCCACGAAATACCAGCGGCCCTTCCAATAAACGATCCCATATGGATCAATAGAACGTGAAGCAGCTTGTTGCTCGTTATAGCCGCTCTGATACACCATCCCTATTCGTCTGCTCTGTGCGATAGCTGCCTCCAGTTGCTGGACAACTACAGCTAACGAGCCGTCTCCCGGCGGCTGAATAACCTCAAAGCCTGCAGTGTGACGATTGATTTGATCGCTTTGCTCTTCATTATTATGCCTTTTCAGCTTAGTTACTGCTCGATTGAGCTCTTCATCAAACGGATAACCCGCCTCCTTCGCGAACACTGCCGCATGAATAAGCGATTTCTGTTCATCAATATCGAAGAAAAGCGGCGCTTTGGCAAAATGCTCAAGCAAGCTATAGCCGCCATTATGCCCCGAATCTGCGACTATCGGAACACCGCTTGCGCATAAGGCATCAATATAACGGTATACCGTCCGAACGTTTATTTCCAGCGCTTCCGCAAGCTGCTTGGCTGTTACTCTCTTCTCGGCCTTCAGCATCCATAGAATCGCCAGCATATTGTCTACTTTAGACATAAATGATCTTGTTCCTGCCTTTCCTATGGTTGAAG
Source organism: Paenibacillus sp. J22P59 (assembly GCF_059383895.1). NCBI lineage: Bacteria > Bacillati > Bacillota > Bacilli > Caryophanales > Paenibacillaceae > Paenibacillus > Paenibacillus sp. J22P59. The sequence goes on from NZ_JBXENX010000004.1 coordinate 170,864, forward strand.
CGAATTATGCTTCTCTATTCCATGTCCTTCATCATACAACATGTCTGCCAAATGACAACAGACCAAAGGAATACTCCTTTGGTCTGTTCTGGTTGTTAGGCTAGCTCACTTACGTATAGGAAGCCATTGCAGCACCCTTTGAAGCTGCGCATCCCAATAGCTCCACGTATGGTCCCCAGGACCATCCTCATAAGTAAGCTCATACGAAGAACGAAGGCATGCATCGCGGAATGCTATATTTTCCTTGTAGAGAAAATCCTCTGTTCCACAGCATTGATAGAGCAGCGGCTTCTGCCTCTGCTTCTTGTCTCCTTCTTCAAGCAGCCACAATAGATCATTCCCAGTTCCAACAATCTGCTGCTCCCCATAAATAAGATGGATTGTTTTCCCCAGCACAGAGGTTAGCATAGCGTTCTCTCTTATTCCTTGCATATCCAGTGCTCCCGATAAGCTTGCCGCCGCACCAATTCGTTCCGGATAAGTGAGAGCCCATTTCATAGCCCCATAACCCCCCATGGACAAGCCTGCTGCGAAGTTATCCTCCCGCTTGTCAGACAAGGGGAAGAACGAACGGGCAATAGTCGGCAGCTCCTCGGTCAAGAAGGTCCAATAATTGTCTCCGTACGCCATGTCTGTGTAGAAGCTTTTATGTACAGCAGGCATTACAACCGCTATTCCAAGCGAGGATACGTAGCGCTCGATCGAGGTCTGACGCATCCATATCGTATGATCATCGGATAGCCCATGCAACAAATACAGCGTTGGGAGCAATCCCTCACGCTTCGATCCCTGCATGCCAATCTGACTGGCTGCCTGCTGAGGCAATATTACCGTCATCGAAGTGCTCAGACCGAGTGTCTCTGAGTAAAAATCACATTGTAGTAAGGCCATCTTCATACATCTCCCGAGTGAATAATATACATTGCTATAAGGCTAATTGTATCCCGTTGCGGGCTCAATTACTATAATAGGCTGCTGCATAGCAGCTTTGCGCAACCGTAGCCAAAAGTGAGAGATCAATCTTAGGAGGATGGCAGAATGTCCATATTCAAACGCTTGCGTGATCTGACCTTATCGAACGTCTATTCCCTGATCGAGAAGGCGGAGGACCCGATCAAATTAACCGATCAATACATCCGGGATATGCAAGAGGATTTGGAGGATGCAGAAAAAGCAGTAGCTGCCCAAATCGCTCTGGAGAAAAAATTCAAGCAACTATACGAGGAGCAAGCACAGCTCGTAGAGAAACGAGGTGAGCAGGCTCGTATTGCCGCACAAGCCCAGAACATCGAGCTGGCACGCCGCGCGTTGGAAGAGAAAAAGGCTGCTGAAGCCAAAGCCGCAGATTACAAAACCGGATTTGATTCCAATAAAGCAATGGCAGACCGCCTTCGCGAGAAGCTGGCAGAAATGCGCAAGCAGCTAACCGAGATCAAGAACAAGCGCGAAACGCTCGCAGCCCGCTACAGCGCAGCCAAAGCGCAAGAGCATATCAATAAATCACTAGCCGGATTTGGCTCAGACACAGCCAGCTCTGGGCTAAAGCGCATGGAAGAAAAAATGCTGCAAATGGAAGCCCGAGCCGAAGCCAGCAATGAATTGGTTCAAGCGAAGGGCAAGTCACTGGATGAGGAGTTCGCAGCTCTTGGCAAAGACCAAGCGATCGAAGATGAGCTTGCCGCCCTGATCAACCAATACAAAAAGAACGATTAGCATAACGATTGTTCCCGCTGGTTGCTTGTCCTTGCACGGAACAGCCGACGGCTCGGCATACAACGATCCGAACAAGCGAGGCGTCGGCTCATTATCCTTATATTACCCATATCAAGGGGGAAGCCATTCTATGACTTGGACAGATTTGCTGCAGATTCCAGTGTGGACCGCTGCGGGAGCCCTTTTACTCTTTATTCTGATGTATCTGGACTCCCTATCCACCAAATACCATGATTTTCAGGAAATGAAAAATGGCAATATTGCCGTAACGACACGATTTATTATGAAGCTGGGTGCCCAAGCCTATATTTTATCCCAGTCCATCGGACAGTCCACCTTTATGTGGGAAGCACTGCTAATATCGCTCGCTTCGTTCATTACGCTGCTTGTTGTAGAAGCATTATTCCGAATTATATTCTCCGCTGCCGCAGGAATAAAGCTTGAGGATGGCATCCATGAGGGCAAGATCAGCTGCGCGCTTATTGCTGGTTCCCTGCATATCGCAGGCGCTCTCATTATTGGATCTATATAACGAATTAAGAAGGAGCTACCCCAATGCCTCTTTTCCAACGAATAAAAAACTTGCTGGCCAAGCCGGAATCCGTACGGCCAGAGAAAAGCATGCTCTCTCTTCATGCAGGAGATATATGCGAGGTATCGCTCATTACCTATCAGGTAACTGGAAGAACACAAAACCGCAGCAGGAACAGCGTTATTCTAACTCTTCAGGATGGGACAGCTATCAAGTATTTGTCTATTGAAGACAGAGAGCAGACTGTGTACACGCTCTATGAACCGATAGACGGACGGCTGGATGCGTTCGATGAGGTGCCGACTACGCTTGAGCTGGATGGACGGGACTATCATATGGAGGAGCATTATTCAGGGTTAATTGCAGCTAGCGGCAAAACTCCATTCATGCAAGGCGGAGAGCAGCATGTGTGGCAGTATCAGGCAGACGACAGGAGACTGCTGCGCATTGAATGGCTGGATGGGCGCTTCATGCTGTACATAGGCGAGTCTGTTCTGGCAGCAGATATTCAGGTGGTGCGAGGCGTCTAGCCTTATTTAGTTGCTAGGAGGATTATGATGGCAAAGAAACGATGGCTGTACAGCCTCAAACTCATTCTTATATTAAGCCTTGTCATCCCGCTTCTCGCTGCCTGCTCCCTATCAGATTCGGTGAAAGAGCAGTACCCGTTAGAATCGGTGAACGGCTCAGGCAAGGAAACCTCCTACGTCTACCGGGCTGAGGGTCAGACCGTACCAGAGGTTGCACAGCTGCTTGTCGACAAGCGCAAGCCCGAGCAGCAATCGGAAGAAAGCAAAGAGCGTATTTTCCTCGTCTACCGAGATGAGATTATTCATGTGCAGCAGGCGAGCGATGACCCTGCCGATACGTTAATCGAGGTAAGCTCCAAAGCCTATGTCCGCAGCAACTATAGCATAGGTTTTTTACAAGGATACTTATTAGCCAGCCTGCTGGACGACCTGTTCGACAACGGACGTTATGGCAAAGGAACTTACAGAGGCTACTCCTCCAAAGATGTGTACAAACCAAGCAGAGCCTATCACACTCCAACCAAGCAGGAAATCAGCAAAACGCCTCCAATGACTGTGGATCGTAAAGGAATGATCTTCAAACGCTCCAAGGATGCCGATACGTCTTCCGCTGGCAGCAAGCATTCTGCTTCTCCTGCTCCCGGCTCCAAGGGAAAAATAAAGCTTGGCGAGAAGCAGCCGAGCAAGAAAAAGTCTACCTTCACGAAGCCGCGAAAGTCAGCACCCAAAATCCGAATGGGCTCCGGCAGAGTATCTCGCAGGCGATAATTAATCAGCACTAGCCAGAAAGCCCTGGCTGTCGCGTAGCTTTGCGAATTCCGGGGCCTTCTGGCTATTTGCTGTAGTGGTTCTCTTCGTGCCTTGCCAATGAGAGATTACTGAGCGGTATAGCCGCCATCCACCAGAAGAGTCGTCCCTGTAATGAAAGAAGCATCTTCACTCGCCAGGAATAAGACGGCTTTGGCTACCTCCTGAGGCTTGCCGAGTCGGCCGATTGGATGCAGGCTGATTAGATGCTGATGGACAGCCTCGCTTAAGTTGGAGAGGAGAGGGGTGTCAATATAGCCTGGACAGACGGCATTGACCCGAATGCCTTCCCGGGCGTAATCAATCCCAAGCGTCTGCGTCAGCAGCTTAACGCCGCCTTTGGCTGCTGCATAAGCAGTGACATTCCCTTTTCCCACATGGCTGTGAATAGAGCCGCAGTTGACGATAGCTCCACCCGTGCCCTGAGCTAGCATTTGTTCGATGACCGCTTTATCGCTCAGATAGACACCGGTTAAGTTAATATCAATTGTCGACTGCCACCAGTCAGCAGCAAGCTGATGGATCGGGGCATCCTTCGCAATGCCGGCATTGGCAAAAAGGATATCCACCCGTCCGTATTTACGAACGGTCTCCGCGACCATGCTGTTCACGTCTGCTGCTTTGGTCACATCGGTCTTGATGAATAACGTATCGAAGCCTTCTTTATTCAATTCCTCCGAGAGCTGCTGCCCCTTATCAGAGAAATCAGCAATAACAGCCTTCGCTCCTTCTTGCACGAATAGCTTGACGGTCTCCGCTCCTATGCCGCTGGCCCCACCTGTAACAATGGCCACTTTATCTTTGAATCTCATCTGCCTTACTACCCCCTCATCAAATTCACATGAGAGATTATTTCCATCTTGCTTATGAACTAACCAAAGCATTTGTCCTGTAAGTAAAAAAACAGCCCCGTCCAAAAAATGGACGAGGCTGTTTTTGTCTTCACTATTGCTCTATGATTTGATTAGCTTCTCATAGATACAGGAATGAAATCCTGTTCGGATACTTGGCGTTCGAATAGAGCCGCATTCTTCTCAAAGCAATTGCAGTAGTAGTCTTTCCGGCACAGCGGGCAAGGTACATTCAGCATGCGCGTTACGCCTGTCAATTTCCACTCTGGGCTGTTGCTGTAAAAAAGTCTCGCTCTGGAGCCTTCGCTAAGTGTCATGATGAACTGAAACAAACCGGATTTCAGGTCTTTGTCCGCTAAGGTTACACTCTTAATTTGAAGTTTCGAATTCAAGATTTTCACCCTTACTGTTCGTATTCGAGATTGTGTAATAATACCCCTAATAGCGCTCGAAGTCAATATTTACGGTAAGATTGCCTCACAAAAGCAGACATTCGGCATTTCATTTGGCGTCGTGTATACTTATTTATTGTACAGTTACTTAACAATAGATTTCCATCGGAGGTGTTCATGAATGATTAAGCTGGGAATATTAGACCAGTCACATATAGGAGAAGGCCAGAACGCTGCTGCTGCTTTGGCAGACACGACAAAGCTTGCACAGGAAGCAGAGCGGCTCGGCTATGGCCGTTATTGGATATCTGAGCATCATGCTGGAAGAATGCTGTCGTTCTCCAGCCCCGAGATTCTTATCGCTCATCTTGCTGCCGCCACATCTACCATTCGCGTAGGATCAGGCGGCGTTATGCTGCCTCACTACAGCGCCTATAAAGTAGCTGAGAGCTTCAAGCTGCTAGAGGCGCTTCACCCCGGCCGTATCGACGTCGGTCTAGGCCGTGCCCCTGGTGGAATGCCGCTGGCGACTAGAGCCTTGCAAGAAAATAAATATGTAGACATTAACAAATATCCTCAGCAAATTAAGGATTTGATCGGGTATTTGCATGGCAAGCTGCCAGAGGGCCATCCCTTTGCCGGGCTGCATGCCGCCCCCGCTATTGCTGAAGCGCCAGAAGTATGGCTATTAGGATCAAGCTTCGAGAGCGCCCGAATTGCGGCACAGCTGGGCACCTCTTATGCCTTTGCGCAATTTTTCGGCAGCCCCGGCGGTGAGACGGCGATGCAGCATTACCAGGAGCATTTTCAGCCGTCGAGCTTGATGGAACGGCCCCACTCCATGGTTGCTGCCTTGGCGATTTGCGCAGATACGGAGGAAGAAGCCAATCAACTGGCGCTAAGCACGGATTTGTTCTTCCTGCTGCTGGAGAATGGCGTTGACCAGCATGGCTTCCCTTCTGTGCAAACGGCATTGGACTATCCCTATACCGAGAATGACTACTATCGTATCAATCGTGCAAGAGAGCGGCGCATTATTGGTACGCCAGAGAAAGTAAAGGCAGGTATCATCCAGCTCGCAGAGCAGTATAAAGCCGACGAAGTACTCATTATGAGCTCGATCCACAACTTCGACGCCCGCCTGAAATCTTACCGTTTGCTAGCTGAGGCCTTCCAGCTGTAATCGCGTTGTTGATACTGCTCACCCTGCGGACATTGCATTGCAGCTCATTGGTAGGCGGATCCGTGAATAGCGGAAGGGATCGCGGATCGCAGCTGCGGTATTCACGCGGATTCGCGGGCGTGATCAACTTTAGCGGACCTGCGTTCCTCTATTTGCCTACGTATCGTTATTTCGCCTCGTTTAGCGGAACGCAGGTCCGCTATTCCAACGCATTCACGACGATTCCCACTTGCTCGCAGCTTTAGCGGAACCGCGTTCCTCTATTCGTCGACATATCGTTTTTCCGCCTCATTTAGCGGAACGCAGTTCCTCTATTCCAGCGCATTCACGACGATTCCCGCTTGCTCGCAGCTTTAGCGGAACCGCGTTCCTCTATTCGTCGACATATCGTTTTTCCGCCTCATTTAGCGGAACGCAGGTCCGCTATTCCAGCGCATTCACGACGATTTCCGCTTGCTCACAGCTTTAGAGGAACCGCGTTCCTCTATTCGACGACATATCGTTTTTCCGCCTCATTTAGCGGAACGCAGGTCCGCTATTCCGCGAATCTCTTCAATACGATTGCGGCGTTATGACCGCCGAAGCCAAAAGAATTAGAGAGTCCAATCGTCAGGGAGCTGTTATGCCGAGCATGATTGGGGACATAATCGAGATCGCAAGCTGGATCTGGCTTCGTCAGATTTATCGTGGCCGGTATGATTCCCTCGTTCAGGCTCCTCACCAACGCAATCGCTTCAACGCCGCCAGCTGCTCCCAGCATATGACCTAGCATCGACTTATTCGCAGTAATGGGTATACTCGCTGCTTGCTCACCGAACAACCGCTTGATCGCTAGCGTCTCTGCATAATCTCCGGCTGGTGTGCTTGTTGCATGAGCACTTATGACATCTACACCTTCCGCCTTGATACCCGCAGAAGCTAGAGCGGCGCGCATAGCCAAGTAAGCTCCTGTTCCTTCGGGATGGGGAGCGACGACATGGTAAGCATCCGAGCTCGCACCATATCCAATCACTTCCGCAAGCACCTGTGCCCCTCTGCTCCTCGCATGCTCAAGAGATTCAAGCACAAGGATGCCCGCGCCCTCGCTCATGACAAAACCATCTCGCTCTGCATCGAACGGCCGACTCGCCGCAGCCGGATCTTCATTCCTCGTCGATAACGCCGTCGCATTACCGAAGCTTGCGAGCGCAATAGGTGTCACCGCTGCCTCGGAGCCCCCGGCTATAATGACATCCAGATCACCCAGTCGAATAGCACGGAAGGCTTCTCCAATCGCTGTATTGCCAATCGAGCAGGCAGTAACAGGTGATAACGAAGCACCGAGAGTGCCGAACCTCATACTGATTTGGGCAGCAGCCATATTCGATATCATCATCGGCACCAAGGTCGGACTAACTCTTCCCGGACCTCGGTCACTGAGCAGATTCACATTGGACGCTAATGTCTCGATCCCTCCAATTCCAGAACCAACATAGACGCCTACCCGCTCCTTATCCACACTGTCCATATCCAAAGCAGCATTTTCAACAGCCTGCTCCGCCGCCGCGAGTGCGTAATGGCAGAAACGATCCATACGCCTTGCTTCTTTGCGTCCCCATCGCTCCTCAGCATCGAATTCTCTCACTAGTCCTGCAAACCTCGTTTTTTGCCCGCTCGTATCAAATGTATCTATCGTTTGTATCCCGGACTTTCCTTCGAGCATATGACTCCATAGCGTATCCACATCATTGCCTAATGGCGATAGGACGCCCATTCCCGTAATTACTACTCTATTCAATCGAACCCACTCCTTATCATTTCTTGTAGAACAAGCTCTGGTTTCACTCATTTTAACCTTTATTTATCCTATTACAAGTTTCTGGTTATCCTAGTATAATAAATACTACAATATCCCTGTCACAAAGGAGCGATCTATTACGATGAAGCCAGAAGCAAGATTGGTCGCTTTATCCGAATTCCTCAACTCACATCGCGCCAAGGTACAGCCTCGAATGGTCGGGTTGCCTGAGGGGACACGGAGACGTACTCCGGGGCTAAGGAGAGAAGAGGTCGCACAGCTAGCAGGTGTCAGCACAACATGGTATACCTGGCTAGAGCAAGGAAGAGATATCAAAGCCTCTCCTTCGGTTCTGGATGCCATTGCAGGCGCTCTGCGCTTGAACGCAGATGAGCGTAAATATTTGCATCATCTAGCACTGGAGAACGGAGCTGCTTACCCGCTAACTCCACACAATGAGACGGCTGCGCCTCTTAGTGCCTCTCTAAAAACGATTTTGAAAGAGCTCCGCTACTGCCCTACGATCATCTCAGACAAACGCTGCAACATTGTGGGATGGAACGAAGCAGCCTCGCATGTTTTTCTCAATTTCGATCTCATCCCGCCAGATGAGCGCAACCTTATTCATTTGCTTTTTGCAAAAAAAGAACTGCGCAGCCTGGCTGTGAATTGGGAGCATTTTGTCAAAGGCTTTCTTGCTATATTCCGGGTCTATTACGGGCAGTACATGGCCGATCATTGGTATAAACGATTCATAGAGCAGATGGAGCAGAGCTATCCTGAGTTCCATGACCTTTGGATGCAAAGTGAGGTTAGCTCTGCACCAGAGCTTCTGATTGAATTCCGCCATGCCAAGGCCGGAAAAATGCTGTTCGACCTATGCTCGCTTCAAGTGCAAGGAGACCTGAGATGCAGCGTCTATACGCCTGTCGAGCAGTCCAATACGGAGGAGAAGCTGCGGCGCTTGCTGATGGAAGATCATCCAAAAAAGTTAGATTTTGAAGAACAGGCAGCAAGGACCGTTCAAAAACAAATAAAATAAAATGAACCGGGGTGCTACATATGAGCATTACAGAAGATAATTTCGTCTATTGGACTTACCTGCAAGATGGACCGTGGAACTTGTATATAGCTGCAACCGCCACAGGGCTTTGTTACGTAGGATCACAAGAGGGAACGTTCGACGAGCTTACAGAGTGGGTCGATGCCCGGCTTCCTAAACGGCAGTTAGTACATAATAACGATGCTTTACAGGTCTATACTGATGCTTTTCAAGCCTATCTGCAAGGTAAGCAGAATACGCTAGCTATCCCCTTGGATCAGGTCGGCACTCCGTTTCAATTAACGGTATGGAAGGCAATGAACGAAGTGAAATACGGGCATACCGCTACCTATTCCGAGATTGCAGAAGCGATCGGACGTCCGCAGGCTTCTCGAGCTGTTGGTGCAGCGATCGGAGCGAATCCTGTACTTATCGCACTGCCTTGTCACCGCATTGTGGGCAAGGCTGGCACTTTAACCGGCTATAGAGGCGGACTGGAGATGAAAGCCGCCCTGCTTAAGCTGGAGTCCGGACAACTGTATAGAGAAAATACAACAGACTAACTAAAAAGGAACAGCTGCCGACGGCAGCTGTTCCTTTTTGCACACACTCTATCCGGTCAGCCTAACAATTTCCTGCAACGCTTCAAAACAGTGTCTGTTTCTATTCGAATTAGTAGTCAAAATCAATACTACAACTTTATTCTAATTTTTATCAAATAAATCCAAAAAAGAGCTGTCCCAAGCGAACCAATGGTTGGTTCACTTCAGAACAGCTCTTAGCTGATTGCTTCATTATGCGTTATAGAACTTCACGAGCTCGCGGACAATATCCTCTTGCTTGCCATCAACCAGCGTCTGGCGCTGCGGCTTGTCGAACAATGCCGTGATTTGCTCAGGGAACGGCTGCTCAATGTGGCAGAGCTTGATTGCTTCATCGAACTTAGCCGGGTGAGCAGTAGCGAGAGATACTGTAATCTCCCCTTCTCCGCTGCATTTGTTCGATGCGGCTACGCCACATGCAGAGTGAGGATCGAGCAAATAGTCGGCCTCCGACTTATAAGCTGTGATCGTATCCAAGCATTCCTGCCCCTGGACACCATGAGCGGCGAATTCGGCTTGAACGCGGCTGAGCGCTTCTGCCGAAATAACAATTTCGCCCTCCTTCTTGAAGCTGTCCATTAACGTACGGATTTGCTCAGGGTTTTCACCCAGTACATAATACAAGTAGCGCTCAAAGTTACTTGCCACCTGAATATCCATGGATGGGCTGTAGGTGCTGCGGAAATCGCCTGGCATATAGACGCCTTCTTGAATAAACCGCTCCAAGATGTTATTCTCGTTCGTTGCAAGAATGAGCTTGTTCACTGGCAAGCCCATCCGCTTCGCCAAATAGCCCGCGAAAATATCACCGAAGTTGCCCGTAGGCACGCTGAAGTTCACTTGCTGCACGTCTGCCTGCTTCACCACTTGGAAGTAAGCATAGAAATAATAAACGGTCTGAGCCATGATGCGTACGAAGTTAATCGAGTTGATCGCACAGAGGTGATTGCTCGATTTGAAATCCAGATCAGCGAACAGATCTTTAATAATGCGCTGGCAATCATCGAAATTGCCTTCGACCGATAGATTCAGTACATTGCTGTCCTGTACCGTCGTCATTTGCAGCTCCTGCACCTTGCTCACTTTGCCATTCGGGTGCAGAATACAAATCTTAATTCCCTCTTTGCCTTTGACGCCTTCGATAGCTGAAGCGCCCGTATCGCCAGAGGTAGCTCCGAGAATATGAATCGTCTTATTCTGTTTCTGTGATACATACGTATATAATTGGCCCATGAATTGCAGCGCAATATCTTTGAAGGCAAAGGTCGGACCATGGAACAGCTCCAGCAGGTACAAGCTGTCATCCAGCTTATGGACAGGTGTTACTTCCGGGTGACGGAATGTAGCGTAGCTGTCATTGACCAGTTTTTTCAAGTCCTCATATGGAATCTCATCATTGGTATAAAGCGAGAAAATTTCTAGAACCAGCTCTTGATAGGACAGCTCCTGCCATTCCTTCAGCTTTGCTGCAGATACGGTCGGAATTTCGTATGGGACTAGAAGCCCGCCATCATTTGCCAAGCCCATTAAAAATGCATCTATAAAGCCGATCTTGCCTATACTTCCTCTTGTACTAATAAATTCCATCTGCATTTCCTCCTACGTCCGTATTCACTGTTTTTTGTTGTATGAATCATACCACGTTTTGTATGAAATTCGAACTCTTTCTTGCAAGGTTTTGGCTGGATTAGCTCACCGCTACTATAATAAAGGTATTTCTAGCACTCTATCAGGCCCTTAAGTAATCGATCATTATTTTCTTCATTATAACAAACTGACGCTCACAGTCCAGATTGATTACCCTGCATTACTGGGGTTGAAAAGCTAGTGGTTGGCGGCGTAACTGCGAAATAAATCTTTTCTGCTGCAATACGCAAAAAACTCAAGCTCACTATTTCAGTGAAGCTTGAGTTTTTTTACATTTGTGCTAACCTGCCCCTCCCAGCTGAAGCAGACCATAAATGACGGCTGCCAGCACAAGACGATAGATAGCAAAAGGAACAAGCTTGATCCGGTTAATCAGCTTCAAGAAGAAACGAATAGAGATAAAGGCGAATAGGAACGCACTCATAAAACCTACCGCAAGAAACAGAATGACTTCCGAATTGATGGCGTCCCAGCTTTTCAAAAGCGAGATGAAGCTTATTCCTGCCATTACGGGAACGGCCATAATAAAAGTGAAATCGGCGGCCACCCGGTGACTCATTCCAGTAAGCACGCCACCGGATATAGTCGCGCCAGAACGGGAAAAGCCAGGCCACATAGATAAACATTGAAATAGCCCAACGACCAAAGCTTGCTTATACGTAATGCGATCGACATCCTCCGTTACGGAGCGACGGGGCCTTGCCCAATCTGCGATAAGCATCACGATTGAACCTGCGACGAGGCCAATAATTACCGTCTCCGCCGAAAATAAATAGCGGTCGATATAATCATCTAGCAGCAAATAGAGAACACCGGCCGGCAGCATTCCTAGGAATACCTGCAACAGGCTCAATCGCGGTCCAGACGTTGATGAATTCTTCATACGGCCCATACCAAGCAAGCGGACGAAACGATCCCGCATTAGAATGACAACGGCGAGTATGGAGCCCAGCTGGAAGACGATCTTGAACATAATTGCGAGCTCAGGGGTGAACCTGTCCTTCGTCTGGAATAGAAAATCATCTGCGAGGATCAAATGACCGGTAGAGGATACCGGCATGAATTCCGTCAAGCCCTCCACCATCCCTAGAATAAAGGCGACAATAGCTTCTCCAATCGGCATCAGTCAATGTCCGCCTTGCTGAAGTAACTCAGGGCAGCCACAAAGCCTATGACTGCCGTCAGCAGAATGGACAGATAAGAGAGATACGGCGGATAGGCAGGAACAAAGCTATGGTTGGCAATCACATGAACGGCCGACCAAGGAAACAAAGCGCTGTAATCCTTATTCGCAAGCGCGACATTCCCCATCGTCATGACAGCGGTGAAAATAATTGTCGGCACATAATTTTTGAACAGCAGGGTGACAAAGATCGTCGGCGTCGACAACAGGAACAATAAGCTGCCTCCTACAAGAAATTGCCTGAGTGATTGTACCAACACTTCCGCGCTGAGACCTTCCGCTTGTCCCACCATACCGAGCAGAAAGGTTAAGCCCCAAGCAACAAGCGTCAGCCCAGCTATCCAAAGGAATAACAGCGTCAGCTTGCTAAGCATGAGGCTGGTTCTGGATACAGGTATGGTCAATAAGTTTTTCAACGTATCCTCGGCATATTCCCGATTAAACAAATAGGCGGTAATAACGCCATAGAGCAGCGTCCCTATCAAGAGAAGAGTGTATAAATTTGTCTCCGAGAATAATTCACTATAGGTCACTACGGCGGACGGATTTTTACTCTTCATATCCAGATAGCCGATAAAGATCATCAGAGGAGCGGCGGCGGCCCCGAGAACACTGACCAAAAACATTTTCGCCCGCTTCAGCTTCAGCACTTCCACATACAGTAAATCAACCAATTGCTCCACCTCCTATCAGCTTGATGAAGTAATCTTCCAGCCTATCCTCGCTTGTCGTAATCTTGGATACATCAACGGCATGCTCGACGAATAACTTGTTCAGCACAGCTTGCTGACCGATATGCGAATAGATGCGAATAAGGCCTTCCTCTTGCACCTCATAATCCGTGATCTGATGATGCTGCTCTAGCAGCATTACCGCCTTGCTTTCATTGGACACCTGGAACTCCAAGTATTTGCGATTTCTTCTCTGAAGCTCCTCAAGCGGCACCTGCTCCAGCAGCTTCCCCCCATGTATAATACCGATATGGTCAGCTAGCTGCTCTACTTCAGACAAAATGTGACTGGATATAAGTATCGTAATTTTCCGTTCCTCGGCAAGTTTCTTAATGAGCTTACGCATTTCTTTAATGCCGATCGGATCTAGTCCATTCGTAGGTTCATCTAATATAAGCAGCTCCGGATGATGCAGAATCGCTCTTGCAATGCCAAGACGCTGCTTCATCCCCATGGAATATTGGCCGACCAGCTTTTTCGTTTCCTGCTGCAGGCCGACGATAACGAGTGCCTCTTCAATTGCATTTTTCTTATGGACGCCCATAAGTCTGGCATTGATTAACAGATTCTCATAGGCAGTCAGATTCTCATAGAACCCCGAATGCTCGACAATCGAGCCCACTCTGCGAAGAATGGCTTTGCGATGCTTGGTGGCGTTCTCGCCGAACAGCTCGATCTGTCCGTCCGTCGGTTTAATCAATCCGAGCAGCATGCGAATCGTCGTCGTCTTTCCTGCTCCATTCCTCCCTAAGAACCCGTATATCTGCCCTAGCTTCACCTGCATATTCAGATGATCGACTGCTTTTTGCGTTCCATACTGCTTAGTTAAATTCGTAGTCTGAATAACCGTGCTCATCCTTCACCTCCAGCCTGGCTTTCTTCACCAGCTCTTTATCTAGTATAGGTGATCGAATTTAAATGCCTCTTAACCACTTCTTAACGGTTTCTTAATCGCAATTCCGAAGCTTGTCTTGAGGCCCGGACTGCTCTCCACCCAGATAGAGCCGCCTTGTTTCTCGACTAAAGCCTTAGCAATAGCAAGGCCTAAGCCGCTTCCTCCGCCGGAGCTGTCACGCGCCCGATCTGCCCGATACATCCGATCGAATACATGGGGAATGTCCTCCTCTGCTATCCCTGGACCATGATCCCATATATGGAGGTGATACTCATCAGGCCTATCCGCAAGCTCGATTCCGATCATTCTGCCTTCCTGTCCGTAGTGCAGTGCATTCTTCATAATGTTGCCAATAATCCTTAGCAGGCTTAACCGATCGGCCTGAACGAGACACAGGGAGTCGGGCACCTGTATGCTCAGCTCTATATTCGCCTTGCTTATATCGGGCAAATAATCAATCAGCGCTTCCCGGACTAATTCTGCCAAATCTAATGTCTCTGGCTGCAAACTGATTTCATCCGCATCCAGCTTCGCCATCTGGAATAGTTGTTCTATCAGCTCTTTCATGGCGCTGCTCTTGCGGGCTATAATCTCGACATACTCCCGTTTTTCTTCTGGGGAAGCTGCCATATCATCCTTCAACGCATCCACGTAGCCCATGATGGAGGTTAGAGGTGTTCGAATATCATGAGATATATTGGATAACAGCTGTTTTCGCGCCCCATCGGATTTCAAGCTCTGAGCCTGAACCTTGCTAAGCTGTTCAATCAGTTCATTAATGGAGAATATAACCTCATCTGCACAAGGGGTATCCTTAGACAATAGTCTCGTATTGTAATTGCCCTCCAGAGCCCGTTGCAATTGGCTGAGCATATCGGTCGTCCTTTCCCTAACCCGCCATTGATGCCACAGCAGCGTCGCTGAAATAAGGAACAGCACGCCAAATAAAGCCCCTCGATCATACGTTAAGGGGCGTGAAGCTGCGTCTAAGACGAACAGAATAACAATTAGAATTATTTGCATAGCAATGAAATACAGTCTGCTGCCCCTACCCATCTGCTTCACCTACGAACCGATAACCAATACCCCATACAGTCTGGATAAAAAGAGGATTGGCTGCATCCTCCTCAATTTTTTTCCTCAGCCTGCGGATATGCACCATGATCGTATTGTCATCCTCGACATAAGAGCTCCCCCATACCTGACGAGAGATTTGGGTTTTCGTGAACACCTGCTGCGGATTGGACGCGAGAAAATAAAGCAGCTCGAATTCTCTTGCCGTGAGCGGAATCTCTATTCCGTTTTTGAGCACTCTGAATGTCTTAGAATCGATCTTCAGGCCTTTATAAGCAATCGCCCCCTCCTGCTCCTGATGAGGGCTGCTGTCGCTGCCGAGCACGAAAAATCGCCGCAGATGGGCCTTGATACGGGCAATAAGCTCATGGATGCTGAAGGGCTTCGTCATGTAATCATCTGCCCCTATACTCAGCCCCAGCAGTTTGTCCAGCTCCTGATCCTTGGCTGTCAGCATCAGAATCGGAATATTCGACTTCTCACGAAGCCTCCTGCACACCTCTATCCCATCTATCTTGGGCATCATCAAATCCAGCAGTACGAGGTTGTATTTGTATTGCTCGAATAGGCGCAGCGCTTCCTCACCATGGATCGCTACGTCTACACGATATTGCTCTCTTTCCAAATAAAGCTTCACGAGATCTCTAATTTCTTTATCATCATCGGCAATTAATATCCGAATATCTTGCATAGCTCCACCTGCTTTTATATCATTCTGTCAGTCGACTTACAAAATCAGGGTATCATGACGATCGCTTTTCATCAACAAGGCTGTTTTCTCCTATCGTTAGAACGCAGGAAGTGTATAAGAAGATTTATGTTTTAAACTATTAGTTAGAAGAACATTTAACCCTAATAAAATAAGGGCGCAGGATTATATCCCGCACCCCCAATTAATCCTCAATAAATAGCTGCTGCTCCTCTTTTGTTGCCTCTGCATCATCTAACATAAGAACGTACCATCTTTGATATTGAGGAACATATTTCAATTCTTTAATTATAGGTATACCCCAGTCTTTTTTCTGGATCAGCGCTTCCATGAGCACCTCTTCCCCAGTACGCCGTGGATTCCCCTTCGTCTCAATCGCAATTTTGTTAATCCTTTCCGCAAGACCTTGTGCAGGATAGGACGCTGCTAGCTCATCCCCCTCAAAAAACACCTCTACCATTTGGCCCAAAGATAAGTTTTCAGATGTGTTTACCCACACTGCCTCGTAATGGTTATTGCCTGTTGAGCTTACGGAGACCACTAGAACTTTCCCGACGTCTTTTTTGACGACATAGCCAGACAAGCCGACATCTTGACTCACATTATCTTTACTTACGTTATCGTTACCGTTTCCGCATCCAGCAAGCATAATGGCGAGAACAACTAATACGATAATTCTCAAGCTCCTCCAACCCCCTTTAACCTTGTGAAATCCCTTCTCGGGATGCATCGGATTCCCCTCAGATTGGATGCAGATCTGCCTCCCGATGTACCAGACTCTCTCCTCCGGCTGTATCCAAATCCCTCTCTGAATGCATCATATTCTCCTTCCACTGCAACAGGTAAGTCCAATCTGCATTCTCATTAACAGTAGCAACTTGCCGTTCTGAAGAGTTGACTATAAAGAGATCGAATTGCCCCTTTTATTCGATGCATGTCGAGCTTAGACGTCTATACGCACCGATCAGCAATGTTCTTTTCAGCTTAAGCTTAACGGAACGCGGTTCCGTAATTTCTTCCTATTCAGCTCCACAGCATCAAATAGCGGAACACCGTTCCGCTATCGCGAGCAAACAGCGTCTAATATCTATATTTACGTAAAATAACGGACTGCAGGTTCGTTATTTGTAAGCTGGAGAGGAATTCAGAACAATTAACGGAACCCGGTTCCGCAATATTGAAAAATGATGATACAACAATCAAGACTATCTCCAGACAAATAATGTACGCCGCACCAGCACAACGCTGTAACATACAAAACAATGATCGTTACAACTCGAAGCGAAGTACAGTTAGTGCAGTACAGTTAGTGCAGTACAGTTAGTGCAGTACAGTTAGTGCAGTACAGTTTGTGCAGTAGAGTTAGTTCAGTTTGTGCAATAAAGTTAGTGCAGTACGTAAAGCACAGCAAAGCATACAGCTTATTGAAAGCTCAGCAGGGCAATCAGACCATCTGAGAACACCCTACTAGAAAACATTATATTCCATTTGAAGCGTTGCAGCATCTTTTGCACAAAAGCAAAAAATAACTGCCGAGAATCATCTCGACAGTTATCTTCCATGCTTATTTCTTCTTTTGGGCTGTGCCCTTGATGAGCTCGATGAGCTGGTTCAAGGTATCTGTGCCTTTTTCTTGACTCATATTGCGAATATATTGCTCTCGATGCTGATACAGCTCAGACACTCTATTTTGCAGTGTATCGGCTGTCATCTGCTCCTCATAGAGTACTTCACAGTAACCCGCTTCCTCGAACGAACGGGCATTCAGCAGCTGATCCCCCCGGCTCTGCTCCTTGGTAAGCGGAATAAGCAGCATCGGCTTGCGAAGATAAAGGAACTCGAAAATCGAGTTGGAGCCTGCTCGAGAAACGATAACATCCGCCATAGCGAGCAGATCAGGCAGCTCCTCATTCACATATTCAAATTGCTTATAGCGCTGTGATTCAAGGATAGGCTCAACCTGCCCTTTGCCGCACAAATGCACAATTTGGAATTGTTCTGTCAGCTTATGGAGCGCTTCCCTTATTGTTTGGTTAATTTTGCGTGCGCCAAGGCTGCCGCCCATAATGAGCAGAATTGGCTTGGTTGAGGAGTAAGCGCATAATGCTCTTCCGCGTGCGGCATTCCCCTGCTTTAATTGATCGCGGATGACCGCTCCGACATAATGAGCCTTGCCCGCAGGCAAATGCTTCTCGGTCTCGGGGAAGGTCGTGCACACACCTGAGACGAACGGAATCGCAATCCGATTCGCCAAGCCTGGTGTTAAATCCGACTCATGGATAAGGACAGGTACTTTGTTCAGCCATGCTCCAATTACAACAGGCACGGATACGAATCCTCCTTTGGAGAATAGAACATCGGGCTTCTGCTTCTTAATCAAGCGATAAGCCTGAAAAGCACCTTTCACCACCTTGAACGGGTCCTTTACATTTTGCCAATCCAAATATCTTCTAAGCTTGCCTGTTGCAATGCTATGATACTTTACATTAGCCAGCGGTGCGATCAGCTGCCGCTCAATGCCATTCTCCGAACCTATGTAATCAACGGACCAGCCCTCTTCCAAAAAATGAGGAATCAAAGCCAGATTCACAGTTACGTGCCCTGCCGATCCGCCGCCTGTAAACATGATTTTACGCATAGAAATCACTCCTTAATCCGTCACTCTCGCTAGCTACCCCGTCTATTGTATGCCAGCAAGGATGGGAATTGCCAGTATCAAAGGAAACTTTCCTTGAAGGCAGAGAATGACATGGAAAAAAGCGCCAAAATAGCGCTCTAATCACCTGCTATATGAGCTGGAAGTAACTGTATGAAGCAACCAGCTTAGCTTCCTTGCCTCTGCTTAATCTAGCTGTGAGTCAGTGTGTTCCTCGTCGTTCTCCACAAAGCGCTGCAGTGCGCTCAGCTTATTCTCCCAGAACCTTTCATAATAGGCGAGCCAGCGCTTTAGCTCTCGCAGCGGTTCAGGGTCGAGCCGATAGCGTGTCTCCCGCCCAACCTTGCGTTCCTTGACGAGTCCCGCTTCCGCAAGCACACGCAAATGCTTGGATACCGCTGTTCGGCTCATCGGATAATGTCCGCTTATCACATTCACCGGCATTTCCTGATCCACTAGCAGCTGAAGCAGGCTTCGTCTCGTGGGATCCGCTATCGCTTGGAACACGTCATACTTCGGCTCGGATTCCGATACGGCTTTACTGGGCATCGACATAAGTCCCGAGCGACTGCACCAGCTTGATCCAGCCCCCAGCCATTCTATCGCGAACAATGGAATGCTTCTCGCCAAATGCTGTTGCCTTATCTGCATCCCAGCCCCCATGAATAAGGGTGAATTCTGTCTTGCCCTCACCCAGCTCCTTCAATTCGAAGGTGATCGTCCAATCCTTGTCCCAATTGAAGGATAACCGGTAGGGAGGATCAAGCTCCGTTACCTTACATAAGGATTGCCCGAACGGTCCGGCTTCCAGATGGAACTCATAGCCAAGCTCCGGCTGAAAATTATTCGGCATAAACCACGCCGCAATACCATCTGATGTCGCCACGGCACTCCATACTTTCTGAATGGGCGCATTCAGCTCCAGCGTTTGACGAATATCAGGCAAAGTCTCTGCATGCTCGCTCATCTTCCCAACCCCCGAATCTGCCTTAGTCTTCACTTTATCCTTCAGACGGAAACGCAAGGCTGACCATGTCGCATCAATCGACACATTGCTGACGGGTCTGTATGCCGTAGTGTCCATGACGATGCCTGCCAGTACATCCCGGTTAATATCCGTTTTCACCTTCGAGCTCTGCTTCGGATACGTAATCCAGAATACCGCATCCTCCTTCAACAGCAGGATCGCCTGTCCAAGCTTCTCATTCAGCTCTGTCGTGCTGCTGACGAATAATTGGACGAAGTCGCTACCTCCCTCACTTTCGCTGCTTCCTTCAACACCCAGAATATACCCCTCTGGAGCATTGATAATCACGGCTTGGCCTTCTTTGTATCGCAATTTTTTCAACAGCTCATTATTCATCTATTCATTCCTCCGAGAGCTAGACATTCATTTTATGGCGCTCACTCATTATAGGAAACCATTTGGTTTCATGTCAATGCAACATTTTCCCACTCAGCTTGAATGATCCTATCTAATTATAAGCCTTCTCCTCCTACAGACCGATGCCATAGCCTGCTGGAGACGGTTCTAACCATGCCTGTATCTATCTTACAATGAGAAGCAGACTGATTACGAAATAAGATGGGGGAACTAATATGCCCGTATTGGAAGTCACGAATTTGAAGAAGTCATTCGGTCCTGTCAACGCTGTAGCAGATATCAGCTTCGCAGTAGAAGCTGGTGAAGTATTCACTATTATTGGCCCGAACGGTGCCGGCAAGACAACGACACTCGAGATGATCGAAGGGCTTGTAACGCCTGATGCTGGACATATTGCCTTCGGTGAGCTCAATTGGTCAAGCCATAACGCCCAGATTAAAGTATCTATTGGCGTGCAGCCGCAATCCAGTGCCCTGTTTGATCTGCTGACGGTGGAGGAGAACCTCGCTCTATTCGCTACCTTCTATCCCCGTACACGTCCTGTACAAGAAGTATTGGACATGATCAGCTTGAGCGATCAGCGCAACAAGCAAGTGCGAAAGCTGTCGGGCGGACAAAAGCAGCGGCTTGCTATCGGACTAGCGATGATTAATGATCCCTCGATTATTTTTCTGGATGAACCGACTACAGGCCTTGATCCACAAGCAAGGCGCAACGTCTGGGACATCATTCTCAGGCTGAAGGAACTAGGCAAGACCACCATACTTACAACCCATTACATGGAAGAAGCTGAGAAGCTCAGTGACCGTGTATGCATCGTCGATCAGGGGACAATCGTCACACTCGATACCCCGGCAGCTCTAATTGATAAGCTGACTAAGGAGCGTGAAGTCCGTCTCACTCTAATGGATGGAGAAGCTGCGGCAGCTACTATTGAGCAAATGGCCTGTCTCCAGCCTGCTGTCAGGAGAGTAGAGCGCGAAGGCGCCTCACTACAGCTCTGGACGACACATCCTGAGGATACGCTATATGAATTATTCGGCTTTACGAAGGATAGAGGCTATCGCTTAGAACAAATCTCCATTCGTGAGATGAGCCTCGAAGACGTCTTCATTGCCTTCACGGGCAAAGAATGGAGGGATTAACATGAATAATGCTAAGCAGCTCTCTGCAATGTTCTCCGCGCAGCTCAAAACGATGTTCCGCGACAAGCAAACGTGGTTTTGGAATATTTTCTTCCCTATTATTCTCATGGTTCTGTTTATGGTTATTTTCGGCGGCGGTTCAGGAAGCAGCTTTGCAGCCAAAATTGCCGTAGTTGACTCTCAGCCGAATACGACTTCGAGTATGCTGCTGGAGCAGTTGAAGCAAATCACTTCCCTTGAGTTCACAGAAGATATGCCAAATAGCAAGGAGGAAGGCATAGACTGGGTCAAGGCGGAAGATGTTGATGCCCTCCTTATATTGCCCGCCACCGCTGATTCCTCTTCTATCCAGCTAATCGTGAATACAGAGAAGGAATTTAATGCGACCACACAAGCTATATCCGGCCTATTGGACAAATTCATTCAACAGGCTAATCTGGCAGCCGCTGGAGCTGTACCCGTGTACAGCCTAACGCAGCAATCGGTGTCCTCTGGGGCTGCCGACCTCAATTATCAGGATTTTCTCTTAACCGGCATGATTGGGCTCTCTGTTGCACAGGGTGGACTGTTCGGCATGGTCGATCTGGTTGAAATGCGAAGGAAGGGATTAATGAAGCGTCTGCGCATGACTCCTGCGAGCATTGGCATGTTCGGATTAGCTGGCATGCTAGTAAGGCTTATGCTTGGCATTATTCAGATCGTGCTGCTATCGCTAATCGGCGTGCTTGGATTTGGTGCGAATCTGCATATCAATGTATTCAGTCTGGTCATTGCCTTCTTCGCTGGCGTGCTGGTGTTCAACGCCATGGGCTACTTATTCTCATCCTTCAGCAAATCCCTGGAGGCTTACATGGGCGTAGCCAATATTACGAGTATGCTGATGATGTTTCTAAGCGGTGTCTTCTTCCCGTTGGAATCACTCCCAGAGTGGCTGCAGCCTGTTACACAGATGCTGCCGTTAACCTATTTCGTAGACGGCATGCGCGATGGATTAATTTATGCCTCAGGCATTACATCCAGCAGCTTCTGGATCGGAATCGGGATCATGGTATTATGGGGCATTGCTTCCTTCCTAGTTGCTTCCCAAATCTATAAAGCAAAATCGATTGCCTCAACTAGATAAGCTCTACACGATGCTTAACTCAGTTATATAATCCGTCAGTGCAGGCAGGTGTGCTGCTAATTCTAAGTGAATGGATAGAGCATGCCTCCGACGCTGAACGAAGATTGTCCTGTCTCCTCCGATACAACAAGAACAACAGCATCACATTGTTCCGTTAGCCCAAGAGCTGCTCGGTGCCTTGTGCCTAGCTTCCGTTCCCCTGTCTCCATAACGGCAAGCGGCAGCACATTGCCAGCCGATACAATTTTGTCTGCGTGAACGAATACAGCCCCATCATGCAGCGGTCCTCCCGGAACAAAGATCGTCTCCAGCAGTGAGTGCGTAAGCTCAGCATCAAGACGAACCCCTTGTGTAATGTACGGAAGAATAGAGTCTTTCCGCTGGACAACCAACAGTGCCCCGTGCCTGCGTTTGGACAAATGCCGGATCGACATGGAGAGCTCTGAGTACTTATTCGTATAGGAAGAAAGAAAACATCTTAAATAATAAGCCGCTGCCAGCGACTCTGTCTCCATAAGCTTACTCTTTACTTCCTCGAAATCATTCAGCAAGCAGTAGCTATCCTCTTCTAACTTACTAGCCATCAACTCAATCCTCTGCATGATCCCCTTAATCTCAACCTTTAGCTCCTCCCGAAGAGGGGAAAAATCACAATTGTTCTGCTCCATCACTTCGCCGCCTTACCTTCATTATTCGCTTAGTAGGTTGCCCCATTATTTCTCATCTAGCCCTCCTCTCCCTTAAAAAAAGACGCGACCGCTCTCCCTCGAAAAGGAAAGCATCGCGTCCATCTTTTTTATTGATTACTTTACAAAATAAGCAGCTATCTTCGCAATTTCTGCTCGGGTGATCGTAGCCTTCGGACGCAAGGTGCCATCCTCGTAGCCTTCAATTATACCAGCTTGGACTAGCGCCGCGGCTGCCTCTTGTGCCCAGCCAGCAATCTGGCTGCCATCCGTAAAGGTTGGCTTCTGGTCTGATGGAGCTTCTGGCAGCTGTCCCTTCATTGCCCGGTACAACATAACGAACGCCTCTTCCCTTGTCATGTGCTGATTCGGCTTGAAGGTTCCATCCGTGAAGCCATTCACGATGCCGGCCTTCATTAGCTCACTTACGTATTCCTTATACCAAGCGTTATCCCCAATATCGGTGAAGGAAGGCGCTATGCCAGCCGTAGGCTTCAATCCCAGCAAGCGATAAATAACCGCCACATACTCTGCTCTGCTCATCCGATTATTCGGCTTGAACTCTCCGTTTGGATATCCTGTAATAATCTTGTTGTCAGCTAGCTTTGCGATATAGGTCTCGGCCCAATGGGATTTCGTATCTTTGAACGAAGGCTTCTCTTCCGTGCCTCCGCCATTTCCACCATTCCCGTTGCCGCCAGTACCGCCGTTTCCACCAGTACCTCCGTTTCCGCCATTGCCGCCCGTTCCGCCGCCATTGCCTCCGTTGCCTCCGCCAGATGGGATATCTCCTGTTGCAAAGCCCCAAATATCCGACAGCGTGGAACCGCTATTCGCATCTTCAGCAATAACATACCATTGGTAATATTGGTCAGCGGACAATCCATTCCATACAGCTGTTGCAACACTTCCACTGGCTACGTTAGCAGCTTGACCGATCGTTTGATCGGTGTACACTTTCACAGCGAAGTAATCTGTTGCGACCCGCTTTTCCATTTGAGTTAAATCGACGTCCATATCAAATTCATCTTTGCCTGGCTCTTTGATTGGATCGTAATAGTTGTAATCATCCAGATAAGGAGAATAAGTCTTCATATGCACCTTATTGTTCTGTAAGTCGAATTGCATTAATCGGATATAGCCTAATCCGCCTTGCTCAGCACCTTGATAGTCGGCCAGCATCTGATAGACCTTGCGATCAGGCTTGCCGTCTCCATCATCGTCAATCTCGTCGACCAATGTCTCTGCATCATGATAATGCCCAGACAGCGTCGCAAATACGTTTTTGTTTGGCACAACAACCTTCTCATAAATTTTGTCTGCGATTGGAGCACGGTTATTCGATACGAGCATGTACTCGTGAAAAGCCAGAATCGCCTTTCGGTCAGGGTGATCCTGCACAACCTGATTTATCCAATCGATCTGCTCATCTCCGATGTTCCAGCCCATATATACGATGATAAAATCAACACCGCCTGCGGAAATCAGGTCATAGTGACCTCTATTGTTCTGATAAGAGCCTCCATAGGTCGGCTGGTTTTTGAAGCGGTCCTCGCCATAGTGCTTCCAATAGTAGGAATAGTCTCCTGTCTGATGGGACACATCATGATTGCCTGCAAGCACGCCGTAAGGAATCTTGGAATCATCCAGCACCTTCATGCTTTTATTGGCGTTCTGCCATTGATAATCCTGATCGGCATCATCAACGATATCTCCAGTATGAATCACATACTTAATGTTCATCGCATCCTGCTGCTCGACAATCCACTCTACATTTTTCTGATAAATTTCCGGATAGCTCTCAGAATAATATTGCGTATCGGACATCCAGATAAAGGAGAAATCATAAGGGTCCTGCTTCACTGGCAATTCGTCCTGTACCATGACCTGAATAATACCGTTATCATTGTAAAGGCCAGCGTTGACAGTAGACCCAAGATTGAAGTCTTCCACTCCCGCTACTTTGTAATCGAGCAGCATCCAGCGGTTTTCCTTCGGACTCCAAGCGTATAAGCTAACCTTGCGCCCCTCCAACGATTTGCCCTGCCACTGAATATCGACACGGTCCGTTGCTTTAACACTCTTGTCCAGCTTGATCTCGAAGCGATGATACGGGAAGCGATCCACCGAATCACTCACGAGATAATCGCCATCTACGCTGCTGATTTTGCTGTAATCGGAGGAATCCATCGCTTGATCGCCTTCCGGAACGATTTGCTTAGGAGGCTCAATCTCCGATGCGCCTTTAAAGGCAACAAACCCGCTCTTGGCAGCTGCATCGTAATTGAAGCCCTTCATGAACAGTAATTTCATCACGTCGCCTGTCGGATCAGACGCCTTGACTGACAGATTAACGCTGCTGCCAGCCATAGTCGAGCCTTGAAGCGGCGCTACCAATTGCGGCTTATCCGGGTTCTCATTCGGCACTTGGAAGCGAATGGTCTTCTCCGACTGATTGCCAGCTTTGTCCGTCGCTTGAATGAAGAGCTCATGCTCACCTGCAGCAAGCTTGCCTGATGCTGTCGCATACGGCAATTCGATAGGGGCCCCATCAAGCTTCGCGTTCACCGATGCCACACCAGCCAGCTTATCTGTTACATCTGCTTCCAGCTTGAATGCACCGCGATAGATTTGCCCATCTTCCACACTAGCTTGAATAGAAGGAGGAGTATTATCCACGGTCACCTTCGCTGATACCTCGCTGGCGCCATGCTTCACAGCTATCGTATGAACACCATCCTCGACAGCCTTCGTATTCCAGTCGCTTGCTTTCGCATGCATTTTATCCGCTGTTATCGGGAATTTGAATTCTACGAATCTTGGCTTGCTTGCCGAAGAATCACCGATCTTAATGTCCTTGTTCCGATCAGCGTAGGCCGGATCATAGATCGTTGTGCCATCGCTCAACACGAGACGAACATTCCTTACCTGAAAATCATCCCGGTTCTCCTCAGGGCGATCATCGAATGGTCCCGTCTTCGTACCTGCCCGAATAGCAATGCCATTCTCGCCTTCCTTGAGTCGTGCGCTATCAATCGGATAGCTCAGCGTCTCATAGCTATTGATTGGGTCCATGAACGTATATAGAATCTCTTCTCCAATCGTAACCGCATTCTTGAAATAATAGTTCACCTCTGCTGCCTCGAAGGCAAAGGATGCGTCCTGCTCCAGCGCGCGGTACGTATGGTCAGCAGGAGTACCGTCCACCATTAGCTCCAGAGCATCCGCTCCCGCATTCTCCGCCGTACCCTTCAGCACGTATGTTCCAGAGACAAGATCGCCATTCTTCACGTTCAGACGCAGAGGAGAACGATCTGGGCCTCCTGTCACAGCCACACGCTTCACAGGGGACTTAATCGTATGCGCTCCATCCGATGCTTCAAAATAATATTCAATATACGACTTCGCAATTAAGTTAGGAGCTGCCACCGTGTAATGGTACATCGTATCGTTGTAATCCTGGTATAAATAATGCTTGGTGTAGCCATCATCCAGATTAGACTTGAAATAGACGGCAACCGATTGGATTCCTTGATCATCCTTTGCATCTACAATCAGCTCAAGATTATCTGACTGTGCAATCTCAACCGTTCCCGTTACATCCGTTACAGTTGGAGGGATCATATCCTCCTTCACCTCTATTGGCTGCAGAGGAACTTGATCCGGCTCTATG
Organism: Paenibacillus sp. J22P59; assembly: GCF_059383895.1. NCBI lineage: Bacteria > Bacillati > Bacillota > Bacilli > Caryophanales > Paenibacillaceae > Paenibacillus > Paenibacillus sp. J22P59. Next base: position 197,199 of record NZ_JBXENX010000004.1, read on the forward strand.
CTACCTGGGGACGGGGCTTTTGCTCCCACGCTGTATTTAATTGAAGTTGTCGTACCATTAACAGGATATTTATAATAAATGCCCTTGTTCTCTGCTGTCTCGCCTGCAATCGAGCCATCATAATAGGCCGACGCTATTTCCCTATGTGTATTCGTTCCAATGACGACGCCTCTGCGGCTCCCATTCGCCATGCCGTCACTGTACATTTTTACGATGTCTTTATTCTCTACCAGCGCCGTGCCGAATGCAGCATTGAAGTCCGCAACGGTCCGATCTGTATTCTCGCTATTAATGATCCAGAATACGATAGAGCCCTGTGCCGGGATGCGGATATCCTCCTGATCCGTCGGCCAGATTACATCCGCATCCGTACCAGAATCCGGATATCGGTAGAAGATTTTATAATTGCTGAAATTCACTTCCGCCGTCGTATTGTTATAGACCTCTATAAATTCATACCCATCTGATTTCCCCACATTCGAGCTATTCGGCAGCAGCTCTGTCACGAGCAGGGGCGGAACATTCGCCGGATCGAAGCTAGGCAATCCATCCACTGCAACCGTATAGGTTGAAGTCGTTACCGTATTCGCCTGATCCTTCACTTGAATATAGTAGTTCAGCTCTGGCTCTACCATCGCCGCTTTGGAGATGATTCCTTGATAATCAGTCATTCCAGCGCCAGCACTCATGCTCGCTGCTGTGAAAAATTGCTGAGAAGCCGATTTATAAAAAACCGTAGCAACGACCGGGTCATTCCCGCCGTTCTGGCTCTCTTCGTTCGTGATGGAGGCGGCAATAGCCAGATCACTTAATACGCTTGCTGAAGCAGCCGGGCTGTGATTAATGACTGGCGCTGCGTTAGTTACGGGAGGCGTCACCTGCTCGGGCAGCACACTGCCAGGGGTAGCGGGCTGCGTTCCCACTCCATCCATCATTAGCATTTCTACTGCTCCGGCTGGAGCGATTTTGTAGAAAATCCCTTTGTTCTCCTGCGTCTGATCATCATTCTGATAGCTCGCCTGAGAGATAATCGTCCCGCTGCTGTCTTTAATCGCTAGAGACCGCGGGCCTCCATTCGCCATCCCTCCGCTTACTGCAAAGCGGAATAGATCTGTATTTTCAACCAGGCTTGTCCCATAATTGGTGTTAAATTTATCTGCGATTAAGTCATTATTCGGTCCGTTCATGACCCATAATACAATGGCTTTGCCCGCAGGAATTCGAATATCCCCTGCCGATGATATCGGCCATGGTGTATATACTTTATTGTTCAAGTAGTAAATGCCATAGTCTTTGAAATCAATCTCGGATGCCGTGTTGTTATACACCTCAACAAATTCATAGGCATCTGAGCCCCCCACATTAGCGCTGTCTGGCACAAGCTCAGTAATAAGCAGGCTTGGATAAGGACTCGCTGCTACTGCAACAGGGACTGCCGTAGGAACTAATCCTAACAGCAAGCTGCTGATCAACAGCCATGCAATCATCTGTTTTTTTCTTCTTTTCATCGTGTACACCTCTTCTGTTAGCTCTAGTTAAGTAACAAGATAGAAGTCTATACCCTTAGTATGCGCGTTCCATTAACTCGACGTGAAGATATTGTAAATCCGCGTTTTTGAGACCCTTATTGCAAAAACAGACGGTCCAGGCTTTCTCGGGAATCCGTCCATCAGTCATATACCTAACTCATAATCTCTACAGTCCCTCAATAGGTGACGATGAACTAACCCATTCAACAAACAGTTACTCTATCGACGAATCATCCACTCCGAGCGGCAATTCCCTCACTATTCAGTGAGGCTATCCTCACATATTCAGCCTGCTTTCCCCACACTACATGCATTCAATGAGGCTAGACTCATATCTCAGGAGGCTTGCCTCCCGAGGTATGAGCTTTACCTCACACATACTAGCTTTCCTCACCATTTGCAGTAATTATAGGCGGCCATCCTCACACTTATATGAGTTAGCCTCATAGCAGCTCCCCTGCCTTGTCTCATATCCCTCAAGTCCCTCAATAGCTGACGATATGCTTACCCACTCAATAGCTGGAAATGAACTCCCCATTCAACAAACAGTTACTCTAGGAAACGAATCATCCGCTCCGAGCGGCACTTCCCTCACTATTCAGTGAGGCTATTCTCACACATTCGGCCTGCTTTCCCTACTCTACATGCATTCAATGAGGCTAGACTCATATCTCAGGAGGCTTGCCTCCCCTAAACAACAAATAACTGGTGAACCCCTTAACAAACAAAAATAACCTTCGAAACCACTATGAAAGTGGAAACGAAGGTTATAGCTTTACCAAAAATTAAAGCAGAGACCAAAATTTCGACAATAGTTTCTATACCTCCAGGGACCTTCCCTTACCGAATCCCATCCCTAATCTACATTCTATAAGCGGTGAATATGGAATTCGAATACGAGTTCTTGGTCCGCTTGGATCAAGTATTCCTTGTGCACAGGCGCTCCCCAGCTATCATCTCCTCCTACACCCATTTGTCTGCCTGCCACGGTTACCACGGTATAGTGGACGCTCGGCAGCTCATAATGATGGTAGGCACTCTCCAGCTCGAATGCGGTGTACGGAGAAATATTGCACTCCACCGGCTGAGAAGCGGGAGCTGTAATTTGGATGCCGTGACCGTTGTCATTCGTGATGCCGACACGGCGCACGCCCGTACGGTTGCCGGATTCCTGTGGGACAACATAGCCCGATACATTATCGGCTGCCTTGTTGCTGAATGCACCAAGCCTTGCACCGAAGGCACGATCAATATAGTTTTCTTCCGGACCCATCGCATACCAGTCCAAATGATGATAATCAGCCGGCACCTTGAATGACAAGGCGAAGATAGGCAGCTTCGGAAGTCCTGCCGTTCCGGAATAGTGAGATTTCACCTTAATGCTTCCGTCTCCATATACCGTATAGGCAACTACGACCTTCACATCAGCACTAATGCTTAGATTATAAGTGAAAGCGACTGTGACATGACCTTCAGCTTCTGTCAATTCAACAGCGATGCATTTGCGAGTGAGGCTAGCCGCGAACCAGCCCGCGGAATCAAAGCCCAGCGCAAAGCCTTTATCATTGTCCGTCGTTGCCCGCCAGAACAGCGGTGCTGGTGGAATCGCGATCATCTCACGTCCTGCATAATTGACAGAGGTCAAGCTTCCTGCCTGCTTCGAGAACATAATACTATAATCGAGGCCGTGAACCCCGATGTTCACGTCGCCTTCTACAACTCGGAACTGACCTTTCGGCAATACAGGAACCTCAGCATCAAGCAAGAAAATATGCTGTCCAAAAAACATTTCATAACCAGCATCCGCCCATAGCGTGCTCTCCTTCAATGTAAGCGAGACATCCAGCTGATATTCACCAGGCTTTGCCTCCGACCAATCAGGCAAATGCAATGAAATATAAGCCTCTGTCTGTGCCGGAACATCAATATCCAGCTTGCCGTGCTGCACCTCTTCGCCGTTAAGCTTCAAGCTATAGATCAGATCATAAGCATCCGTTCCTTCGAACAGGTTCTCATTCGTGATCTTCACTCCTTGGCGATCAGGAACCAGCTTCACATTCTGATACAAGAATTTCACTTCCTGCATCTTCGGTGATTCCTTGCGGTCTGCGAACACGATACCGTTCGTACAGAAATTATAGTCGGTCGCTCTGTCATCGAAGTCGCCGCCGAAGGCGAGGAAAGATTCACCGTAGCGATTTTTCTTCTCGATAACCTGATCGATATAATCCCAGATGAAGCCGCCTTGATACATCGGGTACTTGTTCTCAAGCTCCGTATATTTATGCATCCCGCCGACCGAATTGCCCATCGCATGCATATATTCACAGCTAATGTATGGCTTCTGTGGATTGTCATTCAAATATTGCTCAATATCAGCCGGCTTCGCGTACATCCGGCTCTCCATATCGCTCGTATCATTATAATCGCGGTCATAGAATACCCCTTCATAATGAACAAGACGGCTAGGGTCTGTATCCCGGAAGTAGTTCGACACATTAAGCAGCACTTGGCCCGCATAAGATTCATTGCCGACTGACCAGATTAGAATTGAAGGATGATTCTTATCCCGCTCAACCATCGAGATTGCCCGATCCATAATAATAGGCTCCCACTCCGGCTTGTTCCGGGGAACATTCCAGGACGGCTCGACAGCGCCCATCTTCTGCCAAGAGCCATGCGACTCCAGATTCATCTCATCTATAACATACACGCCATATTCATCACATAGCTCATACCATAGCGACTGGTTCGGATAATGGGAGGTACGAACCGCATTCAGATTGTTGCGCTTGAGCGCCTTAATATCCCACAGCATATCTTCCTTCGTAATCGCCCGGCCTCTATGCGCATTGAATTCATGCCGGTTCACACCTTTGAACACAATCCGCTTGCCATTAAGATGCATAATTTTATCAATCATTTCGAATTTGCGGAAGCCTGCCCTCTGCGGAATCACCTCTACTAGCTTACCTGCTGTATCGTACACACTAATATACAGCATGTACAAATATGGCTTCTCGGCGCTCCAAGCTTGAACTTCCCCTGCATTCATAGAAAGAACGGCTTCCTCCCCAATAGGCGCAGTCAGGGTCGTGGAAGCAACCAGCTTACCAGCCGCATCCTTCAGTTCGCCTACGATTCTGCCGGCTTGCTCACCTTGCAGCTTCAAGCGCGCGTTAAGCGTGCCTTTTGTATAAGAAGAATCCAGATCGGCATTCACGAACAAATCCCGCACATGAATATCTGGAACCGTATAGAGGTACACATCCCGGAATATTCCGGAGAACCGCCAGAAATCCTGATCCTCCAGCCAGCTTCCCGTACTGCGTTGATATACCTCAACGGCGAGCTTGTTCTCGCCAGCTTGCAGGTACTTCGTCAGCTCAAATTCGGAGGGCGTGAAGCTATCCTCGCTATATCCAACAAATTGACCGTTCAACCACACATAAAAGGCCGACTCCACGCCTTGGAAAGAAAGATAGACCGGCTTGCCTGTCCACTCCTCAGGTACCGTCACAACCTTCACATAGCTTCCGACCGGATTATGCTGCTCAGGAATTGCGGGAGGACGAATATCGTCATGCCCATCCCATGGGTACATCGTATTCACATACTGCGGTTTGCCGTAGCCCTGCAGCTGAATATGCCCTGGCACTTGAATATTGTCCCAGCCGCTGCACTCATAATCAAGCTCATAAAAGCGCTCAGCGCGAGCCTTCGGATTAACGGCATAGCTGAACTTCCAAGTGCCGTTCAAGTCATGGCGAAGCGCCATTGGCTTCTTCTCCTCAGCGTCCTTCATCGTCTCATAATAAGGATGATCCGAGTGTGCCAGCACTCGGTTAACCGCAAATACGCTTACGTCAGTCAACCAGGTCAAGGTTGGTGTTATAGCTTTCATTGTGATCTCTCCCTTGTTGTTAGCCATCATGCAATGTACTTCCCCGAATATATCGAAACGGCCATAGTCCCCAGTCTTTATTCCTCTGTCCTTCGTCCTTACTCTTACTTCACAGACCCTGTCATTCCCGCGACGAAATGCTTCTGCATGAGGAAGAATACGAGCGCGGTCGGTATCGTCGAGATAACGATAGCCGTCATAATAATGCCGTAATCAGGCGAATAGCTGGAGCCCAGATTCGAGATTAGCAGCGGTATTGTCTTTTTCTCCGGCGATTGCAGCACGATGAGCGGCCACAAATAATTGTTCCAGCTCGACATGAATGTAATGATGCCGGCTGCCGCATAGGTCGTCTTCATTGTCGGCATATAGATGCGGAAGAACAGCCCCAGCTCAGTTAGCCCATCGATCCGTCCCGCTTCAAGCAGATCCTTCGGAAACATCTTCGTACTCTGACGGAAGAAGAAGATCAGGAAGGCTGTCGTGAAGGTTGGCAGAACAACGGATACCAGCGTATCAATCCCGATGGCCGGCATTGTACGCGAAATACCTGCGAACATTTGATACAACGGCACCATCAACGCCGCGAATGGAATCATCATGGACAACAGCAATATGTTGAAGACGATATCCTTTGTTTTGCTTCGGAACACTTCAAAGCCATAGCCTGCAAGCGAAGCGATCAGCATCGCCAGTATCGTTGTCGTTACCGAGATTTTCGCCGAGTTCCATAGTGCCCCGCCAAGATCAACAGTGTTGATCAGATTATTGAAGTTATCTATAAGATGGCTGCCGGGAAGCAATCTTCCCTTCGTCACATCGACTGATTTGTTCGTGGCGCTGATGATCATCCATAAGAAAGGAAAGATCGATACCAGCGATACCAAACTTAAGAAAAGGTAAATGAATATGCGTTTTAATTTGGCCATTACTTATCACCTGCCGCTTTGAACTGGAGGATCGACAATATAATAATCATAATCACGATGGAATACGATACGGTTGCCGCATAGCCGAAGTCCGGTGTGTATTTGAATGAAAGATTGTAGATGTATTGTGAGATGGACATCGTCGCATTGCCCGGTCCACCCTTCGTAATGTTGACGATCTCATCGAACAATTGAAGCGTTCCGATCGTCGACGTAATCGAGGTGAACAGAATGATTGGCTTAAGCAAAGGAACTGTAATGCCGAAAAACTGTCGAACTGGAGAAGCGCCATCAATTCTCGCCGCTTCATAGATGGAATTATCAATATTTTGAAGGGCGGACAGATAGAAAATCATATTGTAGCCTGTCCAGCGCCATGTGATTGCAATAATAATGGTAACCTTGGCCCAGAAAGGATCGGTGATCCATTCGATAGGAGCATTAATCAGGTGAATCTTAGTCAGCATTTGATTGATTAGACCGTCCGTTGCGAACAAATATTTAAAGATAACGGAATAGGCGACAAGCGAGGTAACGCAAGGCAAGAAGATTGCCGTACGGAAAAAGCCTTTGAATTTCAGCTTGCTGTCATTAAGCAATACGGATATGAACAGCGCCAGAATAATCATGACGGGTACTTGAACGATTAAGAAAATAAAAGTGTTTTTAACTGCCGTCAAAAACGTGGGGTCCTGCAATAAACGCTTGTAGTTATCAAGACCTGTAAATGATAAATTCACGCCTGTCCCTGTCTTAAAAGAAAGAATCAAGGCTTGAATCATTGGATAGAAATAAAAGGTTCCAATCATGATGACTGCAAGTGCGATGAATAACCAGCCAATCATGCTCTCTTTGGAGCGAATGTTAATACCAGGCTTTGCTGCTTTCACGTCAGCCGAACCCCTTTCTTGACGGAAATACAACCTTGGGTATAGCCCAAGGTTGTATGCTTTCCGCGATCTTTTGAGCGATTATTTAACTTGAGTTTCTGCTTGGGATTGTGCGTCTGCAAGTACTTTATCCAGCGCTTTGCCGCCCATGAAATTCTGCATTTCTACGACGAGGATATCCTCAATAGCGTACGTATGCATACCATAGTTCACACTAGGAATTTTCTCTGTCATTGCAGCGAAGTCAGCAATAATTTTTTGTCCGCCGAAATACTCATCGGCTTGCTCGTAAGCTGAGCCTGTTGCTGCTGCTTTCAGCGTACCGATAACGCCTACTTCAGTAACCATCTTCTGATACAGCTCAACATCAGAACCCAAAGTTTGTGCCAAGAATTCTGCTGCCGCTTCCTTGCCATCAATGTTCATGACATACCACGAGCTGCCGCCAAGGTTCGAGGCATTAACCGCTTTGTCGCTACCTGGAAGAGTTGGGAATGGCACGACTGCCCATTTGCCGGATTGTGAAGCTTCCGCTTTGATCGAAGGTGTAATCCAGTTGCCTGTTGGAACAGAAGCCACATCACCGCTGTTGAAGCCAGCTACGAATTGGCTCCAGTCGGAAGTGATTTTCACGATATCTGCATCCATAATCTTTTTGTAGGTCTCGAACGCCAGCTTCAACGTCTCATTGCCTGCCAGATTTGGCGTTTTGCCATCCTCTTTGAGGTACCATGAGCCGGAGGATTGAATCATCATTCGAATCAGACCAAGGTCATTAGGGTCCTGTGTAAGCAGGTTTTTACCTGTTTTTTCTTTTACCTTCTTGCCTACCTCAATAATTTTGTCCCAATCTACGTTCGTTATATCAGCTGTTGTATAGCCTGCTTGCTCAAGGTAATCCGTACGGATATACAAGCCAGTAACGCCGGAATCGAATGGCACGCCATATTGCTTGCCGTCTACGCTAGTAGGACCGATTTTGTAATCGGCAAAATCAGAGGCTTTGATCGAGCTGCTCATGTCATAGAAAGCATCTGGATAAGCCTGCAAGAAGCTTTGAGCACGATAGTCTTCGATAAGTACGATATTAGGCAAGCCCTTGGTTGTGCCGGAGTTCAAGCCAGTGTTCAGCTTTTGAACGATATCCGCTTGGGCATTCTCAACGATATTCACATTTACATCTGGTTTTTTGGCTGCATAAGCATCCTTTGCAAGCTCTAGAGCTGCAATGTTGAAGGCAGGGTCCCAAGCCCAAACTGTAAGTTCTTGCTTGCCGTCAGCAGGCTTTTCAGAAGCTGCTCCGTTATTTGCATTGTTGGAGCACGCGGATAGCAATACGATGCTCGCGATTAGAACAGTAAGTAATTTTTTCAATTCCTTCCAACCCCTTTTCTTGATTTCAGCCTTGTTTGAAAGCGTTTGCCGGCTAACAAAATTATTATAACAACAGGTCAAAATAACTCGTTAGCAATATATTTGCTTCGATTAGTCATTTTATTGTTTCCTGTATTTGTATCCTTATCCCAGTAGGAATCATCTTGTTTTTTGGTATTATTTTTAGGTTTATTTGAGAATAGGCAAGCGAATTCGCACACGAGTTCCTTCTCCTGGAGCACTCGTCAGGGTTACACCATAATTTTCACCGTATAAAAGTGCGATTCGATCATTCACATTTCGTACGCCTATTCCTGAGAATAGCTTGCGAGAGCGATTCGTTCGAGGCAAGGCAGCTTTGCCATTATCAGAGGCAAGCTCCATGCCTGAGCCGTTATCGACAACCTCGCAGATCAAGGAGCCGGATTCCTTGGATACCATCACATAGATGTATCCCTCGTTCGTCTCATTGAAGGCATGGAAAAAGGCATTCTCCAGAAACGGCTGAATAATCAGCTTGGGCAGATGGTACGCCATACAATCGGGGGCGATGAAATAATTGACTTTAATCTGCTCCCCATAGCGAACGTGATTAATAAATACATAATTTTTTAGATTATCGAGCTCCTGCTCCACTGTAATCGTCTCGCTTACGTTGCTGACCGTATTCTGGAGTAAGGATATAAGCGCATGGATCGTCTCAGCTGCCCTTTCTTTATTTCCCTGCTGTACGAGAATTTTAATAGACGCAAGCGTGTTATATAGAAAATGCGGATTAATCTGCATTTGCAAGGCTGCAAGCTCCGCGTTGCGCTGCTCCTTCTGCGTCTGGACCAGTTTTTTCACATAATCATTCAGCTCATCCAGCATGTAATTGTAGGCCTGGCCCAGCTCCCTCACTTCATAGCCGCCTGACACCGTAATATAGTTGTCAAAGTTTTTTTGCGTGACTCTGGACATTTGACGGACAAGCAGGGTCAAGGATCTCGTCATCCGCCTTGTAATAAGAAAGACAAGAAGAAGAGCGACCAAGACGATCCCCCCGCAGATCAGCGCAATTGCCCGGGCATCGACCAGTTGGCTCCGTGCAACCTGCTTGTCGATCAAATTGATCAGATAGAAGTCATAGGTGGGCAAATGCTCGGCGAGCAAAATATAATCCTTGCCCATCGCCGTAACATCCTTGTAGTCCTTCCCTTCTTGCTTAAGCTCGCTTGCATAGCCGAGAAGCTCATGGCCGTCTTGACCGATCAACTCCCCTAGGTTGCTCGATATAATACGGCCTGCGTTATCTACGATGACGATATCATTGCCCTCGCTCGTGAAGTTTGTATACAATCGCTTGAATTCCTGCTCGCGAATCGGAATATACAATGCGCCATAAATATTACCGTTCACACGATCCATTAATGCTTTGGAAGCAACAATAACCGATTCGCCAAGAGACGAATCGGTTGCATGATACATAAGCCGCTTAGGCTCATCCAGTGTATGAGCTGTAATGGTATGCTTGCGAAGCGCCTCCGTCGTGATCGGCCAATAGGCACTGTCTGTAGAAAAGCTTCGTCCATTGCTCCCTATAACGGTAATGCCGACATCATAGGAGCTCAGATTGGAACGGATCTCCTTCATTTGCTGGCTGGCCCGAAAAACCTGGGTGGAGGTTGTAACCGAATCCGAATCCGCTCTCGTCAGGAAGCCCTTAATCGTCCCGCTCTGGAGCACACTATTGGATGCTCTCACCACAGCATAATTGAAGGATTCGAAATTCTCCTGCATTTGGTTAATCACTTTGCCGTTCGTTATGCTGAAGGTTTCCATGAACAGCTGCTCCGACAGGCGTATCGTCACCCATGACGTTAGCAGCGATACAGAAATGATGCTGACGACCATAACAATGAATATTTTGAAAAACAAGCCGTTGACCTTGAACCCATCCCGTAATGTGCGCATAGTTAATCCCTCTTGTTCAGCATTTGTTTGCGATAATGACTTGGTGAAAGTCCCATAAGCTTCTTAAATACTTTCGTGAAGTAGCTATGATCCGAGTAGCCAACCATTCCGCTAATCTCAGAGATCGTGGCTGCATCCATGCGCAGCAGTTCTGCCGCTTTTTCGACCCGAATCTTATTCAAATACTCACTGAAGCCTTCTGTATTGTGCATCGTGAAATAGGTGGACAAATATGACGGATTAAAGTGAAAATGCTTGGCAACGTCCGTCAAGCTCAGCGGATCAGCATAATGCTCCACAATATAATCCAGCAGCATTTGCATATTGGGATTGCCTGCTTGCCGCCTGCTCTCGATTCTGTCCCGCGCTTCTGCTATGAACTTATCCAGCAGCTCAGAGGCTTCTCTTATATGCCTCGCTTCTTCCATCCATTTGAAATAATCGTATTTGACTGCATCTAGGTCCTTCACTTCATAGCCCAATCGTCCGAGACTAATCAGAATTGTGAAAATAACATTGCTTAGCAAAGACTTGAATTCATATACACTCGCCTTATAATTGCCAGCCATGCCTGTTACATACTCCTGCAAATTCTCAAACGCGGCGTCGAAGTGCTGCCTATTCAACTCTTCGGTAAACCCGGCAATATCGAACGTCAGATTCTCTCCTGTCGGAACCGGAAGCTCACTATGCAGAATCAACTGCTGATCTGGGAAATAGAAACGGTATTCATTCAGCCTGAGAAAATTATCGCGATAAATAGCCCCGAGCTGGCCAAAGTCGCTAAATACTTTACTTATCGTCCAACCAACATCAAGGCTCTGCTCTTGCGACCAAGCGGCCAGCGACTTACCCGCTAGCGCCAGTCTGCTGCCTATATCTACTTTCTCCGCATTAATTACAAAAACAATGGCATTCGAATTAGCCGGAACGATGACTCTATATTGAAGCTTATCGAATTCAAGCTCAAGCTCACTTATCATTCTCGCCTGTATACGTACTTCTTGCACCTTAGGCTTGTACTGCAGCCTCTTAAGATCGGCACCAAGCAAGCAGAAGCCCTGATAAGGAAAGGTCCCGGCGATGGTGGCAGCGTCATACTCGACATCATAGCCGGACAATTGCTTATCAATCATCGACTCGATGGACCCGGTGGATTCCATCGTTCCTTCCGGCATTTGCAGGGATGGAATTTTGAGTGCGGTGCGGCGAAGAATCTGCAGCAGCTCCTCGGCTTCCAGCTTCGGCTTCAATATGTAATCAGCAACTCCGCTCTGGAAGGTAGAACGAACGTATTCGAATTCTCCGAAGCTGCTCAATATGATGACCTCAATATCTGGGTATTGCGCCTTCACAAGACGCGTCAATTCTTCCCCATCCATAATGGGCATCACAATATCCGTAATAACAATATGAGGCTGAACCTGCTCAATAATCTCCAGCGCTTCCTTGCCGTTAGAGGCTTCTCCGACGATCCGGAAGCCCTCTTGCTCCCAATTCAGATGATGCTTGATCCCTTGCCGAACCAATATTTCGTCGTCCACGATGACGACTTTGCATGCATGCCCCATGAGCGTACCTCCACTATGATGTTATCTTCTCCTCTAGTCACGGGTTACAACCAAGCCAAAGAGTGACGCGAATACCGCTGCTTGATGAGGGGCAATTATGCAGCCCTGCAAATCTTCTAAAGAAGCCCCGAGCGCATCGAACTCGCATTGACTTAGATCAATGCCTGCCAGCTTAGTCTGCGAGAATTGGGCTTGATCCAGATTCGTCTCTTCGAAGGTCGCTTTGACTAAAGTCGTTCTGAAAAAATCCGCTTTGGCAAAAGTCCCCCTCGTAAGCTTCATCTGCTTGGTATTAGCAAAGCGAAGGACGGCATATTCCGCATAGCAGTCCTCGAATAGCACATTTCGCAAAGTACTCTCTGACAAATCCATGCCAAGCAGCTTGCAGTTGCGAAAAGCTACCCGATGCATAATGGCTGCATTAAGGTCCAGATTGGACAAATCACAATTATCGAACAGGACATCTGTGAATTCAGCCTTGCGAAGGGTTGTCCTGCGGAACGCCACGTTCTTGAACAATACGCGATCGAAGCAAACTCTATGGGCTGACTGGTTAGCCATATCGCGGTCTTGAAGAACGCAATCATGAATGCTCCGTTCATCCTCTAATTCATAATCCTCCAGCTCCAATTCGTCCAGATGAGTTGGAAGCTTCGGCAGTTCAATTGCTTCTTTTTTGGCAGACATTCTAATTCCCCCATGAAAATAGTTTTATAAACGTTTATTCACCCGACATTTCGGTGTAAAGAAGGATAAGGAAGGTGAATAACAATGCCAACAATGACAACCGTGACATCGAAGAAACGAATGAAGAACTCTTTTGTGAAAAACTTATATGCCAGATTCCGTGATGATGATGTTCCTGCATTAGGTGCGCAGGTCAGCTATTATTTGATTCTATCCATTTTCCCTTTTCTTATCTTTATCGTCAATCTGCTAGGCATGATCCAACTATCAGGGGATCAATTCCTCCAGGAATTCGTCCAGATTCTCCCTGCCGATACAGGGAACTCTATTCAAGATCTTATGGCAGAAGTGCTGAATACCGGCAGCGGAGCTGTGCTGTCTATTGGTATGATTGCGACTATATGGTCGGCCTCAGGCGGTATGAATGCGATTATTAAGGGACTTAATAAAGCATATGATATCGAAGACGATCGCCCATTCTGGAAGCTTCGCGGCATCTCGCTAATAGCCACTGTCGTCCTCGCAGTCCTTATTCTTGTAGCCATGCTTACGCTTGTATTCGGCAAGGTAATAAGTGACTATTTGACACGTCTCTTGCATACGCCCGACAGCTTGGGATGGGCATGGACGCTGTCTCACTATTTGATTCCTATCGTCGTAATGATTGGCGTATTTACGCTGCTCTACTGGTTCCTTCCCTGCCGCAGGCTTAGCTTCAAGGAAGTCATTCCCGGTGCGCTGTTCAGTACCTTCGGATGGCTGGCGACTTCCGTCGGCTTTCAATTTTACATTAATAATTTCAGCAATTACTCCAAAACCTATGGTAGTCTCGGGGGAATCATTGTGTTATTGATTTGGCTGTACTTGAGTTCTATTGTCATTATTATTGGCGGCGAAATAAATGCAACACTTGCTGATGATAAATAATGTTATTTTTTACCTAATAACAACGAGTGCAACATTAATAAACCTTGCCTCGTTGTTATTGTTGTACACAGACAACAAACTTGAAGGAGTCGATAATTGATGAGAAAAAAATCCGTAGTTATCATAATGATGGTTGTAGTATTAGGTTTAATGCTGACTGCTTGCTCAAGCGCCAATAAAGGCAATGCGAATAAAGAAGAGGCTTACGAGCCGAAGCAGACGACAACCGAAATGGTTGAAGCTATACTTGGATCGGAAGAGCAGCGTCCATTCCTGGATCTGGAGGCTGATATGGTGAAGGAATTGTACCATCTTGATCCAGCCTTGCTTGAAGAGTACACAATCAAGACACCTATGATGAATGTTTCAACGAATGAAATTGCTGTAATCAAAGTAAAAGACGAGAAGGATATTCCTGCTGTAGAGACAGCAGTCAAACAACGTGCTGCAGATGTGCAGAAGCAATTCGAAACTTATTTGCAGGATCAATATGAGAATGCCAAAAACTATAAGCTTGTAACGAAAGGCAAATACGTCTACTTCGCAATTTCTGAGAAAGAACGCGCTGATAAGCAAGTAAAAGTCTTCGAAGATTTCTTCGTTAAAGAATAATCGGCTATGGTATTCAGCAGCCTGCTATTCCTATTCCTATTCTTGCCTGCTGTGCTGCTGTTGTATTTCAGCTCACCTTGGCGAATTAAGAACCTTGTTTTATTTGCGACAAGCCTGATTTTCTACGCATGGGGCGAGCCCATCTATATTGTCATCATGCTCATCTCTACACTAACTGACTACGGCTTCGGCCTGCTCCTTGAGCGGCCGAAGCTCAGTCCTCTGCAGCGGAAGTGGATTGTTGCGGCATCTATTGCCGTTAATTTGAGTTTATTATCTTATTTCAAATATGCCGATTTCCTTATCGGTAACGTCAATGCCTTATTAGGCACCGATATTCCGTTAACGGATCTGCCTTTGCCTATCGGCATTTCGTTCTACACCTTCCAATCTATGTCGTACATCATTGACGTATATCGGGGGACTGCGAAAGCGCAGCGCAACTGGCTCGACTTTGGTACATTCGTCGCCTTATTCCCGCAATTAGTAGCAGGGCCTATCGTCCAATACTCGACGATTGCCGAGCAGCTTCGTCACCGGACAGTGAGCATCGCGATGTTCTCCGAGGGTGTCCAGCGCTTCACCATTGGCTTAGCCAAAAAAGTACTGCTAGCCAACAATATCGGGCTGCTGTGGAATGGGATATCCAGCTCCAGCCCAGATACCTTAACTACCTTAGTCGCCTGGATCGGCATTATAGCATTTGCTTTCCAGATCTACTTTGATTTCAGCGGCTATTCCGATATGGCAATCGGGCTGGGGCTCATGTTCGGCTTCCGATTCAATGAGAACTTCAACAAGCCCTATGTGGCACAGAGCATTACAGACTTCTGGCGACGCTGGCATATCTCGCTCAGCACTTGGTTCCGTGACTACGTCTATATTCCGTTAGGCGGCAATCGCCGTGGGCTATGGATGCAGCTGCGGAACATTATGATCGTCTGGCTGCTTACGGGCATTTGGCATGGAGCAAGCTGGAACTTCCTACTGTGGGGATTATACTTTGGAGTGGTCCTTATTTTCGAGAAATGGGTAGGTCTCGGCCTGCTGAAGCGGATGCCAAGATGGGTACGCCATTGCTATGCTTTGCTGCTCATTCTAATCGGCTGGGTATTCTTCGCTTTTGAAGAATTGCCTGCGATGGGAAGCTATTTCCTTGCTATGGCAGGTCTGAACGGACAGCCTTTGTGGGATTCAGGAGCTTTCTATCTGCTCTACACGAATGCGATTCTGCTTATCGTCTTGATCATCGCTTCTATGCCCGCACCTGCAAAAAGAAAGGGTTGGCTTGCATCAAAGCCCTATTTGGGGCTAGGCTGGCATGGTATTTTATTCCTGCTGTCGGTCGCTTATTTGGTTGATGCCACCTTTAACCCTTTCCTGTATTTCCGCTTTTAATCTAGAAGAGGAGCATGAACAAGATGAAGAAAAGTACGGATCGCATTTATGTTATCGGCTTTGTCGCCATCCTGTTCGTCATGTCCTTCCTGTTCTTCCTGCTGCCTAAGCAGACCTTCTCTGATACGGAGAACCGCAACCTGCAAAGCACGCCGCAGCTTACTTGGGACAATCTATTCTCCAAGAAGTTCGCTGATCAGGCCGAAAGCTTCGTTACGGATCACTTCCCGTTCCGTAACAACTGGGTTGCGGTGAAATCTACTATGGAGCAGCTCCGCTTGCAGCAGGAGAACAACGGGATTTATAACGGCAAGAATGGTTATTTATTTGAGAAATTCGACAAACCGGACTTTGCATTGATCAAGCAGCTCTCCGGGGCAGTCCAGAAGTTTATAGCCAAAAATCCGGATGCGGATATGACCTTCCTGCTGGCTCCTAACTCCATCGGCCTGTACCCGGATCGTCTGCCTTGGCTCGCTTCGGCTTATCCGCAGACGGAAGTTAATACCTTTGTGGCGAAGCAATTACAGGATCGCCTGACTTTTATGGATGGCTTTGATTTTCTTAGCCCGGCGGCTGGCGGTTCCAGACCTATTTTCTACCGTACCGACCATCATTGGACGACTTACGGTGCTTACTTAGCTTACGTCGCTTATGCAGAGAAGATGGGATGGGAACCGAAGCAGGAGAAGGATTTCGACATTAAGACGGTGACGGAGTCATTCCTTGGCAGCTACCATACTCGCAGTCAATTCAATGGACTGACAGCGGACTCCGTTCAGGTCTATCTTCCCAAGCAGAGCCTTGCTAGTGAAGTCTTTATCGCTGACACAGGCGAAACGGTCGAGGGGCTATATGACGACAGCTATCTAGAGAAGAAAGATAAATACTCTTATTTTCTTGGCGGCGTTCATGCCCTTATGACTATTAAAAGCGATGTGAATCCCGCTGATGTGAAGCAAGAGAAGCTGCTTGTCATCAAGGACTCCTATGCACACAGCGTACTGCCCTTCTTGGCGCTTCATGTACCTGAGATTCATGTCATTGATCTGCGTTATTACAACGGCAGCATTAGCGATTATATGGCACAGAACGAGATCAAGGATGTGCTTATGCTGTTCAACACAACAACCTTCGTTGATAATCGCGAGATACTCAAGCTCGCTTATTAGACGGTTGAAGTAAGGAGAGAGGCTTCGACGAACGACGGTTCGTTTGAAGCTTCTCTTTTTTTGTATATATAGGAAAAAACTATAAACTTTATATATTCTATATATTTCACGAATAAGATGAGTTGAATTAGTATGAAGAAAATAAACTTAGCTATCGGGAGGTCAGTTACATGAATAATAGACATGAGGTTCGCAGCCAATTTGATGAAGCAGCACAGGTGTATGATGAGCAAAGAAGAAAACTGATCCCTTGCTTTGATGACTTTTACAATCTATCTGTCTCTCTAGCAAATGCTCCTACGAACACGCCGCGCGTACTCGACTTAGGTGCTGGGACCGGGCTATTCTCGTCCCTGCTCTTGCAGAAATATCCGGATGCCAGAGTGACGCTTATCGACCTTTCGGAGAACATGCTGGCTATCGCCAAGCAAAGACTGCAGCAATTCCCCAATGTCACTTATCTGCTGGATGACTATACGAATTATGAGCAGCGTGAGGGGTTCGACATCATTATATCATCCCTATCCATTCATCATCTCGCAGATCGTGACAAACAAGAGCTGTATCGCAACACTTATTCCAATCTTGCTCCGAATGGTATCTTCATTAATGCTGATCAGGTTCTGGGTCACACTGCGTTTGTTGATTCCCTCTACAAGCAGGACTGGAAGAACAAAGTGGAAGCCAGCGGCTTATCCAGAGCCGCAATACATTCGGCTTACGAGAGAACGAAGCTCGATCGAATGACACCTCTGGATGTACAGTTGAACTGGCTGCAAGAGATTGGATTCACCGATGTAGATTGCATGTACAAGTATTTCAACTTCGCAGTTATGTATGGTCGCAAACCATAGGGATACGTTTATACAAGTTCAAGCCATTCCTCACGCTATAGATAGCATGAGGAATGGCTTGAACTTATGGATTTTTATTATGGCAGCAATCTAGCGACTGAGCTATATTCATTAAAAGCATTCTACCGTCTTCCGTTACAACGCCGCCCTGTAATGCTAATCCTTGTCTACTGCATTCCAGTTTTCTTTGATTTTCATCGACATGTCCGTACCAAACTCCGCGAACAATAAATATACAAACCCAATAACTAACGCGATCATACTGAGGACTAGTGGACCATTACCCACGTATTTCAGCAATTCTTGGAATAGATCCTTATCCCAAGAGGACACATTCGATCCAAAAATAGCAGCGCTCAAATACCTCACTCCATATAAAAACGCAGCAATGCATATAAACACGATACCCGTTGCTCGCTTGCTCATCTTATCGCCCCTCAGCTATATGATTTAACAATAGTCATACTCATTCGAATTTATGAAACAGACTAAGCTACAAGGCACATAGTAACAATTCGTACAACTGCAATTTACTTACTTATTAACTACTTCGCACAAGACTCGTGTCAAAAACTTCCGTAACTTCATTCCGTCTACTTACTAGCTACTAAACCGGTTTACAAACATTTTCCCGAGCAAGATTCACGATATCATCTGTACCGATTTCATTCAGTTTCTCAAACAAGGCTTCCATCCCATGCTCCAGCTTATACTCAACTTCTTCCTTATAAAGTGGAACTAATGTAAAGAAGTGAACAACTCTTTCATCCGAAATTGTTAGATTAAAGAAATCTACTTTAATTTCATCAGCAACGTCCGGAAGGGAAAGAAGCATACTTTGGAATTGTGTATCCTCACTATAAGGTACGGCTGGACTGTCATTATCTAAGGTGTGACCAAGAAAAAGCCAAGTGTTATGTTCATGGGGGAATCTCGCCAATGTTTTCAATGCCTTCACCGGCCAGTAATATCGCTCACTCTGAAATGCCTCATTAGAAACCTTCCATGTAGAAGGCAGGCAGATCATTAGCTCAGCAAAACGGTATTCCTCTGCTCCGTCTGGTACTGTCATGGGTAGCTCACTCATCCCACATGTAATAAAAGTATAAAAATTCCGTTCAGCTGTTGGAGCCACGCTCAGAATATCAATAGACAAATTATCTGACACAATCTCTTTAAACACAGCTTCAATTTCACCGATGTACTTTTCAATATGATTATAAATTTTTTGATAATTTCCAGTTGAATAGGACATATTATCGCTCCTTATTATTAATATGCTTGCTATACTAGTAGAACCTAATTTCCTCCATTATACATGAATCTTGAACTCTCCATTCTATTACACTTAAATTTCAGTTATTTTTCTTTACTCTTCAAAAAAACGATATCCCTCTTGATATAACAATCAAGAAGGATATCGTTCTAAAGTAATTGACTAGTTTATTTGTACTTGTACTACTGATGTTTTATGGACCGTTGTTCCGTCTCCTAGCTGCCCTATAGTATTATCGCCTGTGGCCCATATTGTGTCATTTTTCGTCAGAAACATGCTATGCTCGTAACCGGCAGCTATTGCCAAGACATCCGTTAAGCCAGCTACTTTTACAGGAATATTGCTCTGAACATTCGAACCGATTCCTAGTTGGCCTAAACGATTGCTGCCCCATGACCATGCACTTCCATCACTTTTCACTGCTATGCTATGGGAGCCTCCTGCACTAATCGCAGTTATGTCAGTCAATCCACTTAAAACAATTGGAGTATTTGGCCCAATTAGAGAACCTATCCCCAATTGTCCATTTCCATTGCTGCCCCAACCCCAAACCGTTCCATCTTCTTTCAAAGCTAGAGTATGACTACTACCTGTGGCTAGTGCCTTTACTCCCACTAAATTTTTTGTTTGTATAGGAGTAATGGCATATCCTGTTGTGCCGGTACCTAATTCACCACTCTGATTTTTCCCCCAGCCCCAGACCGTTCCATCTGATTTTATGACTAATACATACGATACTCCTGCTTCCATCGTACGTACTCCACTAATTTTGGCCTGGACTGGCTTTTGTTGGTCAACGTATGTTCCATCTCCTAATTGATAAGCACCATTAAATCCCCATGACCATACGGTTCCATCTTTTTTCAAGGCATAACTGGAGTTTGAACCCGTTTCTATCGCTACAACTCCCGTAAGTCCTGACACTTGTACAGGAGTAGTGCGTTGTGTCTTACTGTTATCCCCCAGCTGACCAAAAGTGTTATTTCCCCATGACCATACGGTTCCATCACTCTTCAGAGCTAGACTATGACTCGCTCCACTTGCTACTGCTATTACATTGGTAATACCTACAACTTGAACTGGCGTTATCTTGTTAATTAAAGTACCATCACCTAATTGGCCAGCACTATTACTGCCCCATCCCCAAACCGTTCCATCTTTTTTGAATGTTAAACTGTGATTGCTACTTGAAAGACCAAGAATATTGCCAGTGCTGGTTGCAATAGTTATCCAGCCTGAACTTGACCACTCTGACCAGATACTTTCATCCTTTACTCGAACTCTCACTTGATAAGTCTCATTCACAGGCAGTGGGTTACTCACCGTCCAGCTTCCTGTAGAAACTGTTGTCGATCCCATAATTTCTCCTGAATCTACAATAACAGAGCCCGTTGCTCTTAATACTTGCACCTGGAAACCGGTATAATTAGTCCATACCGCATCTTCCTGTGACCAGGCTACTATTGGCTTTAAGACATTGGTTACTATCGGATTCGTCTCAGTCCCTAAGGGAGACTTTAATTTCACGATAGGAGCTTTATTATCCTGTACTTGGACCTGTACATTCCTATTAATGTTCGTTCCGTCTCCCAATTGACCTGATCCATTTAAGCCCGAGGCCCATATGGTGTTATCTGCCCTCAGAGTTAGAACATGATTAGCTCCAGAAGCAACTTGAATAGCATCTGTTATTCCTATTGCTTTGACTGGCGTAGTGCTTGCAATCTGTGTGCCATTTCCTAATTGTCCGTAACCATTGTAGCCCCATGACCACACACTGCCATCATTCTTCACTACAGAGCTGTGCCTATCTCCTACACTAACCGCCATTATGCCTGTTAATCCATTTATAACAGTCGGTGTTAGTTGTGTGTTGATAGTTCCTATTCCTAATTGTCCCGTCCCATTGTCTCCCCAGGACCAGACCGTTCCGTCACTCTTCAAAGCCAAGGTGTGACCACTACCAGTTGCTATTGCCTTTACTCCCTCTATATTTTTAGCTTGTACAGCGGTAGCGGCGATTTGTGTATTTCCGGTCCCTAATTGTCCGTAGTTATTGCCTCCCCATCCCCAGACTGTTCCATCTGTTTTTACTATCAATACATGAGATACCCCTGCCTTAATTGTACTTACTCCACTGATGGAAAGGCGAATAGGCTGTAGTCGCTCTACGACCGTTCCATCTCCTAATTGATAGGAGCTATTATCGCCCCAGGACCAGACGGTCCCATCTTCTGCTAAGGCATAACTAGAATACGCACCCGCTGCTATCGCTTTAATACCCGAAAGCCCTAATACTTGTACGGGAGTAGTTCGCTGCGTCCTACTGTTATCTCCTAGCTGCCCCTTCGTGTTCAAGCCCCATGACCACACGGTTCCGTCACTCTTCAAGGCTAAACTATGATTCAATCCACTCGCTACAGCCGTTGCGTCTTCAAAACCTAGAACCTGAACCGCTGTTGTTTTATTACTTGTACTCCCGTCTCCTAATTGGCCGTAACCATTGTAGCCCCATGACCACACGGTTTCATCATTCTTAATCATAAGATTATGCGTTCCAAAACTTGAAATTGAAGGTGTGATCTCTCTACTGCCTTCTATCTTTATCCAACCCGGACTCGACCATTCTGACCAAGTATTCCCCTCTTTTACTCGCACCCTAACTTTATATGTCTCATTATCAGTTAATTCCTTATTAACTTTCCAACTACCTATAGAAGTTAGTGATGGTTCTATAACCTCACCTGAATCTACTATTACAGTACTTTCTGCTTGGAATACTTGTACTTGGAAGCTAGTCCATTTCCCTTGTATGGTATCATCATGTGACCAGGTCTGTAACCAGGTTATCACTGGCTGTAATACTCTGTTTGTTGAAGGAGCTGTTTCCGTTCCCAATGGGTAACTTAGTTTCACAACTCGCTTAATGTTCTCCTGTAGCTGTTCCTGTACTTGCACCAGAGTGTTCTTATCAGTTACTGTTCCATCCCCCAGTTGACCCACAACATTAAGACCTGTTGCCCATGTGGTATCATCATTTTTCAAGAATAAACTATGATTCGATCCCGTGGCCACTTGGATAACATCTGTTATGCCAACTACTCGGACTGGCGCAGCACTTGTATTTTGATTGCCAATTCCAAGCTGACCGTACCAATTATAACCCCACGCCCAGGCACTCCCGTCCTTCTTCAGCGCTAAGCTATGCTTATCTCCTACACTAACCGCAATTACGTCAACTAATCCATTTATAGCCACAGGCGTTAGTTGAGGTTGCGCAGTCATTGATCCTAAGCCAAGTTGTCCTCTCTCATTAAGTCCCCAAGACCAGACCGTTCCATCATTTTTCAAGGCCACAGTATGACCACTACCTGTTGCTATTGCTTTTACTCCCTCTATATTTTTAATTTGTACCGGATTAATAGCAATGTCCTGCGTGCCATTGCCTAATTGGCCATTATTATTTCGTCCCCAGCCCCAAAGCGTTCCATCTGTTTTTATAACTAACACATGTGTAGGCCCAGCGGCAATAACACTTGCCCCAGTAATAGGAATTTGGATTGGACGCAATCGATCTATAGCCGTTCCATCTCCCAGTTGGTAATAACTATTACCCCCCCATGACCATATTGTTCCATTTTCCGCCAAAGCATAACTAGAAGTACCATTCGCTGCTATTGCTATGATTCCTGTTAGCCCTGATACTTGTATCGGAGTTGTGCTCTGCGTTTTGCTATTATCCCCTAATTGACCATTAGAGTTGAAGCCCCATGACCACACCGTCCCATCACTCTTTAAAGCTAAGCTATGATTCCACCCGCTAGATACTGCTATTGCATCGTTTAAACCCAATACTTGAACAGGCTTGGTCTTATTGGCTACGGTACCGTCTCCTAATTGACCGTAGTTATTCGATCCCCATGCCAAGACTGTCCCGTCGTTCTTTATTTTTAAGTTATGCAAATTCGTAGTTGAGATAATGGGCTGGTCTTCTTGCTCTGTTCCTATTGTCAACCATCCAGAAACTGACCATTCTGACCAAATGTGCTCATCTTTTACCCGCACCCTCACTTGATAAGTTTGATTAGCCGATAGATCCTCATTCACCGTCCAGCTACCTGTAGAGGCTGTTGTTGGCTCTACAATTTCACCTGAGTCTACGATAATCGTACTTGATGCATCTAATACTTGCACTTGATAGCGGGTCAAATTACTCAGAGCAGCATCTTCCTGTGACCAGGTTAGTGCTGGCCTTAATACATTGCTAGATGCAGGGGATGCCTCTGTCCCCAACGGGTACTTCAAGTTTACAACAGGTGCCTTGTTTTCCTGTACCTGCACCTGTGTATACCTATCAGTTATTGTTCCGTCTCCTAATTGTCCCATATTATTAAGACCTACTGAAACTATATTCCCGTCTTCCTTCAAAAACAGGCTATGACTTGATCCAGCTGCTACTTGAATAGCATTCGTTACGCCGATCACTTTAACTGGCGTAGGACTTGGACTTTGCGTACCAGTCCCCAATTGTCCGTACCAATTATAGCCCCAGGACCATACGCTTCCATCCTTTTTCAACGCTAAGCTATGCTTATCTCCAGCACTGACTGCAATTACGTCTGTTAACCCGTTTACAGCTACAGGAGTCAACTGCGTAGCATACGTTCCTAGTCCCAGTTGTCCAGAACCATTGAGCCCCCATGACCAAAGCGTTCCGTCCTGCCTCATAGCCATTGTATGACTATGCCCAACTGCTATTTCCTTTATATCTACAATATTTTTAGTTTGAACCGGAGCAACAGCAATTTCCTGCGTGCCATTGCCTAATTGACCATTATTATTGTTTCCCCAACCCCATACTGTTCCATCTTTTTTAATAACCATCACATGTGACGGTCCGGCCGCAATTTTACTCACTCCACTAATAGATATCTGAACAGGCTGTAATCGCTCTACAGTTGTTCCATCTCCCAGTTGATATGAATTATTTTCTCCCCATGACCATACGGTACCGTCTTCTGCTAGAGCATAACTAGAAAATCCACCTGCTGCTATTGCTACAATCCTCGTTAATCCTGGTACTTGTATAGGTGTAGTACGCTGAGTCCTGCTATTATCTCCCAGCTGACCTTTGCTATTTAAGCCCCATGACCAAACCGTGCCATCACTTTTCAGCGCTAAGCTATGATGCCATCCACTTGATACGCTTATTACATTGCTTAAACCATCTACAGCAACAGACGTTGTCTTATGCGTTATAGTGCCATCTCCTAGCTGACCTGAAGCATTGGCCCCCCAGCCCCACACTGTTCCATCTTTCTTTAGAAAGAAGGAATGCGAAGAACCTGGCGATGATATCACAGTAGACTCTACAACACCATTACCCTCTGTTACTATTTCAATAGGATCACTAAACTCTGAAATGTTTCCTGATAGATCAACTGCCGCTACTTTAACCACATACTTCGTTCCTGTTATTAGATCAGAAAGAGAATAATGTGGATCTTTGGAAGTAGCAGTTACTTTATCATTGATATAAATTTCATAATAATCAATACCTTTATTATCTACGGAAGGGCTCCATTCCAGCTCAACCGAAGACTCGGTCACCTGTGTCGCTGCCAAATGAAGTGGCTTACTTGGAGGCTCTTTATCTTCACTTGTTGCGGTTATTATACTATCGCTAAATGCTGATTTATTCCCCATCCTGTCTATGGCTCTTACTTTAAACGTATACTCTGTATTAGGCTTCAGATTGGTTATTACATAACTAGTCGTAGTAGATGTACCAGCTAGTTTCCCATCCGAATAAATCTCATATTGTGCTACGGCAACATTATCAACCGATGGTGACCATGTTAGTTCAATGGACGTATCCTTAATTTCTCCGATAACTAATTGATCTGGCTTGCTAGGCGGTATTAGATCTAGCTGCACTGGACCAGCAATACCATATCCCCAATACCAGAAGGATTCATCCTCTGCTTTTGCTGTTATATAACTATCTTCCGTTATATTCAAATATTGCATACGTGGGAGTATTACTTTCACAGGAGCCTTTTTATTTTCTTGATCTCCTACTCCTAATAATCCGCCCACATTATTTCCCCATGCCCAGACAGAAGCATCATTGGTAATAGCCATTGCATATTTATATAAGCTGGAGCGATGACTTGCATATATTTCCCTTACATTAGGCAGAGCGACAAGTTTGGCAAATTGCGAATGTGTAGCATCTGAATTTATTCCTAACTGTCCACTATTATTTTGTCCAGCAGACCACATCGCTCCACTGCTGGTCAAAGCATACGTATTGTACTCTGATGCGGCAATATCGATCACATTCTTCACCGTATCATCATAGTTATATCTGAATAGGCTTGGACTCAATGCATATGGCTCTAAGTCTTCTATTGGTCTAGTGCCATTCCCGAGCTCTCCCGAGCTATCAGAACCCCAAGCATGAACCTCACCTGTAGTTGTTAGGGCAACACTATGGAAACGTCCAACGGCTATTTTGGTATAAGAGCTGGTACTCTGCACTTTAACTGGGGTATCATACTGCCCGCCTTTAACTCCAATTCCTAGCTGACCGTGTGTGTTTAACCCCCAAGCCCATATCGTTCCATCGTTTTGAAGTGCTAAAGAATGCCCTCCAGGGCCCAGAGCTAACGCAGTTATACCATTTAATTGAGTAATGCGAGTCGCAGAGGGACTTGTCTCACGATCGACAGGCTTTATGTTCCAAACCGTCCCGTCCTTCTTAATTGCATAAATATGACCTTCCTCAACGTAGAGTTTAGATACATCCGTCAAAGCAGATATCTGAAGGGGTGTTTTACTATTAAAAGGAATACCTCCCCATCCCCAAACAGTACCATCTTTTTTAAGAGTAACTACCGTCTCGCTCGTTTTATAAATTTTTGCTACATCTTTAATATTTTCAACTAATTCTGGATTGTTTCGATTTGTAGTCGTTCCGTCTCCTAACTGTCCCCAGAAATTATTTCCCCATGTTAGAACATGGCCATCTGGCTGCAAATACACACTAGAATTCCCATAAATAAAATCTGATTCAGATAGTGTCTCTACATAATAGACATCACTTTTTACAGAATAATTTTCTGCCTCATCATAAGCAACTATTTGAAAAGCATAGGTGGTATTCGGTCTAAGGTTGCCGAAGTAATATGTCTCTTCCGTAGTTTTTCCGATTCTAACGCCATCTTTATACACATCATAGCCAACGACACCTAGTTTATCAGTCGCACCCGACCAAGACAGGGTCAGCTTATTGTGCTTCAAATCAGACACGAAGAATGTCGTAGGAGGCATAGGAGCAGTACCGTCGTACTTGATGTGCCTCTGTACTGCAGCACTAGCATTCCCCGCCCAATCTATCGTTCTTGCATAAATATCATGTCTTCCTTCTTCCTCAATCATTTCTGGTCCCATGTAGTCGTCCCATGCGCCATCATTGATCTTAAATTCCAACCGTCTAACCGAGCTATCCCCATCCGCTCCGCCAGACAATTCGAAAGTAACTTCTTCAGTAAACCAGCCCTCATATTGCGTAATACCTTCTTCATTCTCAGTAAGCCATTCGTCATATTCTGTAATAATTAAGGGAGATGTAGGGAGTGTCTTATCAATTTGCACAGTATCCTCTACAATCTCACTAACATTTCCCGCATAATCAATAGCACGAGCATACACTTTTTGATTCGGGCTGTTCACCACGAATGGATGTGTATAGTCCAACCAAGGAGCATTCTCGTCCATACGGTATTGTGTCTTTTTAATACCACTTTGCTCATCTATGGCATTGGCGATTGTTACGGTTACTTCTGTATTCGTCCAACCATGAGGATCAAATATAAGAGATGGACTCTCTGGTGGGATAGTATCCACATTAATTTTGGTTTTTTTAGTTTTTTCAATATTACCAGCCTTATCCTTCGAACGATAATGAATAACATTTCCAGCCGGCTCCGTTATTGTGAATGGTGCTGTATACTTAATCCAGGTTTTTGCTCCATCTATACTATATTCCGTATACTCAATTCCAGACTGATAATCGACCGCTGTAAATTGTACCGTTATCGTGCCAATATAGTAATTATTCTGGCCTTTCTCTCCTTGAATATGGATAGAAGTATCTGGCGCTGCATTATCCGGTTTTACACTAAACTTTTTGGTTTTAGCAGGCTCAACATTTCCACTATTATCGATTGAGCGATAAGTTATCGTATAGGCTTTACTCTCCGTCAAAGTGATCGCTTCTGAGTAAGTGCTCCAACTAGCCCCTCCATTAAAACTATAATGGGTACTAGAGACCCCGCTGCTATTATCAGAACTATTTAATAGGATTTGCACTGCCCCGTAGTAGATTCCATTAGCCCCCAGATGACCATTAATAGTGATGGAGGTAACTGGCGGCTCCGTATCAGAAGCCGCCCATAGTTGATTTGGAACAATAACCATTAAACAAGACATAAATATAAGAATTAACTTCTTCAATATACTAACCTCCGAATGTGAGCTAGTGATGCGGTATGTTTAAATATCTGATCGTTCAACTTCATGCCACAACAAATCAAATAAAACAGGTGGATAATAGTAAGGTGCAAGCCACATGTAGGAGAGATCTTTAGATGGAATGCCTAAGTAGATAAAACCTTCTGAATCTTTTTGAATTTTCCATCGTCCGCTCGCAACTGCTTTCCCAGATTCCACTAAAGAAATAGCTTCTGTCCAGTTAAATTCAATACCTTTATTTAGTTCAATTGTCTTAATAAAGTTATCGTATTTTACTAGTATTTCTTGATCAATTTCTGTATCTAATTCAGAATCCCAGACCTCATTAAAGGCCAAACCTTTAATATTCGCATCAGATATAATTTTCTTGAAATGATCTGTCACATAGACACTAACATTTACTTCTTCGCGAATTTTAAAAATTAATTGATTCTCGACTTTTTCTTTATGAAAATATCTAGTATTAAACCCTCCAAAATATTCATTTAAAATTAATGAGAATTCAGAACGATGATAGTCAATACATTCAAGCACATTAATTACATTCACAGCATAAAGTTCGTTGCCTCCGTCATCACTGAGTGGTAGAAACTGGACGGAATTTTCAATATGAGGTTTTAATAAATCAACTGCTTTTTTCGAGAACACAGGTACTCCTGTTAATAAGTTGAAGAAATTATCGTACTCTCCTTTTTTTACTATACTTACTTTAACCGTTTCCCAATTCAAACGGGGAATACCATTGAAATATGTTATTTCGCCGTCTATATTGCTGTCATTTAAAGTAATTATCGGACTTTTAATATCGGAAACTAGTTGCCATATTTTCATATTCTCATCTCCTTAAATTATAATTTACCTATTATCATCTTCCCACTCAGAAGATCCTCCCGAATTTTATATAATTGTTCTTTAACCATTTTTTCACTATGTTTTACAGGTGCAATCATTTGTAGTACATAATCATAATAGTTATAAGAATGACCGCCATTATGAGTGGATGCCTTCCAAATAAGTAAAGTATCATTATCTATAAATTCAACCGTATTTTCGCCTTTCTTCATAGGTAACCATACTCCATTTGCAGCAGAGTTTACATCAATGTGCAATTTTTTTAATATTTTTCTTGCATCTATCGCTGATTGTCTTGCTTTTGCTGTTGCAGCCACAATATGATGCGCAGCCCAACCAGTAACTCCATTTTCCAATGGTGGCTCCTTTATTCCAGCCTCTACTAATGATTGTCCTAATATCTTACTAGGAGATCCTTTAATTGCTGCCGGTATTATACTCAAATCTCCGCCATTATATTCTTTTAGATTACATACCAAGTTATGTGTATATATACTTAACTCTGTTGCGAAATAAGTGTGATATTCATCGACAGTCATATTGTATACAGTCGCCTGTTGTTGCCTTATCTCAATATAATCAATAGGTAATAGGGTAGACTCTTTTGTCTCTAATAGATCGCCCTCACGCAATTCACTAGCTGTTAACCACCCTTCACCGTATATCCAGAACGGATGGTTATCTGTCGTGAAAATTTCTTGACCATTCGCCTTTATTACGTATAACTCTTGGACCTCTTTAGTAAACTTATATACGACCGGTTTATAGGCGATCTCACCAGTCTCATCATTTTTAGATAAAACTAAATCTCCAATTTCAATCTCTTCTATTTTTTTATTGCCATCCTCGGTTACAACAACCGTTCCTTCAGCAAAGCAATTACATACTGCACCTCCAGTTGATCTAGTAAACTTCCTTAGTCCAGCTATTTTCTTGGCATTTGCAGCTACTTCTACATAAGGAATCATAGAAGCGAATGAAATGAGCGAGTTCTGATAATCACCTTTAAATAGGTATAGGACACCATTCAGACCATCAGCTGGAGCTCCTAATATTGGAATGAAACCTATATTACTAAAAGATTGATGTATATTTTCTATAATAGATTTATTAGGGTCGTAAACCTGATTGCTGGCACTATGCCAAAATTTCTCCAACCCACTAAGACCATACATCGAACCTCGCCACTTGTCATAACTAGGTGGTTCATTAATGTCTCGAATATAAGTTATATAGTAATTCCAGCACGCTTGACACCCTTTTGAATTTTTACTAGTGATCAGAGTTTTATCATTATCTCTTTTTGGAGCAATTGGTATCCAGTTATATTCGAGTTCTGGATTATTCGAGACCATAACCCTGTAGGAAACTGAATATTTCTTCTTTCCTTTTGGATATACAATAACTATGTAGTTACCGTTTTTTGCATAATACTTATATTGGTTATTATGATAGGCTCTGTTGGCGTAGACATCCCTGTTCTGTGTTATTTGACCGAACCAGGTAATAGGAATCCATTTGTTCTGAATATTAATTTCAGTTGCATAAACAGAGCTGTCAGATATGTCATCCGCAAAGACTTCAACTATGAACTTTGTATCATTAATATTTTTGTTCTCATAAGACCAAGTAGCTTTACCATTTGCGCCAGGTGTTGCATCAAATGATTTGGTACTCATATTCGCCACGCGTCTCAGAGATGTATTTTCTGGCTCGCTGCTATATAAGATTTCATTAATATAGAAGCCAGCATAATACTCGTACTGATTGAAGAGAGAGTATTCCAAATGCTTTGTTCTACCTAGAATATCATTTTGAACTTTTATATAATACTTTCCTGCAGGCAGATCAAAGATGGAACTGCCTTTGTCGCTAAAATAACCATACGGCGTACCGTCTTCCGTTTCTATCACTCCAGAAGCAGTACCAACATTAATATTAACTTGTTTGTTTTCAGCTAAATTCAACACAAAATAATCCACATCATACAAGGATGTTATCATTAGATTATTATTATAGGGATCTGATTCAACGAAATCGCCCCAGTTAACTGCTTGCGCCCTCTCCTTGGAACCGTTAAAACTATCCTCTATCGTAAATCTAGTATTCAGTTCTTCCGATGACAAGGTATTCTTTACCACAATGTAATACGCAGTTCCCGCTTCTAGACGGTATTCAAGCTTGGAGTATAATACCCCGTATGGTTTACTTCCCTGCACATCATCATTGGAAGCCAGCAAATTGCTCAAGGATTGATTAGAATAAAGCGCAATTTCGGTATCCTGACTTCCTCCTATACTGAGTGGCGAAGCAGAAGTGAAGAGCCTGTACATCCCTGTCTGGCTAGGCGTAAATTTGAGCAGGCCCTTTATTCCTGGCGGCATGGATATATCCTCTGGAGTACGGTTATTAATAACTATTGCAGTCTGTTGCTTAACCGAGACTAATAGGCGGGCATATACCTTGCTATTATCAAAACCATGTATTTTGATAAAATAAGGCTTGCCTTTTTCCAACGCAATAGAAATCTCGGAGAATACAGAAGTAGCAGAATCATCATTGTATCCGCCAGATACGAGATTTCTCAGGTTGATATCGCTATAGATGGATAATTGGGTATCATTCTCTCTATTATTCGGATTGCCCGCGTAAAAATTCGTAGAAACAATAAACTGCTCATCGTCCGTCGGAACAAATACATACACATTACTATCCTTATTGCTCTCAGATACATCAACTGGTTGATTTAACTGAATGTAAGGTATACTTGATTTAATGACTTCTGCCATTATGCTCGCTTCCAATGATTCGTCTCCGAATGATGACAACGTCACATAATAAGTTTCTCCACCAGTAAAGCTTTGTTTAATCTCGGAATAAGCCGTTCCGTTGTAGTCATCATTACTTGCGACTATCTGTGTGAGGTTGCGATCCGAATAAACGGTCAGCTTCGTATCACTTGAAAGACCTGTGCCTTGGTTTTGGCTTGTGAAAATTCGATAGATGCCATCAGTCGCTGGCTTAAATACAAATAATTGCTTTGATGATTGTTGACTCACATTAATAGAAGCATAGACGATAAGCTCCTGTATGACTGTCGTTGCAGTGATTTCAGCATAAGGACTTATGCCGCCATCTGCGTAGTGAGCCGCTACAGCCAGTCTATACTCCGTAAGCGGTTCTAAATTATTGAAAATATAGGTCGTTTCTGTTGTTGTACCGACGTTAACTCCATTCAACAAAACTGTATATGAAACAGCATTCAGAGGTGGAGACCAGCTTAATTTAATGCTGTTGGCTGAAGGATTGACTCTTAAATCCCCAGGTGCAGGATGCCCCAGTCCTTCCACATAAACGGTAAATATATCATCGTCTACGCCAGTTGGTCTCGCAGGATATTTATATTTAATGATATAAGTACCCGGTGTAGTATTTTTGGTTGTATTCCATACATAGCGAATAGTTTGATCCAACACTGGATTCTGGATAATCTGAGAAGCAATAATATTAGATGGATCATTCGATGGATATACAACGATTTCAATTCTTTCATGAATATTATTCCCGTTGAGATCCCCATTTAGCTTGACTGATACCTCCGCAGATTCGCCTGCCATAATAACTTGTCCATTACCAGTCTGGTCGTATGAAGCAATACTAATATCCCCATCACCTGATGGAATCCAGATGTTCTTATCTGCAATTTCTTCTTCATCTGTCAGAGGCGGAATGGCCTCTGTGGTTATATTCAAAGCCTTCGCCACATTTATTAATCCAGAGCCATACTCGTTCGCATCACCCAAATAAGTTGAAGAGCTAGTTAATAAACTTTTCATTTCATTCAAGGTTAATTGTGGTTGTCTGGACCATATTAAAGCCGCAGCTCCACTCACATGTGCCGCTGCAATCGAGGTTCCAGATGTAACACTATAGCCACCATGTTTAGCCGTAGTTAAGATATTAGTTCCTGGCGCTACCAAATCTAGCTCAGATCCCGTACTCGAGAATGTGGATCTCTTGTAGGAAGAATTAACAGATCCAACTGCTAAAACCTCTTCATATAATGCAGGGTATTGAATCTTATTCTCGCCTTTTCCAATATTACCCGCTGCTGCTACGATAAGAATCCCATTCTCTTCTGCTTTCTGGATCGCTTCCTCCAAAGCTTTACTATAATCAGAACCTACAAAGCTCAAATTAATTATTTTTACGCCTTCATTAATAGCCCATTCTATACCTTGTATCACCGAGCTGGTATACCCTCTACCATGACTGTCCATCACTTTAACAGAATACAAATTAACATTATTGGTAATTCCCACAATTCCTTTTACATCATCAGAGGCTGCTATAGTACCAGCTATTTGAGTACCATGCCCATTGTCATCATTATAGCTTCCACTTGATTCAACGAATGATGCCCCGCCCTGAATAGTTAGCTCAGAGTGCTCCGCAATACCTGTATCGAGGACAGCTATAGGCACCTTGTTTCCGCTATTACTAGTGCTAGCATTAACTGTATAGGCGCCAGTTGAATATATTCCCCATGGAACTTGCTGTACATTTGAATTAATGATATTTTCATTTACTTGCTGTTGTGAATTACTAGATGTACTAATTGGATGATCAATTTCAATAGACTCTACCAAAGCTTGCGCCTTCAAATCTTCTACTTGAGATGCCGTTAACTCGACAGCAATCGAATTAATCAGATTAAGCTGTGCCACTCCTTCAATCGCACTCTCTCGCATGCTTTCATAGAAAGAATCGGAAATGGTTTGAGATTTATATTGATTCGTCTTAAGACGAACGATATATCGTTCTGTCGGCAATCCATAAGTCGATTCAACGACGGATAATATAGAGTCTACTTGGTCTGATAAATCATATACTTCTAATTCTTGATCTTCTTCACCAACATTAGCACCCATAGTTGTGCTTGGAGAAGAAGCTACGTATTGAAGATTATTAGGTAATAGTAAAGAAAGCAGAACCAATAAAACAACAATTTTTTTAATGTACAAAACCAATACCTCCATTAGTTAATAACGATAATTTCCCCCGCACAAAAACCTTGATATTTCCTTTTCATCCTTTCTGAATTGAAATTGGATTATATATTTAATTGATTTAAATATAGTTCTTAATACATATTTAAACAAGGATTATAAACGAATAATTGTATATTTAAGCAAATTATTATTTCAATATTTTTAATGTAAAAGGGAAGAGGTGAAGCCCTTGGCTTCACCTCTTCCCTATCTGGCATTTATTTTATCAGCTGCTGGCTTTCAAATGTTTTTTCTACAATAAGCTGGACAAGGTCCTGCTCTCGGTTATGAAAAAAGAAATGGCCGCCATCCATGTCCGTATAAGTACAGCTACCGCTCACATGGATAGTCCAATCTTGAATGCCGCCTTGTACGCTATGATCATCTACCCCATTAAATATATGGGTAGGGCATGCAATTAGACGTGACTTGTCCTTATGCTCATGTTCATCCACAATCTTGAAGTCATTGCGCAAAATAGGGATATAGATTTCTCTTATCGTCTCGCTCCGCAGCAATTCCTCAGAGATCGCACCGTAGGAGACGACCTTGTCAATGAATGCATCATCATTCAACGAATGAATCGGCAATCCCTGACGTCTAATCTGCGGCGCTGAACGTCCCGATAGGAATAAACTTATAGGAAGAGGCGCTCCCCTTTCTTGCAACAAATGATAGAGCTCATAAGCAAGCAGGCAGCCCATGCTGTGACCGAATATAGCATAAGGCCCCTCATCTAGCTGCTCCAAAAGCATCTGGCAGAGATCCTCTACTCCTTCGGTGATAGATGAATATTGCGGAACCGCCATCCGCTTGCCTCGACCGGCGAGCTCAAGCGGATGGCATTGAATCGTATCAGGCAGCAAGCTTTTCCATTTATAATAATAGTAGGCCGATGCTCCTGCATAAGGAATACAGAACAGCTTGAGCGGTGTTATAAGACAACCTCCTTTTTGAGTGCCAGCATTTCTGATACCGTCACCATCCTATACCCTTGTTCAATCAGCTTTGGCAGAAAGATCGACAAGGCATCCACCGTCTGCTGCCGACCCTCCTTCATGCCTTCAATGCTGTCATGCATTAATACAATGCGTCCGGGTGCTGCATGATCAAGGACACAGCGTACAATTTGATCTACGCCCGGCAGGCTCCAATCCTTCGTATCCAAGGTCCAACCCTTGCCCCATGACCATAGAATCGGTTGATATCCGCACTCCTCGATGATGTTAAGGGCGTTATTGCTCAAATAACCATAGGGTGGCCGGAAAGAGGTCGAGTGAATGCCTAATGTCTGATCAATTGCCCATCTTGCTTGCATAATTTCGGACCTGACCTCTTCATCACTAAGAATGGATAAGTCCGCATGAGAATACGTATGATTGCCAATCTCATGTCCTTCGGCAACCATTTGCTGCGCTAGCTCGCAACAAGAAACCTCCAGATTAGATACAAAAAAAGTAGCCTTTGCTTCATGCTCACGCAGAACGGTTAAAATTTTCGGCGTAAATACGGGATGAGGTCCATCATCAAAGGTTAGCGCAATGACCCTCTCTTCGGTATCTACATCGCAAATAACATCAAAATAATAGAAATGTCTTTTATCATCATTCAGCAAATCTATCACCTCTTCAGGCTTTTTTGCGAATGTATTCTGCTAATTCTTTTACGGTAGAATATTTGAATACATCCATCAATGAAATCTCAATATTGCTGCTTGTATGAATTCGTTTCACTAAGGTGATCGCATTAAGAGAATGTCCGCCTAAGTCTACAAAATCATCGTTGATCTTAATTTCAGTTAGTCCCAGCACTTCTCCCCAAATGATTGCCAAGCTCCGCTCCAGCTCATTCTCCGCATCGGTCTGAATACCGCAGACGCTCTCCTCATCTGCTTTCGTTGCAGCGGCTTGCTTGATGCCAGTCGCCTTCATCGTCATTAATTGCAGCTCCTCCAGCACGGCAGGAGCGAATTGAATAGGTAATTGGTCAATAGCGTCTACCCAACCATGCTCATAGTTCAGCTGACCAATGATCACTCGATGTAGAGGGGTTTGAATGAACAAATCCAGAGCCTGAAGGGCATCACGGGTAGCAATCGTTTTGAAGAAGCCATCCTCATTAACGCCATATTGCGCTGCCATCCCCGTTTCTTTCCATCCGGCCCAATTAATCGTTATAGATTCCTTCCCTCTTCTAGCTCTTACAGCAGTGAGCGCATCCAAATAACTGTTCGCCGCCGTATAGTCGCCTTGTCCGGCTGACCCAGCTAGCGTAATAATCGAAGAGAACAGGACAAAAAATTGCAGCGGGTCATTAGAAGTATATTGGTCCAAGTAATAGCTTCCAACAATCTTGGGACGAATAACGGAATGAAAGGTTGCCTTATCCTTCTTTGCAATAAAGCCATCGCCTGCTACGCCAGCAGCATGGATAACACCATAGATAGAACCATGCTGCTCTCTTAATTCCTCCAGAGCGGATGCTAGCTGACTCTTATTAGACACGTCAGCAGCTTTAGTCACAACCGTAGAGCCGGCAGCTTCAATCTCTTGGATCTGCTTAATCTTATCCGTCCATTTCGAATCATTGGCTTCTACGAGCCCTTGCCACTGCGAGCGGTCAGGGAATGCCGACCGATTCAATAAAGCTATTGTCACTGTTCCTTTACTGGACAACCACTTTGCCAGCTCCAGACCAAGTCCGCCCGTTCCCCCTGTTATCAGGTATAAGCCGTTTGATTGCAACGTGACCGTTTCCGCCTTAGATGGGAGGACCAGCTTATCCATCGTTTCTACATAGCGTCTTCCTTGACGATAGGCAGATAAGTACCCGTGGTTGCTTGGCGTAACAATATGATTGAGCAATTGCTCTGCACTTACCGAATCATCTATATCAATGCCGCTTGTTCTGAGATAGGGCCACTCCTCCGACAGCACCCTGCCGAGGCCTAATAAAGAGGCATTATGCGCATATAGCTCAAGCTCGCTGCCATCCACTTCGTAAGACCTGTTAGCAATTATGACGATATTCAAAGAGTTGTTCTGCAAATAATAATCCCACGCCTGCAAAAAGGCAAAGCATGAGTTGATACTATAAGTCAGTTCCTTCTCTGCATCACTTGCGTCATCAGGAGTAATCATGCTGGCGATATCCAATACGATATGCTCGATTTTAATGTTCTCCAATTGCTGGAGAAGCCATCTGGCAGCCTCTGCCTGATCATTAATGTAATAAACCCCGTTACTATTTTGCTCAGATTGCTCACCCATAACAGCTAGGACAACCTGCACGCCCCTCTGCTTCCAAGCGTTAATTCTTGCACTAGCAGTCGCCTCATGCCGGGTAATTACTAATATGGCTCCCGTGCTCACTTGCCCTTCTGCTTCCAAAGGCAGATCAGCCTGCTGCCACACGATATGTTGATAGAAGCTTTGATGACCGGATAAAGCCTGCATAGCCGAGTAGGCATCCCGAATACGACGCACCATCAAATCCTCAATCTTGGCAATCATTTGCCCGGCTTCATCTATTAACGTGATATCGTAAAATAAGAAACTATTATTTTCATCCGCATCAGCCTTCTGAACCATGTGACTGTAACATACAGCCGGTATCGTTTGGAATACTTGTACTCTCTTGTAATAGAACGGGAGATAGAGAAACCCATCCTTCACTACAGACAGAGTAGCGAGATCCAGCAGTGCCGGATGAAGAGTATGGACATCCAGATCGGCTTGATACCTCTCATCCAATTCGATCCGAATCAGTGCCTCCTGCTCCCCTAGACCATATTCTCTTACACCTTGCCAGCGTGGACCGAACCCCGCCGTCGCAGGATACGGCTCACCCGGATGAAGCTTCAGCACATCTTTGGAGCAAGCTTCCCGCAACGCTCCCAGACTCAAAGGCTCGCTTGAGCTCTCGCCCTTCAACCGATCGAGAATCGCTGTAGCATGTACATCCCGCTCCGCCTGCCTGCTTCCGGCATCATAGCTCTCTACTGTAAGATGCACCTCACCCTGAACTCTCTGAACGGTTGTACGCACTGTTTTTCTCGCATTTGCCTGAACGATCAATGGCTTGAGAAACTCTATGTTTCTGAGCTCTATACGATCAGCTTGCAGGAACAGCTTGCCCACGAATGCCGCCAAATCAACGTATGCCGCAGTTGGTATGACGGCCTGCCCGGCAATCGGATGCTCATACAGCAGCCAATCTGTATCAAGCGATATGTCCGATTCAACAACCCATTTTTCCTCTGTTTGCTCCATATATCTGCGAAGAAGCGGATGGGTATGCCCTCCTACGGAATGGATCGCCAGTTCAAGCAAGGCCTGCTCATCTATATGACCGCTTGGATTGCATGGAATATTCTCGACGAACAGCAGCTGAATGGGCATCAGGGCGTGAAGAAGCGTCTGATCAAGCTGAGCGATGAGCTGCTGCTTGTCCGAAGCCTTGCCTTCACAGCAAATAATGGGTGCTACGCCCCCTTGCCCGTCTGGGACAGCAATCAAAGCCGCCTTCTCTATAGAGGAGTAAGAATGCAGCAGTTCTTCTACCTTAACTCTTGGAATCCGCTGGCCTCTATGAATATAGTAAGCTTCCTCAGATATGCTGCTCGTTGCTCCCAATCGCTCGAATCGCGGATCATCAAGCCTCAGCTCAGGATTGGAGAGCACCTCGGACAGAAAAGACACCAGTCGATCCACAAAGCTGGCTATCGTTGCCTCTTCATAAAAAGAACCTTTGTAAGAGACGGTCAATGCGATATGCTCCGCATTCAGATCAAAGCCAAAAACCTTTTCATACGGAATGTCCTTCAAAACATCTGCTTGATGAATCTGCTGCAAATACACATACGTATGCATATATGGAATTCCGGCTTCGTTCGATAATAGCTGCAGCTCTTTGGCAATTAAATCAATCGGATAATTCTGATGCAGGCTCGCCTCCGACACGATCTGCCGCATCTTGCCAAGCCATTCCTTGAACGTGATTGCAGGCTGTTCAGCCGCCCTGAGGGAGACAACCTGATTCAGTTGGAGCGTCCCTTCCTTCTGCATACGAAAAATAGGCATGCCGACTGCAAAATCTGTACCCTTCATCTCACGCTGCAGCAAATACGCAATCCCGCTTAATAAAATAATGTAAACCGCATGCGGAGAGCCATTCCCGATTGCTCCTATTCGTGTGCTCAGTAGCTCGGGTAATTGTACGGCATACTCCTTTGCCACCGCACTATCCTCTGATGGCAACAAACGATCCGGCTGAAGCATCGCATAAGCGAACTCGCCCTTCAATTGCTCTTGCCAATATTCCTTATCCTTATCGAGCTTGCCGCTGTTGATAATCATATTGCGGGTCATCTGATTGGTCATGGTCCAAGTTATCCTCCCTTATTTACGTTAAAAAGAAAAGTCGATCATTGCCGCTACTTCATCTAACTGATCTACACGCAAAGAGGGAGGTTCCACATCTCGTATGCAGCTGTGCGGGTTTTCTATCCACTCCATCAATAAAGACAAATAATCGTCTATGAACCTTTGAATCGTCGATTCTACAAATAAATCCGTGCTGAACAGCAAACGGAAGCGAATCTGCCCCTCTTGCTTGGACGCCTCAATAATAAGGTCACATTGTGCGATTGGCAGGTGCAGATCAAGCGGTGTTACAACGATTCCGGGCAGACGCAAATGCTGATCCTCAAAGCTTAAGAAATTAAACATCGTCTGAAATAGCGTAGACGTTCCCGCATCCGCTTTTCTCGTACGCAGCAGCTCGTCCATTCGATCCTCAGGAAAATCATCATGTGCAACAGCTCGCATAATACGATAGCCCGTGTCCTTCACAAATGAGGAAAACGACTTATTCCCATCAATGGCATTCAGAATCGGTACGGTCGTAGCGAACATCCCGATCATAGCTTGAACCTCTGCTGTATGCCGCCCACTGGATAATGTCCCGACAACGATTCGTTTATTTCCCGTGTAGTTCCAGAGCAGCACATTCCAGTTAGCGAGAAGAATCATATAGAGTGTAGCGCCAAGCTGTGCCGCCATCGCTTCCAGCTTTTGCGTATCCGCCTCATTCAGCTCGAATAGAATCTCCTGTCCCTTCCCGCTAAGCTTATCCGGCCTCGAATAATCGGCAGGAATAGTCAGAACGGGTACGCCCTCAGCAAAACAATCATCCCAGAACTGCTCCAGCTGTCTTATTCTAGCCTCGGAAAGTCTCGCAGCCTGCCATTCTGAATAATCTTTATAGTGAGCAGTCGGCAATGCCAAAGACGCGCCTTCATAGTGCTGGCGAAGCTCTTCCATAAAAATCTGAATCGAAGCGCCATCAAATACAAGGTGATGAATATCCATCATCAGTGCGTGTTTGAAAGCATGAATACGCACAATTTCCCCACGAATTAAAGGAGCTTCGCTTAGATCGAACGGACGTATAAACCGCTTGATTGCTTGAGACAGCTCGTCCTCGGCAATCTCGCTGTAGGTCAGATGGAAGTCCGCCGTATCGTGAACGCGCTGGACCCCTTCTCCCTTGCTCCATTCAAAGCTTGTTCGCATAATTTCGTGGCGAGCAATAAGAGCCCTAATCGCCTGCTCCAGCCGAGGAATATCAAGCTCTCCTTCCAGCAGGAATACAGCCGGCATATTCCAGTCCAGTCCGCTCGGATTCATGCTGCTGTAGATATGCACCCATTTCTGTGCTCTCGACAAGGGATAGGTATCCTGCTTGGCTACAGGGAGGATACCGCTCCCCTCTTCGGCTCGCTCGAACGAATCGATAAGAGCTGCCAGCTGGCAAAGCTCATCATTCTCGAAGATGTCGACAAGGGACAGCTCCTTTTGGAACTCCTTCTCGATATACGCCAGCAGCATATTGGCGCTTAACGAGTGCCCTCCAAGTTCAAAGAACCGGCTGCTCCTCTGGACGCTGCGAATGCCGAGAATCTCTTTCCATACTCTAGACAGGCTGATCTCTGTCGATGTGGCATTGGGATCATTCACCAGATCCTCACCTTCCGCAAGCTTCGGCAAGGGCAGCAGCTTGCGGTCAACCTTGCCGTTAGAGGTTAATGGGAATCTCTCCAGCGCAATGAAATGGGAAGGAATCATATAGCTAGGGAGCAATTGAGCAAGTTTTTGAAGGAGCACATTCGCATCTATCAAAGACTCGCTAACATAATAAGCGCATATCGCTTTGTCATTATCGGATTCACCCATACAGACAATCTCAGCTTCGATGATGGACTCGCACTGCAACAGCTTCGATTTGATCTCTCCGAGCTCAATACGGTAGCCGCGAAGCTTTACCTGATCATCATTGCGTCCCATATAATACAGATCTCCCGTAGGCAATCGTTTTACGATGTCTCCTGTTCGGTACAAAACCTGCCCATTCTCTGCGGAGATGAACCGCGCTGCCGTCAAATCCGGACGATTCAAATAACCACGCCCGACACAGCCTCCGCCAATCAGCAGCTCGCCAACACCCTCATCAACAATCCAATTATCGTTCTCATCTGCAATAAGAGCTTCTTGCTTGTATAGGGGTTTGCCGATTGGGACGATTCCGTTCAAGCCTGTCTCTAATGGATCTATAGGAAAAATCGTACTGTCCACACAGCATTCCGTAGGACCATATACATTAAATATTTTCGTCGATAATGGCTGAAGGGACTCGTAGAAATCAGTGACCGCTTTATACGCAAGCTCCTCGCCGCCAATTAGAAATTGTCTAGGAATGATTCCTTTGGCCCGGGAGGCGTATGCTAACATCCGAATATGAGCCGGTGTTCCATCACTCACATCAATTCGATGCAGCTCGAAGTAAGCCCAAAGCGCTTTGCCATCCTTCCTCACTTCTTCTGGAACGATATAAAGCGTATGCCCAAATAACAGGGCCCCAAATATTTGTTGTACGGAAGCATCAAAATAATAAGGGGCGACGAGCGCTATTCGCAGCGGCTCAGTCTCTTCGCTAGAGGCGGTCTCTTGAAGAAGCTCTTTGTAAAAATGCCGCTCAAGCCCTTCCATCAAATTCAGTACGTTGCGATGCTCGATCATGACCCCTTTCGGATCGCCCGTCGTTCCCGAGGTATATAGCACATAAGCCAGATGATGGGACTCACTCCTGCTTCCTAATGAAAGCGGCTGCTCTGCGCGCTGTTGCTTGCCTTGGAGGTAGGGTGTCAGGTTGATCACCTGCCGCCCTGGGAAACGACTCAAGAATCGTTCCTCGCATAAAATAACGACTGAAGCACAATCGTTAATGATATAGTCGACCCTCTCCAGAGGCATATCCGGATCCAAAGGAAGGTAAGCGGCAGAAGACTTCAGAATCGCCATAATACCTGCAATCATTGAAACTCCGCGTCCTGTCATTAAGACAACGACTTGATCAGGACCAGCCCCATGTGCAACGAGCGAATCCGCGATGTGATCAGATAAATAATCAAGATCCTCATAGGTTAAGGTTTGCCCATCGGCAATAACTGCTCTTGTTTTCGGGCTTTTGCGCGCTTGATGCTCAAACATATCCCGAATGGAGCCGTATTTGTCTGCCAAGCTCCTTGTCGAACCGTTCATGATATTCCCCCTCTAGGAATGGCGCTGCTGGCTTCTACCTAAAAAGTAAAATCAAAAGCATCCTGATCAACTGGCTCAAGCTGAGCGATATCGTGCTCAGCGAGCTTAATATCGGCAAGCAGGAGCTGCGGATTATCCATGACTTTCTCTGCTATTGCGAGCATATCCGTAAGCATTCGTTCAGCAATGCTCGGATTAATCGCGGTCGCATCTGCTTCCACAATAAGTTCAAGCTCGTTATCTATTTCATCAATAAACGCCACAAGCGGAATAAGGCTGGTGTGTTCAGACTCCTTGCTTATATTGGCATAGCGATTGAAGTGGATTTCAGCCTCGACTAAATAAGAATGGGCTGCGGAAGAAGCCTGCAGAGCATACGACTCTTCTATCTCGCTTTGTCTAAGCTGCTTCACGTAATAATCAAATGATTTGTAGCCTTCCAGATTGCCTGACAATAACAATGGAAGTGCCAAGCCTTTGTACCTTACACCTGTCAGTACCGACTCTACACCCGCATATTTGGACAGCATGACATGATAGATGGCAATCCATACCGAAGGCATTGACAGCTCTTGCCCTCGTGTATATTGCTTCAGCTGCTCCGTAACGGAATGGTCCAGCCGCTTGCTAAACGATAATGCCTGACGCAAAGAAACGGGAGACGCAGGATCCTGCACAGCTAATCCAAGCGGAGGAATCGACTGGTGCTCTAATCGACTGCTCTCTTTCTGGACCTTTTTCCCTTCCGCATCATGTTTAGCGCCATTAGTGATATATGACGCTAATTGTTCTACAGAAGGAGATAGCAGCACTTCTGCTGCGGTAATAGGAGCAGACAACTCCTTCATCTGTACATTAATACAGGAAGCAATTTCCACCGCATGCTCCATATGCCCGCCGATTGCATAAAGCTTATCTTGCTTGCCCAGCTTGCTCTCTCCAAGCACATTGCACCAGATTGCAAGCAGCTCGGCTTCCACAGCGGCAAGCTGATCATTCCCTTTATTCAGGGAAGGCGCGGGAGGCACTTGAAGCCAGCATCTAGTCTTCTCGAATGGGTATACAGGCAGATGGATTCGAGCAAGGCTTTCATTCCGATACAGCCGCTCAAAGTTCAGGTCTGCTCCATGTACATAAGCTGCTGCTGCATGTTCAAGAATAGCCGCGGGTTGCGAAGCGCCGCTCTCAGCATCCAAGCTTGCGCGCAGCTGCTCATTAGCTTCTCGGCTTAGCACTCTTATCTCACTTTCCAAGAAGTCATTCGCGGCCTGATCAGGACGCTTCTTAGGGATAATCCGATGCGCTCCGTACAGCACAGTTGAAGAAGCCGCTAGTCCATTTGGCTGCTCCAGCCACAGCGTTAAAGCCTGCTTAAGTTCACTAGCACTGCTTGTTATAACAGCCAACCGATGCGAATAATGTCCTCGGCCAATCGCCGCGGTGTAGCACAAATCTGCTGCGCTTACGTCGGCTTGCCCCAAATAAGAGCAATAGCGTTCCGCATAGTTTCGCAGAGCCGCTTCGTTTTTTGCTGATAGCACGAACAGACGCGGCTTCTCATTCGGTTCCCTAGTAGCATTAGCAGCAGGCGCCTCCTCAAGAACGACATGACAGTTCGTTCCGCTGAAGCCAAAGGAGCTTACCCCGCTTCGTCGAGCCCCCTCGCCAGTCTCCCACTCTGAAAGACGATCATTTACGTATACAGGCGATTGATCGAATCGAATCTGCCTGTTCGGAAATTGAAAATGCAGGGTAGGCGGGATTTGTTTATTTTTAAGCGCTAATACGGCTTTAATAATTCCCGCCAAGCCTGCTGCGCTGTCGATATGGCCGATGTTGGACTTCACCGAGCCAATTGCGCAGAATTGGCGCTTGGACGTGAACTGGCGGAATGCTTTTTGAATACCGTCAATCTCAATCGGATCGCCAAGCTTCGTTCCTGTGCCATGAGCTTCTATATAGCTGATCGTGGAAGGATCGATTCTAGCATCCTTCCAAGCTTGGACCAGCACCTCCTCCTGTGCCAGCGCATTCGGCGCAGTAATATTAATGGAGGTGCCGTCCTGATTCGTTGCGCTTCCCTTAATAACAGCATAAATAGGATCATTATCTTGCAACGCTTTGCTAAGCGGTTTAATTAAAATAGCGGCTACCCCTTCGCTCAACGCAGTACCGTCTGCGTGATCGTCAAATGCCTTGGAGCGCTGATCGCCGGATTCAATGCCATATTCAATGAACCCTTCGAGCGGCAGCAGATTAATTCGAATGCCCCCAACGAGCGCCTGCTCGCATTCCCCATTTGCTATCGCTTTGCAAGCCAGATGCAGAGCGACGAGAGAGGAGGAGCAAGCGGTATCAACCAGCAGGCTAGGTCCTTTCAAATTAAGCGCATGCGGCAAACGGCTGGCGATGATCGCGGATATGTTGCCTGCAACTGACATTTGGAAGGATTCAGGCTCAACATAAGATACGAACTGTCCATACATAGGCCAGCCGCTATAACCAATATACAAGCCTGTCTTCGTACCATGCAGCGCATTGCCGCCATAGCCGGCATCCTCTAGGGCATGCCATGCAATCTCAAGAAAAAGCCGCTGATTCGGGTCCATCAGGC
The DNA here is from genome assembly GCF_059383895.1 of Paenibacillus sp. J22P59. Lineage (NCBI taxonomy): Bacteria > Bacillati > Bacillota > Bacilli > Caryophanales > Paenibacillaceae > Paenibacillus > Paenibacillus sp. J22P59. The sequence continues at coordinate 241,930 of NZ_JBXENX010000004.1, forward strand.
TGGCTTCCTTCGGTGAAATTCCGAAAAATTTGCAATCAAACTCATCAATTCGATCCAAATAGCCAGCCTGGCTATAGCGGGCTTCCATATCCTTCATATAGGTGAATTGCCGCAATCCATCGACATCACGTTGCCTTTCGAGTGGAAAATCCGTTATCGAATCCACCCCGGCTGCAAGGTTATGCCAGAATTGATTCAGGTCATTCGCATCTGGAAGCCTCGCACTCATGCCGATAATGGCCATATCCTTCTCGCCATGCGTTCTTCCTTCCTTCTTGAGCAGCCGCAGCATCTCACTGCCCGCTTGCTTGTCCAGCGTACCGTTCAAGATGTTCTCCAAGATTGAACGCGACAGCTTGCTCATGCCGAATACTCCTCCATTCGTTCGTAACGTTCAACAGCCTCATCCAAATCCAGCTCGCCTGCAAGCAGAGCCTCCAGCAGCTCATCCAGATTCAGCTCAGAATGGCTTGCAGGTGTAGTTCCACCCGATTTTTGTTCCGCAGTCGGAACCAACGCCCCCAAGTATTCTGACAGGCTGGAAATCGTCGTATAGGTGAACAAATCTGCAACCGTAACCCGCCCCGGATATTGCTGCTCAAGCAAAGCATGGACCCTCGTAATTAGAATGGAATCTCCGCCGATATCGAAGAAGCTGTCGTATACATTGAATTCCTCAAAGCCCAGCACATCGCTCCACAGGGCGGCAATTTGCTGCTCTGTTGCGGTTACGTCATCTGCGGCCTTGCCGCTTAGCGAAGATGCAGAGAAGGATTTCAGCTTTCCTTGCCCTGAACCAGCAGCTTCCTTGCTCTTGCTGGATAGGCTGGTGAATAGTTCCCTGCGCAGTTCCTCGCTCCAGCGCAGCGGTACATCCCGAATAGTCCTGCCATGAAGCATGCCGCCTTTGTTCCACTCGGCAACAATGATCCGCTTGCGGTCCGCATAATCGGTTAGGCAAGTGGCGAGCATCGTGATCCCTGTGGTGGTATCAAGTACCTTGAGCAGGTTGTCGCGATTCGTTCCATGCTCATACGCCATGCCGGTTTCTTTCCAAGCTGGCCAATTAATGGTGAGCGTCCGCTTCCCTTGACGGCTGCGGCTAGTCGCGAATTCATCAAGATAGCTGTTCGCTGCGGTATAATCACTCTGCCCGGGAACTCCCAGCATCGTCGTATTGGAGGAATACAAGACAAAAAAGTCCAATGGCTCATCTTGTGTCCAATAATCCAGCAGCCATGTGCCTGTTACCTTCGCTGACAGTACCGCCTTGAACGAAGCCATATCTTTCTGAATAATGAAGCCATCTCCAGCTACTCCTGCGGAATGAACAAGGCCGTTCAGCTCGCCATAATGCTGCTTGGCCTGCTGCAATGCGCTTCTAACCTCCGCTTCCTTGCCGACATCACAAGCGATGCACAGCACATTAGAGCCCGTCTGCTCCATCTCACGAATCGTACGCAAGACATTCGTTAGCTTCTTATTGTCATTGCCAAGCAATAGCGTATCCCACTGCTCTTTCTCAGGTAGACTCGAACGGCTCAATAGCACCAAATTAACTTTTGCCTGAGTGGACAGCCATCTTGCTGTCTCCAGTCCGATTCCGCTTAATCCTCCTGTGATCAAATAAGTGCCGCCATCCTTCACAACAGTTGGGGCGTTAGGCGCTGATGCTGCTTCACTCTTCGTGAATTGTTCGACGAAGCGGCAGCCATTGCGATAGGCTATTCGTTGCACCTCGCGCTCCAGCTGCATCTCCTCTACCGCCTGTTCCAATGAAGCAACGCCATCTATATCTATGAGGCGGACCGCCAGGTTGGCATATTCTTCGCCAATCACTTTACCTAAGCCGATCATCGGAGCCTGCTCCGGCCGTAAAATCGGCTCTTCCTTCGTCACCTCTGCTGCATATTGCGTCATAATAACGATATCCATCGAACGGTCTGGCTGCTTATCGAGCAGAGCCTTCGTCAACAGGAATAAGCTGTCCACACCATGAAGCTGCGAGTTCTCGAAGGCAAGACTATCGGTTATAAAGGCTTGCTCCGTACAAGCTAGCATATGGACGATCTGCGTAATCGGAATAGCATGGCATTGCTCGATCAATTCATTCAGGCCCGCTTGCTCGAGGGGGACGATATAATGCTGCTGACTGATAACCTCAGAGAATTCAACTCCGGGAAGAGCCTTCACATAACTTCTGCCCAGCTTCTCGAGCTTGCCTGCCATTTGCTCCAATAGCTCCCCTTGAAGGCCAAGGATAAGAACAGCTCCCTCTTTCGGCAAAGGGCGCGATTGCGTCCGCTCTTCCTGTATCCAGTCGATCTGATACAATTGCGGTCCGGCTGTCGCAGCGGCTAGACGGCTTTTTCTCGCTCGCTTCAAGGCATATCGATCAATCTCGGCTAATAAGCCGCCGTCCTCGTCAATCAGCTTAATATCATAGTGAATCATCTCGGATTGTTCCCCAAGGGCATCATCCTTCAATTGCACATAGCTGTAGAATCGCTCCGGCAGAGCGCTATACAGCTGGAACCGCCCATAGCCATAAGGCAGAAAAATACTGTCATCCTTCTTAGAATCAACAGCCAGAAGCTTCTGCAATAAAGGCATCGTCGTCAATGCATTGTCCATTAGCGAAGGATAGAGAGGATACGCGGGCAGCTCCTTTTGATAAGCCAAAGGCATAACGAGATGAGAGATCAGCTCCGTCTCCCCTACGAACATTTCCCGAATGTTATCCCAGCGGGGACCAAATTCAAAGGCAGAGGCTTTGTTGTAGGCTTTAAGGTCTGGAATGAGATGACCGTCACTATAATCCGCCTTGAGCTGCCCAACGTTGACCTCTGATTGCTGCAAAGCTGCCTTTGGACGAATGCTCACTTTGCCTTCCACGTGCCGAATCGCATCTTCTTCCTGCGAGTAGCCAACTGGCAGACTGGCGATATGGAATTGGTAGCCGCCCGCTATAGCATTCATGATTAACTGTGCTTCGATGCGTTCTCCAACTGCCACCTTCAGAGGAGCAAGAAAGACGACATCATGGAATTCCGCCATGCATTCCGGGTCCTGTAAGCGACACGCCTCCCACACCATCTCCAGATAGGTGGTTCCTACCAGAATGCTGTCGCCCATAATTTTATGCTCATCCAGCACCCAATGCCGTTTAGTTTCGAAATAGGTTGCGTATACTTTGCGATCCGGTGTATCCGTTAGGCATATATCCAACAGGGCGCTTGGCTGCTCCTTAACCTCTTGCTTTTCCTTCCCCTGCTCCTGCTGCTGCTCTAATTGCCCTTCGAACCAGCAGCGCTGCCGCTTAAAGCTGTAGGCGGGCAGACTGACTCTGCGCCTTGATTCATGGCTATACAAATGCATGAAGCTGATCTCTGCTCCGCGCTTGTATTGCTCACACACATAGGACCATAACTCCGCCTCTCGGCCCTCCTGCATATAGCGGCGAATTGTCTCATCAGTCTGTTGGGACAATGTTCGAAGCTCCGCTTCCGTCCATTCCCCATCCTTCTTATGCTTCTGCTGATCCGGCACAATCCGATGAGCCCCGTAATAAGCTCCGGCAACGGAGGTATGCAGCAGAGGACCTGCTGCAAGAGACTTCAGCTGCTGATGCAATTCATCCAAATTGCTGAACTTCAGGGCTAAGCGGCATTCATAATGTCCACGTCCCGTATTCGCGGTATAACAGATGTCTGCGATGTCCAGCTGTGCAATAGAATTCCAGCCTGCCAAATAATCATTGATTAGGGCGATAAGGCTATCCTCATCCTTGGCAGACAAAGCGAGCAGATAGCTCTCGCTGATCTCCCATAGGCTCTTTACTTGTGAGGGTGGCGCTTCTTCCAGAATAAGGTGGCAGTTGGTTCCGCTAAGCCCGAAGGAGCTTACGCCGCTTCGCCGCGGTGTGTCCCCTCGTTCCCAGGAAGACAGTTGGTCATTGATATAGACCGGAGAATTAATGAAGTCCACCTTGCGATTCGGCTCACGAAAATGTAGCGTTGGCGGAATTTGCTTATGGTGCAAGACGAGGGCTGCTTTTACTAATCCGGCAATGCCGGCTGCATTATCCAAATGTCCAATATTGGTCTTCAAGGACCCAATTGCACAAAAATTGCGTTTGTCCGTATATTTCTGAAAAGCGCGCTTGAGCCCATCTATCTCAATAGGATCACCGAGCTTCGTGCCTGTTCCGTGCGCTTCAATATAGCCGATTGATTCGGGGCTGACTCCAGCGTCCTGCCAAGCTCTGACGATGACATCCTCTTGGGCAAGCGCGTTAGGTGCTGTAATGCCAATCGAGCTGCCATCATGGTTAACAGAGCTTCCTTTAATCACCGCATAGATGTGATCGCCATCCTGCTTCGCTTTACGCAATGACTTGAGCACAACCGTCGCCGCGCCTTCCCCCGTACCTGTCCCATCCGCTTGCTCACTGAACGTCTTGGCCCGATCATCTCCAGCCTCGACCCCAATCGATGTCTGCCGATAAGGCAGCAGATGGAGCTGGACTCCACCCGCAAGAGCCATATCACATTCCCCGCTGCGAATGGCTTGTACGGCCAAATGAACCGCTACGAGCGAGGAGGAGCAGGTCGTATCGACCAGCATGCTTGGCCCATGCAGATCAAGCAAATAAGATAAGCGGCTCGCAATCACAGGCCGGCTGTTGCCCGCAACAGAGAAGGATAGCTGCGAGGCATCCAGCTCTTGAATCAATCGCTTGTATTCTGTATCTGACCCATACCCAACATATACGCCGGTCCGGCTGCCCCGCAAAGCACCCCCGCCATAGCCTGCATCCTCCATAGCCCGCCAAGAGGTTTCCAAGAACACCCGCTGATTCGGGTCCATTAGCGCCGCTTCTTTGGGTGAAATCTTAAAAAAACGGTAATCAAATTTATCAATCTGATCCAAATAAGCTGCTTTTCCTAATTTCCCCCCTTTAATGCGAAATTTATCTTTCATGATCTCCGCGTCCTTCAGGCGGCTGCCGGGTAGCTCTCTTATGCAATCCCGTCCCTCCGCAAGCACACGCCAGAAATCATTCAAATTATTAGCCTGAGGCAGCTCGACCGCTATTCCAATAATAGCGATCTCTGTCTCCTTAACCTCCTCTATGACAGATACAGGCGCACTAGCAGCCAGATTCAATTTCATTTGATTGAAATTAACCAATCGTCAATTCCTCCGCCACTTGGAATAGTCTGCCAGATGTAGAGTAAAGCTTGTCGAATCCCGTCTCCAGCCTTAATTGCTCAATCCGCTCTAAGCGCTCAGCTTCAGGCGTTCCTTTCGTCCGGAATATGGAATCAAGCATGTCCGCCGCTGCGGTAATATCATCAGGAGAAGCTAAGTGACTGGCCTGCTCCAATTGCAAATACAGCTCCATTACCTGCTTATAGGGCTTCACTACACCTTCATCGTATTGCTCGGCGTTATCATTGCGATTGCGCGTGCATACTGCGATAGCCAAGCATCTTTGAATGAAGGTCAGCGCAGCTTGACGATCCACCCCATCTACTGTTGCGGGAGCAGGTACGGCAACGGCAAGGCCATTCGTCCAATTCGTTTTGCAGGACAAGCGATCCTCTGCCTGATCGAGAGCGTACACAGCAACCGAGCTGTCGATTTTGCTGATGACATTTTTCAAGACAAACTTAGGACCAATCTCGATAAAGCAATCACTGCCTTGAGCGGTCAAATAACGGATAGACTCTACCCATCTCACGGCTGCTGTCATTTGCTCCGTTAACAGCGGTTGAATTTGTCCTTCGTTGGTATAAGGCGCTGCCGTTACATTGGATATAACGGGAACGTTCAGCGGCGAATAGCTATACGCATTAAGCTCTTCAGCTAACTGCAAAGCGGCTGGCTTCATAAAAGGGCTATGAAAAGGTGCGCTCACCTGAAGAGGAATACAGATCGCGCCTTGTTTCCCAAGCTTATCGCAGAGCTCCATTACTGCCGTACGGTCACCCGATATAACCGTTTGATCAGGGGCGTTGAAATTCGAGATGACGACTGATCCAAGCTGCTGCTCGCATGCCAGTTGAATAGTCTCGGCTGTCATTCCGCTGATAGCTGCCATTGCTCCTGATCCCTGTGACATGGCCTCTTGCATGAATTGGCCGCGTTTGCGAACAATGCGAACGGCATCCTCGAAGCGAATAGCTCCTGCACAAGCCAGCGCCGTAATTTCTCCCAAGCTGTGGCCTGCCATAAAGGCTGGCTCCATCTGTACTTCCTTTTTCCATACTCGATAAGCAGCTACGCTAGCCGTAAGTATAGCTGGCTGTGCATTCGCAGTAAGGGTAAGCTCACTTGGCTTCCCTTCGAAGCAAAGCTTCGCCAAATCGAAACCAATAGACTCCGAAGCTTCTTCAAAGGCGCTTCGCGCCTCCGCATGCTCCTCATACAGCTGCTTGCCCATCCCGACGTATTGAGACCCTTGTCCTGGAAATACAAAGCTTATTTTATTCACGCGAATTATCCCTCTTTTCTTTTGAAGTTTCACTATTGTTGCGTGGCTGCCGTTTGCAGCAGATTGGCGGTTAACTGAACCAGCCCATTCAGCAAAGCCTGAATGCTCCCTTGGTTCAAGCGTTTGTCATCAAATGTACAGACCCAAGCAAGAGCATTCATCTCCAAGCCCTCAAGGCTCAGAATAATATCGAATGCCGTTTGCTGCGCTTGAGGAATAGACAGCTTGTACCGATCAAATAGAATCGTTACCCCATTCGTATTCGTTCGATCAGCCGAGAATAGTTCAATAGCTGCCTTCTCAGCCTGATTCTGCTGAATGAATTGGAACAGCTGGGTAAAATCATTCAGCTGCGCAAAGTCGGCTTGCAGCAAGGCTACTTTCTGTTCCTTCGTCAATTGATAGACGGGAACTTCGGATTGCTGGGACCATTCGCTCAAGACGAATAGGAATAAGCCTAGAAGCAAATCAGAGACCATAATCTTCTCATGCTCAGCAAAGCGCGTTAATTGCAAGGTCGTTGATTCATCTACAGGAAGCCGATAGGTTCTGCGGCTGCTAGATTCAATTCCTGTTATATAAGAGGCTGGAAGCAATAGCGTCTCCAGCACGGTCGCCTCAATGCTAGTGCCCGATAGTCGTTCTAAATATAGAGCCAGCTTCGCGATGGTCGGATAATTGAATAGATCTGTCATTTGAATAAGATTTGGAAACTGCCGATCAATCTGTCCATGTAATTGAATCAGCAATAAGGAATTGCCGCCAATATCGAAGAAGCTGTCCTCAAGACCGATATGAGCTCTTCCAAGAACCTTCCGCCAAATATCCAAGAGCGCCTGCTCCGTCTCATTTGTGACGACAGTCTCGGCAATCGGTGCTGTATCCAGCATGGCTTCAGGCTGGAGCAGCTGTTTTTTATTGATTTTCCCATTCGGTGATAGCGGGAAACGATCCAGCCTAACAAAAAAATCAGGCAGCATATACGAGGGTAACTGCTGAGCAAGTGCTGCTCTAATCTCCTGCTCGCCGGGCTCTCCTACGATATAAGCGCATAAATATTTCCGATCCGAATTCGTCGCCTTCCAATCTAGAACAACCGCTTCGCGTATACCTGGAACCATCAACAAATGATGCTCGATCTCAGACAGCTCCATCCGCATGCCGCGAATTTTCACTTGCGTATCGGTTCTTCCAACAAACTCCAAGCACCCGTCCGGCAGCCATTTTACCAAATCACCTGTACGATACAGTGTCTCTCGCCCTACTGCCAAGCAATCAACGAATCGCTGCTGCGTCTGTTCAGGGGAGCGATAGTAGCCTTGGGCTAATCCTACTCCGCCGATATACAGCTCGCCTGTCCTGCCATCTGGCAGCAATTGGCCTTGTCTGTTCAGCACATATAGCTTGGCATTAGGAATCGGCTTGCCTATAGGGACAGAGCCTCTCTCCTGTATTAATGCTTGATCCACAATATGATAGGCCGCAATATCCGTACATTCTGTAGGGCCATACGTATTGACAATACGGGCTTCGCACCGCTTGGAATCCAACCAGGAATACAGTTTATTCATATTGATAGGCTCCCCGCCGAGGAACACCCACCTTAATGATTCAAGCCGTTTATACTGATCCTTCTCGTTGAAATCCACAAGTGGATAAAAAGCGCTTGGCGCACAATTAATTACGGTGCAGCGCTGGGCTGCAATAACGTCGGCCATGCGGTTATAGTCGTAGATACCGGGCTCGAAGAGACAAAGCGTCCCTCCTTGAATTAAAGGGCAGAATAAATTTTTCTGAGCGAGATCGAAGCTGGAAGGTGCAATTAAGAGCACACAATCTTCAGGCCCTATCTGAAATTCATTCGCATACCAATGAAGCAGGTTCATGAAGGCATGTGATTTGATCATGACACCCTTCGGATTGCCAGTGGAGCCCGAGGTATATAAGACATACAATAATTGCTCCGGGTCGTATAGCTCCTCAGGATTATTAGTAGGAAGATTGGTATCTGCTTGCAGCTGAGCTATAGAGATAAGCTGAACATTGGGAGAGAGAGTCTTAGATGCGGATGCTACTAGATGTGAGAGTAGAAAAGGAGTATTGGAGTGTTCGACTAAATATTGGATTCGATCTGCTGGATAATCCGGATCAATGGGCAAATAGGCTGCCCCTGCCTTCAGTATTCCTAAGATGCCAGCCATCATTTCCAAAGAGCGCTCTGCCATAATTCCAACTACCGTATTCTGTCCAATCCCCTGCTGCTTCAGGTGCCAAGCTACCTTATTCGCACGTTCATTAAGCTGTTCATAGGTAAGCTGTTGATTCTGGTACACAATCGCTGTTTGATTGGGATGCCGCTGTACTCGTTCTTCGAACAAGGAAACAATCGAACGTTCTCTCGGATATTGCTGCCGAGCCGTATTCCGATCCACAAGAAGCGCTGTTTTTTCTGCTTCACTTAGCAGATCCATATGGAGCTGTGGCTCCAATGGATGCTTCACCATCCAATGGAGCGCATTGCTCAAATGCTCTGCTAATTGCTCAATCCTAGCCGCTTCGAATAAATCCTCTTTGTAATGAAACTCCAATTGAATGCCTCTGTCCTCTGTCACTGTTACAGTAAGCGGGTAATTGGTCGATTCCTGCATCGTATATTTATTTAATTTCACAGAGCTGCTGCGATCCTTCAACACTTGATCCAGCGGATAATTCTCCAGAACGACGATCGAATCGAATAATTCATCCGAGCCTTCGTAGCCGCTGTATTGCTTGATTTGAACCAAGGAGGTCACTTCTGCCTCACTGCGTTGCATTAACAGTTGTCCTACCCTCTTCAAGAAATCCACGACCGATTCCTTCGCTGCAAAGCCTACCCTGAGAGGGGGCGTATGAATGAATAGCCCCACCATTTGCTCTATGCCTCGGAGCTGTGGCGTTCGACCCGACACGGTCGTTCCGAACACGACATCCTCACCATCCTGATAGGCCTGTAGCACAGAAGCCCATGCTCCATAAATAAATGCTGCCATCGTAATTTGATAGTTTTTGCAAAAGTCTCTTATCTGCTCCACATGTGCTGACGGAAGCACGAGCCTGTACTGTAAAGTAGCCGCTACCGCCTCCTGCTTCTTCTTGCACATAGGAAGCTGGGTTTTGTCGGAGAATCCGTTGAAATGCTCGGTCCAGAACTGCTTCTGTTCCTCCTGGCTCTGAGTGTCCAGCCAGGTGACATATTGCTTGAAAGCTGGCTTGGACAGCTTGACAGGCTCATCTCCATTCTGCAGCCGATCATAACCCTCGAACCATTCTTTCAGTAAAATCCCCGTACTCCAGCCATCGAATAAAATATGATGGTAGCTAATCGTCATTTCATACTGCTCCGCCTTGCACTTGATCAGCGTCACCCGAATAGGCTCACTCTGAATATCAAGCTTCCGCTGCCGATCGCTCGCTTTGAATCGTTCCAGCTCGCGCTGCCGCTCCTCGTCCCCATAGCCTGAGAGATCCTCGTAAGCGATTGGGACAGCTTTGTCCTTCAATACAATTTGAATGGGACGATCCAGCTTCTCCCACCGAAAAACGGTACGAAGTATTTCATTCGTACCGGCTACATGCTTCCAGGCTGCTGTGCAGCGTTCCAATTGAATATCGCCTTCAAGTGTCAGCGATAAGCTTTCATTATATTGCTCGCTCTCCGGACTCGTTAAGTAATGGTATAAAAGCCCTTCTTGTACGGGAGTCAGCTTCACAATATCTTCTACATTTGCTTTCTCGATCTTGCCCGTCCCCACCGCTTTCAGCCTCCATTCCAAGTCCGTTCTCTAGTGGATTACACCGCTGCTTCATAAGTGCGCTGATAGGCGATTTTGCCAAGGTCCAGCTTAATCATTTGGTCAGCCAGATCAAAGTACTTGTCATCATGCGTAATTGCAATAATGCACATGCCTCTTTCCTTCATCTCAGGCAATAACACTTGATAGAAGAATTGGCGGAACTCTGGATCTTGATCTGCTGCCCATTCGTCGAATAGACAGATCGGGCGACGATCCAAGTAGCTCATCAACAAGGCCAAGCGTTTGCGTTGTCCTGTAGATAGCCTGTCTCCGTCCATACGGCCATCCTCAAGATTCACTTTGTGATCCAATTGAAGAACCTTTAGATAAGTCTTGATCTCTTCTGCTTGACCTTTGTAATCGACCCCATACATTTTGTCGAATAGATAGAAGTCACTGAATACCGTCGTGAACTGCTCCCCTAGCTCCTCTGCGGAAATCGGCTTGCCATTGAGCAGAACCTCCCCGGCAGAAGGACTATACAAGCCAGTAATCAGCTTGGCCAGCGTCGACTTGCCGCTGCCGTTACCACCCGTAATGAAGGTAATCTCACCGGAACGGAATTCACATTTAATCGGCCCTACCGCAAATTCACTGCTATCATTGGACTTATAGTGATATTCAACTTCATTTAATTGCAAACGAACCTGCTTGCGAACCTCGTGTGCATTGTCTTTGGTATCCGGCTCTGCACGCATTGCGGTCTTGGACAATATGTCACGCATTTCGTTAATTCGTTTCCAGCTGATCTGTACACGAATACCCTCTGGAATCGCACCCAGAATACTATTGATTGGTCCTGTCATGTAAATAAAGACAAACACATAGTTCTGGATAAACGATGGTGCCGAGCTTTCAAAGATAAGCGGGAAAATAAAGGCGATACAACCGATAACGAATACGAACATTAATTCCCCGACAATGAACGAGTTCGAGAACATCGTATCTCCAACCGTTCTCTTCTCCCGATACTGGTCGCCGCTCTCGGCAACATCCGCGTAGAACTCGCTGCGTTTTTTCTTCGTGAGTGCAAGCTCCTTGAAGCCATACATGAGATCATGAATGTATCTGAAAAAGATATTCTGAATATCACGCGACTGTTCCAGCAGGGCTTGCGCTTTTCTGCCGCCGATATAATACAAGCCTGCAGCAACAATGGTTACCCCTATCGACAATAGCAGTCCGTAGATATTGAGCAGTCCCAAGTACGTGAAGCAGAAGATTAGAGTAATCAAACTTGTTATACCTGTCACAATAATATTGATAATCCGGCTTATATTCTCTGTATCATTGTTCAGAACCGCTTGAATCTGTCCATTATCAATGTTCTGAATGTCTGAGTACTTGGAACGGAGCATATTACGGATAAGCTCCATACGCTTCGCATAAACGATCTCATTCGTCAGACGAATCAGATTCGTACGAATAATCCGCTGGCCGAACAAGTACAAGGTGATCCCCAGCACAAAGTATAGGGCAAGACCATCGGTCAAAGTCGTCATCGCGTTATAGCCAGAAGTAACTTGACGGACCGCATCATTAACCGTAAATATGATTAATGCATTACCAAATCCGCTCAGTATGCTCAAAATAATAAGCGTGAAATATTCTTGCTTGCCTTTGCTCGGGAACAAGAAGGACAGCACGTAATGGATGAAGAACAAGGACCCTGCAACAGCAATCGTGTAGACTGCCCATTTGATCGTAAAGGGACCGAACATCGTCACAAAGCTCCATGGGAATCCATTAAAGAAGATGGTCGGAACGGCCCGCAAGCAGAAGAAAGCTACTGCAAGGAGCGGCACAAGCATCGCTAGGCCTCCCCAGCCGCGCGCATTAGGCTTGCGGAACTTTCTCTTGCCGGTTAGAACCTGCCATATAGCAGTACCAGTGAAAAATAGATTCACAGCAATCAACGGCACACCAACAAGAATAAGGAAGGTACTGACTTTATCCAATCGTTGGTAGTTATCACTAGCCAGGATTGGTCTATCATCGTCCATAAGAAGATTCATTATTTCTCGCGTCGATTGCATCGGCCGGTAAGAGTTCATATTAGAGAGAATACCTACCGCCAGCTGTTCATCCGGTCTGATTACAATGGAAGAGAAGTAGCTCGGGTTATTGCCCTCATGGAAATATTGTCCGCCGCCATTTTGCGCCATGTTCCAGCCCATTGCGTAGGACGTACCATCTGTAAAAGGAGCTACCCTGCGGTTAGGGGTCTGTGTTTCTTTAATCTGCTCCTCGAATTGATTCGGCGTAACGCCCATTTGGATCTTCAGCCACTTGGCAAGCTGATTGCCGCTAATGACAAAGTTAGCTGCTGGATCATTACCTGCACTTGGTGGAGCCTGATATTCTCTTGCTCCTCCAAAGCCAAATTTATAACCGGTAGCGACACGATCCTTCGGTGCATCAGCTAAACCGACATAGGTATCATCCATGCCCAGGGGAGCCAATACACTCTCATGCATGTATGACGGATAAGACATGCCTGTCAATACTTCAATCAGGTAACCAAGCACACCATAATTCGTTGTTGAATAATGGAAGCGGTCATCCGGCTCATATTGCAGCTCAGCAGCCGCTACTGCCCTTGCAGTCTCCTCCAGAGCATTAGGAGCATCAGATTCCGGAATCAATCCGATCGTATTCTGTGATATTCCGCTCGTATGGTGAAGCATTTGACGAATCGTGATCACTTGCGCTTCACCTTGAAATTTCGGAGTGAACCACGGGATGTATTTCGTAATAGGATCATCCAACTGAAGGAGTCCCTTATCCCTCAGATTCAAGATGCCTAATGCCGTGAACATTTTACTAGTAGAACCCATCTCATAGAGTGTATCTTGCGAAGCCGCTATCTTCTTATCTTTGTCGGAATAGCCGAAGGCTTTGGAATAGACGACCTTGTCTGCTTCCAATATGACGACCGAGAAAGAAGGCGCATGGCCCTTCTCCATATTTTTCTCTATAATTTTATCAACCTTAGCTTCAAGCGAATCTCTCCAGCCAATCTCTTCAACTGCCGCAGAGGCAGATGCAGGAACTAGCAGGATCATAAGCATGACGAGTATAACTAGCTGTCTTAAGTGTTTCAAGCGATTTCCACCCTTCTCCTAATTGAATAACATTTCGAAATCATCCTGAGATAGTCCAACCTGAGTGAAATCAGAAGGTGTGAAATCATGGATGTCCCCAGATACGCAAGCAGGTATGATTTCTGTTAAATAGCTGTTCGTGTAATCGAGCACCTCTTTGATTTGAAGCTCGGTACACTCCTCCGGCAAATAACGAATGGACAATTGCAGCTGCCCCTCATATACCCAAGCGAGTACCTCTATCCAAGCGTCAAATGGATTCGCCGGAGCAACCTCAGGCCCTGTATCCTCAGAAAGATAGGCAAAGCGATCGTTGCGGAAGCCTTGCTCCAGTTCCCCCAAATAGTTGAAGCGTATTAGAGGCTTGCGCTGTGGCTGTTCCACCTGATTACTCGCAGACTTCCAAAGACCATAGCCTAAGCCTTTGCTCGGAACAGCGCGAAGTGCTTCTTTGACCGATTTAATATGTTCAGCCCATTGCTCCGCCTCTACAGCCAGTACAAGAGGATACATAGCTGTAAACCAGCCGACTGTACGAGTGGTATCTATATCCTCGAACAGCTCTTCTCTTCCGTGGGATTCCATCTCGAGAGCGACACGACTCGAGCCGAAGGCGCGATGAATGGCATAGGTAACGGCCGATAACAGCAAATCAAGCGGCTCCGTACGGAAGGCTTGATTAGCCTCATACAACCATTGCCGGGTCAGATTCTTCTCGCAGCTCACGGTTTGAATAGCACTGCGTGCATTCGTTCGATCTGCTGCCAAAGACGCGGCCTGCAACTGCTCCAAGCTCTGAATATCCTGCTCTACAGCTGTCCAATAGCTGTCCTCGCCCTGCAATAAGCTGTGGCCTTGCTCAACCAGCCTATTGGACCAATCCCCGTAAGCATTGGTTTTTCTCGGCAGCTTGATGGGCTTGTCCTGCTCGATCTGCTCCAACAGCAGCCTTAGATCCTCAAGAATAATTCGCCATGAAACACCGTCTACGACCAAATGATGCGCTGTTAAGAGCAATTGCTGCTCTCCGGCATCCCGCTCAATGAGACAAGCACGAATCAACAGCCCATCTTCTAGGTTCAGGCTGCCTTTAAACGATGAACCATAAGTAGAGAGCGCTCTGCTCTGCACGATCGGACTCATCCCTGTAAGATCCAAGTGTTCAATCACTGGAGTTTTATCCAAATGGCTATTGTTGTAGAACAACGTCCGGTCTGCGCGAACATTAAGCCTCAATGCATCATGATGGGTAATAAGGGCAAGAAGCGCTGCTTCCAGATCCGCAGGGCGAATCTTCTTATTCATCTTCATCAGCACCGACTGATTCCAATATTCAGGGTTCGCTGCCTTCTGGCCAAAGAACCAGTCCACAATCGGTAAAGGCAAAACGTCCCCTTCAATAAGCTTGTTATTCTGCTCCCCATCTGCATCCGGATCGGTCCATTCTATCGAAGCAGCAAGCTGCTCCAATACAGGCTGGCCTAATATATCTCTTACTTTCACCTTAAAGCCCGCATCATTTAGCCTTGCCGATATTTGAATCGCCTTGATCGAATCGCCACCAAGATGATAAAAGTTCTCATATCCGTACAGCGTTCCTACCCGCAGCACTTGCTCCATTACTTCATAAATAGCTGCTTCCTTGCTGGAACGTACAAGCTCATTGTCCCCCTGTGCTAGAAGAGCCTCTTCCGGCTCAGGCAATTGCTTGCGGTCTACCTTTCCATTCGGACTAAGCGGCAAGCTGTCCATGCATACGAAGCTGGACGGAACCATATAAGCTGGCAATTTCTCCAACAGGCTTCTTCTGACATCCGCTTCGTTCCAGTCTCCACTTACAGTGAAATAAGCAGCTAGATACTTAGATTCATCCATTCGACTGCGATCAATAACGATAACCTCAGTAATTGTGGGATACTCCAACAAGCAGCTCTCGATTTCGCCTAATTCAATGCGATAGCCTCTAATTTTCACTTGATGGTCCGTGCGGCCCAAATACTCTAACAGGTGATCCTCACGATAGCGGGCTAAGTCCCCGGTTTTGTACAGGGTACCCGGTCCATAAGGATTGTGTATGAATCGCTCTGCACTTAACAGCTCATTGCCATAATACCCCCGGCCAACGCCAGTGCCGGCGATATACATTTCTCCTGAAGTACCATCAGGCAGCGGTCTTAGCCTCTCATCCAAAACATAGATTTGCGTATTGGCAATCGGCAATCCAATCGGTACCGAGCCTTCACGGTCAACCGCAGCATCGAATTTATAGATCATACAGCCCACAACCGTTTCTGTAGGACCGTATTCATTATAAATAGATAGCTTTTCCCCGAATTGCATCTGAATCTGGGCAGCCAGACTGCATTTCAAATCATCTCCGCCAACAATAAAGGTGTGCACCACAGAACCTGCAGCCTGATGCTCTTTGAGCAAAGACAGATGGGCAGGCGTCAACTTCACAAGGGTGGCCCGATTATCATTCATAATTCTGAAAAGAACAAATTCGGTTGAATCATCGGGATAAATACGAATTTGAGCCCCGCATACAAGTGGAGTAAAGATAGAGGTGACTGTCAGATCAAAGGCAATAGATGAATACAGGGCAAATACGTCATTCTCATCTTGAATATACGTTTGCCTTGCCCATGCAATATAGTTAATTAATCCGCGATGCTCAATCATAGCCCCTTTGGGAGCACCCGTAGAGCCGGATGTAAAAATTAAATAAGCTAGATTGGAAGAAGCGGCAGCAAGCAGAGGGTTCGTATCCACGGCACTATATATCGCAGCCTCTCGCAGGTTCAGACAGCGTAGCCCATCCCATTCCTGCAAGCTTTCCTGCACCTCCAGCAGATCCGTCAGCAATACACTTACCTTGGCTTGCTCGACGATATAGCGTATACGCTCCTTCGGATAGCCCGGATCAATTGGCACATAAGCCGCTCCTGCTTTGAGCACGCCCATGATGGCTACCATCAGCTCATAGGAATGCGAGGTCATAATTCCTACGATCAGCTCTGGTCCCATTCCTTTTGATTGCAGATAATGAGCCAATTGATTCGCCCTTCGATTCAATTGATCGTAGGTGTAGCTGCGTTCGCCTAGTGTAATGGCAATTCGATCAGGTGTCCGCTCAACCTGCTTCTCGAATAAGGCAACGATCGTCTCTTCTTGGGGCAGTGGCTGCTCAGTCTGATTACGCTCATACAAAATAGCGTGCTTGTCCACTTCCGACAAATAATCCATTTCGCATAGCATTGCTGTCGGCTTGTCCAGCATCTCTTCTGCTAACTGAATAATCTGTTGGAATAAATATTGGATATCCTGTGCTGTATAATCATGGGTCTTATAATCAATTTCCAGGACGAGCTCTCCTGACCGCAGCCAATCCTTCACGATGATCTGGAGAGAATAGAGCTGATAACCGTTGTATAATTCATTGGTTACGATTTCGGCACCCTCATATTGGGTATATAATTGCGTGTTGTAATAATTAATGCAGGTTTGGAATAATCCATCAATCCCTTGCTTATTGAGTTCCAGCTCTTGAACAAGCAGATCATAAGGGAAGCGTTGATGGAAGTACGTTTGTTTCAATTCCTTCTGAACATTCTGTATCCACTGCTCCACTGTCGCAGAGTCATTAACGGTCATCCGAAAAGGCACCGTGCTTGTGAACATCCCGAACATCTCTCGCTGTTCCTTGCCAGAACGGTTCAAGACGGGATTGCCGATCACAATCTCATTGGTCTGCTCCTTATTGCGAAGATACAGCAAGTAGATGGCTACAAAAAAAGTATTCATCGACGTATGATGCTGATCGACAAATTGCTTGATACGATCAGACAATTCACCATTAATTGTAAATATTTCACGTTTTCCTTCTAGACGGTCCGAGCTGCGCGATAAAAAATGCTCAGGCAAGGCTGCAAATTTATTCAGCCAGTAATCACGATTTTTCTGAAAACGGGCTGTTTCTAAATAGTCCTTCTCCTCAGCAATATATTGCATATAGCTGGCTCGCTCTTGAATCTGTCTATTCGCAGAGTCTCCCGCTTGGAGCCTGTTGAAATACGTTGTCCAAATCTCATTGACCATAGCAGCAAGACACCAGCCGTCAGATACAATGTGATGAAATTTGAAGTAAAAGCCATGCTCTTGCTCGCTAAGCTTATACGTCGCAAAGTAGAACAACACATTATTATTGAGCTCCAGAGACCACTGGCGCTGCTCTTCGATCCATTGGCTATAAGCTTGCTCAGGCTCAGCCTCCTGGCTCCAATCCTCATAGGCCACAGGGAATGGTTGAAATTCGCTGATGAATTGCGTAATGTGTTCTCCATCGTTGATGAATTTCAGCCGGGTCGCTTCATGGTTGTGGACAAAATCATATAAGGACTGACGCAATTGCTCATGGTCTATCTCGCGGTTGATTCTGGACACGCCTATAATATTGTATAGATGTGAATTTCCATATAATTGCTCGGTATACCAAATACGCTTTTGCGGATGAGTTAATGGATATAAGCTCTCAGTTTGATTCATGCTCATTTACAGCCCACCCCCTGCGACCAGAGTGCCTGACGGCTCGGCAGGCAAGGCGATAACGTCTGCCCACAAAGCGCGCTCCTGCAGCATGAGCTCTGCTACTAACTCGTAGTTATGGGACTGGATGAACTGGCCTGTTTTTCTTGATTTGTAGAACAAGGCGCGAAGCCGCTCCCAGCCAGCTTTTATAGCAATGACTTGTGCGCTGAGACTCTCTCTTGTGCTGTCAGAAATATAATTGAACTCTGCAAGCGCATGAACCAGCTTTTCATTGGCTATATGACGATTAATAATAATATGAATGCCTATCAGGCTATACGTCGTATAATATTCCAAATGTGCTTGATCAATCTCTACATTCCATACTGGGTCAATCGTGAAATTGGCTAGCTCTTCGTACAATCGCTGCGCATTCTGCTGTACTTCCTGGAAAGAGAGATGGTAGGGCTCAATCTTCGGAGCAATGATAAATTCGTAGCCGTGCGGCTGCTTCTGCTCTGCGGATTGCATCGAATCCGACGCAAAGAATGCCTTCTTCAAATTCTCCTCCGGCACCAGATGCTCATAATAGCCGATCAAGTCATCCTCAATAACCGAGAATTGATTCGTTGATTGATCATAGCCTGTAAATAGAGAATAGTGATTCCAATGATAATTCTCGTAAGCAATACTATCCGGAATCCAATGATAGAGATCCACATTCATAGTAAACAGGCGTTGTTCTCGGCATAATGCGATAATTTCTTCCTTGTACTGCTCTCGATCCTTAATGAATATTGGCTTCATCTCCGTAATGACTGCAGTTAACGGGAACTCATCCGTGGGCGCTTCCAATTCCAATTCATCATCATAGGTGGTTTGGATGGTGTGATAGACATGCTCCTTGTTCTCTCCTCCAAACCAATGACGATAAGAATAAACATTGAGATAGGCAGCGTATTTATAGCTCGGCTCCAATGTCGTCGCAACCGAAAAGGCTTGATTCAATGCACAGTTCATCCAAAACTCGTCAAATGGCTTGATTCCATTTGTATACAGCATCGATTCTATTTCCTTTCTCCAACTATAGTAAAAAGATGCGGGCTTGCTCGCATTGCTCGACCATATCCGATGGCCATACAGATGGCTGCACTTCTCCTACATGCGCTTTGCGAAGCATGAACATGCCCAGTCTGGATTGTCCAATTCCCCCGCCGATGGAATAAGGCAGCTCATGATTCAACAAGCTCTGATGGAAGGGCAGCTCGCTCCAATCTTCGTGATTGGATTCCGCTAATTGCTTAATTAAGGCATCCTCATCCACACGAATTCCCATGGATGACAATTCAAACGACAATTGAAGGACAGGGAACCAGACAACCAGGTCTCCATTCAGGCTCCAATCATCATAATCAGGGGATCGTCCATCATGTTTTTTGCCGGAGTTCAGCTTGCCGCCGATCTGCATAATAAATACAGCTCCATACTTCTCAGCAATACGGTCTTCTCTCGCTTTAGGGGTTAGGTCAGGGTATTGATCTTCTAATTCTTGTGTGGTCACATAGTGGAGTTTTTCTGGTAAAATCGGAGTAATCTGAGGATATAAACCGCTGATGTATTGTTCAGTTGCTCGAACGGCCGAATAGATGTTTTCTACAGTGGATTTCAAGGTTGCCATGTGGCGCTCTTCTTTCGTTATGGCTAACTCCCAATCCCATTGATCGACATAAATCGAATGTAGATTATCTAATTCTTCATCTCGACGAATCGCGCGCATTTCCGTCAGAATCCCTTCTCCGGGAACAAAGCCATATCTTTTCAGTGCATCTCGTTTCCATTTGGCCAAGGAGTGAACGACTTGCAGAGGATGCAGGGTGGCGTCGTTGGCATCGAATTCTACCGGCCTCTCAACCCCGTTAAGCATATCGTTAAAGCCTGTTTTGCTCTGAACGAACATCGGTGCATTTACTTTTTGCAAATTCAGGCTGCTGCATAAATTTTCTTTAAAAAATTGGTTAAGGCGGTCGAGTGCTGCTGTCGTTTCACGTCTGTTTAGTAGTTCTTCATAATCCCCCACAATCATAAATCGGTTTGATATGCTTTTAATTTTCAAACTATCCCCTCCTAGTAAATTTTAGATCATTAAATAATTTAATGAAGAAAAAGAAATTCTTACATTAAGAATATCAAATTATTACCAAGGTGACAATGAAGGAAATTTTCTTTATTTATTAAGAATTTTAATGAAAAGGCTTTAAATACATATAAAATTATGTAAACGCTTTCTGACATTATATAAATAAAGTGCCGACTCTCCAAGTGGAAAATCGGCACTTTGCATGAAAATTTGAGGCCTAGAATTACCCGCCTTTATTCGACATTGCCTCGAACCAATCCCAGCCAAAGCCGACTTGCTCTGGCTTATGAGAGTCTGATCCGTAGACACATTCTATGCCGCTCTTCTTGCAAGCGTGGAAGAACCATTCCGGCACATACGGCTTGCCGCAGGTGGCTACTCTTAAGCCCGCCGTATTCACGTCGATGCCAACGCCCGATTGGGCGAGCAAAGGAATAATGCCTTCTAATCGACGGTTAATCTGCGATTGATCAATAGGAGGCAATTCGGTTGTAAATTTCTCGATCAGATTAATGTGACCCAGACGCCTCCGCATCGGCAAGCGTGACGCCGATTCTATCGCGGCTTCGACATGATTGTAGTATTCCTCTACCACCTGCTCCATAGAGCCGTAATAGGCTAAAATATGCTTTTTGAAATCATCCGGCGTATAATCAATGCAACGCATGCCGCCAAGCCCCGGCAAATAGTGAACGGAATAGACCACATCCTCAAGCTCCTGCTGCCACTTGTCTGCTATTCGCTCTGTAAAGTCCCATTGACCTGATAGATGATCCAGCTCCAGACCTACAGTCACCTCTATTTTCCCCGCATACTGCTGCTTCATATGCTGTGCATATTTCATATAGACAGGCAGTTCTTCTGCCTTCATAGCAAGACTCTCCATTAAAGGAACATCGTCGATTAGATCCACGGGCACAGGAGGATGCTCGCTAATCGTATAGCGTTCAAAGCCTAGCTCGATTGCCCGATCAATATATTGTTCTTCCGGCGCATCACTGCCATGATAGCAAAATTTCGTATGCGTATGTCCATCCCATTTCAACACCATTATATGTCCTCCTAGTTGCGTACTCTCTTACTCCCTAGCTTATCATAAAATCATTCTGCCACCTATCGCTATTCATTCTTTCGCTCCACCCATTCTATGAATTCCCGTGAATTCATCCAGCTCTGCTTGGGAGCGCCCGCCACCTTATAATGCCTCATAACCCCAACTATCATCGAACAATTCTCCTATGATCTGGACAAGCCAACTGCTTATGGAGCAAACGATATTGCCCACAAGACTATGCAGCAAACCAAGCTCAAGTGTATCTAGACGAACTCACCCTCTTCCCTCTCTCCGCCTATTCCCAACATCTACTAATCTATAATTTGAATTGGAAATTATACCTTTTTTATGGTATTCTCGCAATGATGCCCACACTCTTAGTAGTATTTCGCAGCTTACTCATTTGCAGGGGGTTATTAGGTGACAACAGCCGACGATGAACAGACAAGACAGCGCGTCAATCGACAGCAGTTCTCTTTTCGTTTGAATCTATTCTTTTTGTGTGCCTTTCTCTTATTCAGTGTCTTAATAGTCAAGCTTGCCATCTTACAATTCGTACAGGGACCTGAATTAGCAGCGCTCGCGAAAAATTCGGGAAACGCTCCTGATCCCATTGCACCTATTCGAGGTAATATTTACGATGTTACGGGTCATAGGCTTGCTTATTCGACGGCTACACAATCTCTTTACTTCAAGCTTAATCCCGAAATGACCGAAGAAGCAGGCATGGAATTGGCGCTTAAGATAGAGTCTCTATTCGCTGAGCATGGCAATCCAGATCAAGCGATGACAGCCGAGGTTATCTATAAACGTATGGATGTACCGTCGACAGCCAACTACTCCTATACTCCTCGCCGGATTAAGCCTGATCTTACCCAACAAGAAATGGCCTACTTCATGGAGAACCGCCTGAACTATCCAGGCTTCGAAATCTTCGAGGACAGTATCCGCAATTATGATCCCGATACAATTGCCGTTCAATTAATCGGCTATTTGAAGAAATATGATTCAGCTCTGGGAACGCCAGCTACTAAAGCCTTTTATGAAGCTAAGAAAGATAATGAAGACCCTGCCATTAAATATTTGACCCGCGAGGATGTTGGATTAGATGGTCTGGAGTATATGTACCAAGATAGCCTCCGTGGCAAGAATGGCATGAAGGTCTATCCCGTCAACGCACAAGGATTAATTATTGGTCCTCCACAAATTACTTTGCCCGAGAGGGGCAATGACCTGCATTTGACCCTTCATTCCAAGGTTCAACTGCGCACAGAGGAAGCCATCATGCAGCAAATCCATAAAATCAATACTTCATCCAACAAATACGAGCGCGCCCCGAATGCAAGAGCAGGTTATGCTGTCGCTATGGAAGTGGATACGGGCAAGGTTATTGCGATGGCGAGTATGCCTGACTATGATCCAAACGTATACAAAGGCGGGACAATTGCGCCTAAAGATTACCGCGAAATAGACAATATTCAATACAATGGCACCATCCGAACGGTGTGGCAGGAATATGAGACTGACAAAGAGAGCAGCCGTCACCCCTCCTCTATCGTACCGCTTGGCTCTACGCAGAAGCCCCTTACGATACTAGTTGGCTTAATGGAGAATCTGATTACTCCGACTACCACTTATAATGATAAGGGCGTATACTTCTTTGGCCGTGATGGCGGTTATAGGATCGGGAATTCGGGCAAAACGCCTCACGGAAATATCGGGCCCTCCAAAGCCATCCAAGTGTCCTCTAATACATTCATGGCTGAGAAAATAGGCAATGAACTGTACAAAAAATATGACGGCAGCAAAGGCGTTGACATCTGGGACAGCTATATGAAGCAATTCGGACTCGGTGTGCTAACCGGCAGCGGATTGCTCGGAGAGACAGTAGGCACAGTCGATTATTACCATGAAGTGAAGACGGCAAGCTCACAATCAGCGCTAATTCGCGCTTCATTCGGGCAGCAGGCTCGTTATACGACGCTGCAGCTTGCCCAATATACCGCTATGCTTGCCAATCGCGGGAAACGGTTAAAGCCGCAGTTCGTCGAGCGAATCGTAGATGCAGAGGGCAATGAGGTTCAGGGGGTCAAGACCGAGGTATTGAACACGGTAGATGCCCCCGACAAGTATTGGAAGGTTATCGAGCAAGGTATGCAGAGCAGTGTGTCTGGATTCGATGATGTTGCCTATACCTTCAATCGCAAGACGGGCACCTCCGAGCAAACTACGAGTGCGGGTACAATTGAGAATGCTGTATTCATCGCCTATGCTCCAGCAGACAAGCCGAAGCTCGCTGTAGCTGTTATTGTTCCTGAGGGCGGATACGGCGGACGCGGAGCCGCACCAATTGCTAGACAAATTTTTGATGCTTATGATGAGGAGATTGGACTATACGGCACACCTCGCAAAACCCCATAACAGCTGCCCCCATGTGAAGGTTTTGAACCTTCACATGGGGTTTTTTTCTCATCTGCTGGAATGCCAGGTGCTGGCTACAATAAAGGAACCGTATTCCGTTATTCTGGCAATAGGAAGAAGATTTGCTTAATTAACGGAACACGGTTCCTCTATCAGAGAGAAAATGATCGAATACAGGGTGAACAGGAACATTTAACGGAACTGAAATCCGCTAATTATCATGATAATGATAGATTGTGAATATTAGCGGAACGTCGTTCCTCTAGCATCGCCAATGCTGAAATAAGAAAAAACAGCGCCAACCCTGCTGATCAGTCGGCACTGTTTTCTTAATTGATATTGGACTATTTTTTTATACGGAACAGCAGTCCTGTTATAAATGACAATTGCAGGCTCAGGATCATAAAATAGATGAACCTATAATCACTGTCATATTGCGCCCCAAAAGCGGCTGGAAGAATAAACAAAAGGATTATTGTAACGAGCACACTGACGACAAATCCACCAAAAACTCGTGTCATAGTTTCCTCCCTATCCAATTTTAAATGGCAGAGCATCAACAACTGGAGTCGACATCTCATTAAAGAGTGCCTCATGCTCGATTACGCCGTACATACCTGAGTCTGTGATTAGTTATTATCATCTTATCCGCATACAATCGCCTAATCGTATAAGCCCTAAATTAAGTTGTATTTAGGTATGTTTCCATTCGAGGTATTACATTATCTATCTCACATATTACTATACTAATATAATACTTTTATGTAAATTATAAATAGATGTCTCTACCTAAAGAGATAGCTCATCTTCCTTAGAAACTATTTCATTTCCAACTCCATGTACACTTAATCTACTCGAACAACCTCTCAGTAAAACAAAAAAATCCCGTTGAATCGTTCAACAGGATTTATCAATCAGGCATTACCTATATTCAGCTCAGGCAAACTTCAAGCGTTGCATAAAATGATCCATACGCTGCAAAGCCTCTGCTAATTGGCTCGGCGCTGCGGCGTAACAGCATCGCAGATGCCCCTCTCCCCCCGGTCCGAACACATCGCCGGGAATAGCCGCGACCTTCGCCTCCGAAAGCAGCCTCTTGGCAAATTGCTGCGAGCTCATTCCCGTATGAGCGATGGACGGGAACACATATAAGGCTCCTTCCGGTTCCTCGCAGGGCAAGCCGATATCTCTCAGACCTTGAACGAATCTGCGTCTGCGCTGATCGTAGGATTGTATCATCCGATCCTTCTCTTCCATACAGCCTCGCAAACATTCCAGAGCAGCAACCTGCCCAAGTACGGGTGCGCATATTGCGGTATATTGATGAATGGTCGTCATTGCCCCAATCAGATCCGAATGCCCGCATGCGTAGCCGATCCGCCAACCAGTCATTGCGAACGCTTTGGAGAACCCGCTAATAATAATGGTGCGATCCTTCATTCCCGGCAGAGAAGCGAGACTGACATGCTTCTGCTCATAGGTAAGCTCGGCATAAATCTCATCGGATAATACGATAAGATCATGCTCTTCTATCAGCTTGGCAATGGGCAGCCAATCCTCGTACGTCATAATAGCTCCAGTCGGGTTATTCGGGAAATTCACGACAAGCACCTTGGAACGCGAGGTAATAGCTTCACATAGCGCCTCTGCCGTCAGCTTGAAGCCTGTTGCTGCAGAGAGCGGTATTTCTACCACTGTTCCTCCGTTTAATTGAGCAATAGGCGAATAAGCAACATAACTAGGAACAGGAACGAGAACCTCATCGCCGGAGGTGATCAGCGCACGCAGCGCCAAATCAATCGCCTCACTGCCGCCAACGGTGATCAGCACTTCCTTGGAAGGCTCATAAGCCAATTGACAGCTAGCGTATAAATAGTCCGCAATAGCCTCCCGAAGTTCGAATAATCCCTCGTTAGGCGTGTATGTCATGCTGTCCGTCTCCAGCATACGCATGCATGCCTCCCTGGCATGCTTCGGTGTCCGAAAGTCCGGTTCTCCTACGCCAAGTGAGATTACACCTGGATTCGCATTAGCCGCGTTAAAAAATTTACGAATCCCAGAGGGCGGTATCGTACATGCCAACGGGGATAAATAAGCTCTCGTTCCATCCATATCCTCTTACTCCTTCCGCTCTCTTTGTACCAATGAATAATTCATAATAAGCTCTAGCAACTGAGGGAAAGAAATATTCGCTGCTGCTGCGCTTTTGGGCAGCAAGCTGTTTCTGGTCAGGCCAGGCAGCGTATTTACCTCAAGAATATACGGGATGCCATCCTTCACAATCATGTCGATGCGGGCATATACACTGCATCGAAGTGCTCGATAGCAGGACAGCGCCGCAGCCTCAACCCGTTCATGGATCTCCTGCGGTAGCTCAATAACCCGCTCGTCGGCGCCGCCGTCTTCGTACTTGGATGTATAATCGAAAAAAGTGCCAGCATTCGCTTTAATAGAGACCACTGGAAGCAGCTTGCCATCCAATATCGAGCATGTGATCTCGTCTCCGGCAAGGAACTCCTCGATCAGCACCGACTCATCCCATTTCAGTGCGGCCTGAACGGCTGCACCTAGTGCTGCCGGGTCCTTAACAATCTGAATTCCAATGCTGGAGCCCCCCGAATTCGGCTTCACGACTACCGGATACCCAAGCCTTTCTACATTTGCGGCTGCCAGCTCCTCCATATTCCTTACTTGAATCGATTCCCCTGTATGAAGTCCCTCGCAGCGCATCAGCTTTTTGGACATTTCCTTATCCATGCAGACACTGCTGGCGAGCACCCCGCTTCCCGTATACGGAATGCCGAGCGATTCCAATGTCGCTTGGACTGTTCCATCCTCTCCATATTTCCCGTGAAGAGCGAGGAGCCCGATATCCAAGCCAGCCGTTTTGTCGATAAGATCCCGCTTGCTGTTAATCTCAATCGGATATACTTCATGCCGAGACTTATCAAGATTGGCGATCATTTCTTGCCCTGTCAGTAATGAGATCTCCCGCTCCGAGGATAGACCTCCCATAATTACGCCGATTTTCACATGCCTTCATCCTCTCGCTTGCCTGATTGCTCTAGCTGTCTCGCCTATTATTTGAATCCCTTTTACAATGTCCTCATCCGTTACTCTAGAGAAGCCCAGACGCATAGTGTTGCTGCCTTGGCCTCCTCCTTCAACGAAGAAAATATCCCCCGGTGTAAATACGACACCCTTCCTCGTGCATGCTTCGAGCAGCTCCCTAGTCTGGAAATCGGGCTCAAATCCAATAAACAAATGCAGTCCGCCATCCCCCGAGAGCCTTGTATACGGAATGTTAGTTTTGCAGCAGTGTATAGCCAGCTCGTATTTTCTTTTGTACTCCGCTCTAGCCCGCTTCAAATACTTCTCGAAGTTGCCATTGTGTAAATACTGATACAGCAAGGACTGATCCAGTGTGGAGGTATGAATGCTGCGTGCCCGCTTCATGCTCTCCAAGTAGCTAACCAGCCCTTTATCGGCAAGCACCCAACCGACCCGAAGACCGGGAAATAATATTTTGGAAAAGCTTCCTATATAAATAATGTTATTGCTCTTGCCCACGCTCGCGATTAATGGGGCGACATGCGAGCCGGAATACCGAAGCTCCTCATTGAAGCCATCCTCTATAATAGGAACCTCGCTTCGTCCCAACAACCGAAGGGCTTCCGCTCGCTTTTCTGGAGACATGACAATCCCAGTAGGGTTGTGATACGAGGGAACCAAATAAGCCAGATCAAAGCTCTGTGCCGACAACTCCCTCTCCAGCTGCTCCAAGCAGAGGCCATCCGGTTCCATCTCGATGCCTGTTATGGCGAACTGATGCAGCTTCATATTTTTAATTGCTGTATGATGAGTGGGATTCTCGCAGATGGCGCGGCCGCTGGACTTTCCAAGGCTGGTCAGCACGAGGTCAAAGCCCTCAGTGAAGCCATCTGTAATTAGAATATCCTTGCCCATCAGGTCAACGCCTTTGTTCTCCATATATCGCAGCAAATACTCTATGAGCGGCTTATAGCCCTTGGCATACCCATAATTGAGGAGCACTTCCCCTTCAATCGACATTCGATCAAGGAACGCTCGCTTCACATTATTCAAATCGAACAGCTTCTCATCCGGGGCGATGCTCGTGAATAGAATGGAGCCCTTCTCTGCGCGGATGCCATGCTTCATCAGGTCATGCTGCTCAGCCATGCGTGCGAAGCCGCTAATACGCTGGCTCCAGTCGAGCTGAATCTCTGCTTTCTCGCCTGTAGGAGCGCTCGCCTCGCCTGTTGAGGGAGCAACATAGTTGCCTTTGCCCTTCAGCGCATAGATGAATCCCTCCTCCTCCAAATCGGAGTAAGCAGTCAGAACCGTATTGCGGCTCACGTTCATTAATGCGCTCAGTTCTCTTGTGGAAGGGAGCTTCTGGTTCGCCTGCAGCGCACCTTTGAGAATCAGCCGCTTCATATAATCCTTCACCTGCATATAAACAGGACGATTATCCGCGAACTTGAAATCAGAATACATCCTTCGCACCTCCTATCCTTATCATGTCATAACTGTCTATACAGCAAAAGAACCACAGCAAGCGACTTTCATGGCATGCGTGGCTCCCTGTTTCATACCTTCTACAATTGGGTACATAGAGATAACAAGCAATTCTAACCCAGGCAATTGTATATTAGGAGGATTAATCAATGAACTATATAGTAAATAAAAAATTCGAGAACGAAGTTGTACAATTTGACGGCTCCCATTATATTGGCTGCTCCTTCAAGGATTGTACCATCCAAATCTCTTCCCTGAACTTCAACTATGACCGGTGTACGTTCAAAGGCTCGAAGTTCAAGCTTAGCCCAAAAGTATTCTGGCTGCAAAATGTATACCCTTTGCTGCCCTCTGCATCAAAAGGTCATCACGTTATTCAAGCTTAAGCGTGCCAATCTTATAGAGACAGCCTGACGATATTCTCATCGTTGGGCTGTCTTTTTTGTGCTCATATAAATCTATTCCATCTTTTTCACAAGAGATGCAACAATTCTATGCGTAAGCCTGTTAATATTATAAATAATACACAACATTATTTCCTCATGAGGGGAGAATAAGAAGCAGATGAATACAAAGATATTAACAAGTATCGAGAATGTCCTCGATTATATCGAATCCAAGCTCACAACCAAAATAAATTTAGAAGAGTTGGCGCTAGCTACTCACATGTCTAAATATCATCTGCATAGACTGATTAGTCATGCCGTGGGACAGCCTCTGATCAGTTACATACGCGCAAGAAAATTAACGGCGAGCCTTGATCTGCTGATGAATCCTGGGACCAAAGTCGTCGATGTCAGCACCTACTTCTCCTTCGAGCATGAGCAATCATATATCCGTGCCTTCAAAAAACAATTTCAATGCACACCTTCGGTGTTCCGAACGAAGATGCCTGAGATTGTATTAGTTGAGAAGGCAGATATCTCCCATTTGAAGGAACTGAATGACGGCTTGTTATTTACTCCTAGTTTTATTTTTAGGCCCGCCTTCCAGTTGGTTGGAGTGAAGCATAAAATCTACAGGGATGAGAACAAAGCGTATTTCACAGCAACTCGTGTTGGAACCGAATTCTTTTTCGAGCAGCGTCAGCTTATTCCTCATGCCGTGCATGATTCTGTCTATATCGGCTTAACCAAATATTGCGAGCGGTCAAGAGACCAATATACTTATTATGTTCCTTCCGTACAGGTCTCTTGTCTAGAGGATATCCCGGAGGGAATGGAGCATAATTATTTGCCCGAAACCAAATATGCGGTCTACAAGTATGTGGGTGCGTTTCATCCTCGCCATTTGACCATTTCGCATCTTGAGCAAATATGGCAATGCATTAACAGTCTGGAGAGCAATGACAAGCTGAGCTATTGTCAGGCGGCTCCCTATTATTTTGAATACATTGATTATAGACTCTCCTCTGAACACTATTGCGAGGTCGATATTCACGTTCCCATTCAATCGTTGCCGCTAACGTCCTTATCAGACTGCTAGTTCGCTTTGATTCATTTCCTTTTGTTAGGGGTAAAACTACTTAACAAACAAAGGCGAAGGAGTGGTTCAAATGACTACCCAGCAACGCAATATCGAAGTCGAAGAACGCCATGTAGAGAAAAAATCAGATTCAAGCTTAGTCGCTTCCACCTTTATCAAATATGCAGCTTACGTCATTATTTTCTTCGGTGCCCTATACTTTCTCGTACGCTACGTATTCCCAATGTTCTAAGCTTAAGGCTATGAACGAAAAAGAGCTGTCCCGCTGGTCCTTACAGACCTTGGGGCAGCTCTTTTTTTCGCTTATTGGGGCTTCGTATTCAGTGGTCTTAATTGTGCTTCAATCTGTGTCCGCTTGCCTTCCAAGAATGGAGGGAGCGCTAATGACTCGCCCAGATGCTCAATATCTTCATCCGTAGCAAAGCCTGGACCGTCCGTGGCAAGCTCGAATAAAATTCCGTTCGGTTCCCGGAAATAGAGGGAGCGGAAGTAGAACCGATCCACGAAGCCCGAATTCGGGAAGCGTGAGCTGCGGATGCGATCAATCCACTGCCGCAGCTCATCTTCATTATCGACGCGAAAAGCTACATGGTGAACACCGCCGCGGCCAAGCTGTTCCCGAGGCAAATCTTTTCTCACCTCAATATGGATCTCAGCGCCGCTGCCGCCCTCGCCTGTCTCAAAAACCTCAATATCCGGCTGTCCGGTCAATGTGGACGGGTATTGTCCTTTCTTCCGGAAGCCCATTAGCTCCGTCAGTACTATTGCAGTAGGAGCAGCATCATGTACCGTCAATTGGACAGGTCCAAGTCCCAAAATGCCGAATTCTAGCGGTACGGGACTCTGGCTCCATGGCTTGCCCCCCGCTACCCCTACGTTATGCTCATCGGATACCAAGATGAATCGCTGCCCTTCGAAATCCCGGAACGCGAGTGTCGCTCGGCCCGCACGCTCTACAATCTCATCATGCGGCACGTTGAATTCTGCCAGCCGCTCTTTCCAATAATGCAGCGCTTGATCACTCGCCACACGAAGCGATAAGGAAGAGATGCTGCTTGTTCCTTCTTGATTCTGCCTTGCCATTGGAATATCGAAGAACGTCAATTCCGTTCCGGGATTTCCCTTCTCATCTCCATAGAACAAGTGATAAGACGACGTATCGTCTTGATTGACTGTTTTTTTCACTAACCGCAACCCTAACACTTTCGTATAAAATTCAAAGTTTTCCGCTGCTGCCGCTGTCATCGCCGATACGTGATGTATGCCCTTCAATTCCATGTGAACAACCTCCATTATTGTAATCATGCCTAATTTAGTCGGTATTTATTTGTGATTTTCTAAGGAGTCTCAATAGCTGCTGCTTCTCTTCCTTATCCAATCCATTGAATTGCGAGGCTTGAAAAGCCTCTTGAATGGGCATAATAGCTTGTATAAGCCTCTTGCCTTCTTCCGTAAGCGAAATATATTTGCTCTTCCATTGCTGTTCCCGCACAATAAGGCCGCGCTCTTCCAGCTTGCTTAACAGCTGGGTTACATTGCCTTTGGTGACGTACAGCTTGTCAGCCAATTGCTGCTGCGTTAAGCACACATGCCTGCTCACCTGAGCCAATACGTCGAACTGTGCAGCAGATAAGCCCCATTGCTTCAGATGAAGCTGCGTTTCTCGGACACTGTGATTATAGACTCTCGCCATTCTGAACCAGATCAGCAAGCCGAGCCTCTCATCTCTGTTGGACGGAGAAAGCTTTCCTTCATGCTCGTCCTTCATAATTAGTGGGGATCACCTCTCTTCTAAACGGTGATTTTACAATATATTTTAAAGTAACAATATATTTGTTAGTATCAGTTTATAACTAAACTAATAACATGTCAACCCATCCCTCCCCTACTCAGGTCGGGGGAATACTCGCTTTTCCTGTGTTATGATGAAAGGGCTATGCCAGTAATTAATAGAGTTAATAGATTACGAAGATCACTATTAATGCTATAAGAAATAGGAGAACGCCTATGATAGAACCCAACCGTAACTATACGCGCCCTCGCTTATCCGATACGAGAAACTTAACTATACCGACTCAAGCCAGCACTCGCCCCAAGCGCAATAAACTGCTTACCCTCCTCATTTGGATCGGAATTGCACTTATGGTGTGGAAAGGGCTGGAGACCTTCGATGGGATGCGTTCAGCCAATGAAGTCAAAGAAGAGCCGATTGCAGCGCTGCACCCTATTGTTGCAGCCAAGCAGGCTGAGCTGATTGAAAAAACTAGTAAACTAGGGATTACCATTCTTATTACGGATGGCCTGCGCACTAGCGAGGACCAGAACGTCCTATATGAGAAAGGACGCAGTACAGGCGGCTCCATTGTCACAAACGTCAAAGGAGGCCATTCCTATCATAATTATGGACTTGCGATAGATTTTGCCCTGCGTACAAAAGATGGAGATGTAATCTGGGATCTGGAATACGATGGGAATCGTAATGGAAAGGCCGATTGGATGGAGGTTGTTGCGGTTGCCAAGAAGCTTGGCTTCACTTGGGGTGGAGATTGGGCAAGCTTCCGTGATTATCCTCATCTGCAGATGGATTTTGGCTATTCCATCCGCGAGCTGCGAAGAGGAGAACGACCTCCGACGGAGCTTCCTTAAAAGATCGCGCGAGGCTTCTCCTTTCAGTGATACAGCCGAAATGAGTACAATAGTTCGAAGATAAAAAAGCGCAGACAAAGGGCTGAATTAGCCTTAAGCCTGCGTTTTTTATCGGTGTTGCTTCGGGGAATTGTGGATAAGTGAAAGCCACCAATCAGTTGGTAGAAATTCAACTTATACTTCTGCTGTTTACCACTGCGTGCTTGCACTCCGCTCCAAACTTTAAGTTTGACCGCTCACTACCTGGCCACTCCGTTTATTTTACTCAACTAACAGAAGAGTTGCCTCATAGAGTCCACTCACTTCTAGCTTAATTTACTCAACTAACGATTGTTCCACTGCGAGCGCACCGAAGCCTCACTCTTCTGTGAGGCTATGCTCATTCAAATGGCCTGCTTACCCTCCAAGGCAACCATTCTATGAGGCTAGCCTCATAGCTCAGGAGGGTAGCCTCCCGAAGCATGAGCTTTACCTCATACATTCCAGCTACCCTCCCCAGTCGGCACAATTATAGGTGCTTATCCTCACACTTATGTGATCTTGCCTCATAGCGGCCCATCCACTACTAATTCAAGCTTCTACTCGCGCAGCGGCTCCTTTTAAGATGCTGCTCTATTTCAGCCCCGTAGTCGCAATGCCGCGAATAATCTGCTTCTGGAACAATAGGAAGACCAGAATCAACGGGAGCACTGACAATGTAGCTCCAGTCATAATCTGTACCCAGTTGCTGCTGTCCTTCGCTTCACTGGAGAAGAACGCCATCCCCACTGGAATCGTGAAGCGTCCTTCTGTCTGAGTGATCACGAGCGGCCATATAAACGAATTCCAGCTTCCAAGAAAAGTTAGAATACATAATGTAGCAAGTGCAGAACGGACTAGCGGCACAGCTATTTTGAACAAAATCCCCCACTCGCTCATTCCATCAATGCGTGCAGCATCCAGAAGATCAGAGGGCAGCGATTCCATGAACTGCTTCATCAGAAATATTCCGAAGGCCGTTATTAAGCTTGGGAATAGAATCCCCCAATACGTATCGATCCAGCCCAGCTTGGAAGAGTACACGAACCAAGGGATAATCAGCATTTCCGTCGGCACCATTAATGTGCTTAGAATGAAGAGGTAGATCGTTTTTTTACCATGAAAACTGAATTTGGCTAAAATATAACCAATAACCGTATCAAAAAAACAGACGCTCGCCGTTGCAATAACTGCAACAATGAAGCTGTTCATAATCCATCTGCCAAATTCCGTGTCTGCGAATAATGCCTTATAGTTATCCCAAGCCAGATGGGGCGGAATCAGGTTCAATGAATACAGATCAGTTGGGCTTTTCAGGGATGTCGCGATCATCCAGAGAAAAGGAAACACCATAATTCCTGTGCCAGCAAACAGCAGCACATAGGCGAAGAGCGGAAGGACATGCCTGCCCGCAGCAAGGCTTGTCACCCTATTACCCGGCTTGTTCAATATCCGCAGCCC
Organism: Paenibacillus sp. J22P59; assembly: GCF_059383895.1. Classification (NCBI taxonomy): domain Bacteria; kingdom Bacillati; phylum Bacillota; class Bacilli; order Caryophanales; family Paenibacillaceae; genus Paenibacillus; species Paenibacillus sp. J22P59. The sequence goes on from NZ_JBXENX010000004.1 coordinate 275,654, forward strand.
CTCTCATCAATAGTCCACTTTCCGATTCAGTACTTTCAGCTGCAGAACAGTTACTCCCATAATGATCACGAATAAGATAACGGTCGCAGCGGACGCTTGCCCCATCTGGAAGCTCTTAAACGCTGTATTATAAATATAAAACACGATAGAGCTGGTTGAATTAAGAGGGCCTCCCATTGTCATGTTCAGCACCTGCGTGAAGGATTGAAGGAAGCCTATGCTGGCAATGACGACAGAGAATAGCAGCACAGGATTCAGCAATGGCAGCGTAATATGAAAAAACCTGCGCCAGCGCCCGGCACCGTCGATGGATGCCGCATCATAATACATACGAGGTATATTCTCCAATCCTGCCAGAAAGATTAGCATCTGGAAGCCTATGCTCTGCCAGATCATAGAGAAGATAATCGTATAGATTGCCTGAGAGGGACCGTAAAGGAACGACTGTGCTTCAAAGCCCATATCGAGCAGCAAGCTGTTCACGATACCGTTCTTCATTAGCAGCCAGCGAAACACCCAGCTAACAGCCACAACACTGGTTATATAGGGTATAAAATAAATCATGCGGAAGAAAGCCCGCAGCCTAGTGATGCGCTGCAATAGCAGCGCAACCCCTAGGCCGGCAATCAATTGCCCAGGCACTCCGATAAGAACATAGATAAAGGTGTTGCGAATCGTTTGCAGGAATACTTCATCTTGCAGTAGAGCAGCATAGTTCGCCAATCCGACGAAGGGCTTCTCCGGCGAAAGAATCGCCCATTCCCTGAAGCTAATATTGAATGAGAACAAGATAGGGAGCAGCCGCACTGCGGCGAAAAACAGCAACGGAAGCAGCAAACAGCTATAAATAAACAGATACCGCTTTCCCCTCAAACCAAGGCGCCACTGAAACGGGATCGCTCTGCGTCCCGCCGGTACGGCTTCAATCCTCTCCATCCTTCGCCCTCCTTAATCTTTAACGGGAGCCTGTATTATTGCTTCTCCCAGTATTCGTCATACAGCTTTTGCGTCTTGGCAATAAGATCGGAGAATGCCTTCTCGACTGGCACATCCGTTAATACAACTTGCTCGACAGCTTCGACGAACAATGTCTTTTCTTTCGCTTCATCAATGAAGAAATGCGCTCGGCCGTCTGGCAGCTGCAGAATGAAAGGACCCAGCTTCTCATCATTCACATACTTGTCTTGCAGCGCCACTTCTTTCTGAGCCGGCAGCTCGCCGGTCTTCTCCACCCATTGCTCCTGCACGCCCTTGCTCGTTAGAAATTGCAAGAATAACGTCGCAGCGGTAAGCTTCTCGCCCTTCACATCGGCTGGTATCGCATTCGCCCAGAAGGAGGCTTGCGTGGACTTGTTCTTGTAGGAGGGCAATGGAGCAATCGCGTAATTCAAATCAGGCGTATCTTTGCGAAGCGTACCGAGGCGGAAGGAGCCATCTACTGTAATCGCCGCATGTCCTGTCTTGAACGCATTCGCATCATCGGTATAAAAGCCGTTAATGCCAACCTTATGCTCCTTGGCAAAATCAATTAAATACTTGAAGGCTTCGAGGCCAGCAGGCGTATCGTTCCATAATAGCTTTTTGCGATCCTCGCTTGTGTCCTGTCCGCCCGCCTGAGGCAGCAGTCCATCACGGTACCAATGATGCAGCTGGGCGCCAGGCTCCCATGCGAAGCCCTCTACTAGAAATTGGCCCTTATCATCCGTCTCCGTCAATTGCTTGGCATATTGCACAAGCTCCTCCCATGTCGCGGGCGGTTTGGCCGGATCAAGCTGCGCTTTGGCGAACAGGTCCTTGTTGTAGAAAAGCCCTAGTGTACGCACGCCTGTAGGCAAAGCGTAATAGCTGCCATTCAGCTTAGCCGTTTCCACGAATGGGAAGAACTTTTCTTCAATTTCTGCAATTGGAAAATCACTTTCTGGCAGCGGCTGCAAATAGCCCGCAGATACATACTTCGGCAGCCAGCCATAATACAAGTTAATGACATCCGGGCCTTTGCCTGCTGGCACGAGTGTCGCTACCTTCTGATTATATTGGTCATAAGGAAAATTCGTCTGCTTGACTGTTATGTTCGGATGCTCCTGCTGGAATTCCTTGATAAGCGAATCAATCAGCTCCACCTTGGCAGGAAACTCATATTGCCAATACTCAATCGTCACTTTTTTGTCCCCAGAATCGGCCGCCTTCGTTGCTCCTTCTGGAGCAGCATTAGAATCCTTCTTATCCCCGGCACAGCCAGCAATCGCCAAAGCCATCGTCAGTATGCCGATCAGTATCGCACTCCTATTTCTCCTCATCCTGCAATCCGCTCCTTTTTCTATTCGTTATTCTGTCAGGCTGCCGCGCTCCGGCACTGCATCGCTTGCAACAGGGAGCCCTAGCAAACGCCTTGCATTGTTGCCGAATATGGCTTCAATCGCAGATTCTTCGAACCTTAGCTCCCTGCATACTCGCACTTGATCCTGCAAGTAACGATAAGGGTAGCCTCGGGGAAAGCCATTGGCATCCGTTCCGAAGATCATCCGCTGCGGACCGATCAGCTCATAGGTCTTGCGGAATAAAGATTCCAATGTCAGCTCATAAGGCATCCAGCGCATCCACTGATTCGACCCCGAGGTGTCTATATATACATTCGGGCAGCTCCAGCACAGATGCAGCAGCTCTTGGAAATAACCCGCTCCAAAGTGCGGAATAATAAACGGAATATCCGGGAATTCTCTTGCCGTATTAAAGATAGATAAGGGACTAATATTAGGATGATGCACAATGCCGCCCGCATGGCCGAGCACGCCAAAGTGAATGAGCACAGGCAGCTTCCGCTCAGCTAGAAAAGTCCAGACCGGCGCAAGGGAGGGATCGTCGAAAGGAATCGTCGTCAATGGACCGAATAGCTTGTAGCCCTTCAAGCCAAGCTCATCTACGGCTCTTCGCAGCTCATCGGCTGCCCCTGCATCCTCAATGGGATGGAAGGCGAAGCCTGTGAACCGATCCGAATATCCATCGAGCTGCGCTGCCATATTGTCGTTATCCAAAGCCGTAAGAAAATTAAGCCCTCCTATTCTGTATCTATCAAGCTCCCGAACCCAGCGGTCAATAAGCGGAATCGATTCCTGCTCCTTATCCTCAGGCGAGGCTGCTTGAAAATCCCAGGTTAGCCGCATTCGCTCAGAGCGTTCAGCACCATATTTGATAATGGCTTCATGCCTATTCTTGCTGCCGAGCAGCAGCCGATAAGGCAGATGTCCATGAATGTCATACACCTTGAAGTCATTGCGGAACATATGCATTCTCCTCTCCTATTTGCCCCGTAGCCATATCGACAATATCGTGTTCAGTCTGGCCTTCGCATGCTGTATCTTGCTTAGCCGCTCCTCCAGCCACCGTTCCAGCTCAAGCACTCTTTGCTGCTGCACTTCTAATGCTGGCTTCATCGCTTCCGGACTCGGCCCTCCTCGCAGTGAGCGAACTAGAATGAAGTTGTCTGGATCCAAGGCTTGCTTGAATTGCTCCTCACTCAGCCTTGGTGAGGCAAGCCCAAGCTCCGTCGCGGCACGGTCCAAGCCCGAAAGCTTGAGCTCACCTACTTGATCCCCTTGATCAACTGCATTAGTGACCAGCCTGCTTACGAGAGCATGTGCCGTATGGAACGATAGCCCCTCCTCCCTTACGAGCGTATCGGCTAGCTCTGTCACCACTGCGAAGCTGCTCTCCGCCCGCTTGCGCAGTATATCCGTATTAATCTCCAGCGTAGCCATAACCTTGGCCAGCAATCTATACACGGATTCCAGTGTACGCAAGCTTTTCCAAGCATAGGGCTGCATGTCATCCTCAGTGTCCACAATATCCCCGAATGGCGTATTATGGATCATCGTCAGTACCGTCTGTGCATCCCCTGCAACGCTCGATAGAAGAGACCGGATATGCTCGACCGATACAGGATTACGCTTCTGGGGCATGATCGAGCTAATCTGGATATACGGAGGGGCAACCTTCGCAATGGCGAACTCCTGCATGCACCACAGCAGCAGCTCTTGGCTGAAGCGGCCAAGATTAATCGCAGCCAATTGTACAGCAGAGGCAATCTCTCCAACATAATCCGCTCCGCTGACCGCATCATAGGCATTATCAATCAGCCCATCGAACGCTAGAAGCTCCGCAACTCGTTCACGGCTAATCGCGTAGCCAGAGGTAGTAAGCGCCGCTGCCCCCATGCTGCTGAGATTACAGCCTGCAAAGGCTGCCTTCAGCCGGCGGATATCCCGTGCGATAACGTCAGATACCGCTGCAATATAGTGAGCAAGCGTTGTGGGCTGCGCCTGCTGCGTATGGGTATGGGCAATCATCAGAGTATCTGTATGACGCGATGCGAAGTCATGCAGAACCGTTTGCAGCTCATAGGCAGAGCCGATTGCCGTAAGCAGCTTCTCCCTCAGCACCATTCTATAAATCGCAATTCCCATATCGTTGCGGCTGCGGGCCAAATGCAGATTGCCGGATGCCGCCTCTGACAGCCTCAATAAATGATGCTCTACCTCAAAGAACAAATCTTCGAATTGCCCCGTATAAGGGCCGCTGGCCAGCTTCTTCCAGTCGAGCGTCAACAGAGCATGTGCAATTCGTTCTGCCTCGCCCTTCTGTAATAGTCCCTGCTCTCTGAGCATAATGAGATGCGCTTTGTGTATGGCAAGCATCGGATGCAGCAATTCCTGCTTCGCTTGCTCATAGGCTGGCGCAAGCACGACCTCTGTATAGGTTTTCCCTGGAAAACAGCCGCCCTCAGCATGTTCTGTACGGCTAGTCGACATCGCCTGATCTCCTCTCATTCGATAGCAGCAGAACGTACCAGCGCACAGCAAATAGCCGAAGATGCCGAATATACATTCGGGCCTCTCCGGCAGTCCGGTAAAGATCCCATCCAAGGTCTAACTTGCCATAAAAAAAGGAGACTTCTCACAAAAAACTGTGGAAGCCTCCGGTTTACCGGTAGTTAGCCAATTATTCCTAGTGGAATTATATGATTATGATATTATCACCGTCGACCTATTTATTCAACCTTTTTTTCCATTTTTAATTCTCGCTGAATACAAGCTTTCCAAACCTTTGCGGGATATGATAATTGATCGCGCCCGTTGGAGACCATGCCCAGTAATGGCGCTCCCCCCGCTTATCTTCATCAATGCGATACAAATTCCAGCCCCACTCGGTTCCAATAGCGGGAGGAGACTCGAAGCTAGCCCAAGGAATCGACAATTCACAGCTCCAGTCTCCATCCTCCATCGCTTCAACCTTCGTTGCTAATCCTTCTGTCCTGATGGTCGTATCAAGCGTAATGTCGCCCCGCAGATCATTATGTATCAGCGCCTCGTACACGACATTCCGCGGGCTGACGACGAACTCACGGTACACCTTGCCACCGCCAAGCGCATCGATGAATACCTCTACGACATCCTCTTCGAATAAGGGATCGCCCCTCTGCTTCATGGACGCAACAAGATGATCATCCTCGCACTCGAAGCGAATATGCAAATTGGCCGTACTCCAGCAGGCTCTTACTGTGGTATGCAGTCTGGGACGTTGCCCGCTTACCACCTCGCTAAGTGTCATCCCCTCCACACGGGACCAGACAATCGGCTCTGCTGTTTGATCTATTCTCACACATTTATAATTCATGCTTATAGCTCCTCGTACATATAACCCTATTTCACCAGCACCCATGAGCCTCGTTGATCTGCAGATTCCTGCTCCGCATCTATGATCGCCATGCTGCCCTGTGCACTCTCTGCTGTTGCTTCTGTAATAACTCTCCCTGCTGCCAAAGCTTCCACCCAATATTTCAGCTGAAAATAATAGCCCTGATCCCTCGACAGCTGTGGCGTAAACCGCGTACCCTCATTGGGATTAACCGTAACTTCATTCCCCCGAAAATGAACATTGCCGCCTTCAAAGTTAACTTTGAAGCCCATCTCGAAGCCATAATCGCCTTGAAGCATCCAGTCGACCTGCGCAAGAATGACCTTGCTGTCGTTGTAACGATAGGTCGTTGAGGCGATGTCATATCCGCTTCCTTCAATCACATTATTCCCGCTGCAGGATACGGCTTCGGGCTTGCCGAACAGCCAATGGATAATATCGGTATCATGGACATGCATATCGAGCAGTGCACCGCCGCTCTTATCCTTCTGGAGCAGCCACGCGGCCCAGCTCGGCGTACTTCCGCCGCGATAGAACTGCCCGCTTCGAACAGAGCCCAGCTTGCCGCTATCCACCAAATCCTTCAGATAGGTATAGGCTGGCCAGAAACGCAGGCAATGCCCGATCATCAGCTGTTTGTCATTCTTCTTCGCTGCCTGCACCATAACCGTGCACTCCTCAGCATTCATCGCCATTGGCTTCTCGCACAGTACATGGAGACCATGATTCAAGCATTGCACAGCTACTTCTTTATGCAGGAAGGTAGGCAGTGTAATATTAACGGCATCAAGCTTCTCTTGATCAAGCATATCCTGCACGGAGGCATAGATATTGAACCTGCCGTAATCAGCCTGATTGCCTGAATCGACAGCTATATTGCCGCCAGATGTCCCGCCTTGCAGCTGCGTTGCATTCCTCACGCAAATCGCAACAACCTGTACGGGAGCTCCCTCCTGCTCAAGCCGCATATAATTATCCAGATGCACTCTTCCCATATAGCCAAGCCCGATTAGTCCAATTCTCAGCATTAGTCCTGTCCTCTCCCTCTCAGCAGCATCATGCTTAGTGATCGAACAATACCTTATTTCTATAATAATTTCAAGAGAAAGTGACGCCTATAATCAGAAAGGACAGCCATAGCAGTGCTGTAATCGCAACGGGATAAATCCAGTTTAATAGGCTTATTAGAGCATAGATCAGATAGAATAGCAGCGCTATTATAGCGCCGATAATTCCTACCAAGACACCAAACCAGCCAAATAGAATAAGGCAAGGGAGATAGCCTCCAAAATAATACAGTATAAGGCTAACCGAGATTTTAAAAGGCAGTGACGTTAATCTTCTCGTTACGTAATCGACGAAGGCGGAGTAAAAGACCGCATAAACATAAAAACCTAGCCACCAAAGGGAACGAATAAATTCGGCCCATGCGTCTATATTCACCCTCGACAGCGTTAGCAAAAACAACAGTAAAACAAGTCCCCCCGCTGCCAGCTTGGCAAAAATATGGCCTACGATACTTGCTGCGCTAGTCTCTTTATTCATAAGCAACCTTCTCTCTAGAATGATGTCCAGCCTTACCCTCATCCTATCAAGCGGAATGCGTTCCCGGCAGTTCTAACTTTCGTAGTACCTGCAAGGGTCCTGTGTGAAGAATACAAAGCCTCTTTTCGAGATCGGAATGAAATGATTTGTAACATAGCCGAAATCTAATTTTCATCTCGTTTTAATAAAGAAGCCCTATAATAGAACTCAACCCCCTTTTGATAATATAACTTAGACCCGCAGCCCGTTGCTGCGGGTCTCTTTCTGTCTGCGGTTCTCTGCATGCCAAAAAGGAGACTGCCCACAAGCAGTTCAAGGCCAACCCCTCGCCATGACTCGGTAAAGGACTTGATGAAAAACAAATGGCGGTGCTAAGGAGTCGCTCCCTGCACCGCCATTTCTCGCTTTTAGCCATCCTCTTGAGCAATCCCTTCATATAAGTGAAGGGTGCCTCCAGTTTGCAAACACACAATTCTCGTGCCAGCCAGATACCAACTACCGCACTACGCACGCCTCCCAGTGAGATGCCATCGCGGCACGTAGACACACGTCGTCAGCCAAACCTCATGCGGCTAAAATTAATCTCTACTAACGATGCCCCCATTGCGAGCACCGCTTTCCTCACCATTGTGTGAGGCTAGCCTCACTCCAATCGCTGAGTTACCCTATATTCATGTGCTATATGAGGCTAGCCTCACAGCTCAGGAGGATAGCTTCCCGAGGTATGAGCTTTACCTCATACCTTCAAGTTGCTCTCCTCGACCGCCATATTTATAGGTAGTTTCCTTCCTATCTATGTGAGTTAACCTCATAGAAGTTTACTCGCCATCCCCCTAGTTCAAACCTTTGAGATAGCACTTTCAGCAGTTCATAGCTTTATTTGGCAAGCAATTGAACCTTGTCTGCAACTGCCCAGCTTCCTACAGGAGCTACCTCATAACTCACGCCGGCTGCAAGCTTGCCCTCATTCTGAAGCTCGAACACGCCAACCTCTCCTTTGCGAGTCTGTACTTTGTATTGGGCCGTCAGCGTAGTGCCGTCTGAGCCTTTCAATTGTACAGAACGATAAGCGAACAGCTCATCCCCCGGATCTGCTGACAAAGCTACATTGATCGTCGTCGCATCGACTTGCTCTGCTGATGCAATCATTACAGGAGCAATCGTCTGTGCAACGAAGGTATCTTGGCTCAGCTCGAACCAATTCGAGGACACTTTGTACGTTACGCCTGGCTGCAAAGACGTGCCTGCAGGAAGACGGAACTTAGGCTCTTGCTTGCCATCGGTCGATTGCGTGAAGCCGACATACGAGACTGTAATCGCTTCTCCGCCTTCCGGCGTTAAGGTTGCTTGTCTGGATGCCAAGGAAGAGATCACTTCCAGCTTCTGTCCCTTGTACTCATTGTTCTCATCAAGCACAATCGCATTGGCGCCGCGTCCTCCTGCATAAGCAGAAATGATGTACCCATAGTCAATGACGCCATCTGCACGGAATGAATCTACTTCGAAGGTATCGGAAGTAACCTGACGCACACCGCTCAACGCAATTTTCTCAGCGCTTGCTTCTATAGTAAAGGATTGCTGGCCTTTATAATTCAACGTATAGCTTCCTTGCGTCATCGTCTGGACTGGAACAATATAAGTCGAGAAGGAGCCTGTTTTCAAACGAGGCTGGTTAACGAGCTTCAGATCATGATCGAAAGCAAAATTAGCCTGCGCCGTTGCTGTCTCTTCATCTTTCAGCGTTAAAGGTGCATCGAAGGTCACTTCGAACGTAATGGTATTCAATGCTTTAATAGCTACGATCTTAGCAGCTTCGGAACGAATCGACTTCTCCGATTGCACGAGCAATTGAGCTGCTTCTCCCCGAGTTACCTTATTATTGCTAACCTTAATTCCCTCCATCCAGTAAAGGACAGACTTTGTATCTCGCTGCAATGCCTTGGCAATCATCGCTGCCATTTGGCTGCCGTCAGCTGGCTTGTTCGGCTGGAAGCTATCCGCACCGTCAAGCAAGCCATGATCGACAGCTGTATTTACGTATGGAGCATACCACTTGCCCTCTGCACCCGCTGCTTGCTCACTTGGCTCAAGCTCAAGCGCAAGCACGATCATTTTGACCAGCTCGGCATTCGTTACAGCCTTGTCCGCTCTCATCTGGCCATTCTCATAGCCTTGAAGAACCCCCTGCGCAACCAAATGCTGGATAGCTTGCTCCACTTGCTGGGTCGAAGCTGCTTGGACCTGAACGCTCTTTACTGGTGCGGCTGCTGCCGCCTGTGCCTGGAATGGAAGCAATGCGCCTCCGCCTATAAGTGCAGATAAAGCCACAATAGCTGCTTTTTGATTTACTTTTTTCATATTCAATCTCCCTCTCATCCGAGTAGTTTGTTATGTGATAAATCCATCATAATAGACCACTCTAAATGGACGGATAAGAAAGTATAAACAATTTATAAACAGTATGATAAATATGTTCATAGCTGATCACACGGTGAAGCGATAGCCAGCTCCCCACACGGTCTCAATAAATTGAGGATTCGAAGGGTCAGCCTCTATCTTCTCGCGAATACGCGATATATGCACCGTAACCGTCGCAATCTCTCCACTCGATTCGAAGCCCCAGATCCGCTCGAACAGCTCCTCTTTGTTGAATACTCGATTCGGATGTGCGGCCAGAAATACGAGCACCTCGAATTCCTTGGCTGTCAGCATGACCTCCTTGCCATGAAGAAAAATACGGTGAGCAGATTTATGGATCGACAGCTCACGGATCTCAATCGTATCCGAGACCTGCTTGCTCCCTGTGAACCGCTCATAGCGCGATAGATGCGCCTTTGCTCTTGCAACCAGCTCATTGGGACTGAACGGCTTCGTTACGAAGTCATCCGCACCCAGCCCGAATCCGCGGATTTTGTCAATCTCCTCATTCTTAGCCGAGACAATCAACACGGGAACATCCAGCCTCTCCCGTATCTGCTTGCAGATCTCGAAGCCATCTACTCCGGGCAATTGAAGATCTAGAATAATGAGATCATAGGCGCCATTCAGCGCTTTGCCCAGGCCCTCTCTCCCGTCATAGGACAGCTCCACCTCATAATTGTGAAGCAGAAAATAATCCTTCTGCAGCTCTGCGATATAGGGGTCATCCTCAATAATTAGAATTCGTGCCATCTGTTTATCACCGACGATCTACAAAGATTTTTAATGTGAAAAAGATACTCGTTCCGGCACCTGCTTCGCTTTCGGCCCATATGGTTCCGCCATGGCCCTCGATAATTTGCTGGGCGATAGCTAGGCCAAGCCCGCTGCCTCCTGCTGAGCGGCTGCGCGAAGGCTCTTCCCGGTAAAACCGCTCGAAAATATGCGGCAGCGAGTCTTGGTGAATGCCTGGTCCATTATCCATAATCTTAACGACAGCTATCTCTCCTTGCTTCTCTAGAGCAATAGCAATTCGCTTCGGAGCTTTATTCATATACTTGAGGCAATTGTTGAACAAATTGAGCAAGACTCGCTTAAGCTTCTCTCGATCAGCAAGCACGAAGGTCTGCCCGACATTGGGGCTCTCCCACGCGACGTCCACCGCATGATTATCAAATTCAATCGCAAGCTCAGCAACAACCTGCTGCAGGAACTTCCCTAGCTCAAGCTGCTCAAAAGAAAATGGCTCCTTATTAAGATCCAGCTTAGAATAGAAGAACAGCTCATCCACCAATCGCTCCATATCGGAAGCGCGCGTATGAATAGCCCCTACATAGCTGTCCAGCTTCTCCTTCGTATTGGTGACTCCATCTCTTATCCCTTCCGCATACCCTTTAATGGTCGTAATCGGCGTTCGAAGGTCATGCGAAATATTCGATAATAGCTGCTTCCGATTCTCTTCATAATGAAGCTGCAGTTGGATCGAATCATGCAATTGCTTCCGCATCTGCTCAAAGGTCATGACTAGCTGCCCTACCTCATCACTTGAAGTTGCTTGCAGCTCGAAGGTCAGCTCTCCGTTCTTAATATGCTCTGCCGATCGCCGCAGACTATCCAGCGGCTTGACGATCGTTCGGGTGACATATCGGTATAGAAGGACGCCTGTAAGCAAGAGGATAAGGACGAATACTCCAATCAATAGCGGCAATAGCGTACGGACCAGCTCAGCGAATGGACTTCTTTCCCGCAGAACAAAAACACTGCCCTTCTCCTGATCAGTGGAGGAGAAATAAAAATCAAATTTGGCATAGGAAAAAAAACGGTTGCCCAGATTCATCGTATTGCGAATCGAATAATTGCCCATTTCATATTCTGGCAGCGCGCTCGCGATTGCCTCTCCCTCAAGAGTAGGCGTAGCATAAATAATTTTGTTATTTTGGCGAACGACCAGGCCTGCCTGAACCATTTTCAACTGCCAATCATAATGCTCCAGCTTCTCTTTGTCGAGCAGCTGCTTGGGATCATGCTTAGCCAAATACTTCATGTCCAGAAAGAGGTTCTCCTCCTCCTCAGACAACGGATGAAGCGAATAATGGATATTATAAAAGCTGCTTATGCTGCGGAAATCCCCGGTTACGGCAACCGATAACAAATAAGCTGCGGAAATAAATAAAATAACCGAGACAACAACCACCGACGTAAAGGATAACAAAAGCCGAAAACGTATAGACATCGCTCTCCCCCTTCCTGCTCAACCTCATTGTACACCGAGGCCATAGAAATCTTGCAATTGTTTAGTTCATTCCTGTAACTGCGATTGTACCATGTTAGCGCATTTTGCGGCAGATTCCTATAGAAGTGTTTGTTCACCGTTGCTTTCTGAAATGTTATGTTCTACTGATATAATTATATGCTTATATAATACTTTACTTATTGCGGTGAATACGTATAATAAACCTATATTCGTGTGAAGGAGCAATAGCATGACTCAACCTGTCGAAGCACTAGCAGAAACGTTGAAATTATTGGCGGACAAAACAAGGCTGACGATACTTTCCTTGCTCAAAGAAGGGGAAATGTGTGTCTGCGATATTGTATCCGCTCTCCAAATGACGCAACCGAACGTCAGCCAGCATCTGCGGAAGCTGAAAATTGGCGGACTCGTTAACGAAGATAAACGGGCTCAGTGGAGCTATTATTCCTTGAATATAGCGGACAAGCCCTATCTTGCCGGCATTATTGCCGAGCTTCCTTCGATGAAGGACAAGTACAACCGTCAATGCTGCAATTAAGTCATTAACTAAACGATGCAGCAGATCTTGCACAATGTTGAGAAGGAGAAACTATGATAGTCCTTGCCTCTCTTATTTTCTTAATTACTTTGACTCTCATCATCTGGCAGCCCAGAGGATTGAATATCGGCTACTCTGCTGCTGGAGGAGCAATACTCGCTCTCTTGGCAGGCGTCGTAGACCTACAAGATGTACAGGATGTCGCAAGTATCGTGTGGAATGCCACCTTAGCGTTCGTAGCCGTCATCATCATTTCCCTCATTCTGGATGAGATCGGATTCTTCGAATGGTCAGCCCTGCATATGGCACGTATTGCCCAAGGAAATGGTTACTTAATGTTTGCTTGCGTCGTATTGCTGGGAGCTGCCGTTGCTGCCTTGTTCGCCAATGATGGAGCTGCACTTATTCTGACGCCGATTGTTCTCGCTATGGTCAGAGCCCTGAAGTTCGATGAGCGTATGATTCTGCCCTTCATCATGGCCAGCGGATTTATATCCGATACTGCTTCTTTGCCGCTTGTGGTCAGTAATCTTGTGAATATCGTCTCCGCCGATTTCTTCGGCATTGGATTCGCTGAATATGCCAGCCGGATGATCATTCCGAATGTATTCGCGGTCGGCGCTAGTCTGCTCGTCTTGTTCCTGTTTTTCAGGAAAAGCATTCCGAAGCATTATGATCTTACGAAGCTCAAACAGCCTCATGAAGCCATTCAAGATAAACGCATGTTCAAGCTAGCCTGGATCGTTCTGGCTATACTCTTAATTACTTATCTGTTAAGCGAGATCATTCAACTCCCTGTATCTATTATCGCCGGAATTGCTGCGCTGATTTTTATTGCAGCAGCACGCAGAAGCCCTTCTATTCCTACCGCCGCTATTATTAAAGGTGCACCGTGGTCAGTTGTCGTATTCTCTCTTGGCATGTACGTCGTCGTATATGGGCTTCGTAATGTCGGGCTCACCAATCAGCTTGGCAGCATCTTTCAATGGATGGCAGATCAGGGCCTATTCATAGCCACGCTCGGTACCGGATTCATTGCTGCACTCCTCTCGTCTGTGATGAATAATATGCCTACCGTCATGATTGACGCTTTGGCTATACAAGGCACTCATACGGATGGGGCGCTTCGGGAAGCGTTAATCTATGCCAATATTATCGGCTCCGATCTTGGCCCCAAGATCACACCTATCGGTTCATTAGCCACATTGCTGTGGCTGCATGTTCTGGCTAATAAAGGCGTAAAAATTTCATGGGGCTATTACTTTAGAACAGGAATCATCTTAACGCTCCCTGTCCTGCTGATAACGTTGCTTGGCCTATATCTGTGGCTAGCTATTTTACACTAATTCATGCATAAGAAGCCCGGCTTATCTCCATGAGATAGTCCGGGCTTCTTTCTTTATAGCCACTAGTTTTTGTTTACACGCTTTTAATAAGATTCGGAAATTGCAGCTCGTACAGCTGACTATATCGCCCCTGCTTCTTCAGCAGCTCGACATGATTGCCCTGCTCAGCAATAAGGCCCTTCTCCACGACATAAATCTGATTCGCCTGCTGAATGGTGGAGAGGCGATGCGCGATAACCAAGCAGGTACGGCCATGCAGCAATTGCGATAAAGCCGCTTGAATAAGATGCTCTGACTCCGTATCGAGAGAAGCTGTCGCCTCATCGAGAATAATGATTCGCGGATTTTTGAGAATCGCGCGCGCAATCGATATTCGCTGCTTCTGGCCGCCTGACAGCTTCACTCCGCGCTCACCGATCTGCGTATTGTACCCTTGTGCGAAAGCTTCAATAAATTCATCGGCATTCGCCGCTTTAGCCGCAGCAATAACCTCTTCCTCTGTCGCATCCAGCTTGCCATAGCGAATATTATCGTTAATGGAGCCGTTGAACAGCACAATATCCTGAGAGACGATCCCGATCTGCTCTCTGAGAGAAGCTAGGGCAACCTCCTTAATCGGATAGCCGTCAACGGTAATTGAGCCCTGATTCGGATCGTAAAAGCGGGTTATCAAATGAGCGATCGTTGTTTTGCCCGAGCCCGATGATCCGACAAGCGCAGTTACTTCGCCCGCCTTCAACTCGATATTGAATGCCTTCAGAACCGGAGCCTCCTCGGAATAACCGAAGCTCACGTTATGGAATTCAATATGACCTGGCCCTGCAGGCAATCTCGCTGCCCCTTGCTTATCGACGATCTCAGCTTCCGTATTCATAACCTCCATAATTCGCTCATAGGCCGCAGCCGACTGCTGTATCGTGTTCAAAATACGGCTGAAATGGCGAATCGGGTTCTGCAGCAAACGCAAATAGGCAATAAAAGCAACAATTGTGCCGACTGTTATTTGATTCTTCATAACTAGCCATGCCCCAAATACCAGAACAATAGCGAGGCCCGCATAGTTCAATAGGTCAATAATCGGCTCGTATGCCGAACGCAGACGCGAAGCTTGCACATTCGCTTCCATATTGCGCTCGGCGCGTGCTGCGAAGCGTCTTGATTCATATTCCTCTGAGGTAAAGGACTTAATTAATCGGATACCAGTCAGTGTATTCTGTAGATGATCGCTTACGTCAGCGACCGATTCCTGTACCTTGCGGAACGAGCTGCGGATTCTCGCTGCGAAGAACCTCGTCGTCACAATCATGAAGGGGAAGGTTGCGAGCAGGAATACTGTCAGCCTCCAATCAATCCATAGCATATAGATGGCGATTGCGGTAAAGGTAAAGAAATCGGTGAACAGCTGCAGCATGCCGGAAGAAATCAATTGCTGCAAAATACTCACGTCATTCGTCACGCGAGACATCAGATCACCCGTCCGATTGCGGTCAAAGAACGCCACATCGAGCTTTTGCAAATGACGGTAAAGATCATTCCTCAGCTTATAGAGCACTCTTTGACCAACAGCAGACATAAATACCGAGCTAATATAGCGAAAAACACCTAACAAGATGGCTGCCGCAATGACGCCGACCCCGATTAGATACAATTGATTAAAGCTTTTGTGAGGGATAAGGGTATCAATCGTATATTTGGTCAGCTGCGGAATTACAAACTCGAGAAGAGAAATAAGAATCATACACAGAAGAGCTACGAGCATAGCAAGACGCTCCGTCTTGGCATGCGCGTAGATCCGAACAAACATACTGCGGATGCTCGCAGGCTTAGCCTTCTCTCCATTGCCGAACTGTCTCACTCCACCTCTCATCGGCTAGAGGCTCCCCGCACTTTAAAGCTCGTTGTCATTCGTTTGTTCATTCGTTTGTTCCTCTCCTTGCTCCGTCTCACCCTCGATTAACCGTGTAAGCGAAAGCCTTAGTTGATGAATAATAATGCGCAGCTGTATCGCTTTGGTCTCGTCCTGCATCGCTGCCCGCTCCGCGGCCTTCAATAGATGCAGCAGCTCCTTGCCCGTTGGGGTGAGGCGACGATTCCTTGAGCGGGGCTCGCAGCTCACGTCCTCATCAAGAGCAACTGGGATATCGCTCTCGGGCTCTCCTCGCCCGCCGCTCATTGCTTCAGCTGCTGCTCCCTTCTCCTCTTCCATGAAGAGCCTGCCCTCGTCTGTTATCGTGAAGACATTCTTCCCTTCTTGCTTAAACGAATCAATATATCCCTGATCCCGCAGCATCTGCAGCGTCGGATAGATAGAGCCGGCACTTGGCTTATACGTACCACCCGATTGCTCCTCAAGCGCCTTCATCATCTGATAGCCATGCATCGATTCTTGCTCCAGAAGCTCCAGTAACGCATACTTCACGCCACCCCGATGAAAATATCTTCTGCCAGAGCCTTGTGTCTCCCGTTCATGTGGACGATGGAGAAACAACTGCTCTTCTGGCGACCATTCTTTTTCCACGTTGTATCACCTCAGTTAACGATATATCGTATTAGATTCATTCTATACGATATATCGTTAACTAGCAAATCTAATTGACGATATAACGCCTTTTGCTTTTGCTCCTAATAAGATGGATAGCTTCTCTAAGAACCGCCTATGCTTCTTTGTCTAATAAAAAATGTTATAGTTAATGATGAAATAGACACCTAAACAGCGAGGAGAGAAAACGTATGCCACAATTAGATTCCCCGATTACACTGAAAGGCCTTAGCCTCAAAAACCGAATTGTAATGGCGCCAATGTGCCAATATTCCGTAGATGCCGAGGATGGGCAGCCAAATGATTGGCATTTCGTTCATTATGTATCCCGCGCGGTAGGTGGAACCGGGCTTATTCTTGTAGAAATGACCGATGTTGATCCAGACGGCCGAATTACGAATCGTGATTTGGGCTTATGGTCGGATGAACAAATTCCCGCCTATCAGCGTATGGTAGCTGAAGTTCATAAATACGGTGCCAAGATCGGTATTCAGATTGCTCATGCCGGGCGCAAGGCTGAAGATGCTGCCCAGCCCGTTGGCGCATCCGACATTCCTGTTGAAGCAGGAAAGAGTGGGGACAATAAAGCCCCAAGAGCACTGACTATTGGAGAAATCTCCAACACAGTAGCCCAATTCCGGGAAGCAGCCAGACGAGCCATCGCAGCTGGATTCGATACGATTGAGCTGCACGGCGCCCACGGTTATTTGCTCCACCAGTTCCACTCGCCGGGCATCAATAATCGAGCAGACCAATACGGGGAAGACTATGCCCGTTTTGGAGTTGAAGTCATTCAGGCGGTTCGCAGCGTAATGCCAACTGATATGCCTCTTATTATGAGAATCTCTGCTGTAGAATATATGGACGGCGGGTACGAGTTGGAGCACTCTCTTGAGCTTGGACGGCGATACAAAGAAGCCGGTGTTGATATCTTCCACGTATCGAGCGGCGGCGAAGCCCCTCCAGGAGTAAAGAAGCCGGCTAACCATCCGGGTTACCAGGTTCCTTTTGCCCGTGCATTCAAGGAAGCACTAGATGTTCCTGTCATTGCTGTAGGCAAATTAAATGATCCATTCCTCGCAGAAGCGACCATAGCTAATGAGGATGCAGAGCTTGTTGCCATAGGAAGAGGCATGCTCGGCAACCCCTATTGGGCTAACCATGCGATTAAGGCTGTTACCGGCAAGACTGTACCGCCCGTGCAATATCAATATGGCGTTTACTAAGCTTGAATGGAATTGACAGCCTATGACCGAGGAGTTCGAGATAGGAATAGAGATTCGAACGGGGCTGTCTAAAAGGCAGGCTCCCTAAGCTGGAGAAGGAATGTCATGTACAATTTAATGAATACATTTGCTCTATTTCACGGCTCAGACAGGTAAAAAAGAGCAACAGTGAAGTGACATTCAGTAGTGGAGAAGGCCGGTGCCCGACTACTGAATGCAGCTTACTTTATCTCCGATATGCCTCCAGATTAATCCTGTTTTTACGAAAAACGCTTCCTAAAATAGGGTACGCTCTTCCTAAATGCCATATGCAGCGTAAGGGATAGAGCTCCTGAGGGTTTTGGAGGTATAAAGGTCTAAAGCCCGCTATCTTTACAGATGCCTGTGAAGGAACGGGGCTGTCCCAAAAATCATCTTCATGACCTTTGGGACAGCCCCGTTTGTTTTTATTAACAAAATACATATGTGATGATCAGGGGTGTCTTTCCTTCCACAGCGACTTGGTATAAGCCATTCGCAGTCCCACCCGTTCCATATTAGCTTGACTATTGGAGCCGAAGCTCGCTTGACCGACCACTAGATCGCAGTCTAATTGTGCAGCTTGCTCTATCCGTGCAGACAATAAAGCCGTATGACAGCCCCTTGATTGGTATTGTGGCAATGTGGCTGCAGCCGCAAGTGTGCCTACGCCTTCCTGAACGTACAATACAGCTACAGCAGCAGGCTCGTTATTGCAGGTAGCCAAATAAAAATGCCAGCCCGGCTGAATATGTAGAATATGATTATTTCGGGCGACACGAGCTGCTAGAGAATTCGGCATTCCGAAGGCCTTTGTATAAATTTCACCAAAGAAGCCGAACTCGCTCTCCTCCAGCTTCCGAACTACCACTTGATCCTGAATATGGGACAGCGTTGCTCCCCTCTCAGTTCCCATGTACAAAGAAGAATGAAAAGCATACTGGTAGAAGCCTCGTTCAGCCAACATGCGTAATAACTCCGGGCTTACATCGAAGGGTGCAATATCGAATCTGCAAGCAGCATCGTGCATGCGATAAAATTGAATGATAACATCCAAGTGGTCTATATCTGTATTTGTAAAGCCCCTAACCGAATTGAAATATGGGTTGGGAATTCCTCGCATAATAAAGGCGGTCGCCTTCCCAAACTGCTGAATATGCACCCCTTCCGGGTTGCCCGCAAGCCCCTTAATTATACTGAGGCGAGATAAAAGAGCATTCGTCTCCGCCCGCTCTACTTTTCGCGCTCGCTCCATAGCTATTGTCATGGCGAATCCTCCTAGCTGAGATATGACTATTTTGTAGTAGATTACTGAATAGATCCTCAAGTGATAGGAATTTAAATATTACCTTTAACATTTGGACTATCTTTATATGTTTAATATTTAGCGGCAATTAAAAAGAAACCACGACACGAAGGTTAGCTCGCATTGTGGCATTACTGATTGTATTGCTCGATCTTGTTGTAAGGTTATAAAAGAGCTTACGCAGAATATTCTACAAACTCTTTATAGAGCTAACATATTCGTCTATAATTTTTTTATTTAGAACAAAATTCATAGAATATTTTTATCAAACCATCAATATCTTGTTTTCTAACTATTTTTCTCAACCAATCCTCTGGAATTTCATCCATTTTATAATACATTCCTGCCAATGATCCTGTTATGGAAGCCACGGTGTCCGTATCTCCACCTAGATTCACTGCTTTTAATACAGCTTCTTTAAATGAAATTGTATTCCCTAAACACCAAATCGCTGCTTCTAAAGTATGAACCACATAACCATCTGATAAAATATCTTCTTGCGGTATTTCAAAAAAATGTTCACTAAAAATTCTGTTGTAATAACTTAATTCCTTTAGATACTCATGCTCTTCTCCAAAATTTTCGTTAAAAAGTTCTTGTATTTCTTTGATTGACTTTTTAAAAGAATTATTATGATAAAGCCTAATTAAAAATTCAATGTAGATAATTGAACCTACTATTGCACGAGGATGAGCATGGGTAATTTCTGTATATTGTTTGATGATCTTTGTCTTTTTCACAAAATCAAACTCATTAAATAATATAAATGCCAAAGGTGAAATTCTCATAATAGCACCATTGCCATTGTCATACTCGTACTTACCTCCGCACTTCTCCGGTAAGATCCCTTCTTTATATCTAGTTATTGCTTCAGCTGTAGTTCTACCAATGTCAAACATCTTTCCAAAAGGAGTCCAGTACCCTTCATCTTGATATTTAACAAACTTCTTCATTAAATTCACTATGTTTTCTTTATCCACTATACTTTCGACCAAACACAACGTCAGCGAAGTATCATCAGACCATGTTCCAGGAGGTTGATTATACGTGCCGTATCCTACTATATCTTGTATGTGAAAAGTACCTCTTTGCCTAAATTCAACAGGCACTCCCATTAAGTCTCCAATAATACCGCCATATAAAGTAGGAAGCATTCGGTTTTTTATGTTTAGAGCATGAAAAATCTTATTATCGTCTTCCCATCTGTCCACCATTCTTCTACCTGTCACTAATTCCACCTACTTTTATTGTATTAAATCTAAGATAACATTTAATTTCCCATCACGATCAACTTCTACGCTTTTTATTTTCATTTTTTGCCCAGCATTAAAAAGGAGTTCTGCTTCATCAGAATAATTACTTATTTTCCCTATATAGGCACCGTTAGATCCTTTTGGAACATTTATATCCCATCTAACTGTCATAAAATCAAATGAAGACTCTTTTACAATTGCAGTACTAACAAACGCATCATCTTTATCTACTTCCGTTAACTCTTTTTTCTTGAAATATTCTTCATCAATTCTGAACAATTCGGAAACTAGCGGAAGTTGTTTCTTTGGAATCGCTCTTCTACCACTTGCCCAATCTGCAACAGTAGAAGTGGTGAGATTGAGTCTTTTTGCAATATCCGTATAGGGTGCTTTAAATGATTTGGAAATAAATTCAAAACCTGTCACTAAATTTATTATTTATCATACATCTGATTCGAATGAATGTTTACATGATTAGCAAAAATACAAAAAAGACCACAATACGATGGTTAGCGCGCATTATGGCGCTGTTAGTTTGTTGATTTTAATTATTGCTTACTCACATTTTTCTAACACCCATTCCCTTGCACTTTCTGATTTCAACATTATAGGTTCTTCTAATGTACCGATATTAATACTTTCAAAATGAGCTCCTTCTATTCCTTTAATATTTTTCAACGTCACTCCACTGAATAAGGTTTCCTCAAATGTCGCTACACTTATATCTACATTTTCTAGTTTGGCATTTCTAAAGTCAGTTAAGTAGAAAAATACATTTATCAAATTACAATCTATTAACTCAGTATCTCTAAATGTTGCTTCCCAGCAATCACTCTTACTAAACCTACTTTTTTTAATGACACAGTTAGAAAAATCCGTGTATCTCAAATCTGTTTTATAAAAATCACAGTTATCTAAATAGGCATTTCTAAAAGTTGATGAACATAATGATGATGAATGAAAATTTCTATTCTCAAACTTAAGATCATCGAAAATACACTCTATAAAATTTGCTTGTTCAACTAATTTATCAGATAGATTAAAACTTCTTAAATCCACCTCATCTAGATTTAATTGGTCGCCTTCTTTGCCAATTGTTTCAACCCACTGTTTATGTAGCTCAAACTTATTAAGTATATTCCCTTCCATTTTCTCTCTCCTTATGGATACCATATTATTTTATCCGCTACTCCTGCTTCCTGAATCGCTTTTTTCAGCTCTTCAATATGTTCAGGTATCATTTTTCTTGTATCAATAATTACGTTATTCCCATTATTAAATTCTTTTTGTAGTTTTTTTATGCCTACTTGGATAGTAAAAGCACCCTTTTTCGGACTAGTTATTGGAATTCCATTAGCACCAGTCGGATATGATTCAAAGCTTTTAACATCCCACTTTAAACCTGTAGTGGTGTCAATAAACTCTGCACCATTTTCTCCTTGAGGATCCCGTATTATTTCCCCCAAATCGCCTCTTTCTTCTACTGCTAATCCAACATCCCTTTCCTTTATATTCTTAGGTTCTATTTTTCCGTTACTTGCAGGATCACGTGCTAAGTCATCTAGTTCTTCCTGATTTCTTCCTCCAGTGTAATTTCCAGCTTCATCATAATGGTTCGCCTTACCACCTTTAGCCGTCCCCTCAGTAGCAATCTTAAAGCTTAGAAAAGAAAGGGAATAGTCGCTCCTAACAACTATCACCATTATATAACTTGCTTGTCGCTCTGTTATAGTAGTCGCAGCCATATACTGTTACATAGATTCTGAAAAAAACGCAAGAAAACGAACATAACAAAAAACAGGTCAATCATGGTGGTATCTGACCATAATCGACCTGTTCAATGTAACGGAAAAGCGTTATTTAGGTTATAAGATTAAAGCGTTTTGATGTGCCTACACACAAAATGACGAAATCTTCATACGGATATTACATGGGTTATATGTGTTATTGGTTGAATGATGGGTTCATTCGGCACTGGGTAGCCTCATCACATCACTTTATCAAGGAGAATGCTTCACATTATATTATAAATACCACTCATCGTCAGAAAATTCCTCATCATCTTCACTAGGCTTTAAATTGTTTATGTCTATGAATCTTTTTATCTCTGACCTCACCAACACCTGATCCGTACTCTCGATCACAAAACCCCTATGGTTATTCCAACTCATATCAACCTCTAAATTTACATCCAATTCCTTACACCATTCGATAAAATCATACATGACCATTGTAAAACAAACATTAAATTTGTGAATCGAAACCCAAATACCTATTCTTCCATCTCCAAAATCCTGTTGTCGCAATTTTAAATCTCCACTTAAGAACCACTTAGTATGTTGATGTTGCTTTTCCTCGAACATTAATTTGTATCCTCCTATTTTTTATATAGTCCTGTAAGTACATCCATTGCCGGACTCGTTCTTACACTACCATAAATAACTTCTTCCCATGAACCATACTTTTCAAAAAGTTGTTCTGGTGTAGGCCCTTCTGCTCTACCATATTGTTGAATATTACGCTCTTTCATGGCGGCTAGACCCTCAGAGTTATTAGAATCGATGTATGATTGCATTCTGTCGAGATTACGTTTTTCAGACATCTTTCTTGCAATTTCTTCAATAGACATTCCTTCACTTTGGAGTTTGGTAACCTCACTCTCAAGCTTTATTTTCTTTTGTTCCATATCTTTCAGATACTCCATTCTCTTAACTCTTGCAGAAGCAACTTGCTCGGGGTTAGTCCAATCTACTCCAAACTTATCTAATGGCGATCCTTTTTTAGGGGAATAACCGTAGACTGCATCTGAGTTGGATTCAATTTCTTTTGCTATTTTCGGGTTACTTAAAGGATCAACATCCCCCGTCCCCTCAGTCTCTTCTTCTCTTTTTTTATTAGAGACTTCCTCTCCATTATTCCCTTTCTCGTCTTCTTTTCTACTCTCTTGATGTATATCCTTTGAATTTACTCTATCCTTTGAATCTGGCTTGGCTTTTTCCTCAACTCCACCATGCTTTCCTTTACCTATTAATGAAACTACCTTTCCTACTCCCCCCTTGCTCATAACAAGACTAAAGAAAAAGTCTCCTACATAATCTCCTTTCTTGCTTGGACCAGCCTCCACAAAATCCTTGCCTGTATTCCATAAGGAAATACCAGCATCTATCCCAGTACCAACGGGATCAGTCACTACTTTATATGCAGTATTAACTATCTCTTTGCCTGTCTGCAGAGGGTGCTGCATCATATCAATAAGTCCTAGAAGACCTTTTTCTATTCCATGCCCGAATCCATCGGCGAAGGAATAGCCATACTCAAACTTCTCCATCGACCTCTCATATTTTTTGGTGCCTTGCTCAGTCTTCTCAATTATTTCACGTTGCTGTTCTTTCGACAACTTTCCAAAAGGTCCATCCATCAAACGCCTATAGGCTTCAGGATCATCGCGATTCAATATATCTTCAACTGAAATATATTTAGATGGCTCATAAGCAGAGAATGAAGCTTCCTTGTGCGCATAGGAAGAAACTTTACGAGGGACGCTGGTTTTCGATTGGTTTTCCTTAAAATATTTTTCATACCACTGAACAGCTGATCCAAATACAAGTGCCAGCATTCCCAAACCTTTTTTCCAATTCTCCATATCCTTTGCAGTCCATCCTGGTGGCACGCTTTGCTTACTCTGTAGTTGTCCGCTAGCAGCTTGAGCCTGTTCGATCAGCTTGCTTTCTAAATCCCTGTGCTGTTCCTCTGCTCCATGAATGAATGTATGTAACTCTCTTAACTTTCTATCCAGCTCCTGAATCCTTTGTGAGCTCTGATTCATTCTGAACCGAATATTCCTTCGGGCTGCAATGGCCCCTTCCACTTGATGCACCGTCATCGGCAATCTCACCGTTAACTGCGAGCACCTCTGTACACCCTGACTTAGCTTAGGCTTAGACGCTTCGACTAAGTTCAAATCAATTCGAATTAATGACAAGGAACACACCATCCGCCCTCATTGGGATGAAATCTAGCTTTTGCTAAAGTGAAAAATCTTTTGGCAACGATTAATACCATCGTGATTTTTTTCTAATAAATAATATGACTCCCACAACTATTACTAAAATTAGTAGTGCGCCAGCTATATATCCGTACATTCCTGTATAATCTTCGGTTGACTGACTCTTCGCTAGTAAGGCTTCTGCTGGAATCTCCAAAGAACCTTGCTGCAATTTGGTATAATCTACACCCTCTGATGAATCTTGAAAGTCATCAGGTTCGTCTGTTGTTGTATCTAATGGGTTAGCCGGCAATTCCTCTGTCACTGCACTCTACCTCCCGCTATAAACTAGAACCCCCCGAAAGGATAGTTGATAAGTAAACTAAAATCATCTCAGAAATATAAATACTCGACAGCTACTTACGATTACTTAACTTCTTTTGGCTTCACAGCTACCTTTGGAAATCCGTAAGTATAGCCTGCTACCAAAGAAGAATATCCCGCTATATTTTTAAACTTAAATTCCATAACACTATCTTTATTAAATGTAGTAAGAGTCATATAACCATAATCAATTTTAACTGAACTACCAGAAATCGTTTTATTCATTAACGCTTTAACATCTCGACTTTTCGTAATACTTGAAAATCCATATAAAATAACAGCCTTGTCGAACGAAAAAGGGGTGTTTTTAGTTTCTGGATGTGTTCTCCATGGAGCAGCTAATGTGGGGATAATACTTTTTTGATCAGAAGCTGTTTCATCAATTTTTACTTTTACAGAGTTTTTCGTCACTATATAAGAAATTTCATCAGTCGAAGAATTAGTAATCACATTACCTCTAAGAGCAACATCTGTTATTCTTTGTTTATCATAAATACGTTTCATTGTTGAAATAGACTGTTCTCTTGTGTATTTACCATTATAGTCAAACTTACCACCAGTACCATCCATTATATCAGTACTGTACATGACCATAACAGCAGGCTTAGCCCAAGATGCTATTTTTGAAAAATCAGAATAGCCATATGTGGATGTATCTTCTCTATAGGAAAAACCTACTTGTATATGAATTGTATTTGCTAGCATTGTAGCAGCTTCTTGACGTGTGATTAACGCATTGGGTTTAAATTTTGTATCAGATACACCATTAACACTACCGAGAGCAAATGCTACATTAATGTAATCCTTATCTGTGTCTGTAAATCCAGTTTGAATCTCCACTTTCTCCATAAACTCCTCTAGAGTCCAGTGCTTTAAGCCAAAGCTAGCATGCTCGTAATTAGCGAACATCGTTTGGACAAGTAACTGAGCAAACTCTCCTCTAGTAATCGGCTTTTGGTAGTTGGATTGTAGATTGTCCGGAACTAATCCGGCTTTGATTGCAGCATTCACCCCTGCTTTTGCCCAAGATGAAGGTTGATCTTTGCTTGCTGCAAACACTGGGGTCACGGTCAGAAGAAGAGATAGTGCTACGACTGTTGCTATAATTTTTTTCATTATAATACAAACATCTCCTTTGTCTTGCTATTCACAGTTTCATAAAACAAATAGAAGAGGATCGTCATTACCGACCTCTTCTTAATTTATTTTTTACGTACATTACATATAAATTAAAATATTTAACAATAATTAAAAAATCATCACTTAATTTCTTTAGGTTTTACAGCTACTCTTGGAAATCCATAAGTATGACCTCCAACCAAAGAAGAATATCCAGCTACTTTTTTGAATTTAAATTCCATAATGCTATCTTTATTAAAGGTCGTAAGAATCATGTAACCATAATCAATTTTGACTTGACTGCCTGCCAGTGTCTTATTCATTAATACTTTTACGTCTCTACTGTTTGTATTACTTGCAAATCCATACAAAATAACAGCCTTGTCGAACGAAAAAGGAATATTTTTAGTTTCTGGATGTGTTCTCCATGGAGCAGATAAAGTTTTTACCATACTATTATTATTAGAAGCTGTTTCGTCAGATTTCACTTTTATTGAGTCTTTCGTCACAATATATGAAATTTCATCCGCTGAAGAATTAGTAACTATATTACCTCTAAGAGCTACATTTGTTACTTTCTGTTTATCATAAATTCGTTTCATCGTTGTAATCGTTTGCTCTCTCGTGTACTTACCGTTATAGTCAAATTTACCACCTATACCTTCCATAATCATAGTACTATGCATAATCATAACAGCGGGCTTAGCCCATAAAGCTATTTTCGAAAAATCTGAATAGCCATATTCAGAGGTATCTGTCTCGTATTCAAAACCTACTTGCGTATGAATCGTATTCGCTAACATTGTCGCTGCTTCTTGACGTGTAATTAATGCGTTAGGCTTAAACTTCGTATCAGATACACCATTAACACTGCCAAGAGCAAAGGCTACTTTAATATAATCTTTATCTGTGTCCGTAAATCCAGTTTGAATCTCCACTTTCTCCATAAACTCCTCTAGAGTCCAATGCTTTGAACCAAAGCTAGCATGTTCATAGTTAGCGAACATCGTTTGAACAAGTAACTGAGCGAACTCTCCTCTAGTAATCGGCTTTTGGTAGTTGGACTGAAGATTGTCCGGAACCAAACCGGCTTTAATTGCTGCGTTTACCCCTGCTTTCGCCCAAGATGAAGGTTGATCTTTACTTGCTGCAAACACTGGAGTTACGGTGAGAAGAACAGATAATGCGACGACTGTTGCCATAATTTTTTTCATCATTTTTGATTTCTCCTTTGTATGTTGCACTATTATTTCTTACTCATAAAGCCTATAGAAGAGGAAGAAAAAGCCGATTATCACTTTCTCTTCTTCACTTCATTTTGACTCTGAAACAATTACATTCCTCTGCTAATGAGTCCCCGAAATAGCCAAATCATCTGCAGATGATTTCTGTGCGGAGTAGACATTCAACACAGGGAATGGAATATCTTTAATTGACCAAGATGTTCCGTTAATTTTGACATTATTATTATTTTTTCCCGAATAATCATACTGTAAGGCATAGGTGTCACCTAAAGCTTTAATATCGGCAGCCATTAGAATGACCGTCCTATTATTTCTATACATGTCTATATTCGCCTGAGTAGGCTTCTTGTTTTTTCCAACCACTACAGCCGAGGAAGGCAAACCATACTTGAAATGCCAACGCTGACCTTGCATTTGGTATAGTTCAGGAGGAATCACTCCACCAGGATTTTTATTCTCCCCGTACGTTCTGGTAGACCCAATGAAGGTTCTATTCCTGCCAGTGAGATACATAATCTGAGCCGTACCGAATGCATATTGATTGCCATAAGGCTGTAATAATGATTTGGCTTCACCTGGATCAGACGTATTCGCATAGTCCATCACCGTATTGGTCGTACTTGCTTCTTGTCCTTTATAATTCCTCCTGCCCCACTCGTCATCCCAGTCCAATCTGTAAATATATTTGTAAATAGACTCAGGGTTCCATCCAGGTACAGCGGCGCCATTCTTATTAATAGGCTTATAGCTCCCCGCAACATTCATATACACATCTACTTCTTGAATAGCTCCCGATTTGAGATTAAGCGCATAGTAATAAGGGATGATTTGCATGCTTCCATAATAGTTGCCGATCGTCTGAATATCAGATAGAACATTGTAACCTAAGCGCATAGGCTGTTTACGTAAAGCAGGAATATTGTTCTTATCCGGAGACAACGGTAAAACTATGGGAGGCTGATTCGTATGAGCTAATAACCCATAGGTGTTCAAGTAATCCGTCTTATCCGTAACAGGTAACCCCCTAATATCAACATGATCCCCCACTATCTGATTCTGAACGCTCGTATTCACTTTCTTAACCACATTAGGTACAAGCCATTTAGTAGGAACGACAGGCTGCTTGAACAAATTCGAGAATCTGAAATCGCCTGTATCCTCTAGCACCAGATTTCCGATCCTGCCAACTACATCGATATTGTAGCCCTTCAAAGCACTATGCAGTGCCCGCAGCGCAGCGTCCCTGACTTTGTTAGTAGGCTGAGCTCCCGTATCTAGCGCTAACCCATTAATTGCTATCGCATTGAATTGCACTAAAGCACTCATAGCCTCTCTATTGCCTAAAGGAAGATAAAAGTCATATTTGCAATCAAAATCATTACAAGCAACAGGAAGATCAATCCACTCTCCTGCGGCATGTGTCTGGTTTTCATAAATAACATTAAAGTCGAACTTGACCGCCTTGGACTTGGTCCATTCCGTCGTATCCATATTATCTATAAAGCCTTTACCGCGATTAGCCGTCACATTGGGAATCCCCCATGCTCCATTGCCATAGAAGTTTCCGTTATTCGGAAAATATATCCGGAAGGCATAGTCCAAGTTAATAAATTCTCCTGCCTCTATTTTCCCTTGACCAGGAACCTCTACGGGAGCTGTCGGTGAATTTGTGATTTCCTTGTAAATATAGGCACTCTCAGGAGGAGCATCCGCCCCGGGATCAAGCATCGTTTCCTCTTGGATGTATTGAGGCTCATTCGTTCCAGCTGGCGAGAGTATTCTGATAAATCCATCACCAGAATGCCCCATCTCATTTCCTCCAGACGGATTAGGCATCGACTGATTACCAGCAAGCGTAGACCCACTGGCTACTCCACCTATATAGCTTGAGCCGCCGCCTCCGCCGCCGTCATCAATTAATGAATGATCGGTACTTGCACCACCACCTCCATAATAGCCGCCACCGCCGCCGCCTCCAGTGTAACCATCTGTTCCCTTAACGCCATTGCCGCCTTGGCCTAGCGAGCCGGAGCTGCCTCCAGCACCTCCTGCGCTTTGAGTACCTCCTTGTCCAACTGTTCCACAGCATTTCTTGGTTCCATCACCGCCGGTCAGTCCACCGCCGAATCCGCCTTCTCCAGCCTGACCCCCGCCGCCGCCTCCAGCCACTAGCAATTTCGTACCAGCCTTTCTAAGGTCAGAGGCACCTCCGCCGCCTTTTCCGGCAATACCGCCTGCACCTCCACCATTCCAACCCCCAACGTCTGAAGTCGTGGTTCCCCCGACAAATACTTGCAGAGTCTCCCCTTTTGCAAGAATCACTGTACCCGTAGAGTAGCCACCTTTGCCTCCATTATCTGTGGTGTAGCTGCCCCCCTGTGCACCCCAAGCGTGTAGCGTATACGTGCCAGCTTTCGGAGCTGTGAACTCTTGTGCACTTCCGGTATAGGAGAAATCATGCTCTTTTGGTGCTGTACTATAATCCGGGTTAAGCACTGATTTATATGCATATATCGGTTCCATTGGAATGAACTCTTGTAATGACATGTTCTGTAATGAAAGGTTATCAGCAAAGAGATACTCCGTAACCTTTTGTCCACCGCTGCTGTTGCCCTTTACGATATGAACTCTGACCTTAGATACATTCGCTGGCGTAGTGAAGGTTAATTCTTTCTTCTCCACATTTCCTGTATTGACCACCGCTGTACTGCCTACTGTTGATACAATGCTTCCAGAAGCATCATAAATGTCGATGTAGAAGCTTCCCACGCATCTGTGACAGCTTATATCTCCCGTGAATTTATAATTCGTGTTAGGCTTCACATCAACATCTTTATAGTACACTCCTACGTAATCCTTCTGTGGTGTGGTATAGATCTCGAAAGACCGATTCCCGGATATTACCCATTCTCCAGTCCTGCTTGTAAAGGTAACATCTGCTTGCGGAGAAGCTGTCCATGTCTTCCATCCCGCAACGCTTAAGTTATCATTAACAAATTCTGCCGAACCATTAGATAAAATATTTTGCCTGTAGTTAGAATCCAGTATTTTTTCATATTCCTTAGTAGGCTGCTGTAAATTTCCTCCTAGAGCCTTCGATGCTTCCGTTCTTTGGTCACGCTCAGCAGGCAAAGGTATGACCACTGATTTCTCTACGGAAACTGGGTTATGCAACACGATATCATTCACCTTGCTATGAGAGTCAGAATAGGTACTCATGAATGAAGCACCTGCTTCTTTATACTCTTCATCAACTGCTGTTGAATACGGCGTTTGTCCAGTCCCTTCTTTTATTAGCTTTTTATAGAAAACAGAAGAAGTTCCTGTTACATAGAGACCATTAGGATTCGTAACAATTGGAAAAACACCTGTCTTCATTAATCTGAGAGCAGATACCGGACTTGCTGGTTTGTCTATACCGGCAGGATAAGTATCGAATATTGTTTTTAATTTGCTGCTTTTGTAGCCCGAATATTTGGTGTTAGGGTTGAGATAGTTGCCGTTATACGATCCTATATTGATGTGATCCGGCAACCATTTGGCCGCTGAATTGCCATTGTTGGTCCATTGGGTTGCAAAAGAAGTCTTTGGTATATCGACTTGTCTCTGCGGTTCCACAGGAGCAGCTGTCTTCTCGAAGTACATAACAGACTGATCGCCTGAAGAGGTCTGAAGGACTAAGAAGTCAGACACGGAGGTTACCTCCACCTTAGTTGTTCTGCGCTCCGCAAATTTCTTATATTCCGTCGTCTGCTTATCCTTCACTGTAGAATTAGCAATATGGAAATCAGGAGTTACACCGTAGGCTGGATTCGTATAGATCGTACCAGTAGCCCATGAAGCAGTCTGACCAGGCCCCTTTATCCATCCATTATTACCATTGCCATCATCTTTGTTTGTTCTAGGACCTTCATCCCATACAACTGTGTCATGTTGATCGGGCTCGATGGAATACCGAAGCCTGCCCTCTTCACTAGCCTTAGTAGGTAATTTGCCTTCTTCCGCAATATTGTAAAATACGGTAGGATCACCTTGCACAATGGAAGCAGTCAAGTCCTCGGTACCCGTTAATTCTGTCATGCCATTTACTTTGGATTTGTCTAGTTTCCATACATTCGCTTTTGTAATCTTGGTGTAATCATACGTAACCGTTTGTTTCCATGTGTCCTCTACCATAGGCAGATCATAAATAGAAGAAGGGCCGTCGATAATTCTTGCTGGGAGAGTACCTGTCACTGTTATCGTATATGTTCCGCTCTGACCGTTCTGGCCGCTGGAAGCCACGTAAGGACTGCCACCCACACATGGAGTGCCGGAACACTTCACTTCCGCTTGACCAGGACTAGCGTATCCAGCAGGCTCTACTTTACTATCTGTCGTGATAGAGGCTCCCCAGCTGCTGAAGCTTCGAGTCTGCTTATCACTAGCTGCAGTATGTTTAATCGTAAAAGAATTGACAGAGCTTGCCCATGCAGAAGCTTGTGACTTAGCCGCATTGTAAGCCGCATAATCCCATTTGTTATTTACATTTGTCCAGTGGTCTCCCCAAGTTACAGATCCGGTATATGGTAAAGGTCCTGTCCATGTTGCCGTAACTGTACCGCCTTGATGACCATTCACGGTTAAATTAGAGGAAGAGGCACCGCTAGGTGATGGGACGGTATAATCTTTGGCTTGGTCTCCTATTTTGAATTCGCTAGGAACCCCGCCTGAAAAGAATGAGCGATACGTCCTAGTAGACTTCGCATCAGGAACATATTCTACTTCTATATCCACTATAAATTCTGAGCCACCCGAGGCAAAATATAAGCTTCTAGTCGTCGGTGTTCCAGCCATCGCCTCAAATGTTTCATTCGAACCCGTACCCGTTGTAGAAGGCGAGCCTTCTTTTATTTCTGACCAGAACTCGGGGACCGAGGTATAGCTTCCTGTCTCTTTCTCAGGTATAGGGAGCTTTCCTCTGAAAAAAGTAATCTCTGGCGATTTGGTGAGAAGAGTCTCGCACGTCTTTGTTTTACGGACCCCCTTCTCTGTCCAACTAACAATGATGCTGGCATTGTAAGCAAATGTGACCTTGCTGTCCTCTGGCATCGGATAATTCATCAAATCATCTGTGTACATGAATGGAGTGTCACCTTTTAAATAGCTTAATAATTCTTTAGGAGCAACAGATACCTCTGTCCCGGGAACAGGGCTTTTCCCCTCCTTAGACCATTTGGCAGCCGTCCCATCGCCGCCCTCTCTATAGTTTCTATAAAGCACAACCTTTAATTTGAAGTCCTTTTTGCCGCTTGCAGCAGTCATGAATTTATCCCATTCCTCAACCACTTTGTCACTTTGCTTAATGGCAATAGGCATGTTGATCTTCTTACCAATCTTATCGGTCTTGATTTCTTGGGAGGCTGGAGCAGCTTTGCCGTCCATCTTTAATGATACTTTTTGGCTGCATTCACATTCAGGAGTATCCGGATCGATTTTATTCTGAGCTCCTCCGGCAATCATGAATCCATAATAAGAACCATCTTCAATAAAATTCAAAGCTTCCATAATCCCTTTTTTTACAGACCCTCTGCCTCCCCACACTCCTTGCCCGGAGGACGTTTTAAACGTATATCCTGTTACTCCGTTATAACCGAAAGCAAATCCATTACCACTTGCAGATTTGTCGGTTATTCGATCTCTGCTTGGCACTTCCGCTTTCGACATATCCGCAGATTTCTTGATTAAATTTTTAGTGTTATTGATAGCATTGCCTGCATTAAAATCTGCTTCGCGAAGATCTCCTTTGGGAGTTGCACCATGAGCCCATAACACAAAATCTATACTAGGCATAAACAAATAACTTGAGCTATATTTGGGAACCGAATAACGAGATACAGTATCTATCGCTATAAGTAAAGGATTCGTATCTAATCGATCCTTAGCTATATACCTATTGATCTCTGATTCATAGAAGGGTTTATCCTCACTTGGAGCTAAAAGATAAAGTGACATTAAAAGGTCGAGGTAATGTAAGCGCGCTTCGTATCTCTGTTCATAATTTTGGCTATCAGTCAACTTATCAAATGTAAATTGTTTTATTCTAAGTTCAATATTATAAGGATCACTCAAAATCCAATTCCAAACATGAGGAGCATATTTGGCACAGCTTTTAGTGCAGCTCGTACTCCAATCAATAATATTTTTCCATTGACCATTAGCTAGTTTTTTTAAATTATCTTTTTCTTCATCATATGGAGCTAATCTTGCTAACTCAGAATAGAAGTTAGGTGATTCTCTCGTTGTAGTACCAATCTCTCTTAATTTTGCTGCCATATAATCAGCAGATTTAGTTCCAAAGTTCATGGTTCCAGCACTTGCTGAATACCATCCGATTACAGCATTTTTCGAGTAACTTGCCTCGGGAGCAAATAAAATTGAATTCTCCATTCTTGGAAAATGATTCTGATAATGCTTTCTTAATTTTTTTTCTACGTCATCACTACTCATATTCTCAACTAATTTATTGTCAGAATTCAGCGTTTCCTTTGCCAATCCTACTCTATATATGCCGTTTAGGTTTACACCTCCGTTTTGCCCTGTAGTCCCCCCACTAGGTATAGAACCTGATCCACCTAATACAGCCGCTTGAACCCTGTTTATTGAACTTTGCGGAATTAATGAAAGCAGCATTGCAATAACTAAGAATACGGATAGATAATTTTTCATTTATTTATTCCGACCTCTCTTTCATTCTGATGTATAATTTATGCATTAAAAATACAGGTTTAATTCTCCTGATGCCGCTATTTCGCAATACAAAACACTAATTATTTTCAAAATTAAGTTTTCCACTATTGTATATTTATATTGAATATTCCAGACCATGTATCTATTGACTTTAACACATTTTCCCTATTTATTAAATAATATTATGATAAAATTAAGGACTATGCGATCATATACAACATCACAATACAGTACTTAGGTATGACCTAACTTCTATTCACAGTTTTATAGAAAAAAGCCTATTCTACATAGTTTTAAGTAGAATAGGCTTTTTGATGAATAACTCTTTGCTGCGTCTCAAAATGAGTTTCTAGTTCGCTCGTACGACATGCTTATCAGTCATACTATAATTGTTTTCTCAAGATAACGGCTTGGCAACATAGACAAAGCATAAATTAACGGTCAATTTTGCTGTCACTCAGTAGCAATTACTTTATTTAAACACTGAAATAGTAACCAAAAATGTATTTCGAGTTTGCCCGACTACATCAAGGCTTTCTGCCGATATAAATAAAGATTTTATTATTTAAAAAATATAGATAAACGATTACTATAAACGATTACTTAACTTCTTTTGGAGTTACTGCTACTTTCGGAAACCCATAAGTGTAACCACCAACCAAGGAAGAATATCCCGCTATATTTTTAAATTTAAATTCCATAACACTATCTTTATTAAATGTAGTAAGAGTCATATAACCATAATCAATTTTAACTGGGCTACCCGAAATCGTTTTATTCATTAGTGCTTTAACATCTCTACTTTTAGTAATAGATGAAAATCCGTATAAAATAACAGCTTTGTCAAACGAGAAAGGGGTATTTTTAGTTTCTGGATGTGTTCTCCATGGAGCAGCTAGAGTACCTTTAATACTATTTTGATCAGAAGCTGTTTCATCGACGTTTACTTTTACAGAGCTTTTTGTCACAACATAAGAAATTTCATCAGCAGAAGCATTAGTAATTACATTACCTCTAAGAGCTACTTCTGTTACTGTTTGTTTATCATAAATGCGCTTCATTGTTGAAATCGACTGTTCTCTCGTATACTTACCGTTGTAGTCAAATTTACCACCTATACCTTCCATAATCATAGTGCTGTGCATGACCATAACAGCCGGCTTAGCCCAAGTTGCTATTTTGGAAAAATCAGAGTAACCATAGGTTGAGGTATCCTTTCTATAGGAAAAACCCAATTGCGTATGTATTGTATTCGCTAGCATTGTAGCCGCTTCTTGACGTGTGATTAACGCATTAGGATTAAACTTTGTATCAGATATACCGTTAACACTACCAAGGGCGAAAGCTACTTTAATATAATCCTTATCTGTGTCCGTAAATCCGGTTTGAATCTCTACTTTCTCCATAAACTCTTCTAAAGTCCAATGCTTTGAACCAAAGCTGGCATGCTCGTAATTAGCGAACATGGTTTGGACAAGTAACTGAGCAAATTCTCCTCTAGTTATTGGCTTCTGGTAATTAGACTGAAGATTGTCCGGAACTAGTCCGGCTTTGATTGCTGCGTTCACCCCTGCTTTTGCCCAAGATGAAGGCTGATCTTTGCTTGCTGCAAACACTGGGGTCACGGTCAAAAGAACAGACAAAGCTACGACTGTTGCTATCATTTTTTTCATCATTTTTAATTTTCTCCTTTGTATGTTGTACTGTTATTTCTTAAACCTATACTTTCGAGCATTATTGTTCGTAGGAACGAAATGGTTAATCTTTAAACGGGGATTACATGAGTTATATTGTGATTGGTTAAACGATGAGCTTATTTTTCACTCAGTAGTGCCTATCTAAATTTATCACTGCTCTATTTCCATTTACTTGTGGCTTGGTCTAAAAGCCATTGACGAGCTTCTTCATCTCTAAGCATGATAGGGATCTCCATTGTACCAATATTAATACTTTTTATAAAAGCTTCATTTATCCCTCGAAGTCCCGCCAACTGAGCTCCCTTCAATAAGACCCTTTCCATCGTTGTCAATCTTATGTCGGCGTTATTTAAAATTGCCTCTCGAAAATCAGTATCATCAAAAAGAGCGGCTACTAGATTTGCATGTGATAAATCTGCTTTAACAAACACTGTTTCAATACATTCGCAGTCAGCAAATCTCGCAAATTTAATATTCGCGTTTGTATAATCTGCATAAGATACATTGGATTTACAAAAATCAGATCCTTCTAAATTAGCGAACTTAAAACTTGAAGAACAGAGCATCGCAGAAGAGATATCTTTATTTTGTAAACTTGCACTATCCAAAATACAATCAATAATTAATGACTGATCTAGAGTGTATTGTGAGAGGTCAACATTACGTAAGTCAACTTCATCTAGATTTAATTTTTCACCATCTATTCCAGTAGTATCAACCCAAGTCTTATGTGATTTCAATTTCTCAATAATTTCAACTGTTGTCATTGTCATCCCCTGTCTAGGAATACCAAATGATTCTATCAACCACCTTCCTCCTATCCCATCCTGCCTTTAACTTGATAAATACTGTCATCCTACTAAAAGACAGACATAAACTACTCGTAAATTATAGATACCTTGCTTTCATTACTCTTAGCCTGTTCCAAGAATTGTACAATTTCACGTGCAGCATCGGGAAGTATAGGCACGATATTTGGGGATGCTTCAAGTGTATTCTCAGCGATTTTTTGTAAATTAAAAGATTTAAACAATTGAATAGCAGCATTAAGATTTGTTAACTCCCATGGACTTTCCTCGTACCAACCTTCATGAGTATAATATTCATGTAAAATTCCATCGTTGAAAGACTCATACTGGCACATTAAATCTAATATGGTATCAAAATAACCCGTCCACATTTTTAAAATATGCCTTTCATCGGAATTTTCAAAGACAAATGCTATTTCAGGCTCACCTTCAAATCCTAAATAGTACAAATCATAAACTATTTCCTTCTTCATAGTATTACTCCTTCCAATGCCCTTGGTCTAAGATTCTAACTTGTTCTGGAGTAGCAGTTCCTGCCTTACGGGCAGCAATTGCATCATACCACTTGTATCCCTCAACCCACTCATCTTCTCCAATTTTGAAGAATGATTGTGGCTTATTCCCACCACTACCTGGAATTGTTCTTTGAGTTACCCAAGTGTTTCCTTGATCAACAGGTGCTCCTGATGTTCTAGTGTGCCATCTTACTTCGTACTTATATGTACCATCATTCCATTTGTAGGTTATTTGTTCATAACCATCAGCCATTGACTTAGCTTTCATGCTCGCACTCTCTGGTATTTCAACCGGAGCTCTCTGGGCATATTCCTTCGCTATGGCTAGTTGTTCATCAGCACTCATATCTGAGAATTTTTTATTAATATCTCCCGTCCCATCCACTCTACTATTTCTCGCACCATCATAAATATCCGTATCATCAAATTCATCATTCGGGATGTTTCTTTTCGGCGTGCCAGACGGGATATTCTCAAGCACTTCATCACCGTGCTTGAAGACGTCATATAGATTGCCTAATTTACGTAACCATGGAAAAACAATTCCAACTCCAGCTGCACCTCGATCAAACGCGGTCAACGGATCACCTGTTATCGCATTTTTCCCACTTCCAGCCTCGTATCCTGCCTTTATATTCCCTATTACTGGAATCTGATCAAGCACAAATGAAACCCCATCTAGAAACCACGTAGGACCTTTCTCGTTGTCCGCATAATATTGGCCTCGCTTATCCACATAGCTTTGCGCTCCAGGGTCGGTTTCAATTCCTTTGCCCTTGTATTCGAATGTAATAGGATCATAACCCTGCGAAATGGCATACTTTAAAAACGCCTCAATCTCTTCTCTGTCTACGCCTCTTACTTGCTCAAATACATCCGCAGGCCACATCTCTACCATCTTTCCTGCATTATATTGGTAGAGCAAGTCATCTAAATTTTTGAACGCGATGACCGTCTTCTTCCCATCCGACGTGTAGACGACATAATCGTTCTCATCATCATCAAACTCATAATTCTTCACCGTCACATTAGGCTGTACATACGTAACGGGCGGGGCACTTGCTTGCTGTTCCTTCCACTTGGCTTGCCTATCCGCCCATCCTTTCATCATATCGAACATAGCTCGTAATAGCATTGCGAGAACGGCTGCCTGTTCTGGAGTCAGCTCGGAAGCAGGTTGATCGCCCCCTCCTCCATAACGATTTACTGTAACCGCTTGAATCGTTGCACTAGGCGCTGATCGATTAATTTCGCTCTCTGTATGATCGTATTGCTCGGTCGAGTGATTGATAAACGTCTGCAGTTCCTTTATTCGCCTATCCAGTTCCAGCAGTCTGCTATTTGTGCGATACAGACGAGCACTAATTTGACGCCGGGCAGTTATTGCAGAATCCACACGAACAGAGCCCACACCTCTTATTAGCGTAGACGATCTCTGTCCCTGTAGACTTAGGCTTTCTTTTAATTGCTGCATCCGACCAATATCAATACGAATTGGAAGCATCCTGTCCCTCCTGCTAGGAGTTAATTATGACGTTGAAACCAATATAGGTTGGAAAACATTGCTCTAGCACTATTTTAAAATAAGCAAACAAACCTATAATTTATCGTTTTCCTTATCTTACACATTATACCTATTTGTAATTTAGCACAAATTACCTATATTAGAAACACCCTCTTCTTATTTTAGGCTTTCGTTCTATTTTCCAAATCAAACAGATACATTATCTACCATTAGTCATAAAATTAATGACGAACTATGTATGCAATTTAGGCTTATAATTCATAACTCCCCCCTTCAAAGTGATTTTCCAACAGAAAAAGGCCTATCCTACAATAGTTCAAGTAGAATAGACCTAAGATGATCGAATTATCGTTTCAGAATGCTCCTACGCTGCTAGTAACATTAAAAAATAACTTTTTAACATTCGCTAGTATGATACTTTTATAGAAACTTGTGAGATCAGCGTTATTAGGAAGGCCTGCTACTTGACCATCTCCCAATTCAAGAATAATCCACGGACCATTCTCCAGCTTCGCTATGTCCATTGTAAAAAAACGACTGTTTATTTTTTGTGCAATCTCTTCAAACGGAGCTAGCTCTGGTTGAAGCTCTCCATAAATCCCCTCATCCCAGTACTCAAGGGTTATGATTGGCTTACCATCCAGAAAGAAAACTCTAAATTCTTTAGACAACGGGGCTCCACTTTGCTGATGATGAGATAGAAATTCCAGATTCACAAAAGACTTAAACACCAGCCCTTCATTCCATTCATCACTTTGCAGCTCTATGAACTTTTGAACTACTTCTAATACTTTATCGCTGTTCGATGCATCAGGAATAAAGCAAGCCTCATCCCATTCATGTTTGCGAGATTTCACATAGTCTTTCAGAATAATTGGCGATTGTCCAAATACTTTTACGAGCTCAAGGGCATTGTCAAATGATTCATCTATCTCTGATTGGTGTATCCAAACTGTCAGCGGCGTATTCTGTTTAATCACCTCATAGGAGTTAGGAGTATAATGACAGAAATGATATTGCTCTGGATTATTGATCAGCTCAATATTTTTACTGATTAATTGTTCATACAGTTGAAGATAGACCTCCCCTGTCATCATCCAGCCTCGAAATAATGCCTGCTCTTTTTCCTCTTGTACAAGGATTTGTTGAGTTGCTTTGTTTATGTTATTCGATATAAGATCCTCAAAGCTAATCAAACTGACATCGAAGCCTAATTTTTTCGCAATCCTATACTCTTCTTCATAATCAGAATCTACTACTTTAAGATTGTAAGGATCCGAACAGAATATAATTCTCATGGTAACCTCCAACGTGCATGAACGGTAAAAAATCACACCATTTATTTTCTTGATAAAGACAAAAAATTCCCCACTAATTTGTTGTATTCGCCCTAGTATTTAATCTCAAAATCTATACGGTCTAACTCCGCCTTACTTATATCCTTCATTTCAATCTTCAAATTACGCCAATAACTTAATGGATATGCTGATGTTCCAGCAAGCAATTCACCTTGACGTATAGTAAAACTTCCTCCTCTTTCAAAGAGTATTATTAATGGCTCATATATCATCATATATTTGACCGCTTGACTAATCCCCTCGTCAGCCAGTGCACAAATTTCCAAATAAGAATAGCATATTACTTTTATATATATATTATTTATTTCTTCAACTACAGGACAAACTTTAATTATGTCTCTGGTTGGAGTCTTTTCAAGTGCAGTAGCAGCACGAAACACAGGATATTTATCTATAGAAATAGATAAATCGTCTAACAATGTATTAACTCTTCTAAAATATTCACTAATTAAAACATGGTGTGATTCGTAAAGTCTATTACCCAGTCCATTAAAATCAATTGATGATACGCGTTCTGCAGCAAGATTTAATATTGAACCCATATACTTCCACCTGTTAAATAACTTCGGAAAAATTATTATGTTTATCCTATTGTTATATTAATCACTCATACTTTCTGCGATTCTTTGCACAATTTCTTTATCAAATTCATCAAGATCTGCTAGCAATTCTTCAAATCTCTTTTTAGAGTCAGAAGTACCTATAGCCCAAAGCGCAGCAATACTATAATGGCCCAATGTATCAATACCAAAAAGCTTATTTACTTTAGGATCTCTATATTGGCTGATATAACTTAATTTCAATTATTTTTAGAAATCACAAATTACGCTCTTTGAAGAAATTGGACATTACTACTAGATATTCTTTTAGTTTTTCAGGTTCATCAGATAAATCACCGATTATACTAATTTCCCCTTTTTTACTAACAGCATAAGCACTATCCCACTTAAGTGCTTGTTCAGGTGGACCTTCAATTTCTCTATTTCTGAAAAAAAACCAGCAGCACTCCGCTTCCTCGAAATTCTCTGACAATATCGCAGTAGTGGGATTATCCATAAAACGCTCCAATTTTCTTCTTGCAGACTGTTCTGCTAATTCTCTTGCTTCTGTAAATGAAATAGTTTGGTTATATATACTCATAATTATGGTCTCCCTACATCTAATATAAGATTTGGATTCAACTCAACAATTTTACCTATCTGAGTATCAACAAAAATTATCTCTCCATTTTTGTTAATTACATTTATTACGTGTTGGACGTTTCCTTGTTCTAAAATAACCACACTAGCAGCACCATCCCCTGCCTCCGTCATTATTTTTTTAACGTCATCAACTAATAATTCTTTTTCATGGAATCCAAATGGAGCCGATGGCAGTAAAGCATTGCGATTACCGTATCCATTTGAAGGCTCGGCGACAGCAAAAGGATCACGTCCCGTTATTCTTGCATGTGAAGAATTTGCACAGGATACACAATTGGTATTTATCCCCGGTCCTGCACCTTCTACATAATGTGGATTGACTCCTTTGAGTTCAGGCAACTTATCATCAAGAGGTTGCGTAGACGTGTACACATGGTCATAAGCACTGCCAACATCTTCTTTCCGTCCCCCAGAAGCATCTCTTGATGAAGGGATATTATCAGGCTTCACATCAGCTTTATTAGTGAGATCATTTAATCCCTCCACTACTTTACCAGCCTTTGTTACCTTCGTAATCGCAGCTCCTGGAATCAGGATCGAGGATATTGCTCCCAATGCCCGCGCCTTTTCCTCTGGGCTCATCTTGTCAAAATCCGCATATACCTTCTTGGCAGCCTCTACGAGCTTGTCTGGATTATTAATAAAGTAGTTAACACTTTCTACGGTTTGTTTCGCAGCCTCTATCGCTTCTTTGGTCGTATTAACAGGGTCTACAGCGAATTCGATAACGGCTCCGCCCAGATCTATAACACCAGTAACCACTTCATTCGCCAGACCAAGTACAAACTCATCACTTAAATGAACGGCTTGCTGCCATTTCGTTCTTCCATACGTCTCAATTACCCATGCATAAAAGGCGGTATACGGTACCTCGACATTCATATAGCCTTCCTGCTTGTTGAGCACATGCTCCTCGAAGTAGGCATAGGTAAACTCATTTTCTTTATTCTTTTCCGTGATGGGAGTCCCATCCGGCAGATGCGTAGGTGGAAGCATATCCTTGATATAAGCATCAAGCTTGGCTTGCAGCTCATCGTCCGGTAGAGTTGCTCCAGCTGGTGTATTTACCGTATGAGTCTCTACTGATCCACGAACAGCCTGTGCTTGCTCAGTCAATGAGCGTTCTAAGCCATTATATTCTTCCTGAGCCCAATTAATAAAAGTATTCAGCTCGCGCAGTTCCCTATCAAGCTCTCGAAGCCTGTGTAAGCTGCGATCCATTCTTGAGCGAATGTTCCTCCGAGCTGCAATTGCTCCCTCGACTTGATAGACCGTCATCGGCATCCTGCTCGCTAACTGCATACACCTTTGTACATTCTGACTCAACCTTGGCTTGAAAACCTCAAGTGCATTCAGATCAATCCCAATCAAAGACATGGCATACACCATCCGATCTCTTCATAGTAACAGTCATTGTTCTATCTAAATCTCTTTTATACCGCTTCTTCATAATCTGACTGTGGCACTCTATGATGTATTGATGCGGATAATCCATACCTATGTTTGTATCTCATCACTAATAAAAATAATTCACTGCATTAAACTTAGCATATATTACCTATATTTCCAATCAAATTTTTACAATATATAGGGCTTATTATCTATTTTGAAACACCTGAATTCAATCGCTATAGTGTTATTTTCATAACAAAAAACAGGTCAATCATGGGGTATCTGGCACATGCCAACCGTTCAGCAAAGCTCCTTTTCTTTCTGTAAATATACATCAAATTTGGAGGCTTCACGAGCTTGTTTATTTTCTTCAATGTTTTTCTGTTTTTGCTCACTATTATAAGGTAGCGGTTTCGAATCATTACCCTTCCTACCTCGTTAGCTGCGTGCACTTCTGTACTTGCTGACTCAGCTTGGGCTTATAAGCCTCCACCGCATTGAAATCAATTCGAATCAAAGACATCACATCCACCATCCGGTCTCGTCATAATAACCGTTCTTTATTATCCTTGCCTTGCCCACTCTACCAAGAGATTCGAATTAGATAATCATCACCGTAAGTATGAATGGTGAACTCTCCGCTTTTTGCGGTCTCAGCATTGGAGCTGCTCCATATGACGCCTGGAAAGTTACTTGCGATAGAAGACCATAGCCGATTGAAGTTGGATTTTCCTTTTGGGGTGCCTATCTTGATGTAATGATAGCCTGTACGGATATCATCAATAGCGTCAAACTTCACAAAAACCTTTCCTCGGTAAGAAATTCCTTCGACGTCCTTCACGAGATCGAGCAGCCGCTTCAGAGTGACAATAGATTGCTCTCTTGTATACGGCTTATCCGGCTCCATTCCAGCAGTGCTTCCTTGAAAGATCTTAGCATGGTAGGTTATGTTCGCAGCTTCTTTCGCCCATGCAGGAATGACCGAATAGTCGATATAAGGTGCCTTCTTGTTGGACAGTCCTTTGATTTGCAGTGTGTGCAAAAGATTGCCCAGCATAACCACCGCTTCTTTGCGATCAATATTGCGATTAGGCTGAAACTGTGCCTCATTAACTCCGTTAATAATTCCGAAGTTATAAGCCTCATAGACAGACGCAGCATTCGAATCGGAAAATCGCTGCTCCGTGACCACTTTATGCAGCGCCACTTCATGTGCTCCAGTGATTTTATGCAGGACAGGCTCCACAAGGGTAGTGAATTCTCCGCGGGTTATCTTTCTGCCATACTCTCCTTGAAGTGCTTTGGGGACTAAGCCTTGCTTAATCATTTCATTCACATCCGCTTTTGCCCAATTCGATGGTTGCCCTTTATCTGCCCCATAGACGGTACCGAGCGATAACAGCGATAAGATCATAACTCCAGCTATCGCCACTCTTAAACTCTTCAACATGTACGCGGTCCTCCTTTGATTACCATTACTGAACAGAGGTTCTCTGCTCACTAGTTAACTTAAACACATCATCATAAAGAAGGGGATGCCTACTCGCTCCCCCTTCTTCCCTTCTATTTCTGATAAATTAATGCGTGCCAGACAGGTTCAAATCATCCGCTGATGATTTGGAAGTTGAGAATACCGCGACCACAGGCTGCTTTATTTCTCCTAATGGCCATGTTGTACCCGAAATATTAGCATTCCCGTTCCCATTAGGTGCTTCATATTGAAGGTCGTATGTCTCACCTATCGCTTTAATATCAGCTGCCATGACGATCACGCTCGTATTCGTGCGCAGCTTATTGATATTTTCCTGTGTAATTGCCGAACCTGCTTTTACGGCAACGGCTGATGAAGGAAGGGCATACGTATAATGCCATCTCTGTGCCTGCATGCCAAACTCCATACTAGAAAGCACATTGCCCGGATTTTTATCATTGCCATA
The DNA here is from genome assembly GCF_059383895.1 of Paenibacillus sp. J22P59. Lineage (NCBI taxonomy): Bacteria > Bacillati > Bacillota > Bacilli > Caryophanales > Paenibacillaceae > Paenibacillus > Paenibacillus sp. J22P59. The sequence continues at coordinate 319,684 of NZ_JBXENX010000004.1, forward strand.
TGTCGCGTCTGTACCAATAAAAGTCCTGTTTCTTCCTGTCAATTGCATAAATTGTGAGCTGCCATATACATAGGACCCGAACGGCTCCGCAGCTTTGCCTGTAGCGGAATCTCCACCGGACTCCGCGAAAATGCTCGCAATTCGGTTGGTTAAATCCTGCTCCACAGTCGAAGCATTTCTTCGCTCCGCTTCCGCGTCCCAGTCTAAGCGCACCGGGTTCGTATACACCTTAGAAGAATCTCCTCCCGGTTGTGCAGCTCCAAACTTATTAATGAGCTTATAGGTGTTGCCTAGCTTCATGTAGATATCGACCTTCGTAATTTCGCCTGATTTCAGGTTCAAATGATAATAATACGGAATCACTTGCAGGTTGCTGTAATAGTTTCCAATGGTTTGCACGTCCGTATAGACGCTATAGCCCAAACGTAATGGCTGCTTCTGCAAGGCCGCAATAGTATTCATCTCAGGCTCCAACGGAAACCGAAACGGGTTCTGCTGCATATGGGGCAGCAGACCATACGTGTTTAAATACTTCGTGTTGCTATCTACCGTCTTCCCTCTTATATCCGTCGTATCGCCGACTATTTTATTCTGCTTAGCCGGATCGACCTTTTTCACTACATTCGGGATCAACCATTGGGTAGGTGTCAAAGGCTGTTTGAATAAATTGGAGAAGCGGAAGTCACCCGTATCCTCAATACTCATGTTTCCAATTCGACCTACCACATCAATATTGAATCTCTTTAGCGTACTATGCTTAGCCGCATGCGGCCTAGGCGTATCATACCGAACCTTATTGGTAGGGGCATCATTATCCTCGAATACCGCATTGTTGGCAATACTCTTGAACTCTACTAACGCACTAATCTTTTCCCTATTGGCTAATGGAGCATAAAACTTAAAGTCCTTTTCCCCAACAGGCAGTTGTATCCACTCATGGGATAGATACAGCTTATTGTTATAAATGACATGGAAGTCGAACTTCACGTACTTTTCTTTCGTCCATTCGCTCGTATCCATATCATTTATAAAGCCTTTGCCCCTTGTACTCGTTGTAGCAGGCCAGCCCCATTGACCATTCCCGTAAAAATCTCCTGTATTGGGGAATGACACCTCGAATTCATGATCTAACAATATAAAATCGCCCGGTCTCTTCTCGCCATCTGGAGCCATCGGATTGAGTTGGTTCTCCTTTATTTTGTAAGCCTCTGAAGGGATCGACGCATCCGCGCCTCCAGCCAAAACCTGTATTTCAACGGTAGGATTGCCTACAGGTCCCCTTGGCGGTGAAGTAATTCTGACTGCCCCATCACCTGCTTGTCCAACCTGTGTTCCTCCTGATGGAGCAGGCATCGACGTGTTGCCTGCAATCATGGAGGCGTTAGTCAGACTCCCTGTCCAAGAAGTGCCCCCATATGACCATTTGGTATCGTCACCGTGGTTGACCCGGCCACCATAATAGCCACCTCCACCCCCGCCTTCATCATTCGGGTAGGAGCTGACATGGCGGCTCGTATCGCCACTTTCCCCAGTCCACTGCGTGGCATCAGAGGATTCAGGGCGGCCTCCGTACGATTGATTAGATACGTTGCCCGTCGTATCACCGCCACCTCCACCTGCTATGAGGACCCGATTACCTGTAGTCGCCAGCCGAATATCGGTTGCGCCTCCTCCTCCAGAGCCAGCCGAGCCGCAGCCTATTCCACCCCCGTTGAAGCCGCCAGTCTTATCACAGCTATCCAGCCTATCAATCGTTGTCGTGCCATTCGCACCTTGCCCTCCGACATAGAGGTTCAATACTTGTCCCGCAGACAAGGTAATATTCCCTTTTGCATAACCTCCGGCATTATTTCTGTGGTTCTCAGCTGAGCCACCTTGTGCCCCCCACACTTCAAGGGTATAGGTTCCATCCGCAGGAGCGGTGAACGTTTGAAGGCTACCTGTATAGTTGAAAACATCCGACTTGCCTTCAACAGCAGGTTTATAATCAGGATTCTCAACGGCAGTTGTGACATAGACACCGTCTACCGCTATGAACTCCTGCACCCCCATATTCATTAATTTCAAATTATCGACGAAGAGATAATCATTAGGGAAAGACGCATCTATGTTCTTCCCTTTAATGAGATGAATGCGCAGATAAGCTGCATCCGAAGGGCTTGTAAAGTTAAACGTTTTGTGCTGCACGCTGGAGCTCCGATTGACATCGGAAGCCCCAATACCAGAGCCAATTGGTTTCATATCGCTTGTATAAAAGTTAAGCGAGAAATACCCTTCACACCTGTGGCAGCTAATATCTCCCTCGAAGCGATAATCGCTATTGGGTTTAATCGCGACGTCCTTCCAATAGCCCCCTGTTGTACTGGAGCTGGCAGGCGTAGTAACCTCGAAGGAGTTTTCCCCTTCAATTACCCACACATCTCCTGCTCGGCTCGTGAACGTCATCGCAGAAGCGCTTCCCGTAGCTACCCAGGTATTCCAGCCTGCTACGGTCTTATTGGTATTAATATATTCCGCATCTGGATTGGATAATATATTCTGGCGATAATCAGGATCAAGCTGACGTTCGTATTCAATTACGCCCTGTTGCTTATTCCCTCCCAGCGCTTTGGAAGCTGCCGTCCGCTGATCCAATTTGCTCGGCAGCGATAATACCATTGCATTCTGCACCGAAACCGGGTTATGAATGACGACATCATTGACCTTCGAATGGAGAGGTGAATAGGCGCTATGGAATGATTGTCCCGGAGCACCGAAAAGCGCGTCCGTGTCCGTTGAATACGCCACCGGAAGATCGTCGGGATTCCGATTCAGAATTCTTTGATAGAATACCGTTGAGCTTCCCGTTATATATTCGCCATTCTGTAAGGTATCCGGCACATCGAGCCCCGTCTGCATCAAACGCATATAACCGGAAGAGCGGCTCGGACGATTCAAGCCTGCTGGCTTTGTGTCAAAGATGGTAGTAACCGTATTGCCAGGCCCTCCAGAATATTTGGAGATAGGACTTCCGAAATTACCGTTATAGGAGCCCACTTTTATCGTATCCCGGACATCCCACTTCGCTGCCGATAAGGCATTCTCCGTCCACATCTTTGCAAAACTGCTTATCGGTACATCCAACTGATCCGTCACCTTCGCCGTATTGGAAGGCTTATCGAAGTACAGAACAGATTGATCGCCTGTGGACGTCTGTAGAATTAAAAAGTCCGATACGGCTGTGACATTGGTCTCCAGCTTTCTGCGCGCATCAAACTTTTCTTGTTCTTTCACCGGCCCTGCCTTGCTGTTAGCCAGTGCATTATCGGATGGACCTTCGTTCCATACGACCGTATCATGTTGATCCGTCTCAAGAGAATATCGCAGACGCCCGGCAGCACTTGTATCTGTGCTGGCAATATTATAGAAAATATTCGGATCGCCTTGCGTAATCGAGGCAGTAACCTCTTCGGTCCCTACTAATGTAGCCATTCCGTTTACCTGAGAACGATTCAGCTTCCAGACAACGGCTTTGTTTATTTTCATATAATCAAACGTCACCGTTTGGGTCCATGTATCTTCGTAACCTCCAACCATATGGAAATCATAGCCCTCTTGTACCCACCAATAATCGGTATGCGATTCTTCCGGTGAACCCCCCGTACAAGGGTTCCCACTGCAAGGAACGGCTGGCTTGGTAACATGCTTGCCGGACCTTGACGTTACTTGCTCTTCATAAGACGCTCCAGCCGAATCTGTCATCTTCCTTGCTGTTGGCTTGGAAGGCGTACTGTTGTGACCTGGAGACCCCGTAATGGGGGACATGGCCCAACCATTCACGACAGGCGTAAAGTAGGAACGGTAGGAGCGCGTTTTGGTTACTTTTGGGACATACTCCACTTGTACATCGACGATAAATTCGGAACCGCCCGAAGCGAAATAAAGGCTGCGGGTTGTCGGTGTACCCGACATCGCATCGAAATCTTCATTGGCTCCTGTCCCTGATGTTTGGGGAGTGCCTTGCTTAATTTCGGACCAATACTTAGGAACGGTGAAGAAGTCGGCTGTATCGGGCACCGGCTTTTTCGGTCGAAACCACGTCATCGTGGTTGAATCCGGATTTCCCGTACATTGTTTTGATAGCTCCTTCCCCCCATCCTTGGCATAAATATAGACAGAGGCATTATAGCGGAAGCTGACCTTTTTCCCTTCAGGTATTGGATATTTGGTAAGGTCATCATTATAAATGAGCTTGCTTTTTTTAGAATTCCCTAAAAAAGCAAGTAAATCAGCTTTTTCAACACTTACCCCCTTATCAGAAGAATCATTTTTCCCTGGTGCGGGAATTGTTCCTGTTACCGACCATTTGGGCTTATCTCCTGTATTGGCTAGTCCCGACATGACGTCTGTCTGATCGTTTCTCCATAAGACAACCTTAATACGGAAATCGCTTTTTCCTTCCACCCACTTTTTCCAATTCTCTATTTCATCAGGCGTCTGCTGAACATCTACTTGAACCGGAACTTGCTTGCCAATGACGCTCTGCTCTGCAGGTATATCGCCTTCGATTTTATTTTTATTTGGGATCGTAGCAATTTGCTTGCATTTGCAATCCACCTTATTGTATAGGGCAACTACATAAGTTCCGCCAATAAATACTGCTGGTTTTCTTGTAAGTAGTTTTCCGTCTCTTACAAACAACGGAGAGTCTCCTGAGCTATTACAATTAACCGGGGCTTGGTCCCCTGAACGTACTATGTAAGAACATTGAAGCTTTAACGTATTATTATCCTTATCTTTAATTGTTTCATCCAAATCCACCTTAGCTGCCGGGTCCCATGCTGGCCATAAGCCATCAGGATGCTTAGGATCCGGGTTTTTAATAAGTTCATCGTCTTTTAACGACTTTCTGGTATCCTCATGTTGAACTTTTAGAGTGAGCGGATATGAACCATCAAAGGTTATCGGATTATCATAATAATTAATAAAATATGATTTATTAGCCCAATATTCTGCATCATATATGCCTAATTTACCATTACCGTTTCTCAACTGTTCGTAGCGCTTACCTTCATTAGAAGAACCTTTAACAGTAAATATTGTACTTACATAGATTCTCATCCCCTGTTTGTAATCCTTAAACACGGGATGATCCTTCATCTTGTTAGTTATAACTGAATCAGGCGATTCGAATCTATATACAACAACCTCGTTAGTTACACCGGGCTGGGTACATCCTGTTTTTTTAGATATATAAGATAAATCCTTTCCAGAATAACCCTCAACATATTTCTCTATGTATTTACATTCATTAAGATCTCCACCAGTACCATCAGACGAACCTTTACGAACGTCTATTTCAATATACATGCTTGGACCTCCCTTTACGGGGGTACATTGTGAACCTAAGCAAGTAATATCTTTTCTTAGTATAAAGTGAGTGGTGCTGTATGTAATAGAAGATGATGCCTTTTTATTAGGTGCTACAAAATAAAATCTACCATTTTCGATCCAAGCACCAGTTTCATATACCCTTCCAGATACAGAAGCTGCTTTCACTTGGGGAACAGACCAGTTAGGAAAACCAGTTAATAAGATCATGTATACTAATATAATCAATAAATATTTTTTCACCAGAAATCCCACTTTCTCGATAATATAGGGTGAAAAGAAAGAAAGGCAAAGGCTTACTTGCCTCTGCCTACCTAAATTAATTTTTAAGCTGGTCGTAAACATAATCAAATTTTTTAAACATATTTTCTGGATTTTCAATACGGTAGTGCTTATATAGGTAGTTCGCAGAGTTTGTATTCATAACGATATCCCCATAGCCATCGTACCAAACATTCTTTTTTAATTTGAAAGATTCAGACAAGCTAGAAGCCTCCCAGTTGTCCAAAAAAGTTTGAGAAGTATCATTTGCTGAAATTATCTTAAATTTAAAATGGGTGCGAATAGCTATTCTTTTCCCCTCATACTGCCTTACTTGAGAAATTTCAGGATCTGCATAACCTTGAGCGATTACTTTGTTCTTTTTAACCCAAGCAATATAATTTTTTATCATTTTCTTATGCTCGCCGATTTGATAAACACTATATACTGCCATATTGTTAAGATATACATCCGTGAACTCTTTCTCTGTAATTTTCCTATAATCTACGTTAAGTTGAATCGCGTAATACTGGCGAATAGTCTCTGCCCATTGATCACCGTATTTTTTAAAATCCCAATCAACAGTATTTGTAACGTAGGAACGGTTATTTGATTTTAAATCTCCATAGCTACTATAAAATTTTGTGGATTCCAAATCAGATAACTTCATCCAACCGTCATCATAGTTTTTACTATATTGTCGACCCCAAGGATCAAGTTCAACTTGGCCCGAATCAATCTTCGCTTGGTATTTGGCATCCGTTACCCGAACAGCATGCGCCCCTTCATCCCACGTTACCTTGGAATCAAGGACTTCACTTACGAATCGAAGCGGAACCATCGTACGACCTTCATACATCTCTGCCACTGTATCCAGTTCTGTTATTTCCCCGTTAACCGCTACCCTTTTCGATCCAATTGTCATGCGAATTTCTTTTGACCCATATTTCATGGTTACGGTCTCTGTAGCATCTTCCCACTTCACCTTCGCCCCTAGCTTCTCACTAACAAAACGAACGGGAACCATCGTACGACCGTCCGTGTTCATATATGGTTCTGTATCTGGAAATTTAATTTTATAACCATTCACAATCACGGGAATTACACGAAGATCCTTCCCAGGCTTAGCCTGTACAGCTGCAGTTGATGTTCCTCCGAGAATAATCGCGATCGTGACTAGCGCCGCTATTGTTTTTCTGAACAATTTTATCTTCTCCTTTTATATGTACCTTTTTCATCTTTGGATTAGAAATAAATCCCTAGAATAAATTTAGCATATATTCCCTATGTATAAAATCATTTTTCTACAAAAAACAGGACTATTTTATCATTTGTTGTAACTCTGACATATTCAAATAGGCTCTAGTTATTCCCCTTACAGATACAACAAGTGTTTTTCACTATCCCTCCCACTTTTCATTAAATTTACGATAAAAAAGGCAAAGGCTATCTAGCCTCTGCCTAACTAAATTAATTTTTATACTAGTCTTAAAAGTAATTCCACTTCACAAACCAAATTTCTAAATTAATCAATAACACTTGTAATAAGCTGCTGTCTCCGCTTTCCTTTCTCTTCTTAATTAATTGCATCATAGAAATACTGGCCTTTCATAAACATATTTTCCATACTTGCAATCACATAAGCCCTATACTTTAAGTTTGCATGGTTTGTGTCCATAATCACACCAGAATAACCATCGTACCAAACGTTCTTTTTAAGCTGAAAAGAGTCAGATGAGGTGGAAACATCCCAGTTGTCTAAGAATGTTTGAGACGTATCCTTCGCGGAAATAATCATAAACTTAAAATGTACCGGAATAGAAATTCTGCCGTCGAGATAATCCTCCACTTGAGATACTTCCGGATCTGCGTATCCCCGAGAAATAACTTTGTTTTCTTTCACCCACGCAACATATTTTCTTAAAATCTTTCTTGAAGTCTCGATATTGGCTACACTATACACTGCTAGATGAGGTAACATGGATTCTACAAACTTACTCTGATTAATTGTACGGTAATCTACGTTTAATTGAAGAGCATAATATTGACGGATATGCTCCGCCCATTGATCTCCATATTTCTTGAAATCCCAAGTAATAGTCTCAGTTACATACTTCCTATTATCAGAGGAAATCGGATTTTTTTTGTAGTATTTGGTATTCTCTAAGTCCGAAAGCTTCATCCAACCGCCATCATAGTTTTTGCTATATTGACGCCCCCAAGGATCGAGTTCGACTTGGCCTGAATCAATTTTGGCCTGATATTTAGCATCCGTTACCCGCACAGCATGCGCCCCTTCGTCCCACGTTACCTTGGAATCAAGGACCTCACTTACGAATCGAAGTGGAACCATCGTACGTCCTTCGTACATCTCTGCTACTGTATCCAACTCTGTTATTTCCCCGTTAACCGCTACTCTCTTCGAGCCAATTGTCATGCGAATTTCTTTTGACCCATATTTCATGGTTACGGTCTGTGTGGCATCTTCCCATTTGACCTTTGCCCCCAGCTTCTCACTGACAAAACGAACGGGAACCATCGTACGACCGTCCGTGTTCATATATGGTTCTGTATCTGGAAATTTAATTTTATAACCATTCACAATCACGGGAATGACCCGAAGATCCTTACCGGGCTTAGCCTGTACAGCTGCAGTTGATGTTCCTCCCAGAATAATCGCGATCGTGACTAGCAAAAAACAGGACTATTTTTCATTTGTTGTAACTCTGACATATTCAATTAGACTCTAGCCATCCCTCATCCAGATTCAACAAATATTTCAGTTTTAATAAATATAAAATTGCAAAGAAATAAGGAATAGGCTTACTAGCCTCTATCTAATAACGCCTTCCTTTTCCTCAGTTTTTCAAGACATCTTTAGTTCTTCATGATAGATATCGTAGAAACCAATGCTACGATCCATTTCTGTTTGCTAATCACTAAAACACTATACTAGGAATCAAAATCAACTTTTGTATTATGACATTAGCGTATTTTACATAGGAAAAAAAGCTCAAGCCTACTCATATTCAGGTAAGATAGAGCTTTCATGTATTCTATTTATAATTTTAAATTCAATCTCATAAACTTCCATACGATTCGTTTAATTTTAATTAATAATTGCTTTAAGCATAAAAAAGATCAATTATGTATATATAACCATAGTTAACTTTTTTATAAAATATATTTCATTATTGAGCGTACACTATTCAACCTTCTTGTGAATACAACAATAAAACCTTTATCTTTCTAGTTAATTCAACTTCGTAATATCTGTCTATTTCATTAAGGTAATCACAATACTACTTACTTTACAATGGTTATCCTCAGCAAAATATTTAAGGATAATTTGTTGACTTTTAATTAATTAAATAATATTTTATCTGTTCTTAATCTTTTTATAAAATTTTCTAAAGCATCGTTTTCATTATCAAACTTTGTAACAGAGCCACTAACTACACTAGCCCTTTCATCCGTAACATATACGATCCATTGATCACCATCAATTTTAATTCCTACCTCATTTTCTCTTAGTAGGTGATCCTCAAACCAATTGAAGCGCTTTAACATTTCGTTTTCGATTATTTCCTTTGCTTCTTGTCCTGTCATTATATAACCTCCTATTAATATGAATTTATATACAATAATTCAAAAAATAACTTAATTTCTTTCAACAGACCTAACCCTTAAAGCCACTCCACAGGTAATGAAAGTTCATATTGAATTCCTCCCCCTATATAGTTCGAGAAATCGTAAAAGGAATCAAACTTCTTATTATTCCGATCTTCTGCAGCAGACCAGATTCCACCTATTCCGTCCAATAGACCGAAGGTCATATGATTGAAAAAGCCGTACAGAGTCATCCGACTTCGCTGCTCTGTCCTTATAGGCATTGACCATATCCTCACCGATCTCGTATAAGCTTGTCATAGACTTTACAAAACCATCTGCCGCCGCTTTGCTTTCATCTGTTATGGCTTTCCAGCCCACTCCTAAGGAATCCACGAATGATTCCCGTAGGTAACTTTTTTCGTTGTCTCTCCAGTAGAAAGATTAAAAGCATTGCCTGCACGGCAGTTCCTTATTATATCCCGGACCATAGCCAGTGGATTATAAGTATTTGAATAATTTTATGATCACTTAATAACTCTACTACAGCTTGCACGCGAAAAGTGAACATACCAAAAAACAGATTAATTTTGTTGGTACTTACAATAATTAACCTGTTTATACTATAGTCGACAAATGAATCCTCGATGTGCGTACAAGCAAAATGACGATATCTTCGTATCGGTATTACATGGGTTAACTGTGTTATCGGTTGAATGATAAATTCATTCAACACTGGGTGGATATTTTGAAAAGCCGCCGCTTGTAAAAGTGAATCATTTGGATAATGAAGGCGGATAAAAAAGAAACCACAATACGGCTCTAGCTTGCATTGTGGCGTTATTGGGGATGTGGTTTTATGGCTGACTACATAGAATTATTGTCAACTTAGAATTATCATTCAAATATTTACAATTGTGATATACACTCAACGGTTCATAGTATGCCTTTTAGATTATTTGAATTTTTCGTATTCAAAGATTAAAGGTGTTTAATATCAATCGGTTCTTTTTCCAAAAACCTAGTATACCATTGATTTAAAGGGAAATGAGCAACATTCGTTATATCTAATGCAAGCGGCTTAATAGAAAATGAGCCACCTCTTTCAAAAACTTTTATTAAGAGTTCATAAATATTTAAGTATTTATGTCCAACTGGTGATTTGTCTGCATACTTAGCTAGCTGTAAATAATACTCAAATATTCTTTGTATATATAAATTTTTATTTAAAAACTTTACTGCTTCTGAATTACAATACATTGAAATCTCTATTTCATCCTCATCGTCACCAAGTAATTTCGCTATATTTGTAAAAGCTGGCGGTAGGGGTTTTAGCTGTTCCTCTTTAAAAAAAAGAGCTAATCTTCTTAAAAACTCATAACCTAATTTAGAATCTTCATCAGTCGAAGTTGTTCCTATATTATCCCAATGTATATTGCTTATTTTTAATTTTGCACTCTCAAAATACACTTCGTTCACCTCTTTAGTATTCGATATCTTTATCAAAATGTTTATTAAAATCCTTAGAAGCATCATAACCAGGAAACGGTGGGGGATTTGGATCTGTTATATCCGCTTTATCATGTGCATTTTTCTCCGGAACAACATCAAATGTATCTTTTTCTGCATTCCATGTTGAACTATCCCTTAATGGCATACCACCATCCATATATTCTTTTTCTTTAATCTCATGATTTGCTAGTTTCCTAAACCATTCCTTTTCTGCATCATTAAGTTCTCCCTTTTGAGCCTTCTGCCATGCATATGCAATATCTGGATCAGCTTGAAAATATAATTCTTTATATGGTTTACCCTCTAAAGATAACGGTTTAGTATCTAAGAACAAATGCTTTTTCATTTTTAATATCTGTTCTTCTGTTAATCCTGTATTCTTTGCTACATTTTTAATATCGTCAATACCTGATTTTCTTATTTCAATATATTCCCTCTCAAGAAAAGCTTGAAATCCATCCTCTGGCATAATAATATGTTTTCTCATCTCAGCAGTATAAGGTTTAAAATCACTCGGCCCCTCTTTCAACTTCTCAAGAAAATCCTTTTCCTTCTGTAAATAAACATTAAAATTGGAAGCTTCACGAGCTTTTCTACTTTCTTCGATGTTTCTTAATATTTGGTCTCGATTATAAGTTAGCGGTCTTGGACCATTCACCCCACCGCCATCAGGAACCTTCCCCGGCTTCGGAACCTTCGGAACCGTGTTTGGCACAGCCTTCAGCGCCGGGAGGAACATGCTGCCGATCCCTAGCACATTCAACCAATGCTCCTTAGAGCCAGGGTCATCTGGTGCAAAGGCTCCTTTTACCGTTCCGACCAGTCCACTGGTTATATAATTCGAGAAATCGTAGAAGGAATCAAACTTCTTATTATTCCGATCTTCTGCAGCAGACCACATTCCACCTATTCCGTCCAATAGACCGAAGGTCATATTGTTGAAAAAACCATACACCGAGTCATTAGATTTCGCTGCTCTGTCTTTATGGGCCGCGACCATATCCTCGCCGATCTCGTATAGGCTTGTCATAGACTTTACAAAACCATCTGCCGCCGCTTTGCTTTCATCTGTTATGGCTTTCCAGCCTACTCCTAAGGAATCCACGAATGACTCCCAGTAGGTAGCTTTTTTCGTTGTCTCTCCAGTAGAAACGTTAAAAGCATTGCCTGCATAACAAACCATTTGTTCCTTATTATATCCCGGACCATAGCCGAGTGGATAGACCTGCTTCGCCTGTAGTTGGGAGCGCAGCGCTTGTGCCTGCTGAGACAGCGTATTCTCTAGCCCGTTATGCTCAGCCTGTGCGCCATAGAGGAAGGTCTTCAGCTCTTGCAGCTTCCGATCTACCTCTTGAATGCGTTGCCCGCTCCGTTCCAATCGCGATCGGATATTTCTACGGGCACTGATTGCTCCTTCTACTTGGTACATCGTCGACCGATATCTGCCCGTGAGCTGCGTGCCCTTCTGTACCTGCTGACTCAGCTTGGGCTTGTAAGCCTCCACAGCATTCAGATCAATACGAATAATTGACAAGGTAAACCACATCCTACCTCTTCAAGATAGCTGCCTGCTTCTCTATTACCTGAACGCCTCTTCGAATACTTCCTCTACTTCCTTGCTCTCATAAGGCTTCATACGGTTCAGCGAGCATGCACGAATATACTTCAGCCGTGGCAGAACAATAACCTTTGCCAGCAAAGGGTTAATAGCAAGATCATTCACCAGTCTGATCGGGTCCACAGGCGGATCAATCAGTATGACCTTCTGTGCGATATTTTGTTCTTGGAACGCTTCAACAGCTGGCCGCAGCAGCTCTGTTCCACGAGGCGAGCAATCCGAAATAAAATGAATGGATAATGCGGATGGAGCAAGCTGCCCAATCAGTTCTGTCTGAGAGGCATCGAGCAAAACATGAATATGCGCATAGTAATTCAATCGTTGCTTAAGCTCTGCCACAATTTCATGAACTTGATCACCCGGCCTGTCCAAGCTTCCGACTACACATAAGAAGGATCTCTCTAGGCGCTGCTCCAGAAACTCTTCTAATTGAACAGGCTCTACACCATATTGGCCCAGCTTTGATTGGCCGGTAAGGTCGAGCAGCAATGTATTCTGTCTCCGAGAGACTACGCCTGACCAAGTCAGAGCTGTAGCCGTTCTTCCCGTATCCGAAGGACCTACGAATAGTCGGAGGGAATTTTTAATTACATGATCGACGATGACCACATCTTCTACTCGTTGAGCTTGCAGCAGCTTAATCAGCTTCTGCTGATAAGCGATAATCGTCGCATCCTCCTCACATAGCTTGAACACCAGATTAATGACGCTCTTCACTTTTTCTTCAATAATGGAGAAGGTTAATTTATTCTTATTAAGGTCCGACAGCAGCCTGCTCGTCATCGCAGCCATATTTTGCGGAATGAATAAAGGCTTGATTGGTCCCATTAGTTCATTCACATACGTATAGTTGGAAGGCCCCTTATCTTGAAAATGATCGATAAGCTCATTCACGCTCAAATCCATCGCTTGGTACATTTCGATAATCTCTTTGGATAGCTCCATTAGATCCATCTGCACAGCAAGCCTAGCGTCGATAAGCTCCTGCAGCTTACCGTGATCCTCATAGAGTAGCCTAGTCGATGAAATGGTATCGAGTGCTTCCCTCATCTGATGAATACGCGCATCAACAGCTTCTTCCGCAGACAACACAACCGACTCCATAACAGAGGTGAGCTTGTCTACGATAAGGCCGTTCTCTAGCCCTTTGTACGCAGCACGGCTGACCCCGATCTGCTTCAGCTTCTCGAATCGCATATCAGGAGGAATTGAGGAATCCTTAAATACCTTCACAATCTGGGAATCAAGCTCCTCTAGCATGTTCACTACTTCCGCATACTCCGTGTTCTGAATGCTTAGCTCACTTTGAATCCGTTCCTTTTGAAGGGACTTCTTCAAGTAGTCAAAGTCAGTGAATTCACCCAGCTTGGCTACGCGCTGCTCTAGCCCTGCGGATACTTCAGCTCGCGCCTGCTGGATAATAGCAGGCTCCGATGGAGGCTCTGATGCTTCTATAATTTCTGCTTCAACGCCTGCTTCCTCTTCATCATCAGCGTCCAAATAACCTCTCACATCTGCTGATTCGAACATGCGCTTATCTTCACTAATGGCCTTGCCCTCAGTCACCGTATAAACCGCGTCCTCTACTTGCTCCGGAGTCAGCTTATTGGTTTGGATTTTGAGCACATCTCCCTCAATTAACTGCGCTTGTGAATCTTTATTATAGAAATAGACGACCCCAACAGAAGGATGCCTGTCCAGAATAGCATCGTTCAGCAGTTGGCCTTTCGATCCGCTCATATCTTTTGGGCCCAGAATAACTGCATCCATATTGGATATGGACGGGTCGAGCGGCAGCAATTCGATTAATTTGGAGCTGTTTGTCTGGAAGCCTCTTCCTGCTAGTGCTTTTTTAATAAATGGTCCCATTGATGCGCCGTATATCATAAGTGTGGTCCTCCCAATTAAAACTTGTCTTTGTAGTCAGTTAAGAATTTGAAATTCAGCTGTGCATTTCTATTCTTGTTATAAATGAAAGGGAAGTAATAGCCTTCGACAACATTGATCTGCTGCAAGATGGATTCGTCCAAATTGTAGGCATTCCTGTAATAACGATCGACATGCTTCACATACACATCTGTTGCTTCAAATATTTTCTGATGCAGATTAGGGTCTTCGCTTGGCTCAATAGCTGCCAGCTCCTTGATTTTGTCATAGTCGCTGTTCAACTGTTGGATAAGCTCATCACTGCGCTGCCATAGCGGCTTTCTCAGCTCCGTCACTTCATCGGTAAGCGCCTTGATTGTATTATCCCGCGCTGCCAGCTCTTTCTTTAACGCCTCAATTTCTTGATTTTCAGCTTTTTTCTGCGCTTTCGTCGGAACCGGTCCTGCCTTAGCCAAGCCGCTCAAATAGTTATAGCCATAATAGCCGCCTAATCCAAGGCCAGCTATTACCGCAATCGTAATAACAATTTGCAGCAATTTTTTCATAAGCTTCCCGGAGGCTTCCTTGCTCTTAGTCCGATTCCGCTCATGCAATTGCTTCTGGCAATGCTCTAACGCAATTTCAATTTCTTTAGCTATGCTTATATGCAGATTCATCGCCTGCATGGATTGATAAGTCTCGATTGCCTTGACGTAATTTCCTTTGCTCTCATAGTCTCGGGCTTTGACCATCAGCTTGTTATAACGCGCTGGATTTACCGGCTCCGACTGATTCGGCGCTGGTGCTGGTGGCGCTGAAGATGAACGGCCCGCCGGCTGGGAGGCAGCCGCAGCTTCACGCCGTGCCGAAGAGCTTAACACAGGAGGGGCTGGCGGTGCAGCAGGGGCTGGAGATTCTTTCCGATCTTGCACGGGAGCCCTTCCTGCCATAGAGACAGTAGCATCCTCCCGCAAGAAAGCGTGATCTACCTTGGACAGCTCGAGCAGCCATTCTCCAAAGGTAGGGCACTGGCTCAGCTCATCACTTTCCCATGTACGCTGGATGAGAGCAGCAATGCCATCTCCCCATAACGGCTTAACCGCTTGAAGAAGCTGGTCATAACGCTCGCAGAAGGTCTGAAGCTCACCCGGATCGAAGTAGCTCTCTCCCCAAGCCTGCTCTGTAAAGGCGCTTGTACAAGAAACGAGGATCTCCATAAGAATGACCGCTCCTGCGAAGCGATCGGATTGCGCATTCCACATCTGGGCATTCACATATTTCGGCGCATAGCCGGGCGAGCCTGTCGGCAAATATTCTGGTCTCTCGAATTGGATAGAGAACATCTGCTCCAAGTCGATCAATTGCACGAAATTGGAGGACTTAACCGGATTGCGTCCTTCACTGAACATCGGCATGATCAGATTGGGACCGGATAGATCGCAATGCGCGAGACCGCGCTGCTCCATTGTGACTAATATCTCCGCCAAGGCAAACGCAGCTGTATAGCTTTGTCTGCGGGTCAGCTGTTGTTTATTCAATACCATATCCATCCACGTAGGTCCGTCAATCCAAGGCATAATAACGGCATAGAGGAGATCAGGCTCTTTGGCTAGCAATTCCGGATTATTATGTGGCGTAATCGTCTTCCGTTCGCAAGCCGCCAGACCGTCCATAGCTGAAAATTTGCTTATTTGAGAGGAAAGATGGACCGTTGATGGATTAATAAGCTTGGAGCGAAACACCTTTAAAGCCTTCTTTTGGCGCCTATCCTCGGAATGGAGTAAATATACGGTGCCTTGGCGGCCCTCCTGTCCATAGGGAACCCCTGGTGCATGCGGATGTTCCCCTATGAAGAACAGCTCTCCATTGATCTCCAGCGTTGAATTTACGTCTGTCTGAAATGCCATACTACGACTCTCCTTCTATGGGAAATGGATATTGTATTCATCCGTTAGATTAATTGCCATCTGATCTGAAAGACTGACATATCATCACTGGAAGGGTTAGCCGCTTCCTGTTCCATCGCTTCTGACAGCTTCTCATGTGAAGTGTCATTCTTATGATCCATAGCTTGCAGGCCGTCCGAATACAAGAGCAGCCTCCCTTGATTTCCCCAATTCGTCAAATGATCCATATACATATGAGGCATTCCACCCACAGAGCCTGCTGTACTATTCCACTGCTCCTTTGTGTGGAAGCGATCGCCCAAATATCCCCGATCCTCTTGTTCGTTCCGCCATAAACGAATCCGAATGTCACCTTGCCACATTAATACAATTCGTCCTTGCGGAAGCGCTTCACTAGGCAGATCAATTCTTCCGCAGGCATAAATAGCTCCGCTGCCAAGCTTCTTCTTTGCGAGCAACACCTCTCGGAACATTCCGTTAATGTGTTCGGGAATCTGATGATCCTTCAGCAATTCACTCGCCTGCTTTGCTTTTTCTCTCAGCAGCTCTTGCAGCTGTCCAGATAATACCGCTGCCTCAAGCGGTGTCGGGTGTAGCCCCGCCAACCATTCTCGCAAGCTATCTCCTAGAAAGCTGGCAGCAAAATCCCCGAAATACGACATGCTAATGCCATCACATAATGCAAAGGCGATATGGTCTTGCTCTTCGACGAAGGTCAGATAGTCTTGTCCAATGTCCCCTAGCTCCCTTGCTTCTGCTGATCGGGAATAGCCATATTGATAGCTCCATATAGGGCGGACGACATTCTCTATCGCTGTCTCTGTATGCTGAGAAATCCGTACGAGACTCGCCATAGCTAGTGAATAGGTGTCGCGGCAGACATCTGGAAGCCAAGCGACACGAGATCGGGATTCGTACCGGGGAACATAAGGTATGCGCCATCGGTCAGATTATAATTCGCTTCGAGCATCATTTGGCGGTAGCTTTCGGGAATGACGGAG
This sequence comes from Paenibacillus sp. J22P59, assembly GCF_059383895.1. Taxonomy (NCBI): domain Bacteria; kingdom Bacillati; phylum Bacillota; class Bacilli; order Caryophanales; family Paenibacillaceae; genus Paenibacillus; species Paenibacillus sp. J22P59. The sequence continues at coordinate 336,828 of NZ_JBXENX010000004.1, forward strand.
GACATCCGCCTCAGCTTGCTTCCATATTCATCTGTGAAGGCCGTATTCTCTTGCACGCCCTGCCAACGCTTGGGCTGCTCAACCTCTTGCTGCAATACATCATCTGAGATGAAAATATTCTCGACCAGCACGTTGCCATCCTTAACCGACATGTCCATAATTCTGCGTACAATCGGTTCAGGATCTTCACCGGTATAGACGCCATCTGTCATATGGCAGATCAATGGCGCTGGTCCATCCTGTATATTAGGAAGCTCTTCTCGCAGCAGCTTCTCAGCATGCTGAAACGCTTTGGCGGTATCCGTGAACCGCTGTGTCTTAAGCGACGGAAGCATACCCGTGTGCATGAGTTCATCAATGCTCTTCACTCCTCCAAGCACATCCTGCACATCGTCACTATAGGCAAAGACAGCTACTCTATATCGCGAGGATATTCTGCTGCCCTTAGTCGATCGGAATACCATTTGCTTCAGCGCAACATATAAAGAATCTGTAACGATATCAAGCCGCTGCTTATCGCCATTCATTAATGTCATTGAACCGCTCACATCCAGCAAATAGATAATCAGTGCAGGATGGCTCTGGGTCGCCTGTACGGTATGCATCTTCTTTGAGGCAGTCGGAGCTGAAGACACTTGCAGCTGTACCGTTTGCTGGTTCTGGTATAGATGGATAGCGCCGGATTTAATCATTAAAGTCTTAGTAATCTCAGACTCTGCAATAGGAGCTGGATTGCCTTGAATCTGCTGCAGCTTTGCTTTTACTTCATTAATGCTTTGATAGCGCAAATTCAGATCCGCCTCGAGAAGCTTCTCAAGCAGCTGCACATATTCGCTTGGGAACGCAGCGAACACCTGAGTGAGCGGCGCTGCATTCCTGAAATAATAGTGGCCGCCGCTGGTCAGGTAATAAAGTATGGCGCCTACTCCGTAGATATCCGTTCTTGGATCGGTCTGCTTATTCTCGAACTGCTCGGGAGCTGCGAACGCAATCGTCCCCATCTGTACCGTATCCAGCAGCTTCGCTTCATCGTATTTGCGGGCGATTCCGAAGTCGATTAACTGCAATCGTCCGAATTCGTCCAGCATCAGATTGGATGGCTTCAAGTCTCTGAACACGATTGGCTTCTCTTGATGATGCAGGTAACTTAATACATCGCATAGCTGCACAGCATAAGAGACAATGTCTTGGAAGGGCAGCTGACAGCCTGCATCCTCGAAATGCTGCTGCAGCGTGACGCCGTTTATGTACTCCATAACGAGATAACAATTGCCAGCCTCGTCAGGCTCGAAGTAATCCGTTATTTTGGGGATGCTTGGATGTGTCAGGCTGGTCAGCATCCTTGCCTCCTCGAGGAAGACTTCATTATTGTCTATCTGAGTCATCTCTTTGACGACCCAGATTTTATCGTTCAATTTGGCGTCTTTGACGAGGTAGACACATCCCATCCCTCCTTGCGCCAAGAGAGACTGTACCTTATATCGTCCGCCCAGCAGATCACCGCTTTGCAGCATGCGAATCACCTTCCCTTTGCATAGTTTCTGGATGAAGCTGCTTTTCTTGCCTTAACGCCAGACCAGCTCTTCCTTGATCTCAGGTGTAACCCCAATCTTGAGGAATACATATTGCAAGGAATGGTCACCGGAGAACACATGGAAGATTGGCGTGACTTGGCGAAGCTGGTTCTGCTGTATATATTGCAATAAGATGCTGTAACCGACCTCAGTCGTCTTCTCGAATTGATCGTACAGGCAGAATGTGATCATATTCTCGATATTGAAATAGCTGTGAAAGCTCATGTCCTCCAGAATATCGACCGTATCTTCTTGCACGGGCATGAAGAACTCTGCATTAACCATTTCATCCATCGGTACATTGTTAATGGAATAGAACATTGGGCCTTTAACCGTCGCATTCACCTTGATAATATCGTTGATGAAGCTTTCCATCACTTCATTCATATCTTTGTAGTGATAACGATATCTTTTGGATATGACGTTCGTATAACGAATGGAATCGTCCAGGAGTACCATGCTAGCCCTCCTTCATGATTGGGGCACAAATATCAATTACGCCTCCACCAAAAATGTTCAAATAAATATTGTAAAATGGCTCCTGCAGCGTAAACCCATTGGCTTCCGCACAAGCACGAAGCAGCGCATAAGACTCCTCAATGTTCTCATCCATATCCACATGCCTAAAGACAAGTGAATCTTCAATAATCCAATTCTCCTCGAAGTCATATTGCTCATTCTCCTCCATCGAGACTGGCTCACTGACTGGAATGTAGAAGTTGTAGTCCACTTTATTCGTCTCGGGGTCCAGCGCACAGGCCTGATACATGACAGGGCCAGTCCCATAAAGCCCGTTGCGAATAATCGCGTTTCTTAGACCATCCGCACATTCAAACCACTCTTCTGGACTCGCTGTTATCTGTGCGCTTATAACATTGTTTAATACAATGGGACAGCGTCTAATTTTCATATTGTTTAGCTCCTTTTTGAATGTAGTCGGCTTTTTTTATATAGGGTTAGTGTCTTCTGAGGACAGATATGGGGCTAAAAATCCAGAAATAGACCAACGGAATCATACTAGTTGAGAAAAACATAAGTGCTGCCACATTTCCAAAAGTAGTCATCCCCGTAATGAAGGTGTTAAATTGCAAGATCAGTGTAAAGCATAAACACCCAAAGACTCCGTTAATGTAATACATACCTGCATATGAAATTGAATATTGACTTATCCATTTAAGGACTACAAACACACATAGTACGTAAAAAGTAAATACATGTACTTTCAAAGGCTCATAGATTATTCCTGCATTTAATATTGCTAGATAAAACAAACAAAAATATTGAATAGCTTTAATCAAAATTATGGAATACCATTTTGCTTTTCTAGGAATAAACGCTGTTCTCCGCTCTGAAAGGTCTACAGCATCATAGATTAAGTAATCGTTATATTTAAATTTGTGATAGGCTACTATAAGGAGTTCTGACCATACCATTGCTATAAAACCCTGCAGGATAAGAGCGTGATATAAAAGGACCAAAGGATAACCCTCTGTGAGATATCCATATTTTCTGCAGAAATACCATGCAATGATGATAATACTTGCATAAATGAAACATTTTAATAAGGTACGAAGTAATCCATATCCAGGGGTATACGTATGGTCTTTTTTCAAGACAATCGTATATGCTGGATCATTAAATCTTCTTATTTTCAAAAGAATTGTTCCAATTAGAAAAAGCACACCGCCTACGAGTACTGAAATGCCTATACCATTATTAATAGCAGGTAAATCCTTAGCGTCATTAATCATAAAATACATGAAATAGAGATCAAGGGAAGCCTTCATTAGCAGAACACAAACAATGGCGATTTGTGCTTTCTGATATTTGAAATTCCTAGACTTAAAGGAAAAAAAGACAGCAGTACATAACTGTAGGAACAGGATAACCAATGCTGCAATAACTAAATGATTTGATGTTTGTGTAACTGTATACTTATTGAAATATACAGCTATTCCAGAAATGCCTGTCGTAATGGCACTTAACATAAATATCATCCAAAATAAATTCGGGATGAGCTCTGGATGGTACCGATTAGAGATAAGAAAGTTAAGCTTCAAACTAAGGACAGATCCTGAATGTTTCAAAGTATTCCCCCCTACCAAAACAGTTTGTTCATTGTCTGTGAAATCTTATCTACAGCATTATTAGCTAACTCTTTTGTTTTATCAACGGCACTTATTTTAGGGTCATCACCAAATATTTTCCAGTTAGCGAGAAAATTAACCCCTGCTCCTACACCAGCACCTACTACAGTTCCAAGTGGTGGTAAAATGAATGACCCTACTGCCGCTCCTACTGCCATAGAACCTGCACCGACACCAAAATCTATACCCGTATTAACTGCGAAATTTTTTATCTTAGTAGGATTTGCTCCCCACTCACCAGTATCGCGGTTATAAAAACTACTAATTGCATTATCCGCAAATGTTAATCCCGTTCCTAATAATCCAAACCCTTTTCCAAGCCTAGTTAAATTAGAAGCATCCTTCCATCCAACTAAGTCCTTCCATGGTATATTGTTATCTAATGCATTATTTACCGCATTAATAAGCCTAGCTTTCGGATCAGACAAATTTGCAACTACTGTTCTTAGATCAAGAAAATCTGTTGATGAGTCCAATAATTTCTTGCTTCTTTCGGTATATTCAAAAAAAGGTTTTGCATCTTTTTTAGCTCTATTTTCATAAAGCATAAGTCCATCTTTCAACATTCGGTCAATTAGACCACTATCCCACTTGGCAATGGTTCCCCCCAAATACTTCGTTAAAAGATCCCTATAAGACTTGAAATTTATGGGATTAGATCCATTTGCTATTTTAATGTAGATATTCTTATTTTCTTTAACAAATTTGAATCTAAGATTATTTGCAGCTATTAATAGAGCTTTAGAATCAAAAATATTTGCTCCCAGTAATATGGCTGCATTACGAAGTGGCATCATTTTCGTGCTCTCTGCTCCAAGGGCAGCATAATAATCCTGGAACTGCTCCCACAGACTTTTTTTATCCGCATTCTCTATCCCTTGAGCCAATCCGATTAGATACTCTTCTGCTTGACCATATTTGGTCAAGGCTTCTTGCATCAGGTCATCCAAGCTCCTCAATCTGCCTTCTAGTGAATACAGCCTGCTATTCCCATTGTTGATCCTTGTTCCAATATTTCTGCGAGATTTAATACTATAGTCCACACTACTTCCAGTAGATGACGCATTGGAACGTACTGTGGAGAGCTTCGTCATATTTTTTTTCAATCCAAGACTTAAGTTCTGGACCAAATTCATATCAAATACAAGCTGCGACACTTACAAAGGCCCCCTTGTCATTCGAATTAAAACTAATCTTTTTTCTTATCGCCACACTAGCTCTTCTTTAATTTCTGGCGTAACCCCAATCTTGAGAAATACATATTGCAAGGAATGGTCACCGGAGAACACGTGGAAGATTGGCGTAACTTGGCGAAGCTGGTTCTGCTGTATATATTGCAATAAAATGCTGTATCCAACCTCGGTCGTCTTCTCGAATTGATCATACAGGCAGAATGTGATCATATTTTCGATATTGAAATAGCTGTGAAAGCTCATGCCCTCCAGAATCTCAACTTTATCTTCCTGCACAGGCATGAAAAACTCGGCATTCACCATTTCATCCATCGGTACATTGTTGATGGAATAAAACATCGGCCCTTTAACCGTCGCATTCACCTTGATAATATCGTTTATGAAACTTTCCATAACCTCATTCATATCTTTGTAATGGTAGCGATATCGTTTGGATATCACATTCGTGTAACGGATTGAATCGTCTAGAAGCACCATGCTAGCCCTCCTTTATGATAGGAGCACAAATATCAATTACTCCCCCACCGAACACATCCAGATAAATGTTGTAAAATGGCTCTTGCAGCGTAAGCTCATTAGCTTCCGCACATTGCCGGAGCAGGGCATACGATTCTTCAAGATCTTCATCCATATCCGCATGCCTTAAGACGAGCGCATCCCGCAGAAGCCATGTCTCTTCGAATTCATATAACTTATTCTCCTCCATTGAGACAGGCTGGCTGACCGGAATATAGAAATGGTAATCCGCTTGATTCGTATCAGGATCTAAAGGACCTACCGTATACATAACAGGACCCGCTCCATAAAGATCATTCCGAATAATAGCATTTCTTAACTCCTGCACACTTACCCACCAATCCTCTGGCTTCGCGGTTACTTGCGCACTAATAACATTGTTCAATAGAATGGGACAGCGTTTGATTTTCATTACTTACATCTCCCTTTTGAGTATGATTAACATTCATCTAGCAATACTTTCTTAAGAAATGCAGCCAATTGAAGTTCCACCATAATAAAATAGGCAGCATGCCTATCGACATAAAAACAAAAGCAGTCGGTGTATCGACAACTCCCATTCCTGTTACGTATACAAGGACATCTAATATGATTAAAAAGCTCATTCCCGATAACATACCGTTGAGGAAATAGAGACCGGAATAAGAAACGTGATAACTGCTTATCCACTTTAATAGTGAGTAAAAACATAGTATAAACGTAGTACATCCGATAACGCTGTATGATTCAAATGAAAAGTATGCTGTGGTTAATCCTACAATGAATAATGCCATATATTGAATGAATTTCACCAAGAGTATCCAGAACCACTTTGATTTTTGGAGCTTGAGTGTTGGTTCCATGCTTGAAACATTAATCTTATCAGCATCAGAGACTGTATTCGACATATAAGCGCAATAAGCGGCTATAGCCACTTCTGGCCATCGACATGCAGCTAAGTATTGTATAATCATTGCGTGGTATAAAATAATGAATGAAAATCTTTCTTCGAATAACCCAAAGGCTTTGGATATTTCGCCCACTATAATTACCAGTAACACATAGATTGCTATTATGATTAATCTCATTATCTTTTTTGAGGGTAATGAGAATTGTTTACTAAAAGAATAATTCTGACTTAGACGCTTCCAATCCCTCAAAGCTAGCAGCAGCATTAGAACAATGCCTATTGCCAGAACGACGAATCCAATATATAAATTTATCGGAGACATATTCATAACGTCGCAAAAAATGAAATATAGTATGTAAATATCAATGGAAACCTTGAAAGATAGCACAGGCATTACAATAACCTGCAATTTTCGATGCTTATAGGCTCGTCTCTTACTGGAGAAAAAAATAGCTATGAGCAGCTGAATGATAAGCAATATTAAGGCGACGATGACCAATATTTTCGATATCAATGAAGCTTCATTTGCTTTGAAGTAAAACGATACTGTGGAAATGCCTGTTATAATTGCACTCGTTAAAAACGTTAGCTTGAAAAATAGAGCGATCGCATAAGGACTGAGCCGATTAGTATATGCAGCTTTTAGAGCAACAGCTCTTGTGGTAGTAGAATTAATCAGCAGACTCCCCCTACAGTAATAAGTTAAAAAATGAACCAGTGTTTCAATATGTCACGACACAGTAATCTATGCCGTTTCCAATATTTCATCATCAGCCCTACTTGTTGCTTGTAAAACAATATCTCCGTTTGGATAAATGCAATATTGGAAACTAGCTGCCTTTATTTTTTCGTTCTCTTTTTCACTGACTTGCTTTTCCCATCGCTTTTTTTCCTTCTTCCGTTGCCTCTGAATACATTAATAATGTCGATATAATACCAGAAGAAAATTGTTGCAGCCCAAATGACATACTGAACCCATCCCAGCTCCAGGGAATCGAAATCTTGATTCGTAACAGCACTAATTAGTAGATAAATGAAGGCAACCGACATTAGAGTAAGTGCTCCATAAATCATATAGAACCCATAGTAACGAATATCGTAGCGGCTCATCCATCTCAGCAGGAAATAGGTGCTTACGATAATGATCACTGAACTGACGATAGCTACTCCATTATAATCCATTCCTGTTACAGCTATCGTGAGGAGCAAGAGGAATATTAAACTAGCATACTGCACCAGCTTTACAAGCAACGGAATAATAAATTTGGCTGCCGACTTAGAGAAACGTTGTGATGGCGGCAATACCTCTTCTTCAGCGAGAATCTCTGGATATACAAAAGAAGCATAGGTATACATGACAAATTCTGCGAATACAATGGAAAGCAGATATTGAAGCATAAAAATAAGGCCTATAATCATTACCAATGTCTTATTAAGCTGCTGATTAGATTCAGAGCTATGCATGCTGTAAACAATATACAAACTCAATGCAAAAAATAAGATCGGAGCGATATAAAACCATTTGTTTCCCGGAATATTATAGACCTTCCGATTCTCGATATGGAAAGAACCTCCTGCAATACTCCTAAAGGACCTAATTACAAAATACAAGCAAGCAATAATTCCCCCGCTAAACAGACACACTCCCAAATCAGTCATAAAGATCCAGTCATTCGCATCGCAAGCAACAAAATAAAATACATAAAAAATATTAGCCACTATAAACGCAGATACACACACTATTATTCTTTGCAGCTTTCTAAACCTTACTAAGAATGTTCGAGTCATGAACAATAAGGCTGCTATGGTCTGAATAATAGTTACAGTAACAATTGCAACGAATATGATTTTGGTTATGGGGTAGAACTGACTATCTTCCTCACTTATAGATAACGCACTCATTCCAATCATCAGATAGCTAAAAACAAGCGAAATAAGTGGAAATGCCATCAAATAATCATAGTGATTAAACTGCCCCATCCAATTGATAAGATTGCGGATGCTTGTATCGTCCAGCCTATTTTTCACCAGAAAGCCTCCCTCTTACCAGACTAATTTAGATAATTTTATCCCTAAATTTTTAACGCCTGTCACTAAATCATTAGCAGCCGTTTTGGTGACATCCACAAAACTTTTGCCACCCTTAAAAAATGGAGCGTTAGCCAACAGATTAACAAACAGGCCAACACCGGCACCTACAACTGTTCCAAGGGGCGGTGCAATTAAGGAACCGAAGGCTGCTCCTATTGCCATGGCAGCAGTACCACTTACTATATCAACACTTGTATCCACCCATTTTTCTTGCGTAGTTTTATTTTCGGTAAAATTATCATATATGGTGTAGCCAGTTCCTAGTAAACCCAGACCTTTGCCAAACATAGAGAGCTTAGAAGCACCTGACCATCCTTTAAAATCTGCGAATATATCCATTTCCTTTACTAGGGTTGTCATGAATACCTTAACCTTGGATTTTCCCAGATTTTTTATATATTCATCCAACCCCTTAAAGTTAGTATTCATTAACTTATTTTTATTGGAATCAAAATACGCCTTTTTTCCACCTTGCTTACCATATAGGGCAATACCTTCTCCAGCCAGCTTCTCCATGAATGACTTGCTCCATTTAGCTGTACCTCCAAGATATTTAGTCATTAAATCTCTATATTTCAAATAATCAGCATTATTATTAATAGTGCCTCTTAATTTAATAACATTGTTTCCGAATGCATCTTTTGCCATTTTAAAGCTCAGACCCTTTCCTGCAATTAAGAGCTTGGCAGAATCTGCTTTTGACAATAAACCAATCATCTCTTCAACAGCAGTTGTTAACACCTTCGCAACCTTGCTGCCTACTAGACCACTTACTCCGTCTGCCTTGCTTTTAAGCTCGGTTTCATCTGTTGTATAGCTGGCAACCCCCAAATCTGCGAATTTATCCAGTTCTCTTAGACGAGTCTCCAGAGCATACAGCCTGCTATTCAAGCTACTTAATCTAGTTCCGATATTTCTGCGTGCCCTAATGCTGTAATCGACACTGTTCCCCGTAGAGGAGACATTCGACCGGGTTGTATATAAATTGTTAGCATGTTTTTTAAAGCCAAGATTTAAAGTTTGAACGCCTTTTATATCGAATACAAATTGAGACACCCGGAATGCACCCCTTATGTAATCATCGTTATCCGATTATTTTTTCCCTGAAGAAGCCTTGGCTGCCGCTGCTTGTTTAGCCGCTGCATCTGCTGCTGCTTGTCTTGCTGCCGCCGCTGCTGCTGCCGCTGCTGCCTCTTCCTCACGCTTAATCTCGCTAGCAACCGAACTGATATCGCTGCTAAGGGATTCCAGTTCAGAAGACAAAGAAGATAGCTCCGTCGAGATCGAATCAAGAGCCCTGTTCACATACTGCATTTCAACGGATTGCCAAGCTTGGTTTAACTCTGCTTTGTATTGAATAAGTCCGCTTCTGATTGTTCTTAATTCAGAAGCATATCCACTTATGCTGCTAGCTTGAGAATAGGCCATAGAAACGTTAATCCCCATTATAATCACCAGCCCTTTACGGAATTGTTAATACAACAAATCGGGAGTGAGTTTCTCCCCCCGAATTGTTGGTTCTTGCTTTTTACTTAAACGCGCTTGCGTTATTATTAATTTGTGTCTCAGCTGCCTCATACTCTTTAACGGTTGTGTCTAAGAAAGCTGCATAGGATTCAACGACTTGTCTGTACTCCTCAAAACGAGGAGAAAACTTGGTGAAATTATCTCTAATCGTATTGGATGCATCACTTTGCCAGCTGTTTTTTAAATCATCCATCTGTTTTTTAATATCTCCCAATCTTTCAGTGAGCGTCTGGTTGATTTTACGAATGGAAGCAGCTGTTGTTGCTACCTCGCCTAACGATATATTAATTCCTTCAATAGCCACGGGTATGTCCTCCTTATAATAATAAGATTATTAGTTCGTTAATTGCCTAGCAGCGCTCTCTAAACCTGTTTGTGTAGCATTGTATCTATCTGCACTGTCTTTCAGAAAAGTGGCGTATTCTCCTATGATTCTTTCCATTGTCTCGAAATCACCCTTGAATCCTTCAATTTGCTTTACGAAGGCTACGTTATCCTTTCCTTTCCATGCATTGCCCATTGCCCCTACCTCGGTGAATAACAAATTATACTGCTTTTTGTAATCAGCCATTAACTGACCCATGTTCGTGGATGCTGAAGTTAATTTTGCAGGATCTACAACGATCTTTCTTGCCATGTTTCATTTCTCCCTTCAAATAAAAAAATGATTTATATTAACATCAGCTGGGCGCCATTCTGTAAACCTAGCTCCATAGCTGATTGGTTAATATCCAGCAGCATTCCGCTTGTTTTGTCACATAACACGGTGTCCTGTCTCGCGGTGAAATAGCCATCGGATAATTCCGTTATGGCAGCAGCCAATAATGCCTCTACCTCATGCAGCTTCGTTAAAGCCGGGATGTAGACATCGTAGCTCCTGTTCAAGGCCGGAATGTACACTTCTATCAAAATTTTATCCAACTAGCTCAACCTCCAATTCGGTGGTTGTAGATGACAGCAGCTTCACTAAGGTGACTTTTCCTTTTACAACGTTGTAACCGAACTCATCACCGATTTCTTGATACAGATCACTCGACATCTTGGTCACCTTCAATTGATATTGGTCTGACATGCCGTTACCAATCCAAATGCCATCGTTGGTAGATACGTTTGCCTTGAACCAGCTTTCGTAAGAGAAGGAAGAGATCGAAGAAATCGCATCGGTTATAATAATGTTCACGTTGTAAGCGATGCTGCCTTTCTCAAGCAATATTTTGAGCTTGTCCTTGGAATCTTCCGATAACTTGGACAATAAGCTTGATAGCGAATGAATAATGACAGTTAACTTGTCAAATTCCGGTGTAGGAATGCCTTCATCCTTGGCATCCTTATAGCTGTTATTGCGAGTCACCAGAATGTTGAACAGTTCAATAACGGTAGGATCAAATTGCTTATCCTCATTAACATGCTTGTATTTCTTATGTTCATCGAATGCATAAGTGTCATTCGAGTCGATAACGATTACTTGAGCTTCGGTATAGGCTGCTATTATTTCAGACAACCCTTGTACGAAGCTAGAGCTCTCATTGCTCTGAGAAAGAACAAGATTGATATAACGATTGAATGAGAAGTTAGCTAATTTAAGGCTGTTTTTCTCCACCCCAACCGGAATAGTTGTCCAGTCCTTAGGCAGCGGCTCTTGCTCCAGATAAGCCAGATCAATCTTGTCCGGCAAGATTGGAACTCTGCTCGCAGATGCTCCACCCCATGTCTTATTGACGTTATTGCAATATTCGCGGATAAGGTCCAGCGTATTCTCCACGTCCTCAAAGACATGAGCGATTTGAAATTCATAAGTACGGTCTGTCTTCATGATTCCTCTGCCTTTGAGCTTGGAAGGATAGATACCATCCGTATTGCCTAAGACACCCGAATAATCGGATGCATCATTAAGCTGCAGGACATATAGTTGCTTAAAGTTCTGCAAGGTTCGATATCTCACTGCATTCGTATTGAGAGCAGTAATGATAAAGTAAATACCATACTTGACCCCCTCCCTAGTTAAATAGGAGATTGCCTCATCCTTCTCTTCATAGGTCTCTATGAAAGCAGCATAGTTATGAATCATGACTATAATAGACTCGATTCCGGATTTCGTCGCTCTAATATACGAATGATAATCGCCGCCGAAATCGGAGAACAGCTTCTTCCGCTTTTCTATCTCTTGATACAGCATTTTAAAGAGATTATTCGTTTTCTCAGCGTCATCCGATAACAGGACATCTCCGACATGCGGCGCCTTGGCAAATGCCTTTAACGTCTCGGAGCCGAAGTCCAGAATATAGACATGAGCCTCATCCGGCGTATGCTCACTAATAATGGAGTAGAGCAAGCTCGTTAGGAATGTCGTCTTCCCGTTGCCTGCTGATCCATAGATGATTGCATTACCCTCTTGGCTTAATGGGAACGTCATTCTGAACTGCCGCTGATTAGCCGGATCATCCACTTCACCAATCGTTAGATCCAACCAATATGGTCTGGACTCCTCCGCCTCATACTTCTCTCGCAGCTCTGGAACGAAGATCAGCTCTGGAATCGGCTCCAGCCATAACGGCTTGACCTTTATGCCTTCTTCCCGTGCAATATCCGCCAAATATTTGTTAATCTCATCAATTTGCTTAGGCGGATTTTTCACTGCTGAGTTCCTCTTGTTGCTCTTCATCTGCTTAAGCGTACGTCCGAGATTATCAATAACGACAACGCTCTCATCCCTATTCTTCTCAACACGGTCTGTCGGATAATAAGGGGCTCCTGCCCAAGAGGATTGTCCCAGCTCGAACAATTCGTTGAAGCCGACCTGAACATAATAGCGTCCAGTGATCGACAATTCAGCTGCATCCGGGCGTTTAATCATATCCATACTATCTGCCTTCTCTTGTACCTTCAGACAGATTCTAAATTTACTGTTACTCCAGATCTGGTCATCGACTACGCCCGATGGCTTCTGCGTCGCTAGAATTAAGTGGACGCCCAAGCTTCGACCGATCCTCGCCGCACTGACCAGCTGCTCCATGAATTCAGGCTGCTGCGTCTTGAGCTCTGCGAATTCATCCGAGATCATGAATAGATGCTGAAGCGGCTCTGTAACCATGCCTTCGCGATACAGCTTCTGGTACTTATAAATATCAATATTACTGGTATTCACTCTTTTGCTCGTTTCACTGAATATGGCCTGCCGACGCTTCAATTCACTCTGGATGGAAATAAGGGAACGCTTCACCGCTGCTCCATCCAAGTTCGTAATCGTGCCTGCCAAGTGAGGCAGCTCCGTGAACGCATTCGCCATGCCGCCGCCCTTATAGTCAATTAGAATAAAGGCAACTTCATGAGGGTGATAATTGACCGCCAGAGACAGAATATAGGTCATAATAAATTCACTTTTACCTGATCCCGTCATCCCTGCAATAAGGCCATGCGGACCATGGTATTTCTCATGGAGATCGAGCTTGAACAATTCGCCAGTTGGATCTACGCCAATCGCTGCTTCCAGTGATATCGTTGGATCATTCTCCTTCCAACGGGTCAGGGCATTAAGATGCTCAATCTTGCCTACCTTGAACATATCCAGGAAAGTAAGCATCGTAGGCAATGCGTAATTCGCATCTGTTGAATGCAGTTGAAGATTAGCGAGACTTACTGCGAGCTCTCTCTCATCATGCTTGAGGTAAGCGTCAGGCTGGAACCCGATGTATTGCCCCGTAATATCGTCTCTGTCGTACATTTTGGATAACGTTCTATCCGCCTCTACCACAATCGAGCATTCCTTAGGCAAATTCATGAGCTCGTCATAGAGATGGACAACGCTGACACCCAAATTATTCTTGTGCTTATAGATGGAATTGAGCAGCTCCGTCCTCGTAGCCAATTCTTTATTCATTGCAAAGATCATATAATAAGGGCCGAACTCATCCAGCTTATCCGTGCTCAGGTCTTCCCTTCTGGAAAACTCCTTCTCAAGATGAACCGACAGCTCCTTCACTTCACTTGTGTCTACAGCGAGGAATCGCATCCCCGTTTCCTTGTTCCATACATGAGGCAGCCACTTCACGAACTCCCAGTCCTGCTGCTCGTTGCGGTCATAGATGAATACAAATTTCAGCTCATCATAGCTATGCAGCGACGCTAATTGAAGAATTAATCCTTTGGTTAAATCAATGACGCTGCCCCTGCTGCCGATGATACCGACGATTCGGTCTTCTAACAGAGAAAAGGTAACCGGAACTTTGTCCAATGTCTTGGGCTCATCTGCCAGAGCGTACAATTCCTCTAGCAGATTATCATCCTCCAAAGAGAACTGTTTCTCCTGCACTTTAATGTCAGCATTGAGCGGCAATGTTCCAATACCGAGCCTGACTCGCAAGAAATCATTCTGAGAAAGCGTTCTTTCCCACAAGTTGCGCTGCCGTTGTCTGATTCTGTTCAGGGTGCTGTCTAATGGCAAGTGATTCTCATGCAGAATTTCACTTTGATATTCGCATTCTTCAACGATCTTCTGATGGCTTTCTTCCAGATACACCTTATATTTCTCTTGCCGCAGCTTTTCTCTTTCCTTGCGCTTCTTCGTATCATGCTTCCTTGTTAAGATCGGCCATAGCACCGCTCCTATCAGCATGCTGCAGGACATCATAATCGTCGGCATCGCTTGCATGATGTTCCCGGTACTCCTCAGCGTATTGGATACGGTGAAGAATCCCATAAATATGGCTGCCATACCCATCGTTAGAGAAGGCCCGAGCATTAGCATGAGTGGGGTTTGCTCCTGATTGCCCAGCGCTGGAGGCGAATCAATCTTGAACTCCGTTCGCTTGGCTTCTCTTTTGAACCTTGGAGAGCGATAGAAGTAATCAATCTCCATCTCCTCGTCCCCAGCATCATCATCTTCTGACTGTATGACTTTAGGCTTGGAGAACGGATGCAGCAAGGACCGGTTATAAGTTAATTGGCCATCAGGATTGTTAATAGAAATGAATCCTCTGCCGACAATAATTTTGAGGCCCAGAATGTAGATGATATCGCCTGGCACTAATACCTTTTGCTTAACCCGGGTTCCGTTGACAAAGGTTCCGTTCGAGCTGCCCAAGTCTTGTATGCTCAATTCGTTAGGGCTGATAACAAGCTCGGCATGCTTGGAAGAGGTATAGAGATTGGAAAAGCACATATCGCATATGGCAGCCCGGCCAATCAGCAGCCTGCCTTCCATTGGCAATAGCAGCTTCGTGAATTGCTTGCGATCCTCTGTCACAGGCTCCGAATAGAGCCATGCCGTCTCTTTGGTCCGATTCAGCGTCAAGCCATAGAAGGAAAGCGGCTCTAGCGTTAATTCTTTGATTTTCTGATGGTTATGATCAACTAAGAGCGCATGCTTATTCGATTTCAATACCCATTGCCCATCTATGCCTTCCACACCAATAACTCTCTCTTCATAGCCCTCGTCATTAATTTGGGTGACCCAGTATTGGCCCTTCTGCTTCTCAGGCAACACGCATGTATAAAGTACATTTTCTTTCAGTAATGATAGCTGCATTAATACACCCCTTCCTCGAGATTACTATCTGCGTTCACTGCCTGAATCCTGAATCCGTCAGGCCTAATCGCGATATCCCAATATTCCAGCATATCGTCGCCCAGCTTAATTCTCATTCCTCGTTTCACCTTAACGTACTGCTGAGTGATCGTTTTTTTTAATGTCACGGTATTTGCTCCATAATCCAGTACGTACCAATCTCGCTTCCGGAACTTCTTCGAACCGAACATCTTAGGAGGGTTGCGATACAAAAACTCAATTAAGTCATTGCATACCCTGCTGGAAGCAAATTTGCTGAAATACATGATGTCCAATGTGGCATGTGTTAAAATGTAAGCATCATCCGCTTTTTCAACAAATTTGATCAAAGCAGCGTAGTCAAAAGGATATTGATTATCCGAAGCCTGTGCTTTTCGTTTTTGATGATGAAGGGCTGTAGTAACCCCTACATAGATTAAGGCTCCAAGCAGTACCGTTATAATGAAAAGTAACATGTTATCTCTCCGCTTCACGTATTGATCACCTAACGATGGAATATCCTAAGGAGTTGTCTCAGTTGAAAACGATTGAAGTCACGCCTCATCAATTCACAACGAAGTTCGGATCAGAATATGTCGCTTCCGGATCGTTCGATTACTATGAATGCGATAACGGCCTTGGCATTATAAAAGATAAAGTGAAAAATACGATTCAACTGGTTAATCCGCCTAATCTTCTAATCGAGGAGCTTTCCCAGGAAGATGAATTTGCCTTATTAACCATGGTCTGCGGCCATTTCAGCACAGATATTGTTCATCCCGCCAACGATACCTTAGCAGATTATGAGCTTCGCGAAAGAAAGGCTTCCCGGGCCTTCAACGCGACTTGGGCGGTTATCGTATCGGTTCTGTTCATCTGCACGCTGCTATCGCTGCTGTTGGTTAGTTATCTTCAAGTCTAGAGCTTATTTCTTCAAATAAAGCTCCCCGTGAATTCCGTTGGCGGTGTTCCCTGCTATCGTGTTTCTCGCTGCCTGTGCTTGTTTCTTCATGCGTACAGAGTCGGATAATCTCGTCTCAATAAATATTTGAATGCTATCCATGGATTCTTTCACTAAGGCTAGGGAATCCGTCAGGCTCAGAACGACCTCTCTCGTCAGGGTACTTTCTTGCTCTTCTTTTTTATAAAGCAAGGCATCATTAAGCTTTCCCAGCTCCAGCTGCACGGTCTTCAGCTTAGTCTCTGCCTGCTCTGAGAACTGCGAGCTTTCCTCGTATAAAGCACTTAGCAGACTTGGGTCCAATAGATTGCTCTTTCCCCCCATGACTTATTCCCTCCTATGGCCATTCCATTGAATTGCTGATTTTTTCATCTACAGCCTGTGCTTTCAATTGCTGCAGCTCATTCCACACATCCTGATATTTCTCTTCAATAATAGAGATGAACGTCAGGTCACTGCTTACCGCAGCACCTGCATAGATCGTCTTCATTCTGGCTGTCAAATCACATAGCGAGCTTAGCTCTTCAACAATAATAGAGATGGAGTTCTGAAGCTTATCGACTGGCTCTGCCTGTGTTTCTAATTCCACATTCATCTATTCCCTCTCCAATCCTATTGAATAGCGCTTTATTCATTAAACTGCTCATCCTTACAAAAGCAGGCTCTTGGTTGCTTTTCTCTCGGCCTTGGAAGATACCATCGAAGGTCCTTGCGGCTCCGGCTCCAACTCCTCCCGCTTATGCGAGAAGCCCTCAAGGAGGGAGGTTGCTGCAATATCCCGTACTGCTGAAGTTTCGTTACTCCTTATCAGCTCGGGCTGTACTTGTTCCGTTGTTTCAGCTGGTTCAGCTGCCGCAGCGACAGGTGCTCCAGCATTGCCTCCTGCCCATACGATAGATTGCGCACCGTACATCATGCTTCGTTGCTCATAAGGCAACGCAGTGGCAAAAAACCGCTCCCATGCCATCTCGTACTCCTCTTTAATAGAAAGAGAGAACGAGACGCTTTTTCGTACTTCTTGCGGCTTCTGAATAAAATGTCTCACATTAATTAAAGAAGTAATGACATGCAATACACCGCAGCATAGCTCCATGTCCTGCTCAATCTCGCCATCTATCAGCAATAAGAATGGTGCTAATATGTGGAGAGGCTTAGGCGCATTCGCATAAAACCACTGAACGGTATCCATATTTAGCTCGTAACCGCCTACCAGTAGAGTCAGCTCTTCCAGGCTTTCATACCTATCCGACAATATAATGGCTTGATCATAGACATCTCGATGAATGTAAAAATATCTCTCTTGCGCATAGAGAACCAGCGTATTGACGATAACTGGCAAGTAACGCTCTTTGGACATGACCAACATGAACCATTCACTCCTATCGGTTAATAAGGTACAAATACTAGGGGATCTACAGTTTTTCCATTAATATAAACGGCGAAGTGCAGATGCGGGCCTGTCGTCCGAGATCCCGTATTTCCTGAGCTGGCAATTCGCTGATATTGCTGCACCTGTTCGCCCGGCTCAACCTCATAGCTGTCAAGATGAGCGTACATCGTCTTGATCCCGCAGCCATGATTAATTACGACATAATTTCCTAATTGCTCACTGCTTGTTGCCTCTTCTACTTCCCCATTGAAAGCCGCGAGCACCCCCGTTCCAATTGGGGCATATAGATCAATGCCGCGATGGAAGCTAATCTTGTCGAGCGTAATAGGGTCAAGTCTCTCCCCATATGGAGAAGTTAACTGCACGGGAATTTCCAGCGGCGATTGGAATTGAGTGACATCGCCCAAGGCGAGGCAAGCCGAGGCTTGCTCATATTGCTTCTTCTGCTTTTCCAGCTTCGTATTCAGGGACTGGAGCTTGCTGCGATCCTCATTAGCGTCAGATTGGCTTAGTACACTAACTTCTTTTTTTTGTTCCGTCCAAGCTCTTCTTTCTTCCTGCTTCCGATCAATAGCCTCCATCGCATTCCGATAACGAGTATCGAGCTCCATAATGTACGATACCTCGCGCGCATTGCTCTGCTCCATCAGTGCTTCAAGCTCCCGCAGCTCCTCGGTCAGCTTGTAGATCTTGGAATCAATTTTCACCAGTGCAGACTTCTTGTGCTCACCTTGCAGCTCCATAGCCGCTTCCAGCATGGTATGGGTGTTCACCCGATAGGCTACGTCACTGTATTCGTCCTCTAATATCTTCAGCTTCTTCTCTTCTTCTGCCAGATCGTAACCAGATATATTGTATTTGTTCAATAATACGTAGGCATCTTCTTCCGCAGCGACATGAGTGGAGGGCATTAATAGCAGCAAGATTAGGAGGACTGCTATTCCTTTGTACATGTTCCTCACTCCTTCTCTTTAATAAGCGTCTCGACATCCGGATAATATCCAGCCTCTGCCGCTTCATCAACGGTGTCGAATAATTCGTCCAAAATCACATTCTCTGGAAGACGATCAGCATATGTATAATAGTTAACGCCTTTTACGGTATAGCTATATCCGACAATCTTCATTCCTGCGTTGATCGCTGTTCCGGATATGCTGAAACCGTTGATTGGCTTGGTTGTATTCAAGGTTATGCCCTGTACTAGCACGAGAAAGGTAGGGCTCTCTATCGGGTTTACACCGCTGAACGTAGTCAGCTGGCTCGGGATATAAAAGAAATTTCGCCAATCAGAATTCATTTCATTGATTTGATTAATGCGCCTAGCCATTTCATTAGATACAGTATCGTTAATAAGGACTTTGGCAGCCGTCTGCGACATGGTACCTTTAATTGTCGGCGGCAGGCCTGGATGATAGTAAAGCCTGTTGCCATCTATAGCAAGCGTTTCTACCATCCCCATGTTGAGGGCATAGTTAATATTGTTATATTCATAGCTGTAAGGCAGCTTCATCCCGAAGGTTAGGTCCCAATCGGAATCAAATGCAGCTGTCTCGGGATAGTTGCCACCGGCGTTGCGAATTCTTTCTTGTGAGGCTACATAATAGCCATCATAAGTTGCGACTGCGGCTACTGGAATGTAATCCTTAATAAGCGCCCTATTCTGATCTGTGGGCAGAAGATTATAATTAAGAGCAAATACATCCACGAAGGTATCCAGCGCAAGCTGTGGGTCCACCTTGAAAAATTTTTCCTTCGTATAATCCATATCCAGATCCGCGGTGCCCAGCATGGCCATCGTCCCTGCATCAGAAGCATAATCCATCGCATAGGATAGCTTCATACGCTCAATCTCATCTTTTTCTTTGCTGACGTAATTCATGTAGCCGATAAGAAGAGCTGCAAAAAATAGCAATGCGACCATATTCACGACACCGAAACTCTTTCCCATTCCTGCACCTACTTCCTGATCATACCGGCTAGCGTCTGGTCGAACTTAGTGGGATTCAGGCGAAGCAGCCTATTCTGCATCCGTTGCGCACCTGAATAATCAATCGCTTGCACTCGCACTTGAAGGATGTCTCCCTGATTCCACCTCGTGTTGTCATCGACCAGCATATACGAGCTAATCGTCCCGCCTTTTCCATCGGGTGTAACAACCTTCATATAACGGGATACCGTTGCATCCACCGTCATGCCGTGCGAGGAGACGCCGACATAAAAATCAGCTAAGTCCTGAGCGGATAACCTTCCATTATCCGTTACTTTATCCACGAAATTAGTCATTTCGTTAAGTATGCTGCGGTTCATCGTCAAATCCTTGTTCATGGAGCTAATAACTAATGGTGCGCCTGCCAACAGCACAAAGGCGAGCACCGCACCCAAAATTTTATTAAAAATGTCTGTCATTTCGTGCCCCCTAAGGTTGCGCTTCTTTCACATTCCAGAATCTCATGCCTGAAGGCCCTACATATAAGTCCAGCTTCACATCCACCAAATTAGGCATCGTACCCTTAGCTGCGTCAAGCTTCGGCGATCTGTCTAACAGAAACTCCTCGTCTATCGGAATTTCAAGCGGGCTGCCCGATAAGTTCATCCGAATTTTTTGAGGCTCGGGGGTATAGCTATCTGCTACAACCAGCATCAGCAGCACATCATTGGTCGTCAGCTTCTGTGGTTTCGTAATAATCTCACTTTCTGTCACTAGAGCCGATTTCTCGATCTGGACATTAAAGCCTCCAACCTCGCCTTTAAAAAGCGGAATAGCGCAATAGATCATAATCGGAGTGAAGACAACTAATACAGCAAGCAAAGTTATAATGTCGAAGGCATCATCAGCTTCTTGCATGGCTTACCCCTCCTATTCAGGCCAGACCTTAAATTCATCGCCTATCTCAACGGTGAATTCACCGTTTGTTTCGACAACCTTTATTTTTATCTTTTTATGAAAAATCGGAATCAAATCATCAGCCTTCCTATAACTTCTAGAATAGGCCCATCCTGAGATAGAACGGATAACCTGTTCATTCCTTTGCAGCAGAGCATACACGGATGCGGCTGGAATTGCCCCATGATCGGCTGTCTGAATCAGATCTGCCGAATACGTATCCGCTTGAACAGAAGCGACCTTATCGAGAGAATCACGACCAAAGCCTTGTCCCATCCCCACAAACATAATAATTATAAAAATCACAACGGAAATTACCATGAGATTAATCGTAATATGTATCGCATTGCTCATCTCGTTATCCATATTACAATCGTCGCCTCCTGAACTCGATACGTTCAACAGCGCCATTCAGATCCTTTACAAGCGTCGCATCAAACCGGTCTTTACTCACATCGAAATCATGTCTGAAATCTTTTTTATACTCATCGTCTTCTGAAAATATGTAGAGTAGTTTAGTTGTTTGAAACCATTCATTTCCCATTGTACTTGTCCATACCAAGCCAAAAGTTTCAGCATCAGTTGGATTAATATCGACCCAAATATTCGGCTGGCCTCTTGTTTGGCCAATCGCCGTTATAATATCCGGAATTAAAAGGCCGGTTGTTCCATCATAGGGGCTATATTCGCGGTATTCTTTCACAATGGCGATGGCATTCTCATCGACTTGTTGAATGTTGACGGCTTCTCTTGCGAATGACCCCAGTGTGAAAATAAGGGTCAACACCAAAGCTGCCGTCATGGCGCTCATGCTCGCCCATATTGCCGCAGGCCATTCATTCATAGCAATTCCTCCTTATGCTTGCTTAAGGGAAGGGTAGACCTATGCATTCTTCAGCATAGGTCTATTAGATATAAGTCAGTTAGTTATTTACCATCTGCGTGAAACAAATTCCTACAATTGTGCCGGTCGAGTCTTTAATTAACTCTGCAAGAAATTTTGCTGTAGGACGAACAAAAGCATCAGTGCCAGTTTTTGTTGTCGGTAATGAAAGCATGTTGAATTTTACAGAACCTTTATCAACGAGCAAATCATTCACATAAAAGGAGTCAGATCCTGTTTTAGATAATGCCTTTGTTGTAATTGTATCTGTGTTGCCTTCTAAGAGCGCACCGTAGTTATGTCCTTTTTCATTTCCGGTAGGATTAGTCGCACTAGCTCCCATCTTTGCAAGTGTTCTAACAACTTGTGCTACTGGACGGCCTTCGAACAATTTGATTGCAGATACAACTTGTGTACCAGACAAAATCTTCTGGTCATAATCATCGAATTGCGCCAAGGACATTGAATCCATAGAGTTCTGTACGGTAGTGATCCCCTGATTCGTCGTTCCTCTCGTAAAGCCCAAAATTACGAAAATAATAGAAATAATAACCCCGATAACAATTAGCGCGATGGCTATTCGTGCGCCCGATCCCAATTCGCCTTCCATTGATTACTCACTCCTTATAATTTGTAATGAAATATAATCAAGCCTAGTGGCCTAATCCAAAGTAACAACAGCTTTAAGTTGCATTTACGTGAGACAATGCGGTTATAAATTCCTTGAAGCCCAAGATGCCAAGCGGTACCAATATATATAGGATAGCTGTCAATACTAGCGGAGCCATTGACAACGGACTCACATAAGCACGCTTCTTGCTTAAGGTTGCGTTCTGCGAGATTTCCCGCAGCCGCATGACATGATCTCTCTCCGTCACAAGGTCACTGAACGCTTCGGCCAATGAGATTTGATGAATCGTCAGCAGAAGCTTGTCTACCATTCGCTTGAAGCCCGGCAATACCGCCTTCGCTTTCATCCGGTTCAGCGCCAGATCAGGGTCCGACGGATACTCATGATAGGCATCCAATATCGCATTTTTGTGTACCCGGCTCTGCTTCTCCAGCCAATATAACGATTCCAATGTGTCAGCGGAGGTGTTCATTAAGATCGAGATAATCGTCTGAAGCTGAAGCACATCCTCCTCGCTCTCTGTCTTCAGCATCCAAGCTCTTGCTCTTAGCATGAGTTCAGGGATAAAGTAACAGCCGGCTGCAGCAGCGAAAGCAATAAGCAGCATCCACCATTTGAAATACGTATTGTAGTAGCTGACATATTTGTCTTGGAGTCTCTTAACCTGCGCATCCTGATCGAATGGCTGCAGCTTAGGCAGCTTGGCTTTTACAAACTCTCTCGTATGGCTCTCTTTAGGCAATTGCGGCATGGATAGATAAATATTATCCATCTTCTGCCGGATCTTAATATCCTCATCCGTAAGCTTCTCACCGCCGACAAGGGATACCTCGCGAACGTTGTCGCGAATAAACTGCTTGCCTAGATTGACTGAGAAGAACATACAGCCGATTGCCAAGGAAAAAGCAATAACTGCAAACAAAATTTTGCTGGCATACATATGACGAAGATCGGTCATACTTAGTGCGCCTTTAACCAACCGCATCTTTCTAACCTTCTTGATGAGCTTCTTCGGCATCACATCCTTAACGATCCTCGAATACCACTGCTGTCTAAGCAAATATAGAACAATAGGATTACGATCATCCTTTTTCACCGATACGGCACTGTTCACTTTGACAATTATGGTATAGCCGATTATGGAGGCCAGCAGGATTGCCGCACGGGAGATATAGCCGATCGGTCCGTGGTAGATAACTGTCGTTCCCGGAATGATGTTCGTAAAGAAGGTCTCGATAATGCCAATTGCAAACAACGGGGCAATCGGCAAATACTCCAGCATCCCGAATCTTGCTTTTTGCAGCGATATGCGCCGTATCTCCAGATTCACCTCATCCGCCATCATGCCCATTGCCTGCAGGAAGTTCGAAGAACCGTCTCTCAGCTTGGTATCTCCGGAATTGTTCAAGATATAACAGACGCCAGCGAGTGTGCTTAACAGGCGGAACGGCGTGGTTGCATAAAATTCATTCAGCCGTGATTTTCCATCTGGATCGGTTAATATATTGTAAATTTCCTCGAACGCACGCTGCAGCTCCGAGCCTGTCTCCGCTTCCGCGATAGCCTGGGGAATGGAGTTCAAGCGAAGATAGTTCTGCCTTATCGACGATAAGGCACCCGACAGCTGCTTCAACAGCTTGAAGTGCACTCTGTCAATCTGCTTGCCCACCAATACGTTATTCATCACAATTGCGTACAGCACGACGAGCAATATAGAGAACAGGTCTCGGAATATGATGGCACCAATGATCACAATCCCGATTGAGGATAATGTCGAGGTTGCGAATACTTGAACGGAAAACACTTTAATTTCTTGATTGGAATAGACGGAAAGCATCGTAATTCGCTCTTTTACCTTGCGATAGCCATTCCTGGTTATAAAAAACTCATCCAGATGGTGGCTTATTCTAAAGTAGGTGGATAGAGAGATAAGACCTTTTTTCTTTCTGCGAAGCCCTTTTCGATGCTTGGCCCGTTTCCGATCCGACACGATAACCATCGTAACGCCAACGACTGCTGTAAGGATAATCCCGATAATAATAAAGAGCACCTCTTACAGCCTCCAATTATCCAGAATGAATTTTTTGAAATCCTCGATTTTGTCGAGCGGCATTACATCGAGCATCTTCTGGGTGAGCTCTGTCGTAAACCAGTCATAGGTTTCATAAGTATTCGTCTCCAGATTGTATTTCAAGATATCTCTTGTCGTGAACGTCTTGCGGTCCGTCGACCGAGTGTAATATTCCTTCGTAATTTCATTCATGGAGTGAACTGGTTCATCCTTGTCGTATTCTGGGTAAGGAACACTGACATCCAGCCGGACAATCTCCGATATGCGTTCGATATACCTTCGGCCATCCGTCGTATAGTTCAGGTGGATATCTACCCGGATAACGTCAATAACCTGCTGCTCCGCTGTAATCATATTTCCTGTGAACCCGCCCGCATTAACGAGAGAGTTCCGTATCGCGTATACAAGCTGCTCTGCCATGTTGGCATGGTGGGAAAAGATCGTGAAGATGGACGCCACTTGACCCATCTGAATCATCCGAGCCGCGATACTGTCCGTTGCAACCTCGCCGACAATAGAGACGGAAGCATCGGACTTTTTCAAAGCATCCTGCAATTCCGCGGCGGATACGTATTGCGTCTCTTGCACCGATAGAATATTGCGCTCTGGATACAATTCCCGCAAGTACATCTCCGGTGCCATCTCAAGCACACGCACCGTATATCTTGGGTCAATATATTTGACAGCAGCAGTCATCATAACGGTCTTACCCGCACCCTGCCTGCCGGTGAAGCCACAGGTAACCTGACCCATCATTAGGTAACTAACCAAATTAATCGCCAAGAAGGCTTGATTGACATAAGGCTTGTCTATTAGTGCCGGCAAGGAAGAATCACTTAACGTAAACTTCCGCACGAATACGGCCCAATATTCCGCTGCAGGCGGACGCATTGCCAGAACACGTGATTTGTCGTACATCGTATTGACCATATAACCCCGTTTTTCCGTTAACGGTCCCGGGTTATTATAACGGCAGAGCAGCTGTACAACTCTTCTCAGTTCCTCTTCTGTGTTAAAGGTCAAGAAGCGAAGATGGATGTACTTTCCGTTAAAGTAAAGCCATACGGATCTTGGGGCCTTCATAATTTTGATATCTTTGTTCAGCAGGGCACTCAGAATAGAGCCCGATGTCCCGCAGTTGAATCCGTTAATATTCATCTCACGGAGCGTATCGACAACACCGAAGCCTTTGTACCGCTGATAGATCATGATTACCATCATGTCCAGCATGACATTGTAGTTGACCGGGAAGCCTTTCTCCGCGTAAATCGTATCAATATCCTCTTCACTAATCAGATAAGAAGGCTGCGACTTGTCTTCGATCTGGTATCTTTCTCTAGCCAGCTTATATTCGTTGATCATTTCAGCCAGGGCGTCTTTGCCGAATTGTTTTTTGTAATAGTACATTAGAATTTCGAACTTGATGCGCGGCTCCAAGTAGCTGGCGTGAAAATCATAGACCTCCAGAATCTCTTCTTCTGTCTTCAGCATATCCGCGATGATACTTCGAATTAAGTCCTGCACAATCAGCTTGGCAGAATCAATGCCGTATACGCAGTTCTGCATGGCATCCTGTATTCTGGCTTTACGCTTGTACATAGACTCGAACTCTTCATCCGCCAGACCTGTGAAATTCTCATCCTTGATCAGGTCTGCCAGACTATACTTCACAATCTCCAGGAGCTTGTCCATCGTCAGCTTTTCGGATTGCTCGACATCTGGACGCTCCCGCCTTGATCTCCAATAAAGGATCGCCACAAAGAGGATGATTCCCAGGAAGGTTAGCAGTATAAGCAGTGTATTTAATTTCATTCTGTACCCCCTCCAATTAACCTAATCCATACAGCCCCCTTATGAAGACCACGTAACTTTTTTCCCCAAGTTGGCAAGCACAATAGCCAAGCATTCCTTCAAATCATTGTTCAGTTCAATAACGCGAGCATCCTTCTGCAGGATGTAAGGAAGAATCGTTTGCAGCTTACCGATGTTGCTTGTTCGCTTAATGAACGGATTATAAGAAATTTTGGCACAGCGTGTATGCCTTAGCTTCATGCTCTTGCTCGTGTCTCTGAATGCTTCGACATAAGGATCATATTGATTCACAATGAATACGAGCCCTTTTTTGTTCAGCTTGCTCATAATTTGTGCCGATTCCCAGTGCCTGAGCTTCTCTTTGATCTCTCTGGACTGGGTGACAACCATAACAATGAGATCTGAATTCTGAATAACCGAGTCGGTAATATCCTCATAAATTTCTGTCGTAATATCGGTTATGACGACCTGATGGTTGAGGCTTCCAATTACAAACTTCACCAGCTTTGCATTCTCTTCTTCCGATATTGCATCAGAAGACGTATCGATCATTTGGAGATTAGGGACGCCCGGAACCTGAATGCAATAATCCAGAATCTCGTCACCAGATATAGCGTTGGATTCCAAGAGCTTGACGACTTGGGTTACGCTTCTTGTTTTGTCCTCTGATGGCTTGATACCGAGAGCTCCAGCAATCGAGTTGTTTTTATTCCCGGTATACGTTAGACAGGTTCTATAATTCTGAGTCTGGGCCAGAGCGAGTGCCAGCAATATGCTGACGGTCGTACCGCCCTGTCTCCGATCTGGAGAAACAACGGATATTTTCATCTCAACCACTTCCTATTAAGCAACGTCAAGGCCGTCTTGCTCGTCATTTGCAGCGTAGGAGCCAGCATGGAAGCCAACCCCTTATTCAGCTCTTTGGATGGAATCGGACATAGCACCCGATAGCATTCAATATCTTCAATCGTTTTCCATAGGCTGGCCGTTGGAATCACATTAATGGCGTTTTTTTCGCTTTTTCCGTCATAGGTCAGTTTAATGACGGTATATTCGCCTAATAGATCGAGGAAGGAGCTTTCCTCCTCGTCAGGCTGATACGTTTTTACATAAATAACGTGGGTCAAGTCATCAGGAATCGTATCTTGAATGTCGAATATGACATGCTCGAAATCATCCGGCGTATAACCAACCTCTTCAAAGATTTCGTCGGGAGTTGCGTCCGATATGGCAATCATAATGTTCGCCATATGCCCTTGCGCCTCTCTGTCCTCAAGCAGCCGCTTGTAGTGCCGGTTATTGCTGAATAGCGCGACATCGCCGGTTGCTTGAAGCAGTTTCATGAGAGCATAAATAACAGGCCGCTTATCCGTATAACCATACACACCTATTTGCATTACTCAACTACACCTTCCTCAATCTCTAATAACGGGTTCCCCGGTGCTACATTATTATTAGTGCCTGTTGTCGTTCCCGATCCGGCCGGAGGAATCGGTTCACTTGGAGCTGTGCTTTCGTTTAGTTGAGCCTGTTCTTCGGCTTGTTTCTGCGCTTCTTCGGCTTCTTTTTGTGCACTTACTAGCGCTGAATTCCCAGCATCCACTTTGCTTGATATTTCATTGCGCCCAGATGCAATAGCGGAGCCATCTTCATCAGACACATTAGCGTTTCCTGCATCAATTATTTTTCTAGTCGTTTCATTCATCTGAGTGTTGATGACCTCTACGATGTTCGGATCGGCCGTCATAATTGCCAGAATATTATTCGGTACAGCGTAATAAGGCGTTGCCGCTTCTTGTATGCCCGGCTCAATATATTTAGTCAGATATAAGCTCGCGCCTTTTTTGGATTGAAGGAAGTAGTCGATAAGCGCAGCTTGATAATAATGAATTTCCAGCTCGCTTAACTTCAGCTTGATCGTATTGCCATTAATCGCTTCAATTCGTTTGTGCGGCAGAACGATATAATCTTCTCCCAGCGGATAGACAATGCGATAATCGACATAATCGCCAACCCTTAACCCAATCGTCATCACGCTTGCTATTACGTCATACTCCCTAACCGTATCGTCCATCGGATCTTCCATAACCATATCCATGGATAGCGGCGTACCCGGCAGCAATCCGATTCGGTAATACTTGCCGATAATTGTCTCGGGATTGAGCACTAAGCTTTGTGTAACGAATGATTCCGGCATTTCCCTCATCATCAGGTCTTCCTGCTGAACCTGTCTGCCAGCGTACAGATCATTCAACCCGTCTCTGACTGTCCAAATATTAACCATAGGGCCGATGATGCGTATTTGCTCTTCCAGAACAGCGACTTCTTCTTCGTAAGCCATGGTCAAATCATTTATTTTGGGCTTCCAAATGAGATAAATTTGCCCGACATTTGTTCCGATTAGCACTAGAGCTATTGCCACCGTTATTGAAATTGTTTTGATATTCCACTCGATGTTCATGTTTGCGTCCCCCAGTAAAAGACCTTTAAACTGCCGTCTAGAATGATAACTCTTGATTCCGCGCCATTCTTTTTCAAGTAATAGTCCAAGTAATAGGTTCCAGGCTCTATTCGATCTACCTTCCACCCATCGAATAGCAGAGTCTCCAGATAGACAGCACTTTGTTCAAGCGAAGCGCTATAGGTGTAAGGAATGGAACGTTCAATGCCAACCCCGATGCTGGCTGGGTCTCTCAGCATGGACTCGGATAGCATCGCCGTACCAGGTACAGCATATTGCTTGGAAGCAGCCAAACGTCTGTAAAGAGAATTGGTGTTGATGTCCGTTACTTCATCCCCCTCTTTCAAGGAAACAGAATCGACAGGAACACTGTCGTTTGCATCAAGCTCCAGCCTAAGCCACCATTCCCCCTCCGTCACTTGAACTCCCAAATCCGCAATCGGGTAATCCATCTTCATAGATGTACTGGAAGAGCCCTGATCTTGCCTATTATCGGGCTGTCCAGAAACAACAAATACGCGAAATGATGAGGCGGGATCAATAATGGACTTATCCTCTGCGGACTCTAGCAATCCGTAGGCCCAACTATCAATCTTGCTCCTGACATCCTCCAGCGATGTACGTTCAAGAGAAGCTATATTAGTCGTAATGCTCTGGTAAACTTCATCAGACACAGCATCTGCCCATTCATTGTTACTTATCGCATTATTAGGTTCGTTCTTGTGAGCATTCATCAAGCTCATACCTTCTGTTTGTCTGGTAAGAAACAGGACAGCCACTGCAATCAAGCAAAGCATCACAGCTGTTATAATGACTACTTTCTTCCATCCTGCATTAAAGACCATGGCTGGCACCATTTAGCTGACTTAATTCCAAGGATATATATACCATCCACTACTCTCCTTCATGTGCAACTCCTTCATACAAATACAAGAGATTCATTCGGTGTTCTTTTTGTGTATTATTGTAAATAATATCTATTTGAGACTAGCACAATTATCCTATATTTTCAAACACATTTTTACAATATTCAAGACTATTCGACTATTAATGCACAAATGCAAGTCTCATAATATGACAATAGCTGATGCTTAGGTCACCTATCTATCCGATATGGATTTTTCTTGCAATTCTCTAGCAGTCACAAGGTCCCGTGCTGAATAATGAATAAGCAAATACGCCTATTTTTAATCAGGCCTCCCCAACAATGAATAAGGAAAATTTGCTTTATAATATGATTTTACTAAGTGGGTAAGCGACCATTCTTCTAAAATTTTACATCTGTTATAAAAAGGAATTTTATATGGATTATCTCCCTGTAATTATGCTTATGAAATAGAAACAGCCTAGAACATGAGGTTCTAGGCTGTTTCTATTATTAAAACTTATAATTTGATTTCAATCGACCTCTAATAGATGGCTTTCTTTATTATGCTGCCCCATCATTTCCTAATATTATCTTCGTTCTTTTCTCCTGAGCTTTAATCTTCTTGTTCTACTGCAAAGTAGCAGCAATTGAACCATTTCTACCACATGCAATTACGTATTTTGAATAATGCAGTCCTACAAATTCAACTTTACAAATCCCCTTTTGCCAAAACACCATAGTGCCGAAGTGAATTTATTTATTCGTTGCATATATTTATCACTATACTATTTTACGATTTATTTGTGGCAGCACATATGTATAAATAGTAATATTAAACCATTAAATAATAGGAGGAATAATTAAGCTCCTTAAGGAAATATAGGGTTTACAATCTGGAATTATAAGGTGTTTCAGAGGAGTTATTAAGTGCCACATCCCCAATGTCGTTCAGAATTGCGAATCCTCCTAACAATTCCGGGCATACCGTGACTGCTTTCTTTTCATGCAGCGGGGTTCGTATTCTATGATTCAAACTATGCGTGGCATTATATCTTACCTCTAGTCCTGCTAGACACGCGCTCACTACGATCAAACTTACACCTCTTCCTCTCTGTTTAAGACAGTATTTCTCAAATATTTATAACTATTAAATACTGTATTATTATGGATTAATATATTTGTTTCCATAGAACTATTCTCATTCTAGCTAATAGATCCTATCCATTCCCTTCGACAAAAATTACGAAAAACTTCAAAAAATTCCTATATGTTAAAGTGCGTCCACGAATAGACAAGATCAGTAGAGATGTATACGCATACATGAGGTTTGACCAGCTTTTATATCTACCTATATAGTAGCTTTAAATCTATTTATGTAGATTTTAGTCGAATTACTATATTTTAATACAAAAGGAGAGAATTCATGTACCCGAACAAAGTATTGTCTCTAGCAATGGCCTTCGTATTGCTACTGTCCATGGCTTCATTCCAGAGTGAAGCGGCCAAAGCACAAAGCACTCCACTGCCCGAAGCCGCAAGTCCTCTGTACCCCGACGAGATCGTAGTCAAATTCAAAGCTGGTGTAGATATTCCTTATGTAGATCAAGCGGAGAATGCAATCAAAGCTGAGCACAATCAATCGCTCACTCGACTGTTCAACGATATCCCGGAATTAACCTTTAACCGTCTATTCCAAATTTTCGAGGAGCCTTCACATGCTTCTTCACAGAAGACAGCCCCTTCTGTATTTGATCGTTACTACTCTGTATCGGTTCCAGAAGGCTCCAACATTGAAGGGTTAATTAAGCAATTAAAGAACTCCCCTCTTATTGAGGAAGCCTACCTTAAGCCACAGCCGGTTGAAGACCCAAGCATAACGCTTGCACCGAATTCTACACCCGTGCAGCCTAACGACGATCCTAATTACCCGTTGCAGGGCTATATTTCTCCCGCTCCATCAGGTATTGATGCGCCTTATGCTTGGCAATTCGAAGGCGGCGACGGCAAGGGCATTAAATGGGTTGATGTGGAGCAAGGCTGGGCCTTGAATCATGAGGACTTGGCCGCTCATTCGATCCAGATGCTCCCGGGAGGAATCAATCTAGCGAGCAGCAGCAGCCATGGCTCTGCAGTGCTTGGCGAAATCTCGGCAGTAGACAATGCTCTTGGCAATATTGGGATTGCGAACAAGGCACAGCCTTATGTGTCGCCTTCGAACCGTACCAACAATACTTATAATAATGCAGAAGCGATTATTGTAGCAGCCAACGCACTCTCTGCCGGAGATGTTATTCTTCTGGAGCAGCAGGTCTACTACTCGAATTATGGCTATATGCCGATTGAGGTCTATCCTGCGGAATTTGATGCCATTCAATATGCTGTCAGCCGCGGAATTACGGTTGTCGAAGCAGCCGGCAATGGCAGTGTTGATCTCGATCTGTTCAAGACCGCCGATAACAAATACATCCTTAACCCTAATCATCCAGACTTCCGCGATTCTGGCGCTATTATTATCGGTGCAGCCTCGGATACGCTTCCTCGTTATCGGATGTACTTTAGTAACTTTGGCAACCGAATTGACGCTCACGGCTGGGGGACAGGCGTTCACACCCTATCCGCAGTGGATACGAATTCTACCACAGGATATATGAGTTCATTCAGTGGTACATCGTCTGCCTCACCTGTCGTTACTGGCGCTGTAATCTCCTTGCAGGGCATTGCCAAAGCCAAGTTCGGCGTGCCATACTCCCCTGCCGAGGTTCGTCATCTATTAAGAGCCTCCTATAATACGCCTTCTTCGGATAGAGCGGAGCACAAGATTGCATCACTCCCGAATTTGAAAGAAATTATCGATAATCTCTCTGCCCCAGGCAGTGTTCCTTACGATACAATCGCTCCAATTGCACCAACCGGACTTGCCGTAACTGCAATTACCGATTATGACGTCTCACTCTCGTGGAATGGGACTACGGACAACAGCTCCTTGGTTGGCTATGATGTGTTCCTGAATGGCAGCCTGCTGCCTAAAGCGTGGACATCTGCAACCTCCGCGACTTTGTATTCGCTGGAACCGGGCACCTATACGGTTACCGTGAAAGCAAGAGATGCTGCCAACAATCTGTCAGCAGCCAGCAATTCCGTGACGTTCACGAAACAGCTTCCGAGCATCTGCCTGAATATCGTTTGGAATGCCAGCACCTCCTATACGACAGGACAGCAGGCTTCTTATAACGGTACAATTTATGAAGCCAAATGGTGGACACAGAATGATCGTCCCGATCTGAAAAGCGGTCCGAATGATGTATGGAAGATCATTGGCCCGTGTTAGCATAACTGCTACGATAAAAGAAAAAATCGCAAACAGCTTGAAGCCTTCGGGCTCCGCTGTTTGCGATTTTTTCTTTTAGCTTATCAAGGCAATCCTTATCGTACCTTCTAGATTAAGTACCGCAGAAGGTACGGTAAGGACGGACTGCTGGCGCAGGGGGTGCGGCGTATTCCTCCTGTTCATTGGAGTACGCATACGGACTTGATAGAACAGCTAGCAGCTGATTCATTACACTGTAGTCCCCTTGCTCGACTGCCGCTTCTAATGCCTCCTCAACCCGGTGGTTGCGAGGGATTACTGCAGGATTACTGCTGCGCATTAATTGCTGTGAGGCGGCTTTTGATTCCTGCTGCCTGCCTAATCTTGCCTGCCACAGCTCATGCCACTCCGCAAATTCCTCCGTCCCGAACAGGTCCGAATCAGCAAGCTTATCCAAGGTTAATCCACGGAACGTATTCGTATAGTCTGCACGATGCTGCTGCATTAAGCCGAGAAGGCCTTCAACAAGCTCTTCATCCTGCTGCTCCACGTCAAAGATGCCCAGCTTCGCCCTCATTCCGGCAAGCCAATTATTGTGATAATGCTCTTTGAAGTCTTCAAGCGCATCCTCAGCCAGCTTAATAGCCTGCTCTTCATTAGCATGCACGAGCGGTAATAACGTTTCTGCCAATCTCGCAAGATTCCACATCGCTATGCGTGGTTGATTGCCATAGGCATAGCGGCCTTGCGAGTCAATAGAGCTGAATACGGTTGCGGGGTCAAAGGCATCCATGAACGCGCACGGGCCATAATCAATCGTCTCTCCGCTAATCGTCATATTGTCGGTATTCATCACTCCATGAATAAAGCCAACCAGCTGCCATTGGGCGATCAATGCGGCCTGCCGCTTGATCACCTCTTTGAGCAGTGAAAGATAGTGGTCCTCATTAGCCTCAGCCTTTAATTCTGGAAAATGTCTTTGCAAGCTGTAATCCGCCAGCTCCCGAATCTCCTCGACACTGCCCCAATTCGCGGCGAACTGGAAGGTTCCGACACGCAAATGGCTGGCAGCCACTCGGGTCATAATAGCACCTGGCTGCTCGATTTCGCGGTAGATAGACTCCCCTGTTGTCACGACTGCTAAGCTGCGGGTAGTTGGAATGCCCAGCGCATGCATCGCTTCACTAATGATGTATTCGCGCAGCATTGGCCCGAGTCCAGCTCGACCATCGCCTCCGCGGGAATACGGGGTTCTGCCTGACCCTTTGTATTGAATATCGAGCCGCTCATTCAGAGGAGTAATTTGTTCACCCAGCAGCATTGCTCTGCCGTCCCCCAATAAGTTGAAATGTCCGAATTGATGGCCCGCATAAGCTTGTGCAAGGGGCTCTGCACCATCGGGAATCCGATTGCCAGCAAGCACTTGTGCCCCCTCTTCGCTTTTCAGCGCCTTGATATCCAATCCTAGCGAGAGGGCTAACGGTTCATTCACAATGACGATCTCCGGTGATTCTACAGGAGTTGGGCTCATTTTGGTGAACAACAATTCCGGCAAACGAGCATAACTATTATCGAAGTGCCAGCCTGCTTCACGAATTTCTTTTTTCTCCTCCATCGTATCTCCTTTGTACTGCTGTATTGTTGTATCCGATATTTTCCTATATCAAGCCAACCTTATCATTAGGATCGCTTAGTTATGTACGTTCCAGCTCTTCCTAGGCGCTGCTTGCAGCGTTTGCTTCTGCCCACTTATTATAACCTTTCCATAAGGGTTATTCTACAAACTCCCTTGTCATCGGGCTCAGACCTTCCCTGCAATCAACTATGGAATCGGTCGCGGGGCGGAGCAATCATTCATTCTGATGAACCTTTTGGGGACGAGAGTTGGCAAGTAAAATCTATAAGGAAGCTACAGCATAGGTCAAATAAAATTCAAGGTTAGAAAGGAAGAAATTAATGACTGCTAGTCAAGCCGCTTCGGCATCCTCATTGTTAAGCAACCGATTCGTGCAAGTTATTTTGATGTCCACATTGTTTTTGCAAATCGGTATTTGGGTACGCAATATCGCTATCCTGTTCTATGTCAAGGAAATGACGAATGACGATGCCTTCGCTGTATCGCTCATCTCTGTCGCAGAGTTCGCGCCTATCTTCATATTTTCATTTATAGGAGGAACGTTCGCAGACCGCTGGCGGCCGAAAAAAACGATGGTATGGTGCGACCTGTTAAGTGCGGCCTCGATTCTCGTAGTGCTGTTTACAATGGCCAACGGTTCCTGGAAAGCCGTATTCTTCGCTACATTAGTCTCAGCCATCTTATCGCAGTTCTCTCAGCCCTCAGGCATGAAGCTATTCAAGCAGCATGTTCCTGAGCATTTGGTGCAAAAGGGAATGTCAGTCTATCAAACGTTATTCGCAGTGTTTATGATTTTTGGACCGGTCGCCGGTACATTCGTATACCAAAGCTATGGGATTGAGACGGCTATTGGAGTAATGGGCATTGCCTTTCTATTGTCAGCTGCTTCGCTGGCCTTCCTGCCGCGTGATCAGCAAGTTGATGGGGACGAGCAAAAGTCACAGGTGGTAGACGATATTAAAGCGGGATTCCGCTACGTGTGGTCCAGCATTATACTCCGTAAGCTAGGTGGAGGGTTTATTGCTGCGGGGCTGGCCTTTGGCCTTATTCAGCCGCTAGGCATTTTCCTTATTACGGAGCGGCTTGGAAAGCCTGAGGATTATTACCAATGGTTCCTGCTAGCCAATGGTGCAGCTATGATAATCGGCGGTGTTGTGGCAATGGGCTTCGCCAGCAAAGTATCGCCTCAGAAGCTTCTGGCATTCGGCATGATGGTGAACGCCCTCGTCATCATTGCTATGGGAATCTCAACAGATTATTGGGTCTCACTGGGGCTGCAATTCATTAGCGGCTTAGCCTTCCCATGCATCAACATCGGGATTAATACGAAGATTTTGCAAAATACGGAGCAATCATTCATCGGCCGGGTAAACGGCATTCTAACTCCGATGTTCATGGGTTCGATGGTCGTGACGATGATGGTAGCCGGCGTGATCAAAAACGCGATCTCCCTCGCCCCGCTGTACGTCATCGCAGGTCTCCTCCTGATCCTTGGCGTCATCATCATGATTCCACTCTTCAAGCTAAAGGACGGAATTCAGCCTGCACCTACACCTAATGAAGCTGTGAGCAGTTAGGAGTGAACAGCTTCATTCAGGTCATAATCATACCTCTCTGAATCGTCCTTGCTGTAGGCTCTAAGCAAAGCTCAGACCCTTTTGCTTAGAGCCACATGCATGATGACGTGCAGCCACAGATTACTGCGGCTATCTTTTTCTATGTCTAATTGTTAATGCTGTAAATGATACGACAACCGCAGCCTCATTTTCTCAATTCATAATAATCCATCGTTGATGTCACAGCGAAGCCGCAGGACTTATACAGATCGAGCGCATTTACGTTATCAGCAGCTACTTGAAGCATAATGGCACTTGCACTAACTTCCTTCAGCTTTTGGACAGCCATAATTAGAACAGCGCGGCCGTACCCTTTTCCACGATGCTCCGGCACTACGCCCAGGCCATAGATACCGCCACTATGAGAAGTTAATTGAAGGTGAACTTTCCCGATGATCAATTGCTCCTTCTCAGCAATATAGGTTAGTACTCCCTTCGCTTCTTCATCCTCAGGCAATGTCAGATCATCCGTCGATTCTGCTTCGTTAAAATAAATGGCATTTTGCCTTGCAATTTCACTTGCATCGGCATTCGTAGCTTTCCTGAAAGTAATGCCGCGCTGCTGGTCTGGAGACGGATGAAACTCAGCTTGATTCAAATACATTTCATATTCGGAATGATCGTATTGCGCCCCGGTCCCGCTAATAAATTTCTGTCCAGCCTCTGACTTCCTATCACTCAAAAGAAGCATGCTAGTTGAGCTTCTGTGCCTCCACTCTGCTGTGACCAGTTCGAATAGCTTCCTAAATACACCTTGCCGTCTATATTCCGGATGCACCATGCCATTCACTTCGATCTGCGCCCCCGCTCCTCCGAAGCCGCAAATTCCTATATACCCGATTAATTTTTGCCCATCAAAATATTGAAATTCATTTATGCTTTGAATACTGGAGCTGTTCCCTTCTTCCGACGAGACTCCCAGCTTGTAATCAAGCTCGAGCTTTAGGGCTGTCTGCTCTACATGGAAGCATTGGCTTTGAAGAGTATGAATCAGCTTATAATCCTCATCATCGAGGGTTTGCTGCAATTTGATCCATGGCTTCTGTATCGGTTTCATAGGCATTCCTCATTCCTTTTTTCCTATTCTATTATTCCTTCGATTCGATACTTCTTCTCCCATTCCGATACTTGATTAGAGTCCATTATAATGGGCTTGGGTGCTATGTGCTCGATACAATCGTTATTACTATATTGCTTCCGAAATGCTTTGACTTTACGAATAACCTCATCGTCGATGCTGATCCGATCCATTTCCTCTTCTGATACGACCATTAAGGGTACAAAATGCTCTACGCGTGTGATTCTTCCCAACTGATCGCTGTAGCAGTAAGCCACATGAATCGTTTTTTCCCCGCATGCTACAGGCTCTCTAGTGAAAATTTCAATAAAAACATCATTAACAGCCTCTGGATCAAGAATAGTAATTTCGCCCGTGCTACCTTCATCAGCATCTTTGAAATTATGCATGCGATGAATCCCCATCGGAAGAACGATTTGTATACGGACATTCTTCACTTGACCAATCGGAGACAGCTGAATCCAGAGATGATTCATGCCTTCTTCATTTTCTATAGCAGATTTTGCGAATCGAACCTTGATCATTGCTTTCCTTCCCCTCTCAGCACTTGGGTAACGGCCTCGATCATCTTAACTTTCAGCTCAGGTGAAACACGTGAACTGACCGAGAGAATCACATCCTCGTTCAAAACATGGGTCTCGTTCCGAAAAATTTGATCAGCCTGATAGAACCGAAGGTTTTCACCAATTTTGATAACTTCTTCTAGCGGCAAGCTCATTAATTTCTCTTGTGCTGAAGCTAAGGTCTCGCCGCTTTTGGATAATAAAAGAACAGCGCGAAAATAATGAAGGTGTTCATCCGTGTACACCCTCTTGTTGCCCACCAATTCAAGTGGCGGAATGATTCCAATCTGCGTGTAATACCTAACCGTTCTTAAATTTATATGAGGGTCTTCGTTCTGCAACACTTCAGCTATTTGCTTAGCGGTATATGTATTCAACAACTCACCATCCTAACCCAATATAAGGTTACAGCACACTGTAACACTTACAGTATGCTGTAACGATAATGCATTGTCAATATAAAAAGAAAAGCAGTCTTGACCTGTACAAAGGCCGAAGACTGCTTTTTCTCGTTCAACTTAATTATCCTTAGACATGGTATCAAACGATAAGAAAACTCCTGTTCTATTCCCTTACTAATAGTTGTTGAATTTCGCTCGTGACTCTACTAAACTGAACATATCTTCCTGTCGTTATCGCAACGGATACGCATGGGGTGTCAGAAGAGGAGTGAGCAGAATTGTTCTTGCATTTTATCGTAGAACGCGAGCATAAAGAGGCTTTTTTAGAGCTTGCACACCGGATCGCCACATCAGACGGATTCGTGAATCGTAATGAACTGAATTATATTCGAGGTTGGATGCATGAGCTTGATATGAACGACTGGGAGCCCTCTGCCGAGCTAAGCCTTTCTACCGCCGAGTTGCTCGGGGGAATTCAGGACGAACAGCTCAAGCATATTTTTCTAGCCGAGCTTCTGCTCCTTATCTATGCGGATGGCAGCTATAGCGACTCCGAAAGATACATAGCCACAGAAATGCAACAGTTGTTCGGTTACGATGATGAGAAATTCGATCAATTCCGAAATTGGGTCGATCAGATGAACAAGCTGAAGGTTGAAGGCATGAAGCTTGTTCTCCACGGATCGAACGAGCTAGTATAATAAATAAGAAACTGATCTAGCTGGACGCAGATTATACCCACCCAGCTAAGCTTTTACCAACTGACTTGCAGACGGAGGATGTTCTATTCACAAGAATGGGACATCCTTCGTCTGCAAGCTCCCAATTCCCGCGATCTACCTCCTTTCATCCGATCAACCAATAGCAACCTTCCTAGCTTTCTTTAATGAGAATCCCTTCTTAATCAACCTGCTGCCCCTCCACTTTATTCTATAGGCTGGCTTCCCACATCTCCTTACATGATCTCCCCTTCCTCCTATTTTTGCTGTTGTCTTTGCCCTTAGGGCAAGGTGTATAGTGAAATAGAATCAAGTATCGCGATACTTTAAGCTTGTAACCCATATAACAATACGAAGAATGGAGGCCAGCACTTGCTCTCAATTGGAGAATTCTCAAAAATATGCGGAGTGTCCACAAAAACACTGCGATATTATGATGAATTTGGATTAATTAATCCTGATGAGATTAACCCCGAGAACGGTTATAGATACTATTCCATTCAGCAGCTAAAAAAGATGCTCTTCATCAATCGTTTGAAGTCCTATCATTTTTCACTGGAGGATATTAAAGCTATTGTGGCACTAGAAGAGGATCAAGCAGAGGAGAAGCTTTGCGCTGCCCTTAATTACAAGAGAAGAGAAATGCAAGATAAACTGAATACTATTGCATACAAGTTAGAACAAATAAGCAATGATATTTCAAATTTAGAAAATGGCATTCCTATCCTGTCACATCTTGACCATATCGAGGTGCAGCTTGTTGAGACCCTGTCCATCAATATTCTTTATAAGCGTCAGATGATGAGCAGTAGTGACTATGCTTCAGGATATGGGGCATATTTCAGCAGACTATATGAAAAGATTGCTACAGAAAAGCTTACCCTGCTTGGTACGCCGATAACGATTTATCATAGCCCTGAATTCAATCCTGCCGGCAATGATACCGAGGTAGCCGTTCCAATCAAGGAGATCGTAAAGGGAACAAGAGATTTACCCGGTGGCCTGTGTGCAAGATCTGTTCTCAGAGGCCCCTATTCCGAATTGACATCGGTATACGCCAAGCTGATGGAATGGATAGAGCATGAGGGATATGCATTAGTAAGAGCACCTTATGAAGTCTATATAACGGATCCTAATCAAGCCATTATTCCTGAGGATATGGTTACTGAGGTGTATTTTCCTATAAAGAAACGATAAGGGTAACTAACTGGGAGGCATTGAAATGGAAAGAAACTACTGGCCAACGACGCATTGGCAAGCTGCAGATCCGGCGGGCTTAGGAATGAATTCCGAAAAGCTATTAGAGCTTGAGTCTATCATACAATCTGAATACCCTAATTTAGATGGCATCATCATTGTGCGGAATGGTTCAGTTGCCTTTGAGAACTATTATAATGGCAGTGGGCCTGATGTTCCCCATCATATGGCCTCTGTAACAAAAAGCATACTATCTGCTCTCATTGGTATTGCCATAGACAGCGGTTATATTGAAGGCTTAGACCAAAAGGTATTGGATTTTTTCCCTGCATATGTCGCCGACGCTGCTGACCTACAAAAAAAAGAGATTACGATCCGCCATCTTCTCACTATGACCGTCCCTTATTCCTTTGAAGACTGGCACGAGCCATTAGACAAGCTATGCCAGCAGCCAGACTGGGTAAAATATACGCTTGACCTTATGGGCCAGAATGGCAAGCTCGGGGAATATAAATA
Organism: Paenibacillus sp. J22P59; assembly: GCF_059383895.1. Classification (NCBI taxonomy): domain Bacteria; kingdom Bacillati; phylum Bacillota; class Bacilli; order Caryophanales; family Paenibacillaceae; genus Paenibacillus; species Paenibacillus sp. J22P59. The sequence goes on from NZ_JBXENX010000004.1 coordinate 377,301, forward strand.
CTGTACGGCAGGAGCACATCTGTTATCCGCCATCATCACCCGCAGCACAGGCAATAGTGCCCGTGAGTTTGCGAACAAACATTTATTCGCCCCGATTGGCATGAGAGAAATTCCTTATCATGAAATGAAGGCATTCGGATTTGAAGATTTATTCGGTCATAATGTACAGGGCTGGGTCGAAGACCCAAAGGGCAATTCCACTGGGGGCTGGGGACTTACGCTAACTGTCCGTGATATGGCGCGCTTTGGTTTTCTATATTTGAACAAGGGCAATTGGGATAATCAACAGATTATTTCGAAGACATGGATTGCCGATTCAACAGCCATGAATGCTAATAAATATAGTTACCTCTGGTGGCTGCACGAAGAAGAAGGCTTTACTGCCTACTTAGCTATGGGGGATGGCGGCAATGTCATTTGCTGCATGCCAGAGAAAGACCTAGTAGTAGTCATCGCATCCAGCTTCATCAATAATCCTAGCGACAGGTGGACACTGATTAAGGAATACATTATCCCCGCTCTAATAGACTAGCTATGCAATTCGTTCAAATAAACAGCTTGAACCTATTGGATCTATCTAATAGGTTCACTCAGAACCTACCATTGCAACTCTTGAACAACCATTAGTAAGTGACCATCGGGATGCTGTAATGTAATAATGGCTACATCTGGGAACCGCTCTACGCCCTCACCCACAAGCTGCACACCTAGGTTATTTAGGTATTGAAGACTATCGTCGATGTTCGAAAAGTTCAGAGAGAATAGCACATTCGCGGACGGTACTACTGGGCTATCACCAAGTGAATCGAGCAAAAGCAACGTGTTGTTTAAAGATGTATTACCTGCTATAGATGAGATCCACCGCTTGCATCAATTAATTGACCCGTTATCCAGCGGCTGTCTGGCGATGCAAGAAAAGCAGCAATATCCGCTACATCTGCAGGCTCTCCCCACCTGTTGAAGGTTGAAAGGCCAGCCGCATACTTCTGTCCATTCGGATCCTGCAACGTTCCGACATTCATCTCAGTATTAATAATGCCTGGCAGAATAGCATTCACCGTAATATTACGGCTTCCTAGCTTCTGAGCCAGAACATGCGTAAGGGTATTAACAGCACCCTTTGATACGCTATAAGTAAAAACACTAGGAGTGGCCGCACGTGTAACAAACGATGAAATATTAATAATGCGGCCTTCTGCATTCAGACGAGTTAAAGCGTACTGGCTAACGAAAAACGGTGCTTTAACATTAATGTTCATGACCTCGTCGAAAGATTCCTCCGTCGCCTCCTCAATAGTTGCGATTTGCCCGATCCCCGCGTTATTCACGAGAATATCAAACCGATTATTACCTGTACGTTCATGAAGAGCTGCATCCAATGTCGCATATAAATCATTTATGCCGCTAATTGACTGCAAGTCAGCACCTATTAGGAATGCCGTACCGCCATTCTGTTCAATCTCATGAACAACTTCCTCTGCATCATATTGTCTTGTTCCATAGTGCACCGCAACTAAAGCCCCTTCCTGTGCCAGACGCAACGCGATGCCTCGCCCGATCCCCCGGCTTGCTCCTGTTACTAAAGCAATTTTACCTGTTAGCTTACTCATATTCTCATCCCCTTATTTTGAATTCATGTTAGTTATATCACAGGGGAAATTTTGAAATCTTGCTCTGTCATTCGAAGCCCGCAAGGCTATGTCTTGTATGTATTTCATATTCATAAGGAATACGCAGAAGAGTACGCGAATATCTGACAACCCTGTTGGAATAATCTAATAGATGCATCATTATAGTTATAGATATTCAACTAAACGGAGATTCTCCATGATGGTATATTACCTCTGAACAAAAGTTTGATATCATACTAATAGATATTCTAACCAAAAGGAGGATCATATGGATAATTTGGATGAGCATTTATTGAATACGAGAGAGTGGTTAGTGAATGAGGCTGCTTCTCTAAGCTTTGATGATTTCAACCGTCGATTCGACAGCGGCCGATGGAGTATAGCTCAGGTGTATCATCATTTATTTATTACGGAGGAATTGTTCACCAAAGCCATCATGCTTGGGCTGAAAAAAAGGAATCCCGTTCACAAAGAACATCTAGCTATTCAGTTTGTATCCGATAGGTCTAACAAAATTCAAGCGCCTGTTGTTTCAGAGCCGAGCACCGAGCCATTTGAAGTATCGCAGATCCTTCAGCTACTAAGTGATTCAAGAAACAACCTAATGAATGTCCTTAATCAGATAGAGGATAGAGCAGTCTTGACAACAATAGCAGTCACTCATCCCGTTTTTGGAAGCCTGCCCTTAGATCAATGGATTGAGCTATTGTTTTTACATGAGCAACGGCATATTGAGCAAATTAAAGAGTTGAAAGCTCTATTTTAACGTAAGTTAGCCCTTCCTTCTCCCCTCGGATATCGCATAGTTCAAGGATATAGAGCCAAATAAGAATTTAAGAAAAACTTTTTTTGAATTCTGTCGATCTGGTCATTTCTCATTCGTTGTCTTAATAGAGGCTGAGCTCATTGGCTATCACTCATGCTTGATATCAGTCCAAACCAACGAATGAGAGGATGTTATAAGATGGCAAAACATACAACTTATATAATGTCGGAGGATGCTAGAGCTCAAGCTGAGTTCTACACGAATGCGCTTGGAGGAGAGATCCTGTCCGTTATGACGCATGGGCAGCTTCCTGAAGCAAAGGAAGAGCTCAAGGATAAAGTCGTTAACTTGAGTCTAATGGCCGGAGGAATCCATTTCTTAATGTCTGATTCCGTATTCGAGCCGGTCACTCGGGGGAATGCAATCAATCTATGCCTTGAGTTCGCAGCAGAAGCCGAAGCCCGCGAGGCCTTCGATAAGCTAGCCGCAGGCGGCAATGTGAAGAGTCCGTTGGAGCCTGCCTTCTGGGGCAGCTTGTTCGGGCAGCTCGAAGACAAATACGGCATTATGTGGATGATCACCACCGAGGCACCAACTGCCTAAAGTAAGAACAAAGGTAAAACTAAGAAGCCCTGCCGACATTACTATCGGCAGGGCTTCTTAGTTTATTAAACTTTAGTTTCTCGTTACCGAATGTGGTAACTAACGAATAGAATGGTTTGGCAACCATTCCGTACAAGCATCTGCAAGTGACTGCAATTCATTATACAGTACGCCAGCATGATAGCCATCGCAAACAGCATGATGGAACTGCCCCGATAAGGGCAAACGTATTTTCCCATTATGCTGATCATATTTCCCCATTGTAAAGATAGGCAACAAATAAGTCCCTTCGTTATAAACGTTCAGGTTAAAGCCCGTGAAGTTGACCCATGGAATGCTCGAAATCGGAAAGACGTTTGGCGGTTCGTTAGACTTAGCAGTAAATTGTTTAATGTCGCCATAGCTCTCCATATCACCTAGATAACGGCTGTAGAAATCATTAAAATCCTCGCTGTACAACGTCCAGATGCTTGAAAAGGTCTTGTCATCATTATGGAAAATGGTAAAGCTGGGAGACAGACTATCCCAATAACCTAACCTGCCTTCAGAATCAAAAGATGTCCGAAATTCAATGTGACGATTGACCACCGTAGTTATCATGTAGATTAGTGCAGGGTACAGCTTGATCTGCCTTTTCTTTAATTCTTCCAACAGCAGGGTAATATCCATATTTGCAGTGATGCTATATGTGCATCTCACCTGATTTAAATAATGTTCAAAATAGTGCGCTCTGCTCCAGCTATCCCTGTCAATAAGATTGAAAATCATGTTATATAACCTCCTAAAATTTTATTGCAGTTGATATTTTAGGAGGTCTAATCAACTGACTTAACCATATCCTCATCACAATCCTATCTATGATTTGCGGTTCCCTATTTAGATGCTGCTGGCCTTATTTTATCAAATATGGATTTCCAAATCATCTAAATCATCTAACGAAGCCGCTGCTTTCATGTCGAGAACTATGCTTCGTTCACGGGCCAAATCGCTCCATTTCTCCAGCGTCGCTCGCATTGAAGGAATTCGGGCGGTTTGTAGCGCTGTTTTATATTGTAGACTAAAGAGCCGAAAATCTGCATCCTCGTCCATTCTTTTTTTAGTCATTTTGTGTGCATGCTGATATAGGAGTGCCGGTGCTGCTTTCTCCTGTATATGCCGCTGAATAACAGCTAATAACGGCTGAAGCTGATGCAATTGCGCCATTAGGCCCTGTACGACATCAGGATTAGCGAAATCCGGGCGAGGGCTTAGCTTATCAGCAAGCAGTATCGCTTTCCCTCCGGAATAATGTTGTACCATGCTGGAATACCCTTGAGGGTACTGTTCCAACAAGCGCTTCCTCAAAGCGCAGAACCTCTCATGACCATGTACAAGTTGAACACTATCCACCGAGCTCGCATGATACATTCTTGCACTAATGCCATGCTCTCTGCGCACGGCATTCTCATTCGCATTAATGTTCACATATTCCTCGGCATTGTTCCACAATTTCAGCTCAGCAGCCTCCGTAACATTGAATTTCTCCAATCCGCCTGAGTCATCAGCCGTGACGCCTCTCAGCATCCGGGAGGAATGGCCCAGTTCATGACCGACCGTTACGAATTCCGGTGTAATCACCTCTTGTCTGTTTGCGCCGACAGCCGTCTTCATACCTTCGCTTTGTATGCGAACGAAACTGCCCGAACTTCTTCCTCTTCTATAATAAGTATGATTCATCTTAAAAAAAGGATGCGGGTTGTCAGCCAGAAATTGATTAAAAGCAGCGGGGTCGGCAGGCGCTTCAGGAACTGCCGCGACATCTCCAACTTCACTGGCAGCAACTCTCTGAAACTTATAGCTGTCTCTTGTCTCCGGGTCCATCTCTGCATGAGGATAGGCCTGATTGAGCTTCTTGTCCTGTGCTCCAAGCTCCGCTGCAAAATCAGACGACAAAATAATATTTTTCGCTGCGCTGTCCTGCGCTGCGTTTAACTGGGCAATCAGTCTTCGTCCGGCAGCGCCCTGAAGCAGCTTTGCAATTGCAGCCAGCATTCTGTTACGAAATCCGGGCTTGTTTGCCCTTTCTCTAATCTTAAGGTTGCCTCTGTCCTCAACCACCTCCCGCCATATTAAGCGGACAGTCTCTACTTCGGCTGGGTCTTCCATACCAGTCGTATCAATGGGAAGAAGCCGATCGTCTCGTGCAACTTGAATCACCAACTCCTGATGTGCTGCCTGACTTTCCTGCAAGAGCGATTGTAACAATGGGCCATTTGAGACAGCATCGACTTTTCCAGTGACGAAACGGTTGAACCAATCATAGATACAGGTATCCAATTGCTTCAATGAATGTAAACGCTGCTGCCTATTGGCATCATTCTCGTCGCTCAGCGTACCGTAGTGCTCCAGATGACCGGCAATACGGCCCAGCGACTCGTTCTGGGCTTCTTGCTCTACACGCCTTGCCATAAAGCTATCCCGATTCATCAACATTTGGATCGTCTTCACAGGAGTAGGAGAACTGGTTTGAGCCAGCCATTGACTAGAAGCGCGGTTCCCAATCGTTTGCTGCATTTGTATCATCAGGCTCTGCAAATTCGATTGAAATGGCCTATAAAGCCCAGCACCTTGCATCGGGCGATTAGAGCCTGGCCCGCTTCGTTCAGTATTTTTGCTGTTGAATGTTTCCTTCATCATTTCACTCCTGACAAGAAATCTACATGCCTTTAAGAATGATCCAGACGTGCGCAAATAAAAAGCGATTACCGATATAAAGGAAACAAACATCCTTCCATAGCTTTGAAGAATACTGAAATGAATGCTAGTCTTTGTCAAAACCTGCATTGAAGCACTAGGAAGAATAACGAGGTGAGGTCGGCATTATTGCCTATAGGTTGGATAGTGGCAGAGGTGTATTTAGACTGCTGCTTGCTTGCGCAATATTGGGGTAACAGCTGCGAGAGTAGGGATTGCAAAAACATTAGATAGCACCGAGGCTTAAAAAAGCATATTACTAGAATGTAGTAATAGGATAACACAAATAGGAACAGCCCACATCAATAACACCGCTGCTTTTAGTTGCAGCGGTGTTGTTGGTGATTCGCTTTGAAGTTAAATTTCTCGCCCGGCATTCATGCCCGTTCTATACATCTTTTCTGCTTCAATAGGGCTTTCTTTTGCCGTTATATAACTCGGAATAACTCGGCAGACTTGGACCGGTCCGCTGAACACGGCCGACCTATACTTGTCTACATGCTGCTTGGACAACGGACGATTATAATAGCCGGGAACATATTTATGCATCATTTCTTGAAGGACATGGGTCGCTTCGTCCAAATCCGTAATTGGCTCTGCCTGTCCAAAGATCATTACACTCATATAAGCCGTATCAGTTTTGGCAGGAACCGGGTCCGTAATCGTTCCGTACTCCTCACATACTGTAAAGCATACCTGTGGATTGTTAAGCATCACCTTATTACGCCTTCCATCTCCAGCGCCGTGGAAATATAGCTTTCCTTCCGTCCATACATAATTAAGAGGTACAACATAAGGGAGATTCCCATCAACCAACCCAAGGTGTCCTAATCTCGCCCTGCGAAGAAAGCTTTCCATTTTCTCATGATCCTGACACTCCCTGATCTTGTAACGAACGGATTCCATTTTTGAAATCTCCCCTTCCACTTATATAAGCTTCATCCCACACGAATCGCCCTAACGCTTATCGTCTTCTACACACCGCAACGACTACATTGCAATTACAAATGCTATTACGGTAGTATAGCAATGAATGGATTGCGTTAGAATATCCAAACTTTACGATTATAACAATCCATAATTATTGATTTGATGTTGGAGCTTCTATTTGGAGGTGTGCTCAATGATGAAAGTCATACGTAATGATAAGAGACCAATCTGGCAGCAACTGCTTGATCAGGCCATTCATAATATTACAACTGGAGTCTGGGCCGAAGGTGAATTATTAATTCCTTCGCGCGAGCTTGCTCACATAGTTGGTGTTTCTCGATCAACTATCCAGATCGTCTATGAGGAATTGCTAAGTCGAGGCTACACAGTTACATCTCGCCGAGGAGGAACGCGAGTCAGCAAATGGAATCAAGCTGCGGGGTCAACGAAGGAAATCGTAACAGATGGCCTCCTCCCCCCTTCGCTTCCCTTGTTGAACTCGGCGGTCGAGCAATTACATGACTGGTTCAGAGGCAAAGAGCAACGGGAAGTAACGATTGATTTCAGCCCTCATGAGCCCTATTTGGACGAACAATTTCAAAAAAACTGGCGACAATCGCTTCTCCACGCATCTGCCGCAATGGATGTATCCGATTGGGCTTACGGGAATGCCTATGGTCTCACAGCATTGCGTGAGCAAATTCAGCGTTATTTGTCACTTGAACGAGGCATTCATATTCAAACCAATCAGATCCTATTGACATCAGGTGCTCAGCATAGCTTAGACCTGATCGCACAATCGCTGTTAGCTGATGGAGATACGGTATCTGTTGAAGATCCCGGTTTCCCGGCATCTTGGATGGCGATGAAATATCGGCGCATGAATGTGGTGCCCGTTCCTGTCGATGAGAATGGACTTGTAGTTGAGGGTATTCATCCGCAATCCAAGCTGGTCTTTGTAACCCCTTCGCATCAGTGTGCGGTTGGGGTCGTGATGTCGGAGCCCCGCAGGCAGCAATTGCTGCATAAGGCCGCCAAAGAACAATTTTGGATCGTAGAGGATGATTATGATAGTGAGTTCCGATATCGTGGAGATCCGCTGCCAACGCTGTTCAGCCAAGCTTCTCCTAATACCTTGTACCTCATGAGTTTTTCTAAAATGATTGCCCCAGGCATTCGTATTTCAGCTATCGCTGGCTCTGCCCCGGCAATTGCTCAGTTAGCCAAGGTACAGGAGCTTACCTACCGCCATCTGCCAATCATGGATCAACTGGCACTAACTCAATTCATTAAGAGCGGGCATTTTATGCGCCATATGAGAAGAGTCCGAAATGTGTACCGAAGAAGGCACGAAGCCATGACAAAAGCGATTATGGCCAGCGGGCTAGGGGAGCGATTCACACTAAGCGGAGTAGAAACAGGATTGCATATGCTGCTTGAAGCTGAGGAGTCCTATGACGAAGAAGCTGTCACCGAGTTAGCCCTTCAACAAGGAATACGAGTCTATCCTCTTGGGCCCTATTGTCTGGACAGCACACGTAAGGGGTGGGTATTAGGGTTTGCAAAAGTAGATGAAGCCTCGATTGAACACGGGATTCATCGCCTCGCTGAGTTAATCTTATAAACGGCTTATGAAATGGCGGTTTTTGGATGAATAAAACCGCCAGCATAGTCCCAACCCCAGTTATTAGTTAGTTAGCTTTCCTGTGTAATTATTTTGTCCATCGGATTTTATCTCTATCGTACTGCTGCCGAGCTTTGTATGATCCTTGTAAGCAGTTATCTGAAGGATACCTTCAGTTGCTGTCGAATGTGACTGATCTCCTCCTGCCAATGGAGACCAATAGATGGTATCGCCTGACTTAACAGAAGCTTGCTCCCCCAGATCCACCACCTTGGAATCTGTCGGATTCCATAATAACAACTGCCCCTCTGAGGATTGTACTTTAATCATGTCTGCATCCTTACCAACGATTGTTATAGGAAAACCTGGTACACTGCTCATAAGCGTGGAATATTGACCAAGTGGAAAATCCACATCCGGTTTTACTAGCAAAGGGGTTCCATCTGCCGCATAAGCAGTAACAACAAACTCGCTAAATAAGGTAGATGAATTAGATAGGTCCCCATCATAAAACACAAATCGACCTCCAATAGCTATAATTAATATAATTATGCAGGAAACCGCAACCATAGCAACCTTACGAGAGAGTATTCGAACTGTGTTTGAAGGGCCTGTGTGACTCGTTCTAGGTTTGTTGATGATTTCTTGTTTGAGAATATGATCTGCCTTTATCTCATTCATTCCATTTACATACTTCGTTTTATTCGTCATCGTCAAACCCTCCCATTATTTTTCCCTTAAGAAGCTCTTTTGCTCGCTTTAGTTGTGTCCGAACTGTACTTTCTTTCAAGTTTAGAAGCTCAGCGATCTCAGCTGTTTTGTAGCCTTCATAATAATAAAGATGAATGACCATACGGTATTTCCGAGGAAGACTAAGAACAAGGACTACAACCTCCATACTCTCTTTGTGCGTATTAGGAAGAGGTACCTCTTCAAATGGTGTGAACAATTTCTTCCATGGACTTCTGATGATATCCTTGCATGTATTTATGGTTACTCGAATAATCCAAGCTTTCTCATGTTCGACATCGCTAAAGGAAAACTGATGCTTGAAAAGTTTAATGTATACCTCCTGACACACATCCTGCACATCCGCTAGATTTCCAAGGTGGGTCAGCGCCAGACGCAGCACCATATCAGCGTACTTGTTAACTAACATTGCTATGTGCTCATTTCTACTAATCTCATGACTATCCAACGGCTTCCCTCCCTTCATTCCAACACGTTTGAAATTAGACAAATGTTTCATTTAGTTAAAATAATTTACACAGCAGCTTATAACGCATGACGTATTCCATTTTTATAGCTACTGAAAATAATGGAAAACTGCTTGCCATTCATAGGCTCTCATAGCTTAGAAACAGAAAAGGCTATAGACGAACATAACATTCATCTATAGCCTCAATATAGTTTTTAAATACAGCATTAAAAGATTGGAATTACACTTTTTGAACCGCGAACCAGAGTTCGATATAGTTAAGGCCATCTTTAGCTCCGTACATTTCGAATTCTACTCCATCCATCTGCTCATAGCCCGCTGTAGGAAGCCATTCAGTGTAAAAGCGTTTATATAGCGATTCAATGATTTCATCGAACTGCTCCCAAGGATGGGACTCCGACGGGAAAATCGCCCATGTATGCGCAGGAATAGTCACCGAGGTATACTCATCCGAGTTGCTGGCTTTGTCTTTGAAGACACACAGCATGTACGGGAATGTATCTGGACCAGTCTTTCGGTAACTACACACTGCATGCACGGAATGTAAATAACTGCTCACAAACGATGGCAAATCACCCGCACACATTTCAAGCCTCTTCATATCGCCGTTAGCTATGCTCTGCTCCCACAGCTTCGCGGGTGTCTGTGGTTCCTGACCGCTCCCATCAACTTGAAATACACCTTCAATGCCGAACACTTCAAAGCTTCCCTTTGTTTCAATCCGATAATTCATTACCTCTGCCCCTTTAATTGTGATAAGGAAGGAAAGACGGGGTATGCTTTGAGTGCAATTCCCTCTTGCCGGGCCATTGCTGGCGTAATTCCGTGCAGCGCATAGAATGCCCGTGCGAACGAGACCGGTGATTCGTAACCATACTTTAGCGCTACATCAATTATCTTAGTGACCCCGCCGTGCTGCAATTCAAGCGCAGCAAGTGTCAGGCGCCTCCGCCGAATATATTCCGCCAGCGTCACATCAGTAATGAACGAAAACATCCGCTGAAACTGATACGACGAGCAGCATGCCCTGCGTGCCGCCTCCCTCAATTCAATTCCCTCGGTCAAGTTTTCTTCAATATAATCTAGTGCACAATTCATCCGCTGCAGCCACTCCATCTCATCCCCTCCTCTCAAAATTAAGTATAGCCAGAGCGAAAAATAGCCTCGCAACCATTTGTGCCCGAATAAGTTGCTTCGCTTTCATATCTGCCTAGACGGACAGTTTTACCCAAAACGAAATACTAAAACTTGAACGTGCACGGATTTAACTATTCAATCGGCTTGAAGCGATATGTCCATCGGACGCTCACTTACGCCGTTGAAGAAGATCACGAACAGTTCCTTGTACATTTGCCGTTTGCGATTCTCGTCCTGTTCCTCTCCCAGCCTTTGCAGTGCCTGACTGCTGAATAGACGGATATAGAATAGAATGGTATCGGTGGAGAGTGAACGGTTAAAGCAGCCAAGCTGCTTGCCTTCCTCGATAAAGGAGACGAATTGTGGAATAAGCTTAGCTTCATAGTTTCTGACGATCTCCGCCATCTCAGGAGCGTCGGAGAGAAACATATCAATGAACTGAATATGCAGGCTGTCGAACGTGCTAGAGCGGAGCAGCAGCTGCTCCAGCTTGTCCTGATAGGGGAGCTCCTCTTCACAGAAAGCTTCAAACTCCTTCAAATATTGATCCAGATAAGCTGCGAGGACGTCTCGAGTCAGATCATTCTTGCTCCCAAAATAATTATAAATCGTTACTTGCGAAACACCGGCAGTCTCCGCAATCTCCGAAATGCCGACGTTGCGTAACCCATGCCTCATATATAAATTAAGCGCTGCCTCGCAAATCGCTTGGCGCTTCTGTTCTCTTCGTCTCTCGAATCCATTCATACTGCACCTCATCCCAAATAGGCTATCCTCACTCATATTAACTCAAAGATATGAACTTTTTCAATCGAATGACTTCAAAACTATTGCCCTATTATGCAGCTAAAGCTATACTTTAATAAAGATATGAAATATATTATCATAATTATTTCATAAATTCGGCCCAGAGGTGAGTAAATGGCGACTTTCAAATTAAACGGCGCAACTATTTATTACGAAGAAAAGGGAAGTGGGCCCGCGATTATTTTTACGCATGGCCATTCGTTGTACCATAAACAGTGGGTGCCACAGATCAATTATTTCTCAGATTCGTATCAGACGGTCGTATGGGATGTTCGAGGACACGGGAATTCCTCCTTGCCGGAGGGTGAGGTTGATCCCGAGCTATTCAGCAAGGACTTGGCCGCGTTAATGGATAAGCTGCAGCTTCCGAATGCTATTTTGTGCGGATTATCAATGGGGGGACATATTTCGCTGCAAGCCGCTGTCCGTTACCCGGAGCGTGTGCGGGCGCTCGTTCTGATTGGTACACCGTTCACGAATACGTTTAATTGGTTCGAGAAGATCACTGCTCCTTTCAGCCGCTTCGCTACCCGTCTCATTCCGCTGAGTACAACAGCCAAGCTGACAGCGATGGCACTCTCTAAGATTACGCCTTCCAATTACAACCTTGTCATGGAAGCATTCGGGTTAATGACACACCGTAATTTCATACGTCATTGGGCTGGTAACCTGCGGATGGAAAGCAAAGACGACCTGGAAAAAGTGAAATGCCCTACCCTCATCTTGTATGGTGAAATGGATAATATGGTCGGACGGCAGCAGAGCGAGTTAAGATCGCGAATTCCAGAAGCAATCTCGCATCAGATTACGAACGCACATCATCTGACCAATCTGGACAACTCGAGCGAAGTTAATTACAGGATAGAAGAATTTCTGAACGAGATAAATGCAAATGAGACTACCTAAAGGCAGTCCCAAAGAAGGATAACAGCTATTGTACGGGAACCCAAGCGCCGCGATTATTGGCTGATTCACGCTCTGCCATTATAATCTCAATGCTGCCTTTCGTACTGGCAGGGGTTGCGGTCGCAAAAGGCATTCCTTGCGCGAGCGCTTCGGTAAAATATTTCAGCTGAAAATAATACCCATGATCCACAGGCAGCTGCGGACTGAAGCTTGCACCGTCATTCGGATTTACTTTGACCACAGCACCGTCGAATTGCAGATTGCCATGCTCGAAGTTCACCTTATAGCCCATTTCAAATCCGAAATCGCCATTCAGCGTCCAGTCAACATGAGCGGACACAATCTTGCTGTCATCATAGCGGTAATGAGTCGACGCTATGTCATACCCGCTTCCTGGAATGACGTTGCGCCCATTGCATGATACCGCTTGCGGCTTACCGAACAGCCAGTTGATAACGTCCGTATCATGCACATGCATGTCAAGCAGCGCTCCACCGCCTTTTTCCTTTTGCAGTACCCAAGGTCCCCATGATGGTGTACCGCCTCCACGATAGAAGTAAGCGCTCGTAACGCTGCCTAACTTACCGCTCATAACAAGCTCTTGCAAATAAACGTAAGCCGGCCAGAAGCGCAGGCATTGCCCAATCATCAGCTGTTTCCCGTTGGCCTCGGCAGCCGCAATCATTGCGTCGCATTCCTCGGCATTCATCGCCATCGGCTTCTCGCACAGCACGTGAACGCCGCTGTTCAAGGCTTGGACTGTCACATCGCGGTGGAGGAAAGTCGGCAGGGTAATATCGACGAAATCAAGCTGCTCCCCTTCCAGCATCTCTTGCACAGAAGTATATTTGTGAAAACGGCTGTAATCAATCTCGTGTTCTGTAGCCGTATCGATATTGCCTCCGTTCCCTCCACCATCCAGTTTCTCCTTGTCCGCATCACACAAGGCGACAACGCGAATTGGCGCACCCTCCCGCTCCAGGCGAAGATAGTTCTCCAAATGCGTCTTGCCCATAAAGCCTAGCCCAATCAATCCGATATTCAGCATTAGCGTTCCGTCCTCCCTAGAATCGCGTCCATCGCCGCGGATGTGTTATAGATGATTTGCTTCGTATGATGCGAGTAAGCTGGGATCATCTCTGCCGTTACATAATCGTCATAGCCAATTGTTTTCAGTGCTTGGATAACCGATGGATAATCGACATCTCCCGCCAACAGATCAACGAAGCCGTGCAGCCCGCCTGCTTGCCTGCGGTAGTCCTTGAAATGAACCTTTTTAATGCGCTTATTCAAGATAGATATCCAGTGCTCTGGATAGCCTGAGTAGACGACATTGCCGACATCAAAGTAAGAGCCTACATAATCAGAGCCGATTGTATCGATGAAGCCGCGCATTTCCAGCGGCGACAGCAAGAACTTATTCCATACATTTTCAATGCCGATCGATACACCGACAGCTTCCGCTTCCTTTGCCAGCTTCATGAAGGCCTCCAAGGCATTGTCATAGGCCCGATCATACGGCACTACCGGGGAGTTCGGAATAAAATCGACCCCCACCGCGCCCGGAACGATCAGAATCGTATCCACGCCGAGCACAGCTGCGAACTCCAACTGCGTCTTAGCGATATCTAGCGCTTTGCCGCGAACCTCTGTGCTCTCGCTGGTCAACGGAAAATCCCAATACATTCCGCTGGCTAGGCTGGATAAAGCGATTCCGGTCTGATCGGCATAACGACGAATGGCGCGAACCTCTGCCTCCGTGCTTTCCAGACTCAGTGCGCCCGTCTCGTTCATTGAAAGCTCGATGCCCTCAAAGCCGGCCTCCTTTGCAAGTACAATGCTATCCTCTATACTCATCCCTGCTGGAAACGACCATATGTTAATTCCTTTTTTCATCGTACATGCAGCCTCCTTAACTCTTAATAGTGCTAATTATATAAGCTGCGCGGTCGATCGCCTTTAGCAAATAAGCCGGATGTTTTGCACAATCGAAATCGAGAATATGATAGAATGCAAGCAACAAACATGTACGGAAAAGGAGAGGAATAGCCTATGGAATTCGCTCGGCATACACTGAAAGAAATGCTCGCAGTGCGCAAGCTGATTTCTTTCCACTACTTTGAATTTGCGAAAGGCTATCTTTTCGATGGAGAACAGCATGATTTTTGGGAGCTTCTATATGTAGATAAAGGCTCTGTTGAGGTAAGAGCGGATGATCGAACCCATCAGCTTGAGCAGGGCATGATCATCTTTCATAAGCCAGGAGAGTTTCATACCGTTCAAGTCAGCGAGCAGCATAAACCGCCTAATGTATTCGTGTTGTCCTTTGAATGCACCTCTCCTTATATGAGCAAGTTCGAGAACCGGCTGCTCAAGCTGGGGACACAGGAGAGAAACCTGTTATCTTTGCTGCTGCAGGAAGGCTTCCATTCCTTCGAGCCGCCTTACGATAATTCGCTCATCCACGAGCTCGTCAGCAATTCGGACGCCCCGTTTGCTAGTGAGCAAGTGATGCGAAACTATTTGGAGACGTTGCTCATTCAGCTTATTCGTAGACTAGATGAAGAAGATTGTAAGACATCGCTCGTTACGCGGAGGCCTGCTTCCTTTCAGACCGAGAAGGCAGAGCAGCAAACCGCTGAGCGAATTATTGCCTTTATGCGCAAGCATCTGTCTGAACAGCTTACTCTTGAAAAGCTATGCAAAGAAATGCATCTCGGCAAAAGCCGGTTGAAGGAAGTCTTCCATTCGCAGTCGGGAACCGGCCCAATTGACTATTTCAAACGATTAAAAATCGAAGAAGCCAAAATGCTTATTCGTGAACAGCCATACAATTTCACAGAGATTGCCGCTATGCTCGGTTACGGCAGTATTCATTATTTTTCCCGTGATTTCAAAAAAGCGACCGGCATGTCTCCATCGGAATATGCACGAACAGCCAAAGCTCGTGTAAAGCTGGAATATACGGAATAAATGCAAAGAGGTTGTCTCAACTCAATAGGTCATTCTGATCTTGACCCCTTTACACTTAGAATAAATCGGTTATCTCTCGGAAATAAGATTAAACTATACGATTCTAATAACTAAAAACCCAGTCATACACAAAAATAACGTGTTTGAATGGGTTTCATTTTATATTTAATGATTACACCATGTTTAGCCGGATTCCTTAATCCGCCTGATTTCTTGTACGATTTGCTCCTTGAGGCTCTCCCTGAGCGAGTAAATGACCGGTGCCGAAGGGATATCGAATTTCAGATGGGAATGAGGAAGTTCCGTGAGCATGGTGCCGATCGGGTTGCCTTGCCTGTCACGAATCACGTTCCAGAATATTCTCGACCTATTATCTTCCGTGCCCCATTTCTCAAGGGAATTTCTGAAAAGCAAGCGCTTGGCGATAACGAAATCATCCTCTTCGAGCTTATCCATAACGCTGAACCCAGCATCTTCCAACTGTTCGAATATGACAGGCATAAGCCTATCCAAATAAAGACCATAGGCCGCATCTTCGATTTCAGCAAAATCAGCCGTCAATTGTTCATACATAGATTCGTACAAAGACTTCCACTTAGACGTGATATAGCTGTTGGCCACCTTACCTATCTCTTCGATCGTCATGTCTTGCTGGAAGAATCCTTTCTCCACAAGCAAACGCCTCCTTCTCTTCATTTCAACTTCATTGTACAACATGCAAGCAAATTGGAAGGTTAAGCAACCAAAGAGAAGGAATATCAACCATTTTCACAGAAAACCTTATAAACGTGTATAATCTCGTTCTAATTTTAATGTAATGAGGAGAGATGATGAGTTGGAGATGCGTCCCAAAAAAATGGCGGCGAAATTCATGATTAGCGCCAGTACGATAAGGAATTACGAGGCTAAAGGTCTACTACCTCCCGCTGAACGCTCATCGAATGGCTACCGCATTTATACGGACCAGCATGCAGCCTATCTGTCGTGTATCCAAGCCATTGCCCCAGCATTCGGAATGGAAGTGACTACCGCGGTGCTTCGTTATCTCCATCAGGACAAACCGCAAGATGCAATGTGGAGCATTAGGGAAAAAGAAGTTGCTTTGTATGAGGAGAAAGAGAAATTAGAGAGGTTAATCCAGGATATTCGAATATATGCTAACGAGAAAAAATCTCCGAATCCTGAAAAGGCGTTCACTATCAACGAAGCGTCCGAGCTGACGCAGGTTCCCAAATCAGCGATCCGCTACTGGGAGCAAGCAGGATATGTAACGGCGGATCGGGACCCTGACAACTGTTATCGTCGATACAGTGGATCTCATCTGCTAGTAATCAGATTGCTTCAAATGCTGCAAAGCTCCGTGTATTCTGAAGATACCGTGAATTTCAAGCGATCCATCGCCGCGGCTGAACATAAGGATCTGCATGGAGTCATGAATGTGGCTATGAATGTCAGGACTTATCTAGATAAGATCATCGAATCCCAAATGCACGCAGTATCCCATTTATACCAATTGATTCAGTTCACGAAAAATCTTCGACGCAGCTAGGATCATTCAATAACAGTTCTTTCACTTGGCTAAAATGAAAAAATCCGTTTTCAGTATAAAGATCACCTAACAAAATAGTCGTTACTCCACAATCGATATATTCTTGTAAATAGTCGGCAACCTCTTGATAACTGCCCACCAAATAAGGATCCGTGCTCATTCCACTGGAATAAGCCCCCATCCAATACACATTATCGTAAAGCGTCTGATTTAAGGCCAAATCTACCATTTGCTTTGAATTCTCTGAGGTCAAACTTTTTTTTAATATCATAGATAGTCTGCCTGATCGTGTTTCCGGGAATAGCTTTTCCGCATCCTTCCAGGCCTCTTCAGACGTAGGGCGTGCCAAAACTGCAATTCGTATACCCAGATTCAATCTAGTGCGGTCAATGTGGCTTACATACTTTTCTTTGAATGAATCAATCGGCTCGGGACGCACTAACGCTGAACCGGCTTGCGCATGTGCTACCCTAATACTATCCTTCGATGAACCTGGTACGAAAAATTCAGGCATATGTAAAGGATTGAGACCAGGTTTAAGACTTACGCCGTTAAATTTATAGTATTGTCCTGAATAGTTACACGATTTCCCGGTCGAGGACAGCAATTCCTTGAGTACGGTTATGTACTCCTCGATTCTAACGTAACGTTCCGAAGCACTTAGATATTGATTGGCACTAGCCTGTTCTGTTTCACTAACACCCGCAATTAAATTAAGACAGACCTGTCTGCCATAGAGAACACTGATGGTAGATACCATTTTGGCTACCTGAAGGGGTGACATCACATAGGGCTGTGTCGCAATTAGCGGAACTAATCGATCCGTTTTTTGAATGATGCGAGAAGCTGAAAGCCATGGATCTAACGAACTGTGGGAATAGTAGAATAAAGCACCATAGAATCCGTACTTTTCTGACCACTCAGCAATGGAGTCCATTACTCTCACTTGATCTTCAAACTCCATGAATCCGGGAACTTCACTAAAAAACCGTATACTTTGACTCATGTCAGCGCCTCCAGTACAACATATATTCGGTACGGAAAGAAAAGAGAGCTCTCCTCTCAATCGCAGATAGTTGTAGATTATGAGCGTCTTCAGAAGCTGGAGAGACAGAACAAAGAAATGTAGGAGGAACTAGACATCCCGATGCACTTCTTCACAAAAGAAAGAAAGTAATCTATGCGTTCATGCATAGACATCGTTGTCGGTACAGTGCGGAGAAGTTATGCCGGGTCATGTTAGCGGCAAGAAGCGGTTACTGCAATGGTTGAAGCGAGTATCCGTCATCATTTTAAAGCGGAGGCAGAGCAGGGAACTTCGATTTGTTTCTGTTTCGTGTGGGGTGAATTTCAACTAAACGACTTTTGTCAACTTGATGTCCATCCAAGGGACCCAAATATCGTCATTGCCTAACAGCTCCCAACTTCCGGTTAAGGTGCTGCTGTCATTACTAAACATACCTGTGAAGCGCTCCAATTTCCCCGTAATGGTCCAGCTAGCATCAAGCAGACTCGCTTGGTATGTACCGACGCTGCCTCGGTTATCATATGAATGCGTGAAGTAATTCTGACTTACACTATCATAACCTATGATTTCGACGGTCTTAACCTCTTCGTCCCCCATATATCCATCCACGTGATGAATAAGGAAGAACCCACCAGGCATCCATTCATAACTATCCGTTGCTTTCAGCTTGGCAGCTGGCCCAGATGCACTCGCCTTAATCAGTCCTTCCGTATTCCATTTGCCTTCAAACACATTCAATCGAGTAAGAGCAGGATGCGGCTTGGATGGATCTTGTGGAGCAAGGGAAGCATTCTTCTCGGTCATTAATAGGTTCCTCCTTCATAATCAGGACGATTGCCATCTAGATGAATAGTTTTTTAATCTACATTACTACAGATGATGCAATTTGTTATCATTTGTATTTTAACTTCCTTGGCATAAATTAGTAAATTCAATAAAAACATATTTTAATCCTTCTTTAATCGGGGTGATATGGCAATATTTTTTCAAAAGCTTCGTTGAAGAAGAATTTGTATTAAGTAAGATTCTTTCTATGCATCCGATGCACCTGGCCGCCAGTTCACTTCCTGGGCCCATCTCTGCGCCTGTTGAAGAATGTCCCACACAATCGGACCTTTCCCTTCCACATATGCTGGTCTATCGTGATAATACAGGCTCATCAGTCGATGCTTCTCGGCAACGTACCGCGTTCGGCTATCCTCATCGTTACGTAAATAATCACGGAACAACAAAGTCAACTGCTCCCCGACACTGCCGCTCTCCCGCACATGAACATGGATTCGCCGCATGCCCGGCGTTTCGCGAAAATATCGTTTTGTCTTATCCGGATTGTCCGCTCGGTACATAAGCCCATTCGAAGTAAGCTGTTTGACGAACAATGCATCGTCGTCGCGGTTGTGGACCGATACTTGAATGTCGACGATCGGCTTAGCCGCAAGTCCCGGCACCGATGTCGATCCAACATGATCGATACGTAGGGCGATTGAACCTAGCGCCGTCCGAATGGCTGCACCTGTTACAGCGAACTCCTCCAGCCATTCAGGATTATACGGTGAAATTCTCCACTGCTTGTCCATGACTCCTCCTTACCGTTGGCATTAAAGCCTTAACCATCTACCAACGTTCCCCCACTGTTTTACCATAATGCTATCCTGCCCGTTACTTCAATGAAAAAAAGCAGCCCCTCATGAACTGCCCTACTGCTAGTCACTTCAACAATAGGATGCATTCCTTGAAGGGCTACCTCATTTACCAAGTAATCCGACCACTCGTTCGTTTGTAACTGTGCAGGATGTCGTATTTCTCACTCCGCATCAGTCGTTTCATCTTTGTTCTATACAGACGATAATCATCTTTTCTTGCTGCCGTACATTCTTTGTTGAAATAAACACTCTTGATTCCTTTACGGAAATCCTTGAGCTTCTCTTTTCTTGGATCTTTGGGCTTATTGCGGAGCTCCAGACTAATCTGTTTCTCAGCTTCCCAGGATTGAATCTCTTCTCGTGTAAACATCTTCATCCCCGTTGTGCCGGGTTAAATTTTGGCTGTTGAAGCCATGACCTTAGACACAACTAATAGAAGAAGATCTTCGGATTGAACATTAAATCACCTCTGATTGTATTCACCTTTATTTTAACATTTCTATAACTATCCTGCCCGCTATCAGACTGCCTCTATTTTTACGCTCCACAAACAATCAGTGTAGTCTAAAGTTTCGGCTTTTTCGAGCCTATTTCATTTATTGATAGCGAGTCACTATCTGCCTGTATAGATTTTGTAGTTGACTACGCTTTCATTAAGGATGTATTATAAACTTAATTGATGAATATAAACGAATTTAATAAGTGTAATTAATTATTTATGTTTTAAAACTATCGTTTATGTTTATAATATAAACTTAATTAGGATGAAAGAAGCGTGATTACCAACAATGAATGTAAACTTGCCGAGTACGATTCGTAAAATGAATAAAGAAATTGTACTTAATATTATTAAAAACACTGGTCCACTATCTCGATCCGAAATTTCCAAGCATTCTGGCATTACGAAAGCAACCGTCTCCGATATTGTGAAGGAGCTGATAGAGGAAAAGCTGATTTATGATGAGAAGGATGACGCTGACTCAAGCAAGCGCGGCACCAATCTGCATTTTTCTAAAAATGCTGCTTATGGCATCGCCGTAGATCTGGGCGGGACAACGATCCACTTCGGACTATTCAATCTAGCTGGTGAATGCTTTATGGAGCATACGGTTTCAACCTATGAGCACACAACGAGTCAGTCCTTTTTAGCGCACATGGTCATTGATTTAGAACGCTTTATTGCCCAGTCGGGCCAACCGATCGAACGGCTCTCCTTCATTAGCATAGCAACGCCGGGCATTATTAATCCTGTAACCGGTGTCGTACTGGAGGGTTCGCCGAATTTGCCGGAATGGAACAACATTGATCTGGCACACTATATGAACGATGCTTTCCATGTCCCTGTTACCATCGAGAATGACGTACGTGCTGCACTTGTTGGTGAAATGTATAAGGGAGCCTTTCAGAACGTAAGCTCTGCTGTATTAATTGGAATAGGAACCGGACTTGGCTCAGCTATTCTTCTGGACGGAAAAGTCATCCGGGGTGCCCAGAATGCAGCTGGTGAGATTGGTTATATGCTTTTCAATCAAGCTCAATTATATGCTCCTTCTGACAAAGGTCATTTTGAAATGTCCTGCTCTGGCTCTGGGCTAGAAGCTGCTGCTCTTGCCTTGCTTCATAAAAAGCTGTCTGCAAAGGAAGTATTTCACCAAGCACAGCAAGGCAATATACAAGCTAGATACTTGGTTGAGCAGTTTGAAGATCACCTTGCAATGGGAATTCTATCTATTATATCTCTTATCAATCCCGAGAAAATTCTACTCATGGGTGGCGTTACGCAATCTTTACAATTAGACGAGCTTAAGAAAAAAGTTAATCTTCATACAACAAATGTAACGAAGGTTTCCATTGAAATCTCAGAATTACAGCATCATTCTGCTCTTCAAGGCATTGCTATATTGGGCTTGAATCAGACCTTCCCGTCCCTGCAATTTATGCAAGACAAACAGCTTTACTAAGAACGAGATAAGGAGCGTGAAGCAATATGTCAGGCATTCAACTACACCCGCATGATATTTTAGATGAAGGTATGCCTCAAATTATGTCCTATATCAGCAAATTAAAGGATGTTAACTATCTCTTCCCAGAAGTAAACACCATCTTCGAACGAAATCCGTATCCGATTGGCAAGCTGCCACGGAATACCGTTCATGAGGTCGTCTATGGAACAGGTACGATGCACGCGATTCTTCCTTCTTACATGGATTCTGGTCTGGATCAACGAAGAGAGCCTGGCCTATCAGCGGAACATGACCCCCTTAGGATAATGAAAGAAGCATTACAAGGTGAGGAGTATGAAATCATTCCTTGGTTGAATATTCTTAATGGCCATTTCGAAGGCTCTAAGCTTGCGAATAATCTCGTTACGGATTATGAGGGCAATGTCATTCCGCATTGGTTATGCCCCAATGGACCCGATGTAATTAATTTTTGGGAGAAGGCCTTTGTTGATCTATATACGAATTATGGATTTACCTCTTATATGATAGATCGGATTCGGTACCCTGATTGGTCAGGCCAAGAAGTTAATCCGAAAGGATTATTAACTTGTTTTTGCTCGCATTGCCAAGAAAAAATGGTTCAACAGAACTTGGACGTAAACGCGATCAAAGAGGCTTTGCATACCTGGTCCTTACAACTGAAGAACAAGCAATTTGATGCGGCCATCTCTTACGCTCAGCACAATACGCTTATCCAAGCATGGATCGCCTTTCGTCAAGAAAGTGTGTCTGGTTTTGTAGAAAGATTAATTACACGGGTACGGCAAGTCAATAATGACTTTACCATTTGGCTTGACCTCTGGCCGCCTGCCTATAGCTGGATGCTGGGACAGGATTACGCAAGCTTAACCAAGCTCTCTCCTGCCCTAAAGCATTTTCCTTATCACAAGCTAGGCGGAGGTGCCGATGTACAAGGCTTAATTCATCACTTGGCACATACAGAGCAAGAGCAAGAAGAGGCTTTCCAAGCCTTCAAAACCTTTTTCAATCTCCCTTATGACCTGTCGTATGAAACCTTCAAAGCAGAAGGCTTTCCGATTCAGTTCGTAGCTGATCAGAATAACATTGTTCGTGCACAATCAGACCCAGATACACGGATTTTTAGCGGCATTCAAATGTGGAACTTAACTCCGCAGAACCTGATCGAAGCGATTAAGGCGGGAGAACACAGTGCGGCAGATGAGCTGCTTTATTACTGCTACGGTTGGGCAACCGATGATTTATTTGATGCAATTGAGAACCATCATAGAGAGGGGAAATAACCCATCATGCAAAAACTACAACGTCCCATCATCTTCTTCCTAATATTCGCCACGATGTTCGTACTAGGCGGCATTCAGAATACGAAGGGTATTATTTTAGAAAAAGTGCAATATGATATCCAACTGGACCTTAGCCAAGTAGGTCTTATGGTTACGATCTTCCAAATCGGATTTTTATTAGCCAGCCTGGTTGCCGGAATCTTTGCCGATCGCAAAGGGATTAAAGTCGTCATGATTCTAGGTACGGTGCTCATGATGATTGGCTTAGTAGGCACAAGCGTTGCCTATACCGTCTCCTTCTTCCTAGGCTTTTATCTCATTGTAGGGATAGGGATTGGATCAATGACCGTATCAGTAGCCACTTTGATTCCAACCTTCTTCAAAGAGCGCGCCGGTGTTATTTTCAACTTGGCTAATGCCTTGTTTGGCGTCGGCATGATCGTCACCCCGCTCATTCTTAATGTGATCTTTGCTCAGAACATTAGCTGGCGTTTCTTCTATATCGGTGTTGCCGTTCTGATTGCCCTTATTTTATTCGCCTTGATTTCCTTCAAGCAGGCTCAGAAGGAGTCTTCTTCCAGCCAATCGGAAATCACGCTCACATCCGTTTTACAGTTGTTTCAGAATCGTCAAATTCTGCTAGTTATTCTATTCATCCTCTTTTATGTCGCAGCTGAAGCAGGGTTCTTGAATTTCTTCCCGATCTTCTACACTTCTCTTAATATTGCAGGGATGGATGCAGCAGAGAAGGCATCTACAGCTGCTTATATTATTGCAAGCTTTGCGTTCTTATTCACAATCGGTCGCTTCGCCGGCGGCTACATTATTTATAAGCTTGGGGAAAGACGCACCCTTATTCTATTCTCGTTATTTGCACTTGTGTCGCTAGTCGCTGGCCGTATCTTCATGACGGACTTCAGTTATTTAATGATGCTGTTCGGTCTCGCTATGTCTGTCCTATTCCCAACCGCGCAAGGCATTGCCTCCAAGCTCTCCAAGCACGCAGGCTCTTTGCAAGGCGTGATCTATGTTGCCTCTGGCCTAGGCGGAGCAGTTGTCGGTATTCTCGTCGGACAAGTATCCAAATCCTTTGGCATTCATAATGGCTTTAATCTAATTATTATTTTTACAGCGCTCATTTGTGTATTAGCTCTTCTTATTAAAACACCGAAGCAAGTGACAGAATAACAGTCGTATAGAAACAAAGAAGGCATCTGTGCTGGCACAGATGCCTTACTGCTGTTTATTAATCTATTTTGACCGCTCTATAGGACAAAATACCCCGTAATTAATTTCGTGGTTCAAGCTCATGAT
This sequence comes from Paenibacillus sp. J22P59, assembly GCF_059383895.1. Taxonomy (NCBI): domain Bacteria; kingdom Bacillati; phylum Bacillota; class Bacilli; order Caryophanales; family Paenibacillaceae; genus Paenibacillus; species Paenibacillus sp. J22P59. The sequence continues at coordinate 401,428 of NZ_JBXENX010000004.1, forward strand.
GTCTGTTTTATGGACTCCAATAAATAAGGTTCGATTTGATCAATTAATATTTTTGTTTCATTAATGGTATCAAGAATTAATTCGCCTGTCACATGCTCTATCTTAACGTTCTTGTAATGTTCTTTAAGATCGGATAGATTAGTAATCAACTGATTGGGCAACGGGTTCACGCTGCGGGAAGCTAGTCTTTTCGACCAAATGAACTCATTACTGCATGTACAGTAAATTGTTTTAAATGTCGCGCCTCTTTCCTCAGCCCAGTTTTTTAATCTTAGTACGTCATCACTATTATTTAACCCATAGTCAAGTATGATTGCGGCAGAAGAATCAATAACTGTTTGTAAAAAACGATACAGAAAATCAAAGCATATTTTATTTCTTGACCCATGCTCGGTAACAAATCCCGCAACCGAATCATAAATATCATCCTTGTGCAAAACAGGGATGTTTATTCTCTTGCTTAGTTCCTTTGATAATGTTGATTTCCCAGTTCCAGACATTCCCCTCAATAATATGATTTTAGACATATAACCTCTCCCTAGACTTTTATTGCAGGTACAACAGAGGCGACAGTGAGCCTTTACTATTCATTGCGATGTTTATCGGTTGATATTATGCATTATTGCACTGTAAAGAAAATCTGCTAAATCCTCATTACCGTATTGATTAAAGAAGTTTTTGAATCGCGAATCGAATTTGTAAGTATGGGCAATACAAGCCAGTAACTCTTCATCACATGTCATGAATTGCATTAAAATTTGTTTCCACTCCTCGACTAGTCGCTGAACTTCATCGGAAGAAGGGTCTAGATCCACAGATGCCGCAATTTTTTTGAATATTTCCTCCATGGATTGAAACCGTTTCTCTTTATCATCTAGTGATAATTTATCCATCGTTTCATTAAACTCTTTATACGTTTCTGTTTCGCCATAAATGAATCTAGCCTCATTCGCATATTGTTCCTTCAATGGCAAAACGGAAGAACCCTTGAATATTTGCAAATTGCTAATATCTTTCCCCGAAACGTATTCTTCGAGAGCTTCCATGATGGTTTCTAGTCTTTGTTTTTTCAATAATAAGGTTTGACTTTGCTTGTTTAATATTTGTTTCTGTTCTTGCCTGGTCAGCTTTAAAATGTCCGCAATTTCTTTCAAGGAAAAATCCATTTCCTTTAAGAACAAAATCGTTTGAAGCTTTTCCAAACTGCTTCGATCGTATAAGCGATACCCTTTTTCCGTCAGAAGCGTCGGTTTAAATAAATCAATTCTATCGTAATAATGCAGGGTCCGGCTTGTAATGCCTGTAATCTGAACAATATCTTTAACGGCTAATAATGGTTTCTTCATCCCAAAATCCTTTTACTTCGTCTAGTATTTGAGCAGCAGGCGTTATAGTGGCCTCAAAGATCGTTTTCCCTGTTTTTCTTAAATAATATTGGATTAAATAATAGCCGCAAGCGTAACCCGCGCTATAAGGCATATTAACCGGTTCAAAGTTTTGAAGCTTGGCGATCTCGTCACCGTATAGATACGGAGCAAATTTATCAAACCCTGTTAATTGCAATTGCTCTCTTAGGATAGGCTTTATGCGCCTGTTAAGTGTGTCTGCGTTTGTTTTCGTTACCCAAGGACCTAGGAACTCTTCTCCAAACATGAACGTAGCATAGTTTTCAGCTAATCCTTCACTTACAATGAGCTCGCCTAAATTAACAGTGTGATCCCACTGAATAAATTGATATCGCACATTATGGTTGCATTCGTGTGCCAGCGCAGCCTTCATTCGAGGAATTGTGTACTCATTTGGCAAGAGTGTACCCCAGATAAACCCGGGAATGCCACCGAAGCCGCTATATCCTTCGTTTATTGTTAAGGCACGGCTTTCCGGATTCCCTAGTTGAATGGTTAACAAATATTCGGACACAGGTAGACTTATTTGATGTTCGATAAATAGACTAAGGCTTTTCCTTACAGCTTGCTCACACTCTGACCAAAAACTCTCTGACGAAATCAACTCTATCTCAGGTGAAATCTGTTGGGTAATCTGATCAGGAGATCGATGCATTATACTATTAAACGTAACAACGTCAAAACCATTCTCCTCTTCAGCTCTAAAAGGGATCTGTTGAATTTGCCATTGTTTCATAAAAGGAGCCATCATTTCGTTTCTGAATAACTCAAGTTTTTCCTCGGGCGCAGCTTGGGCGACTTTTTGATAAATTTGATCTGAACGTAATGCTTTTATGTTCATATCTCTCACTCCTAGTTATGTACTCATAGCAAGAATTATGCACTATGACCTAACGTCATAGTCAAGAACTTTAAATCAAATAATGGAAATTAGGTGCTTGATGCTTCTTCACATACCTCAAGAGTGAGTTTGAGCCTCCGTTTTGCCATCTCAACCACTCCCGATTACAAAATAAAAAATGAGGCTGCCTGAAGGCAGCCCCAAAGAGGAATTATGTTGTTTATTCTGGGTGTCGAATCTTAGTCTACAGATGAGCTGCTACCTATAGCAGTATTTTCTGGTTATATGAGTTTAACATTTTATTTTCTTTTGACATCATGTTCAGTGACATTAAAGTTAGTGTCTGAAAACGCCAGTAAAATCAAGGGATTTCGAGTTTTTCACCCCTCATTAAAGATGGTTTCTAAAATTTATTTGTAGCTTACTAGGCCTAAACAGATCGCATTACGTGTATTGGTCTCCATTCCTGTTCTTTAGTTGCATTGTAAAGTTCACATACTTTATTAACAATTTTGTTCTCTTCATTTTGCACATAATCCCACAAATTATTGTACCTATTATTTTGTTTAAGTACTTTAATAAAGTTTGCTTCAGGTGAATTATCATTCAATGAAGAATTTTTTGGTTCAACTTGTATCAGGTGCTGGTGATCTTAGACAGTATGCCCATGGACGTCAATTATTGCGTAAGACAGATTTAAACCTGGCCGAAAGCACTTCGGGGAAACGAAAGGGACAGATCGTATTTTCTAAACGGGGCGATGCTACGCTGCGAAAATATCTGTATCTGGCCACGCTCCAACTGGTTGGGGATCATCCTATGTTCCGACAGCTGCATGAGAATAATGTCCAGGTCAAACAAATGAAAAAGCAACATAAGACGGCTTCAGAAGGATGGTTAGCCCGACATAAAGGGTGGAAAACATCGCGTATTCATCATACGTTATCGGAACATGAGAGGAAGTTTCTGTACCTTTGTAAGTGGTCTGATAGGATAATAGACATCCATGAGCAATGGCCATTATTACCTATCAAAAAAACAATTGAAATCGCGGAACAACTTGGAATTAGACATGCAAATGTGAATGGAACACTTATAATGACTACTGATTTTAGACTCACTCTTCAAAATTTAAACGAGACTGTTGATGAGATAGTAACGGTCAAACCAAAATCGAAGCTCGATGATCGTACTCTTGAACTTTCACAGATTCTGTCCCTCGGTTTTAAGGGTTTATCTTACATATACTCACTCATTCGCAGGATTTCGTCGCCTTGGAATACAGTTGCTATTCGAAAAGCAAGCTCATTAGACATCGTTATGCCAATCCTGGACATGCAGGAACAGAAGAAGCGTGTGGAACAATTCCCTAAGTGAGCAGGCTATCTTTTCGATAACCTACTCGTTGTTCATGGTTTTTGATCCTGCACCTTAACTTAATGACATTGCCCCATCGGGTGCCCTTTAATTTCGCTCTGTAGATGATACGGTGAACCGTAACATAAGCACCGGCAATTTTTTTAGAAAAGTTGACTCACATCTTTACAAACCGACGGTCTGTATTTATACTGAGTTTATCTAATTATGTTCTAGGAGGGGCGACTTTGAAACAAGTTGAACGCAGGAGCCAGACGATAAGACGACTGATGGATGCGACCAAGGAGCTAATAATGGAAAAAGGGTGTCCTTCCATCACAATGAAGGACATTATGAACAAGTCGGCTATGTCCAAAGGCGCAATCTTTCACTATGTAAAGAGTAAAGATGAAATTTTTATCTGGGTGCTGCAGGAGCGTCTTGAAGAAACAAACGGAAGATTTATGAAAGAAGTAGAACAAGGTAGCGGAAGTTTCAATGAACCGATGCAGAAGATTAAGGAAAGCATCATTGCTTACGAAAATCTGCATGACGTAACGAACAAAGTGTTGCTGTACTTGCTTGGAAAAGAGGAAGATCCCATGGTCGCGGAAGCATTGAAGAATTACTACGATCGATCTGTCTATTTGGCCAAGAGGTGGATTGAAACAGGCCAGAGGTACGGAGTTATTTCAGAAGCGGTTGATGCGGAGAAAACAGGGGACATGTTCACACTTATGATAATTGGACTAAGAATTCGCTCAAGCATTCCACAGGCACAGGGGGTTTTAAAAGCTCAAGATTTATCGGAGTTTATTAGTGCTATCTTAAATGGCGGAAAACGGGAAAAGGGTGAGGAAGTGTGAACTTGTGGTTAACCTTGCATTTGATTGGCGTCTTGCTGATGGTTGGAAATATCATTACGGCGGCATTTTGGAAAATTCGAGCCGATCTAACCAGGAATCCGTTAGTCATTCATCATGCTGCCAAGAATGTCATGGTCGCTGATTATTTATTTACGGTACCGGGTCTTGTCCTCATTATTATTTCAGGCTCTGTGATGGCTGGAAGATCGGGTGTTTCGTTATTGGGACTAAACTGGCTTACCCTTTCACTAATCTTATTTGCAATTACCGGGATGATTTGGATAGCCATTCTTATTCCGCTGCAGCTCAGAATGATCAGATTCAGTGCAGATAGTGTAAAGACAGGAGCGATTTCTGAGGAGTATCGACGCACTTCCCGCCAATGGGCTATTTACGGCAGCACAGCTACATTTCTGCCGCTTATTATTCTTTACCTAATGGTGATGAAAGGATTGTAATAGGATTGTATGATTTCATTCGTATCGGAGGTAATCCTGTGGAACCACTCATTGTTCTTATTAGTGTTACGATTTCAATTTTCATTGCGGGAATTGTAGGAGTAAAACGCCTGCGTTCATGGCCCGTTGCGCTTCGAGGGGGTGTTGCAGCGATGTTTATTCTGACAGGCACGGTTCATTTCTTTTGGTTGCGGGAGGAACTCATTAACATGGTACCGCCTTTCCTTCAATATCCAGATTTTATCGTAACAATAACTGGTTTACTTGAGTTGGCAGGAGCTATAGGTGTACTATGGCGGCCCACTGTCGTTTGGGCATCTGGAGGGCTCTCCCTTCTACTGATTTTCATGTTCCCTGCAAATGTATGGTATGCCGTTTCAGGACTCTCAACTAAATCGGCTGATGCTTTGTTTCCCCGTACCTTATTGCAATTCGTCTTTCTCTCCGCAAGCCTTGCCATCATGATATTCTACTATCGTCAACGGTCTGTGAGGTAAAACATATAGAAGAATAGAACCATAATAGGAGTGGATGTTGCGTCTAGAACATTACGAATAAAGTGCGTTTGACATCGTCGCCAAGTTAGGTTTCTAGGTCTGTAGATTGAGGATAAATCCGACAAGAAACGGTTACGGAACATGTTTTGGCTTAGTAAAATGAAATAAATATAGCTAAACTGCCGTTATCATTTAAATCTTGATCGAAATTATCATTTGAGAAGTGACTTCTTTTCCAAGATCGAATTGACTTTACTATAACAGGCATAAAGTGTTCGGATTAACACTGTGATAGTCAATGAAAAATGGTGTGAACCACAGAAAGGTGAGGAAAATGAATAATAAGGAGTCGATTCGTCGACAGATTCAAACTCCGTCATCCAGCGGTTCAACTTTTCAAAACCTTCCATGCAGAATGAGAGATGTCGTTTGGAAACCACGATTCCTCGAAAATTCGTAGCTTGTGCTACATGCGTTTCTTTGGCCATGTCGATTCCTATGACGAGATGCGAGGTGGTAATTCGTTCAATCCGTTGATTTTGTGCGTCTGTTTGCTTAAACTTCATAGTAAGAGCGCCTCCTTGATATGTTTTCAACAAACTCATCATACCGAGGCGCTCCTTTTTTGACAAAGGCTATTTCTTAGCCTTAACAGGAATGTTTAGTTGAATAGTCATGTGCCCAATCTGTCTGTGATAGCTACAACTACCATTTTCATTCCACCCTGCATTGCTTAGAATGTTATCGCCGTTACCTTGGCTAGTTTAAGTGCATCTTCAATAATTTTTCCTCTTAGTTGCGGTGACTTGTTATGACCTTCAGCGATAACCTTCGTTATATCTTGTATTCCGAATAATTTGAAATTGTTTATTACATAATTGACTGCCATTTCGAATGAAGCTGCCTCTCCCTCGGAATAGTAGCCACCGCGAGCATTCAGTAACGCTACCTTCTTGCCTGAAGCCAATCCGACCGGGCCTTCCGGCTTATATTGAAAGGTGACTCCTGCGCGATTTAAATAATCGATATACGTATGCAATACAGCAGGAACGCCAAGATTCCATAACGGAAACCCGATGACGATCTTATCTGAGGCCATAAACTGATTTAGGTACTTGGTTGCAATATCCGTCACCAGTTCTTCCTCTTGAGTAAGCGTCATTCCTTGAGCGGATTTGAATGCGCCATTTATTAATGAAACATCTAGGTAAGGTAAGTTTTCCTTGAATAAATCAAGCTCTGTTATCTCATCTTTAGGATGGGAATCCTTATAACTTTTCAGAAAAGCATAAGCTTATTCACTTGACCGTAACATTAATGTCAGGGTGTATAATTAAGTCACTAATGTAAAAGGAGCCGATGCAGTTGAAGATTGGGGATTTGGCGGAGCGGACTGGAAGCAGCATACGATCACTCCGTTATTATGAACAAAAAGGGCTGCTGGCGCCGATACGACAGGATAACGGATATAGGGAGTATTCTGCTCTTGCAGAAGAGCAGGTTCGGACGATCCAGCTGTATTTGAATCTCGGACTGTCAACGGAGCAAATAGCTGGTATCCTGAATTGTGTCATTAAGAACAAAGAATCTTTCTGTGAGGAAGTGCTGCCGATTTATCGAAAGAAGCTGAAAGAGATTGATACACAAATGCATTTACTCAGCGTGATAAGACAGAACTTGATCGACCGCATCAATTCTATTCTAGTGGATCGAGCACAGTCCGGGCAGTAGGAAAGTCATGAGCATGTGAGCGGTTAACGATGTATGTGTAGTGAAGGGAGTTTGTTGGTATTGAATATGAATGCGTATTATCTAACTTGAAAGGAAGTGAACTGGGTTATGGATATCACGCCACAAGAAGAATCGATGATTAGGGCTTTCCGTGAAACTGGCTTACCTCCTCTATTTGTGCTCATACGAGTCAAAAATGAAATTGCGAATGACATTGGAAATGTGGAAGAGAGCTTAAGAGAAGACATTGTCAAAACATTAGAAAAACATATTATCCCGCTATGGGAAGACTATCATAAGGGGAAGAAGTCGCGAGCTAATGAAACCTGAATTTAGTGGTACTAACCTTCCTCCATGAAGAAAGCATAACCTCCCGTTTTCTCTTTTTTTTCTTATGTTTTCAAAGCGAAGTTAGTTTCTTAGCATTTCCATTATTCTGCCCGTTAGTTGAGCTTGATATTACTCCGCTGTGGAGCTAACGGATAACGATAGCATTCCTGTAGAGCGTTAAATTTCCGCTTTGCAAAAAAACGAGCGCCTCGTTTCATCACCACCGTATGTACGATTCTTTCATTATTTTGGAGTAAGAACCTACATCGGTAAAAAAAAATGCCGCAACATGATGCGGCTTCACCTAAATCAAAAGTTGATTTAACGATTCTTCGAATGAATAAGTATCTCAACAAGACCAGTAAAACCATCGGTACCATGACCATCATTGATTGCCTTTTGAGCAATAGCCCGTGTCGCACTAAATACACTTACATCGATTCCATGAGATTGGGCGGTATGGATAATGTGGTCTATCCCTACTTTTGCAGAGATAATGTTGGATTCATCCCCAGGATAATGTCCAGTATCAACCTCATCTGCAATCAGAGACATAACTTCCGGTACGCCTGGAAATATATTCACCATACGTTGAGCATAGCCTACTATATCCTTTGCTGCTATGTTTTCCGTTTTAGCAACAGCAAGTGCGTGAATATATCCGATCATAGATGTCCAGAACAAGTCAAGCAGAGAAACATCATAAGCGGCAGCTCTTCCAGGATCAGAACCAAGATAATCAGCAGTTCCTCCCAAACTAGCTAGTGTTGTATGATAGGTCTTGAAAGCTTCTTCTGTTCCGCTGTATAAAATAAGTGCAGAAGGATCCCTAGGCTTGGAATCATAATCGCCCCATCAAGGTAGTCGATCCCGTGCTCTGTTTTGCTCGTGCTAGAAACGCCATTTGCGTGCATCCCGCCCATGTCTTGAATTCATGGTTAAGATGGGCTTGATCATGATAGCCAAGACTGGAAGCTGTCTCAGCAAAAGAGAACGTTGGCTCCTGAATCAATGAGTTAAGTAGTGCTTCAAATCGGAGGATACGTGCAAACATCTTGGGTGATATTCCTATGCGCTGCTTAAATCGTCGCTCAAATTGTCGCAAAGAGAGAACGGATTCGGCGGCAAGTACGCTTATGCGGATATGACCCTGTGTAGTATAAAGCAGTTCTAGTGCTGATTTCAGAAAAATCAAATCGTCAAGAGTCCAGCGTGTTCGCGCAGCATTAAATTGCTGCTACAAAGAGTTTGACTAGCATAAGAACTGCGGCGTATAGTTCCCTCAAATGTGAGGATAAGACGATGCCAGATTTTATCATGCGGGACAGTGAACGATGTTATCTTTTCAGTAAGTAATGACATCTTTGTTCGAGAAACGGTATCAGGTGTTCTCATAGCGCACCTCACTTTCGCTTTAAATACAGGATGTTCTTCACTCATTAAAGTTCTGGTAATTATCTTGCGGGCTAGAGCAGCCTGTCACTGGGCCTAGAGAGAGGGTAAACCAGCAACCATGTTACAAAGTGCACTTCGCCCAAGAAATGAAATTTATCGGCAGGTCTACTGGAAAACCCTAACTATCCTTTTTCCTTCGTTGTTCTGCCAGCTTTTCTATCATATTTATCGCCTGATCTTCTTGCATCGTATTCTGAATATAGTTTTCTATAAATTCTTCTGCCTCTGGATCACCGCTTTTAAGGATTGCTTTTGATGCTTCCTCTGAATCATAAGGAGTATATTTTAATTCGAATCCATTTTCATCTATAAGTGCCCAATATGCACCTGGATTTCCAGTATAAGGCATACCGACACTGCCAGGATTAATAATCTGCTTATCGTCTATTTTCCGGACAAATGGAAGATGTGTATGTCCACAAAAAATAAGAGGTTGCTCTACAGAGTGAAAAAGCGTTCTTACATGTTCATCTGGGGTTAGAGGAGTGAAAATTTCCTCATCACTATGTGGCGTTGCATGGCAAAAGAGAATTTCACCCAATCCATTTGCAGTTAGCACCATCGTTTCGGGTAAACTAGCCAAAAATTGTCGATCAGATGAAGTTAATTGTTTAGCAACCCACTTTTGTTTTTCGATTCCTTTTTTATCTAAAAAAGGAAGTTCCTTGCCTTCTAATACCTCCGCCACTTCGCGATCTCCATTTCCACGAATCATCTGAACGTTACCTGTAAAATTTCTTAGTGTTCTCAAGGTCTGTAGTGGCATAGGTCCTGAAACAATATCTCCTCCAATAAAGAGGATATCAATTTCGATAGATTCTAATTCTTTAAGTACAGCATGAAGAGCTGGGTAATTCCCATGAATATCATATAAAGCTGCTATCTTCATATTTGTTATCCTTTCGTTGAAAAAGATTGAATAAATCCATTTTACCAACAAAGATTCAACTATAATAGAAGTTATTTCAAAAATGCCGAAGACACATAATTATACAAGGGGTCCCGCCAACATTTTTTTGAACTGTTGTGGTAAAAGATGTTGCACTGACAATCCAATCAATGCCCATGACTCACAATTAATATCCTCTTATCGACATGTACTGCAATCTGTTCTTCGAGAAAACTTAGTCCACGTTCTCCTTCTTTAATAAAACGTTCTATTTTAGCTTCTGTGAGCTCACGCTTTCGTTTTGCCATCTCAACCACTCCCGATTACAAAATAAAAAATGAGGCTGCCTGAAGGCAGCCCCAAAGAGGAGTCATGTTGTTTATTCTGGGTGTCGAATCTTAGACTACAGATGAGCTGCTACTTGTAGCAGTATTGTCCGGTTATATGAGTCTAACACTTTATTTTCTTTTGACATCATTTACTAGTCCCACACTCCCCACTACTCCACCGTCACACTCTTCGCCAAGTTCCTCGGCTTATCCACATCATGTCCAAGCGCCAGTGAGGCGTAGTAGGACAGCAATTGCAGCGGTATGACGGACAATGCCGGGGTTAGCAGTGGCAGTGTCTTCGGTATCGCGAATAGCTCATCGACAGATTTCGCGACCTCGACTTCGGTGCCTGTGTTGGCGATGCCAAGCACATGTGCTCCGCGTGCCGTTACTTCCTTGATGTTGCTGAGTGTTTTCTCGTACAGCTCCTCTTGCGTCACCAGGGCGATAACAGGTACACCTTCCTCGATCAACGCCAGTGTACCATGCTTCAGCTCACCAGCCGCATAGGCTTCTGAGTGAATATAGGAGATTTCCTTCAGCTTCAGCGAGCCCTCTTGAGCTACTGCGTAATCGACACCACGCCCAATGAAGAACAAGCTTTTATGATGAGACATGGATTCCGCTACTTGCTTCAATACAGCGGCTTGCTCCAGTATATTCTCCACTTGCTCTGGAAGCTGGTTCAGCGCGCCAATAATCTCCGCCATCTCTGCCTTTGTCTTCGTCTCCAGCGTACCTGCCAGATATAACCCGAACAAATAAAAGGCAATAAGCTGCGATGTATATGCCTTGGTCGAAGCGACCGCAATCTCCGGTCCAGCCCATGTGACCAACACATCATCTGCTTCACGGGAGACTGAGCTGCCCACCACGTTCGTAATAGCCAATACTCGCGCACCATTGCGCTTGGCTTCTCTAAGAGCAGCTAACGTATCCGCTGTCTCACCCGATTGGCTGACGACAATAACCAGTGTATCTGGCGTTATGATTGGCGAACGGTAGCGGTATTCTGAAGCGACATCCGTCTCGACAGGGATGCGTGCCAGCGACTCAATTACTGTCTTACCGACAAGTCCCGCATGAAAGGCCGTACCACAAGCCACAATATGCACCTTGCGAATCGACTTCATATACTCCGCAGTCATTCCTAGCTCCCGCAATTCGACGGATTGCCCATCCTCTGCGATTCGTCCTATCATGGTATCCCTATACGCCTTCGGCTGCTCATAAATCTCCTTCAGCATAAAATGATCAAATCCGGCTTTCTCTGCTGTCACCAGATCCCAATCGACATGGAATATTTCCTTGGAAATAAAATCGCCGTCGGTTGTCATCAATTCGACACCTTCACGTGTCAACAAAGCCATTTCGCCGTCGTCCAAAATATACACGTTGCGAGTATGCTCTAAAATAGCCGGAATATCAGAGCCAATGAAATTCTCTCCTTCTCCGATCCCAATAACAAGCGGGCTTGCGAAGCGAACCGCAACCAATCTTTCCGGCTCATACTCCGTTAATACGCCTAGTGCATAGGCTCCACGCATCCGTTTTACAGCCCGCTGCACAGCTTCGACAATATCGCCTTCATATTCATCCGCTACAAGATGAGAGATTACCTCCGTATCGGTCTCCGACAAGAAGTGATGCCCTTTGGAAATAAGCTCGTCTTTCAGCTCCAAATAGTTTTCAACAATGCCATTATGAACAACGGAAAACTTCGCTGTATTATCGGTATGCGGATGTGAATTGGCATCCGACGGTTTGCCATGTGTTGCCCAGCGGGTATGTCCAATACCTACTGATCCATGCAACGGCTCCTCCCGCAGCTTGCCCTCCAAGACAGCTAATCTCCCCTTGGATTTCGATACCTCTAACCCATTTTTCGTAAATACCGCAATACCGGCAGAGTCATACCCCCGATATTCCAGCTTCTTCAGCCCTTCCAGCAAAATGTCCTGTGAGTCACGTGCTCCAATGTATCCTACAATTCCACACATATCTATATAGACCTCCGTTAACGGTAATTTTTAGCCGTATGACGGATGCCTGCCTCTATGCGCGGCACAGGCGCTATTTGGTTTTCACTATGATCTGTGCAACCCTTCTGCCCCATGCCAACCCCACAGGTGGCATCCTAGACATACAGGGAAAGTTATAAATGCTTCATTTCTTCGTAGCAGCCTGCCGTACGTTTGTAAGAACGGTCGCCCGTTCCTTTTGCGTTGCGGCTTTCGGTTGGACTGCTTGTAACCGGGAGGTCCCCGCCGAACATTCGAACACCTCCACCTCGTCAGCTTCCCGTATGAATACGTTCAAATCACAACATCTCCAATTTGAGTCGCTTCATCACGCAAGCTCTGGCGCTTTGTTACCTAATAACCTCGATCCACGCTTTCCTTCTGGAATAATACTCTCTATCATATTCACTTTCGTCATTTTTCGCAACCCTAGACGTTTCCAGTATTAGAAAAAGCCTTTAGAAGCTAAGATACACATCTGCCGAGCATACTATAGCCCGCGCCAAAAAGCCGACCTCACGGTCGGCTTCCATCAGTAATCATTTATAATTGCATTTAATTAAAATTCAGCAGAAATAAACATCCCTTACAATCTCCTGTGCTCCTAAAAAACCACTAACTGCTAGCTGGTTACCCCACTAACCATTAACCAAGCTGTTGCTTAACAACATCAACAATGCGAGCCACATAGCCCTCGATCTGATCCTTGTCCGGACCTTCCGCCATAACACGGATCAAGGATTCCGTTCCTGATGGACGCACGAGAACACGGCCGTTATCGCCAAGCTCTTGCTCCACCTCTTGTACGACACTGGCAATAGCATCATTGCCTGCATACTTGCTCTTATCCTCAACACGCACGTTAATAAGCACCTGCGGATATTTGCTCATCAGCGTTTTCAATTCGCTTAGCTTACGGCCGGATTCCACAATCGTATCCACTAGCTGCAATGCGGATAGGATGCCATCGCCTGTCGTATTGTAATCTAGGAAAATAATATGGCCCGATTGCTCTCCGCCAAGATTATAGCCGCCGCGGCGCATTTCCTCCATCACATAACGGTCGCCTACCGCTGTCTGAGCTGTCTTGAGGCCGATTCGTTCCGTAGCCTTGAAGAACCCGATATTCGCCATAACTGTAGTTACAACGGTATCCCCATTCAGCTTGCCAGCCCGCTTCCAAGCGTCGCCACAAATACAGAGAAGGTAATCCCCATCGACCTCTTCGCCCTTATCATCAATCGCAATCAACCGATCTGCGTCACCGTCGAAGGATAATCCCAGATCAGCGCCATGTGCCAGTACTTGCTCACGCAAATATTCAGGATGTGTCGAGCCTACACCTGCATTGATGTTACGGCCGTCAGGCTCAGCGCCTACTGTAATAATATCCGCGCCAAGCTGGCGGAACACGATTGGCGCCATTTCATAAGCAGAACCGTTAGCGCAATCCAGAACGATTTTAAGCCCTTTGAATTCGCCTTTAATCGTCGTTTTCAAGTAATCCAAATAACGGAATTTCGCGCCTTCATCATAGGTAACCGTACCAATATCCCCGCCGATAGGGCGTGGCAGTGCATCGACAGCTGCATCGATCAGGCTCTCGATCTCAAGCTCTGTTTCGTCTGTCAGCTTGAAGCCGTCGCCTCCGAAGAACTTAATGCCATTATCCTCAACCGGATTATGTGAAGCAGAGATCATCACCCCTGCATCTGCCTTCAGCTCACGCGTCGTGTAGGCTACTGCTGGCGTAGATACTACACCTAGGCGTACTACACTAGCGCCGATTGACAGCAGGCCGGCAATAAGCGCCGCTTCCAGCATTGGACCGGAAATTCGCGTATCCAAACCGATAACAACGACTGGCTTCTCTACTTTCCCTGCTAGTACAAAGCCGCCGCAGCGACCAATTTTATAAGCCAGCTCGGGCGTCAACTCTCTATTGGCTACGCCTCGTACGCCATCCGTTCCGAAATACTTCCCCATTATTCTCTGACTCCTTTTTATCCCATCATATTTAACTACAATTCCCTGCTATTGTTATTCCCGCTCCCATTGCCCTCTCCATTGCCTGAACCCGTTTCTTCTTCTTCAGGAGTTGGAGTTGGCTTAGGTGTCGGCGTTGGTGTCGGTCTAGGTGTCTCGGTCGGAGGGGCAGTACCCTGCCCGCCAGAAGAAGGCTCTTCACTGCCATCCGGCTCAACGTCGGTTGGCAGTGAGTCATCTGTAATCTCCACCGTAATCACTAACTCTTCTTTCTTCCCTTCATCCAGATCGATGAAGCGAGGCAAGCCTGCTTTCAATTGTACCTGATGCTTACCTGGCGCAAGCCCACTCAGGTCCGCTGTAAGCTCTATATCCTGCGCTGTGATCCCCGCCAGCCTGCTCGGAGCCCCTCTCATGCTAACGCTGACGTAGCCGTTTGTGAGCGTAGGGAAGGCAGCAGATAAACCATCAGCCAGGCCGGTCACAGCAACCTTACGATCAATGGACTTCGTCTCCGAAGGCACAATCGTCACTTCTACATCTATTTCTGAAGGCTCAGCCAGCTTAATACCGCCTACAGCGGCTACTTTAGCTCTTACAATCCCTGATTCCTTCAGCTTGGATATATCTATCGTTACACCTTTATAAGTAGTCAGAGTATCGAGCAAGCTCTGGTCGCCATATACGGCAACCTTATCAATCTCAGCCTTTATCGACGAGATGCTGAAGCCTTTGACTGGCAAGCTTCCAGTAACCTGAACCTCTAGTGGCAGCAGCTTCATCGGAGGTGTTATCGGAACCTCAACTTCAACTGTACCAGGCTCGATTACCGCATGCTCCATAGGCTTGCCTTCTGTATCATAGACAACAATCTTCGCTTTTTTCTCAACAACCTTTTTCTCCGCGCCTTCTACGTTGACGGAGGTGCTAACCGTGCCTACCATAGGCATTTCTTCCTTAGGCAGTGTCACCTTCACCTTCGACAAATTCTTGCCTATTACAGGCGAGCCTGTAATATAGCCATTAGCAGGCGTTCCTTCGACATTCACCGCAAGATCAAATGACCTCGACTCAATCTCCAGCAGCTCCACCGTTACGGTGCGGGGCGACATCTGGACAAGGCTAATCCCCTTGGGCAAATTATAGGTGATTGGAATCACGTGCTCGCCTTCCTTGATCGAGCTGAGATCAACATTGACGACAACGTCCTCATCCTTCATTGCAATAAGGCTGGAGCGCCGTCCTTCCACCAATAAGCTGACAACCGTAGGCTCCAGCTTGGTCAATATATACTTTGATTCATCTAATCCAATGGGAACAACTGTTGCTGCCTCATAGGATTTGGTATCCATATTGGAGGTAACCGTTGCAGGAGGCGCCTCCGGGTCGAAGTGAACGACCGCCCACAGCAGAAGGGCAATAAGGACCGACAAGACTTTCAGCGAGGTCGGATGACTTAGCCACTTATCCATTGCTGCCCCCTCCTTTCCGTTTCCAGAAAGACGAGACGGCTGCCTTTTCCTTGCCGTTATCCTTCTGCTTTGGAGTAAGCTCCTCGAACAGCTTCAGGATAAGGGAGTCGTCTTTGATATCACGTACGATCATACCATTTAATGCAAGAGATACTTGCCCGGTTTCTTCGGACACAATGACGGATATAGCATCACTTACCTCGCTTACCCCGATCGCCGCGCGATGGCGAGTTCCCAGCTCCTTGCTGATGAAGGGGTTCTCGGATAACGGCAAGTAACAGCCCGCCGCCATAATCTGATTGCCCCGAATAATAACAGCCCCGTCATGAAGAGGCGTATTAGGCGTAAAAATATTAATAAGCAGCTCCGACGTAATTTGTGATTCCATATGAATGCCCGACTCAATAAGCTCGTTCACGCCTGTCTCACGTTCAAATACGATGAGCGCACCAATCTTACGATCGGCCATATGCTTAACAGCCTTCATTACCCCATCAATCTGCTCATTCAGCACATCACGGTCGAGCGAGGAGCTCCGCGCGAACAGCTTGCCGCGTCCAAGCTGCTCCAGCACCCGGCGCAGCTCGGGCTGGAAGATAATAAGAACAGAGACAACACCGAAGGTGAACATCTGGTTCATCAGCCATTTGAGTGTATACAGATTGAGCCATGTACTAATTGCCCAGACAGCGATTAGAATCAGGATGCCTTTCAACAACTGGACAGCTCTCGTTCCACGAACGAGCAGAATCATTTTATAGATAATATAACTAACGATACCGACATCAATAATATCCTTCAGCCAGTCGTTCCAATGCAAATCTGCAAAGTAATTCATATATCAACCCCCAAACAAACCCGGACAATAATTTTAAAGGACACAACATCCAACTTTATTATTTTCTATAATTGGCTTTAGAAATCCTTTATTTCAGAAAAAAAATAACTGCCCCCCATTTTACAGGGAGGCAGTTATCGCTACAAAGCCAATCCGCTGAACGTCTGTGTCACTTTGTACCAGAACCAATCTAGCGCTTGATCAATCGTTCGGCTCTGTCCGGCGATATATCCAGTTGAAGCGAGATTCAAAGATCCGTCGATGACAGTTACGTTGCCCTCGACCTCTCCTTTTACATCAGCTTGCCCATTCTCTACAATCAAATTGCCTTTAATATGCACACCCTCTGGCACAGTTACCGTATTGCCATTAATGACAATCTGCTGTAGATCCTCTCCAGATACAATCAACTTGGAGTTCTGTCCCCACGTAGCGGATAAACTCCCTAGCATAACAATCAGGAATAGAGCTGCAGCAGTCAGGCCTGGGTATTTATAGATAAAACTAAACATCCCGCTCCGCTGCTTCTTCAAGGACGGCTTAGGGAACTGATCCATTATTCGTTGGGTCAGGTTATCTGAAGCGGCCTTATCATAATCAGGAACCGATAACACATGATCTCTTGCTGTGAATACCATAGCTTCCGTCTTCTCCAGCTGTTCGAACCGTGCTAGGCAAGCGGGACATGAGCGGAAATGAGTCTGTAGTTGTAGCGCATCTTCACGCGGCAGATCGCCGTCCAAATAATCATGCATTCTTGCATAGGCGACGTTGCATTTCATAGCAGCCAGTCCTTTCTTTCGTTTGCTCGCTCGCGCATAAGCTCTTCTCATCTATAGGATACGTAACGCTTCAAAGGATGTTTCATTTTTTTAAAATAACCAAAGAATAACGTAATTTCCTTCGTCTGGACGATCTCGATAGAGTAGATGCTACAATTTATGCTCTAATTTCTTGCGTAAGAAATCCCGGCCTCTATGCACACGAGTCTTAATTGTCGTTACCGGCATTCCCGTTACATCGCCAATCTCCTGAAGAGACAGCTCCTGAATATATCGCAGCATCATAACCGATTTGTACTTTGGCGGCAGCGATTCAATGGCATCATGAATAATACGCTGGGTCTCCGACAGCAGCATCTCTGATTCAGGGGTCCGGTTATCGCTAGGAATCATCGAATAGCCGTCCAGCCCTTCATGCTCACTGGATTCAGCATCCAAGGAGTAAGTCGGCTTCCGTTTCCTAAGTCTATCTATACATAAATTAGTCGCTATACGATAGATCCATGTAGAGAATTTTAAAGTTTCATCGTAACGCTCCAAATTTTTGTGAACGCGCAGAAAGGCTTCCTGTACGACATCCTCTGCCTCCTGGCGGTTATTCAACATCCGATAGGCCATATGGAACAGCTTATCCTGATAGATTTCTACAAGCTCAGCAAATGCCCGCTGATCGCCTTTCAGTGCCAAGCGCGCGAGGCGGGCCTCCAATACATTCACTAGTACTCCTCCAAACCTTTCGTTTGAACGGATTGTTGCCGCGAGCCATACTCCGCAACTGCAATGCCGCCTATGATAAGCATAATTCCGACCGCGCTACCTCTATGAGATCGGCTCTCCAAGGATGAACTACGCGCTAACGGCCGCTTTAGGCAATTTATTCTATTCCATAAACTTAATAGAAAAATGTTAATCCACCTGAACTAAAAAAGCAAGACAATTGCAAATAAAACACATTTCAATTATAGCTTGTTTCCACTCCTTATAGCAAAAAAGCGAAGAGGCGGTTAATCCGCCTCTTCACTGCTGCGACTACAGCTTTTTCGTCTAATCCCTCTTACATCGTCCCGCCTAATAGGTTTGTGAGGACCTGCTGTATAGTGCCCGTCGGAATAGCAAAGCCGATTCCTTGCGCTTCTGCATTGACCGCTGTGTTAATGCCGATCACTTCGCCTTTTGTATTCAATAGCGGTCCTCCGGAGTTCCCCGGGTTAATCGAGGCATCCGTTTGCAGCAAATGCTCAAACTGATGCTTGCCTGATTCATTCTCGATTGTAATCGGCCGCTCTTTGGCGCTAAGAACACCTACTGTCATCGTATGATCGAATCCATAAGGGTTCCCGATGGCGATAACCCAATCACCGATCGCCGTATCATCGGAATCGCCAATCGCAAGGGTAGGAAATGCCTTGCTCCCCTCAATCTTCAGTACAGCCAAGTCCTGCTCTGGGTCCGTCCCGACCACAGTTGCTGTGAATGGCTCATCATAGCCTTGTACCGTAACCTTTACCTCTGCTGCATCTGCAACAACATGCTGATTCGTAAGAATATAACCTGAGGATTTGAATATAAAGCCTGTGCCTGATCCGGTTAGCTGCAGCTCGGAGCGTTGCTGCTGGCTATTATCTGTTCCTTGTCCCTGTGTCCCCGGCATCTGCTGTCCGAAGAACTGCCAATAGTCATTGCCTCTGCTCATAGACTGCTGCGGCTGGGCATAATTCTCGATCTTTACAACAGCCGGTGATGCCTCCGCATATATGCTGGCAATATCAGACTCTAGCGAGACGGACGCTGTCGTAAGTCCCGCAGCCTGTCCAGCTGCAGTACCTGCTGGTGTCGCCATTGTATCACTTTGTCCACCTGTGAATAGATTCATCTGGTCTGCGGAGTACATGAAGCCGCCGATCACGACAGCTCCTGCCAAGAAAGCCGCGAACATCGTTCGGAGTGACGTCCGTTTTTTATTCCGTCCCGATGCCCCTCTGCCGCCAGCACTCCCATTGCCGTTCATGCCGCTCTGTCCTTCAAACTTCGCCAATTGCTTCTCATAGGCTGCTTCCAGCTCACCATGTGCAAGGCTGGATGTATAAGTATAATGAGATACAGGTGTTTCGCTGCCATCTTGCTTCCTGTCTATGTCCCTGAATTCGTTGTTCATATTCGTTCCTCCTTCGACTTAGCTTTAAACAGCATCGTCGTTGTTTGTTTGCCCTATGTCTACATCATGAAGGATGGACCTTAAAGCAAACTTAAGAGGATTTTAAAGGAACATAAAAACCTTATGGACATTCCACAGCAGCAGGAAGCTCATTTGTCATTACCGATTTCAACTGTTGAACGAATAATTCAGGGGTATCCATAGCCAGATAGATGTACCTAACCTTGCGCCTCCAAAACAACAATCCCTCAACCTGAGCCTCCCGCTTCAGCTCAATTCTAACGTTGCAAGTCCCCAGCACCGGCAGAGCAGATTGTTGCTGTTCCTTCGGGCTTAGCTCATACTTGCTTGACCAGCTTACGTCAGCAATGTTGTTATAAGCTACATCTGCTTGAATTCGCAGACCATAGCGCAGGCGCAGCCTTTGCTTATCTACTGTAATTGGATTCAATACCGAAGCTCTCGTATCTGCCCACAGATAAGACAGCAGCCATAGCTCTGATATCGTCACGATCCATGCTGCTAGATGAGACCATTGTGCCAAGAGCAGGTGAACGACCACTGCTTCCAACAGCAAAATTTTCGTAGCGAACGCCATCATAAGAATCTGATTCGACTCTTTGTGATACGTGAAGACAGGCCCGGCGGCTGACCGCTTATCGTCCCGCTTCCAGGAAAAGAATAAATAATAGACCATACTAGCCTCATTAGCGATTACGGAAGCCAGCTTGCCCTGTCCTGCAATCTCTATCACCGAACGCCTTATCGCCTCGGCCTTGTCTGTCTCCTGTTGTGCAAGCTTCTTGAAGCGCCTTATCGTTAAGAGAATAAGCCTTGCCTCATAAATAATAAAGGCTGCCTCTGCCGATACAATCAGCATTTTCAATGGCCCTTTGGTATTCCATAGCATATCTTTCAACGATGAAGGCAGCACAATCCAAGCTATCAGAGCGCCTAGCATCGGCAATGGCAGCACGGCTGTCCATTTGCGGTCCGATCTTCTAACGACAAGAAGCCAGTACAGGAATGGAATAACGAGCATGAAGTCAAATAGAAGCGCATACCCGATCATCTCTCGTTGTTGAGCCTGGGCCAAATACGCCGCTATGCTGTCCACGCCAACAATAAGCAATACAAGACCAACAAACCAATAGATAGCCTTATTTTTCGCCATAGGGGTCATGTGCTTTCCCTCCACTATACATTCATAGCTCCAGTATACATCTTCCCTATGGTGTGCAATCACTCAAATTATGGATATGTCATCACAAAAAAAGCCAGACAAAGTGAATGAATCACCTTGTCTGGCTTATAGCCTTTATCTGTTAGCCTGTATTCCTCAGACCTGCTGCAATGCCGTTAATCGTTAACAGCACTTCACGCAGCAGCTCCTGATCATCCGCATCATCATTCGTACGAAGCTCTCTCAGCTCTGTCAGCAATTGCACTTGCATGTAGCTGAGCGGATCCACATACGGATTGCGCAGACGAATGGATTCTTGAATAACTGGAACATTATCAAGAATTTCTTCTTGGCCCGTAATGACCAGGATCAAATCGGAGGTCAGCTTGTACTCTTCCTCGATTTGCTTGAAGATGCGGTCACGGATCGCCTGATCGCTGATCATGCCCGCGTACTCCTTGGCAATAACCAGATCGGCTTTGGCAAGCGCCATTTGAAGATTATCAATGAGCGAGCGGAAGAACGGGAATTGCTCGTACATCGTCTTCAATGTATCCATGCGCTGCTCGTCATCACCAACATATTGCTGGAGTGCCGTACCTGCCGCGTACCAAGCAGGCAGCAAATAACGGCTCTGTGTCCATGCGAATACCCATGGGATAGCACGCAGATCCTCAAAGCGATCACTATTCTTCCGTTTCGATGGACGGGAGCCGATATTCAGCTCGCCAACCTCTGGAAGCGGCGTAGATTCCTTGAAGTAAGTCATGAAGTCTGGATCACGGAAGATCAGATCTTGATACTTCGTAAGCGAAGACTCCGAAATCGTGCGGGAAATTTCTTCCCATTCTGCTGTCAGGGCTTCTTCACGCGGCTCTGGATATTTCGCCAGGCGAGCCGCTGTAATCAGCGCCCAAGTTGCCTGCTCCAAGCTGCGGTAAGCAATACCTTGCATGGAATAACGCGAGGACAGCACTTCACCTTGCTCTGTAATCTTGATGCCGCCGCCAACTGTATGAGGAGGTTGAGCCAAGATGCTGCGGTTTAGTGGCATACCGCCGCGTCCGAGTGCTCCGCCGCGTCCATGGAAGAACTTCAGCTTCACATCATATTCACTTGCAGTTGCTGTAATTTCATTAAGAGCTACGCGCAGCTCCCAGTTAGCGGCTACAGCTCCGCCATCTTTATTGCTGTCCGAGTAGCCCAGCATAATCTCATGCAGGTTGCCTCTAGCTGCAACCGCTGCACGGTATATAGGCATCTCGAATAGTTGCTTCATAATGCCCGGAGCAGCATGCAGATCGTCGATAGTCTCGAACAAAGGCGCAGCTTGCAGCGTACAATGTACAGTGCCATCTGAATCCTTGCGGAACAGGCCGACTTCCTTGGCAAATACCATAACCTCAAGAAGGTCGCTTGCCGCTTCTGTCATACTAATCAGATAAGTAGAAATACAGTTAGGGCCGAACTCTTCCTGCGCACGGTATACCGCAGCATAGACATCCAGACATTCACGAGTCGATTCCGTATAAGCCAAGTGGCTCGACGTCAAAGGACGCGGATCATTGAGCAAACGGTTCAATAGCTCAATTTTCTCTTCTTCGGACAATGCCGCGTAATCCGCAACAATGTTCATTTTCGCTAGGATCTCGCTCATCGCATTCTGATGCTCTTGGCTGTGCTGGCGAATATCCAGCGTTAGCAAATGGAAGCCGAACAGCTCTACCTGACGAACTAGCTTGCCAATCTGTGTGTCGGCAACGTAATCCGCATAATGATGGCGAAGGCTGCGGTCGATAATGCTCAGATCGTGCAGCAGTTCTTCTGGCTTGTTGTATCTCATTGGCGAGCCTTTGAGAGACTCATCGCGAGTATTCGCCAGCTTCTCCAGCATGAAGCCAAGCTTGATGCGGTATGGCTCTTTCGTATTGCGCCAGAGATCCACACACTTCAATTCTACATGCTCGCGGTCCGAGCGAATGGATTCAATAAGCTCTTCCGTTACTTCAACAATGTTCGTGCTGAAGCTGAGCTGCTCCATTAACTCATTAAGCTTCTCTTCGTATTTCTTAAGAGCCAGTTGACGATTGAGCGTCAAAGTCTCCCACGTAATCTTAGCCGTTACGGATGGATTCCCGTCGCGGTCACCGCCAATCCATGAACCGAATCGCAGATAACTAGGCACATGCCAGTTCTCTTCTGGATAATATTTCTCCAGATTGCGCTCCAGCTCCTCGTACACTTCTGGAAGCACCTCAAACAACGTCTCGTCAAAAAAGTACAAGCCGTTGCGCACTTCATCAATAACAGTCGGTTTGCGATCACGAAGCTCATCCGTCTGCCACAGAATGAGCACTTCATTCAGCAGCTTCTCGCGAAGCTTCTCCCGCTCCCGGTGTGTCAATGTAGGATTATCCAGTTCCATAACATCTTCAGCAATCCGTTTATGAATATCAAGAACAGCACGACGAGTCGCTTCCGTTGGGTGAGCCGTCATAACAAGCTCCAAGGAAATGCCGTTCAAAATTTGCTGTACATCCTCAACAGCGATATTGCGATCCTTCAAGTCAAGAATAGCACTCTCGATTGAGCCCCGTTGAACAGCTTCCCCAGCAGAACGCTCATAATCACGTTTGCGGCGAATACGGTGGTTTTGCTCCGCAATATTAACCAATTGAAAATAAATAGCAAAAGCACGAATAACCTGATGACGTATCTCAGGATTCAAGGAAGATATCGTCGATTTGAATTCATCAAACAGCTCAGGAATAAATTCTGCGCGCAGCGCTTTACTTGTTTCACGGATACGCTCTACCATATCCAGCAGCTCACGGCCGCCTTGATGCACAAGCACATCCCCAAGTATGTTTCCTAGAAAACGGACATCTCTGCGCAACAGGTTGTTTGCCTGCGAACGATGTGCCGATAACGTTGATGTTGCTTGATCTGACATACTGATCCCCCTGTACTGCGTCGTCTTAGACGCGATTTAAACTTTATTCATCATACTACAAAATGCCGCAAGGTTGAAGCCCTCTTCAGCTTATTCCCAGTTAAAGGGTCTTACGGAGCAGGACCCGCCATAATTGTGCCGCTCTAAGTTGTTATCTCTCTTAATACCCACACAGCAAAGCCTCCAATCCACCCGGCTAGTGAATTGGAGGCTAAATATCTGCTGCAACAAAATCTGTCCCAGCTCACAATAAGCTGATCCATAAATAACAACAAAAAAAGCCCTGATAATCAGGACTTTGTCATTTAAATACTGGAGCGGGTGATGGGAATCGAACCCACGCTATTAGCTTGGAAGGCTAAAGTTCTACCATTGAACTACACCCGCGTGTAAGTGGTCGGGACGACACGATTTGAACATGCGACCCCCTGGTCCCAAACCAGGTGCTCTACCAAGCTGAGCTACGTCCCGACAATTGATTTAATTATTGGTGGAAATGGCGCGCCCTAAGAGATTCGAACTCCTGACCTTTTGATTCGTAGTCAAACGCTCTATCCAGCTGAGCTAAGGGCGCATCTTATGGAGCGGAAGACGGGAATCGAACCCGCGACCCTCGCCTTGGCAAGGCGATGCTCTACCGCTGAGCCACTTCCGCATGTAATTATCTTTTGTCGTTTCTCAACCGCTTGATCGTGGCGACAAGTAATAATATATCACCTTCAGAAATGAAATGCAACTGTTTTTCGAAAAAAGTTTTATTTTTTTTGAAAAACCTTTATTCCTGCTATTCCAGCCCTTATAACTGCCTGAGAATCGGTACCTCAATCTCCTCCTCTAAGCCCAGGAAGGAATGGGTTGAGCTTGCTGCTATATCAACATACTGCTGCTGCCCAACCCTGCTTTTTTCACAATGAAACCTTAAGCGCCAGCTGCCTTCAAAATCCGTTCTGGCTCCTGCACCTGCACAACCTTCTCTATCACATGCTCTCCAGCCAAAGCATAAGGCAAGCATAACGGGACGCCCGTGCGAGGATCTGGAACGACATCCGCTTCAATGTTGAATACCTCTCGCAATATCTCCGGTGTCATTACTTCCGCAGGAGTACCTTCGCCTGCAACCGTTCCTTGCTTAATCGCAATCATATGATGCGCGTACCGCGAGGCATGATTCAAATCATGAACGACCATCACGATCGTACGAGCATTTGCTTTATTCAGCTTTTGCAAAAGCTGCAGCACTTCCAGCTGATGAGCCATGTCGAGGAATGTCGTAGGCTCGTCAAGGAATAGAATATCTGTCTCCTGGGCTAGAGCCATTGCGATCCATGCACGCTGTCTCTGTCCACCAGACAATTGATCTACAGGACGATCGGTGAATTCACTCATCCCCGTTGCTTCGACAGCCCACTCTATAATCTCCCGGTCCTTCTTCGTCATGGAGCCGAAGCCCTTCTGGTATGGGAAGCGCCCATAAGAGACCAACTCGGACACTGTCAGGCCATCGGGAGCAGTTGGATTCTGTGGGAGAATAGCAAGTTGCTTCGCTACTTCCTTAGTCGATTGTTTATGTATCGCTCTGCCATCGAGCAATACGCTGCCTGCCGCAGGATTCATAAGTCTTGCCATCGTCTTTAGAATCGTCGACTTGCCTGATCCATTAGAACCGACGAGCGCAGTTATTTTCCCCTGAGGTATTGCAATATTTAGATTTTCAACAATGAGTCGATCATCATAGCCAATGTTGAGATTCGAAGTTGCTAGACGAATCATTGGACGCTCCTTCCGATACTCGCCGCTTGGGACAAGCATCTATCATTCTATTATAAATGTTCAGTCATTTGTGTTTAAAATCATTTCAATGATAATCGTTCTCAAATACAATGTCAATAGCTTCCTCCTTAATTAATCGCAAACAAAAAAGCAAGACGGCTGCCTATACAGCAACAGCGCCTTGCTTTATCCTTATTTCAATTACTCAAATTTAAATCCTTGGCCTTGCAAAAACTCTCTCATATGAAGCCGCGGCTGTGTCGTTTTATCAGCCATTGCTTTTGACCACGAGGTATTTGATTTCCCTGCTGTGCGTTCTTTCATGTACTCGCTCATCGTCTCGTCATATGCGGATATACCTGCCTCCACAGCTTCCTTATCATAACGGTCTACGGAATAGATCGAACTCCTCGGTAAGCGTGGACGACACAGCACCTCCTGATCGGGAACTCCGATACACATACCGAATACAGGATAGACATGTGCGGGAAGAGCAAGCAGCTCTGTTACCTCCTTAGGGTTATTGCGGATACCCCCTATATAGACAATACCAAGCCCTAGTGATTCGGCAGCTACAGCAGCATTTTGAGCGGCCAGTGCCACATCAACAGTAGCAATTATGAAATTCTCAGCCGAGCTAGGAAGCTTGCCTTCCTGATGGCGGGCTACCGCGTGCTCATAGCGATGCAGATCTGCACACCACACTAGAAAAACCGGGCTATGCTCCACATAGCTCTGATTGCCAGCCAAAGCGGCTAGACGCTGTCTCAGCTCTATATTCTTGACCCCTATGACACTATATGCCTGCATGTTGCTTGATGAAGAAGCATGCTGGGCTGCATCCAGAATGGAGCTCAATTGCTCCTCCGTTATAGCCTCGTCCTTAAATTTGCGGATCGACCGATGCTTTAGCATTAATTCTATTGTTTCATTCATAATGAAGTGATCACTCCTTAATTAGCTAGTACCATACTGCTTCTATAACTGTCTCTATTCCCACGCTATAGGCTTAGTCTACGGCTCAACCTCTATACCCATTAGAGGCCCTTCATCTAGCTTATCCTAATAAATACCCTGATAACAGCTTTTTGATTATGCTTCTATCAATCACTTCTTCACATGATATTGCCAGGTTTCCAATTTCCCCTCCCTCGTTTCCGAAGGAAGCAACACCGTATTGCGATCCAACCAGCTTAATTCCTTGGGGGAGTAAAAGCTTTTGCCGTCCGGCAGAGGCTCTGACCAGTATCTGTTGTTCTTACTATCAAAAACTTGAAGCTTCTCATTCAATTGATTATCCTTATTAAGGCCAGTAAGGTTCAAACGTACAACAAAAGCAAATCGCTCCCCAGTAGGGTCCCAAGAACCGCCTGTATTATAATAAAAATGATTTTCTACAGAATGATCTCTAGACTCTCCCGTAGCTAGATTTAGAATAGAAGGATTGGAACGTAATGAATCATCCCCAATAGCTCTATTATAGACTAGATATTTGCCATTAGGAGATAATGCTGCATGAATAGGTGAGCCGGATATATGATCGAATCGCTTGATAACTTCATCATTCAAACTAAACATAATGAAAGAATGGCTATCTTCTAGGCTAAGGACAATCTTATTCTTATAGGTTCCAACAATAGACATTGAACCATACTTGGATGAGTCTAAAATCCTATGATCGTTCGTCCCATCCTCACCGATCAACCATAGGCTAGATCTCCAATCTATGGTATCAATATTTGAAAGGTAGACAATCCCCTTATCCATCCAATGCGGATCACCTGCAATAAGGTCGGTTGCTTGCAAGTCACCCTTATCTTTTCTTACTTTTAACCTTTTAGCCTTTGCATCAAAATAGCCATAAAAGTTAAAAACACTATTTCCTTGCTCGTCCTCTATTATGAAGCCTGATCCATCCCTATCTTGATTCAGGAACTTACCGTCTTTATATTTGCCAATGAGTAACTTTCCATCCGGCTTTAGCGTTTGAATGAGTAGCCCTTTGTATGAACCGGTGTGTACATTTTTGATTGGCTCGTTCTCTGATTGTGAAGGGCTATTCCATGAATCCCCCTGTATAACTGATACCTCAGACGTATGAACCGCTGTAAAAAGCCCATCCTCGTATTTAATCCAACGCTCTGACTTCCCAGATAAATATGTATTAGCTAGCATGATAGAGGCACTCACTGTAAAAGCTGCACCGATGACAATTAGAATAACGATTATTCTACTCCTGAAGAAACGCAATCAGATGCACTCCTTTGATTATCTTCCAATCTTATCTGCGCTCGGATTATACCACACCCATCATAAAATGTAATTAATTAGAAAGTTGTGGATTTTTAAAGATTGCTAGCGAGCATGCAAAAAAGCCCTTCCTAGGTCAGGAGGGCTGAAGTACATTGGTTTTTAAACAGCAAAAAACCCTTGTACGCCAAGGGTCTTTTCATAATATGGTGCGCGTGAAGGGACTTGAACCCCCACGTCGTGAAACGCCAGATCCTAAGTCTGGTGCGTCTGCCATTCCGCCACACGCGCATGGATGAAGCCTGTAACAATAAAACTGGTGAGTCATATAAGACTCGATCTGACTTACTCAGTCATAAACCAGAAAAAAACTTGTTGAACAAGGTTTTTTCAAAAAAATATGGTGCGCGTGAAGGGACTTGAACCCCCACGTCGTGAAACGCCAGATCCTAAGTCTGGTGCGTCTGCCATTCCGCCACACGCGCATAGATAAAGCTTGTAATAATAAAACTGGTGAGCCATGAAGGACTCGAACCTTCGACACCCTGATTAAAAGTCAGGTGCTCTACCAACTGAGCTAATGGCTCTTAATAAAATGGCTGGGGATTCAGGGATCGAACCTGAGAATGACGGAGTCAAAGTCCGTTGCCTTACCGCTTGGCTAATCCCCAACGTCTTAGTGGTGGACGCTGACGGGATCGAACCGCCGACCCTCTGCTTGTAAGGCAGATGCTCTCCCAGCTGAGCTAAGCGTCCGCATGCGTCCTTTTTAAAAAGGTAATTATGGTGACCCGTAGGGGATTCGAACCCCTGTTACCTCCGTGAAAGGGAGGTGTCTTAACCCCTTGACCAACGGGCCATATGTAGAATCAGCTGGAGCTCTCAACCGGGATCGAACCGGTGACCTCATCCTTACCATGGATGCACTCTACCTACTGAGCTATGAGAGCATATGGCTCCCCGAACAGGACTCGAACCTGTGACAACTCGATTAACAGTCGAGTGCTCTACCAACTGAGCTATCAGGGAATATTTCAGCTATAAAGATGTCATGGTTGAAGATCAACCAACTTACACCTTCAAAACTGGATGCGAAAGAATATGAAGTCCTTTAAGCTTCGATGTGTTGGTCTACTCTACGAGTAAACCATAGTAGGATAAGCCCTCGACCGATTAGTATTCGTCAGCTGCACGCATTGCTGCGCTTCCACCCCGAACCTATCAACCTCGTCGTCTTCAAGGGGTCTTACTAAATTGGGAAATCTCATCTTGAGGGGGGCTTCACGCTTAGATGCTTTCAGCGCTTATCCCGTCCGTACTTGGCTACCCAGCGGTGCTCCTGGCGGAACAACTGGTACACCAGCGGTACGTCCATCCCGGTCCTCTCGTACTAAGGACAGCTCCTCTCAAATTTCCTGCGCCCACGACAGATAGGGACCGAACTGTCTCACGACGTTCTGAACCCAGCTCGCGTACCGCTTTAATGGGCGAACAGCCCAACCCTTGGGACCTACTTCAGCCCCAGGATGCGATGAGCCGACATCGAGGTGCCAAACCTCCCCGTCGATGTGGACTCTTGGGGGAGATAAGCCTGTTATCCCCAGGGTAGCTTTTATCCGTTGAGCGATGGCCCTTCCATTCGGTACCACCGGATCACTAAGCCCGACTTTCGTCCCTGCTCGACTTGTAGGTCTCGCAGTCAAGCTCCCTTATGCCTTTGCACTCTCCGAATGATTTCCAACCATTCTGAGGGAACCTTTGGGCGCCTCCGTTACATTTTAGGAGGCGACCGCCCCAGTCAAACTGTCCACCTGACACGGTCCCCGAACCGGAT
>NZ_JBXENX010000005.1:0-392485 GCF_059383895.1 Paenibacillus sp. J22P59
TCCGAATCCATGGGTCTATCCAGTATATGACCCCGTTTCAGTGTGAAAAAAGGTATTATGAACAGCTTCAAGTTTCCTAATAAATGTGTCCACTTTCTTGACAGAAATACAGTCAGTTTCCGACTACTGAATATAGCTGACCTTATCTCCGATATGCCCCTAGATTAAGCCTGTTTTTACGAAAAATGCTTCATAAAATAGGATAAGCTTTTCATATGCGCCATCTATAGCGAAAAGGGATAAAGCTCCTAGAGGTTTAAGAGGTTTAAGAGTTCTTAAGAGCCGTAGCCCTTCTACCTTTAAAAGTAAATACCTGTAAAGGAAATGAGCTATCCCAAAAATCATCTTCATGACTTTTGGGATAGCTCATTTTTTCTTGTTTTTATGAAAAAAAGGTATGTGGAGCATCATTTGCTGTTGTCTTTTGGTTGAATGATTAACCCAAAATGGTTTAAAGCCGACAAAATAGATAAACCCGAGGGGGATTATAAGAATTGACGAAATATTTCAGAATATCACAAGACTGGAGGGTGATGCAATAGTTTTTTTTGGAAAAGGCTTGATTTTTAATTATAGTTGGGTTATATTTCTAATTGAGCAAACGGAAAGCATATAAAGGAGGCAATACCAATGGAAATGATGAGCATGAAGATGATGATGTCGATGTGTATGGAAGAAATGATGTGCAAGACGAACTGCATGAAGATGATGATGGATCAAATGATGGAAATGAACATGATGGATAAGTGCGGCATGGATATGGATATGATGATGTCCAAGATGCAAGAGTGTGACGAGATGATGACTATGATGATGAGCATGATGCGTGAAATGAAACAAACAGCTATGTAATTGCAATTATTCCGTACATATCAATCGGCAAATTGGTACGTACAGCTTGAACAATCTGCGGAGCAGTCACCTGTACGCAGTCGAATCATTCGAATGGGCAGAGCAGTTAACTGCATGTCGCCTTTTATATAGAACCCGATATCCAGCAGAGCGGACAACCGCATGCGGGATTTTTTTTTGTTTCTATAGCTTTATTTGGACGTCTTGAATTGCTTGCACAACTCAAGTCTTCTCAGCTTTAATCCCCATACTTCCTCTTTCAATGTATCAATTTCGTAGAGATTGGTTGCACTCCGAATCTGACGGTATAGCGCCAGCATCTTGTTGTTAATAAGATCGAAGTGGCGCCACAGCTCTTCGGCCTTGCGTGAAATGATTAGCTCCTGTGTATGCTTCTCTGCTTGGCAGAGCTGTTCTACAATCTCTTCTTGCCACACTATATCGCCGATCTGCTTCGCATAATTGAATAAGTCCAGTTGATCATCCGTCCAACGTCTCACGATTGCTTCAGTTGAGATCATAACCGCAGCTCCTATCCATCTGTATATACCAAGTATTATACTCGGAATATAAGGAAAAGCAATAGGGCTAACAAAAAAATTGTAAATAGTTCTAGAACATATGTTTTGCCCTTTGGTGAAAAGGCGTTCTCAATATGATACTATAGTAGATTAAGAGAAGGATTCGATGAAGGGAGATAAGCGGATATGGCACTTCGATTTGTGCTCGGCCGATCAGGCTCGGGAAAAACATCCTATTGTTTGAATGATATTCGGGCTAAATTACAGCAGGAGCCTGACGGATCCCCCTTAATTATGCTCGTACCAGAGCAGGCAACCTTTCAAACGGAGTATGCTCTATTGAAAGAGAGCCGCTTAGAGGGGGCTATTCGAGCGCAAGCGTTCAGCTTCCGCAGGCTCGCCTTCCGGGTGATGCAAGAAACAGGCGGTACCGCATTGACGCTCATAAGCGATAATGGCAAGAATATGCTGCTGTACAAAATCGTCCATCGGTTAGGCAAAGAGCTAACTTTATTTCATAGTGGTGCTGAACAGCCAGGGTTCATTGAAAGGCTGGGAGAGCTGCTGACCGAATGGAAAAGATACGGCATTGATTCAGATGCGCTTGTTACATCTGCGAGGCAATCTGTCGATTGGGAGGAGTCATCGCTATTGCATCGCAAGCTTCATGATCTGCAGTTGGTCTACCACCATATGGAGCAGGAGCTTATGGGTTTATATATAGATTCAGAGGATTATTTAACGAGGCTGGCGGATGGATTCGCTCAAGCGCCAGCTATGGAGCGCGCTGAAATATGGATAGATGGCTTTCATGGCTTCACGCCAAAAGAATATGAAGCGCTGCAGGTATTAATTGCCTCATCTGCTGAAGTGACGATAGCCCTTACGCTCGACCGTGCTTACGAAGCTGGAGAAAAGCCGCATGAGCTTGAATTATTCCATCCCACTGCGGAGACCTATGGCAAGCTGCTTGATATTGCAGCAGCCGTGGGGGTTACAGTGGAGGAGCCTGTCGTTCTGGGGAAAAATAAAGAATTTACGCGATTCGGCGGCAGCTCGATGCTTGCCCATCTTGAACGTCATTATGGCGGGCGCACGCCTATGCTGATGCCGGATAAAGGCATGCTGTCCATTACCGATCCTGCTTGCGGCATTTCTATGCATGCGGCTGCTAATCGCCGTGCCGAGGTGGAGGCAGTAGCCAGAGATATGGTTCGAAGAGCCCGGGATGAGGGGCTTCGCTGGCGTGATATGGCAGTTATGGTTCGGAATGCGACAGATTATACGGATTATATTCAAGCTGTATTTGATGATTATGAAATTCCCTATTTCTTAGATCAGAAAAACAATACAGTCCATCATCCATTAGTGGAATTCATACGATCAGCATTGGAGACTGTTCTTCATGGCTGGCATTATGAAGCGGTATTTCGTTGTATTAAGACGGAGTTGCTTTTTCCCATGGAAGGGGATCTATCCAGAGAGCAGTTCGACTTGCTTGAAAATTATGTTCTTGCCGCAGGGGTAGACGGGTGGAAGTGGCTGGACAGCAAAAGATGGCAGCCTCTGCTCGTACAGTCATTGGAAGATGAGGAAGAGGCTTTTGCCGAGCCTACTACAAGAGCCAAGCTTGAATTTGAAGCGGTAATGGCTGCAAGAGAGGCCATCGTGCCGCCGCTAAGCCGATTCGGTGAGGCGCTCAAGAAAGCCCCTAATGTGAGAGTGATGTGTGAGGCGCTCTACCGCCTTCTAGATGATGCTTCAGCTGCAGATCGCCTAGAAGGCTGGAGTCGCCAAGAAAGCGCTGACGGCCGCACTCAGAGGGCTAGAGCCCATCGTCAGCTATGGGATGGCGTTATGGAGCTGTTGGATCAATTAGTTGAGATGGTTGGCGATGAAGCGATGCCTCCAGAGATGTTCGCAGGGATGCTTGAGACGGGGTTGGAGACTTTGAAGCTTGCCGCTGTTCCTCCTGCGCTTGACCAAGCCTTGATTGGAAGCATGGACCGGACGCGTTCAGGGCAGATTCAGATCTGTTATGTGCTTGGGGCCAATGACGGCATCATGCCGATGCGAGTCCAAGAGGACGGGGTATTGACGGAGCAGGAACGTGAGCGATTAGCGGAGGAGGGCCTTGTTATGGCTCCCGGCGTTCGTCGGCGCCTGTTGGATGAACGGTTCATTATTTATAATGCACTGACGTCAGCAAGCCGCCATCTGTGGATAAGCTGGGCATTGGCGGATGAGGAAGGAAAGAGTCTGCTTCCGTCCGAAGTCATTCGTCACATGAAGCAGTTGTTTCCTGCTATGCCTATTCATCAGGTGGAAAGCGAGCCGAAGCCGGGAATGGCCTGTGAGGAGCAGCGCCCATTCATCGCGCATCCGGAACGAACGCTGTCCTATTTGATTACGGAGCTGCGTGCCTGGCAGCAGGGCGAGGAGATCGCTTCGTTCTGGTGGGATATATATAATTGGTATGCGATTCGCCCGCAATGGCAGGACAAGCTTCAGCTGCTGGTCGCTTCGCTCAGTTATACCAATCAGGAGCAGGCGCTTACGGTTGATACGGCGCGCCAGCTGTACGGCACGCGGCTCAAAGCAAGTGTGTCTCGGATGGAACGTTTTGTGTCCTGTCCTTTTCAGCATTTTGCCATTCATGGGCTGCGGCTGCGAGAGCGCAAGCTGTATAGACTCGATGCACCGGATGTCGGGCAATTGTTTCACGCAGCTTTAAGTCGGCTTGCCGGAAGCTTAGGCAAACAATGGGGATCGATGCCGGAGACAGAAGTCCGGATAGCAGCAGCTCAGACCATCGATGAACTTGCTCCCCGGCTGCAGTCGCAGATTCTGCTAAGCAGCGGCAGGTTTCAATATATAGCGCGCAAGCTCAAGGAGGTTGTGGCTCAAGCAGCGGTCATACTAAGCGAGCATGCAAGGCGTGCAGAGTTTCAGCCGGTCGGGCTTGAGGTTGACTTCGGGCCTGATGGCACGTTGCCCTCACTCGTTATACCGCTTGAAGATGGCGGCTCAATGGAAATTATCGGGCGGATTGATAGAGTCGATGCGGCAGAGACAAAAGGCGGATTGTTGCTGCGTGTGCTTGATTACAAATCAAGTGCAACGCAAATTCGGCTTGAGGAGGTCGCTTTCGGGTTATCGTTACAGATGCTAACTTACTTGGATGTGCTCGTTACCCATGCTTCCGCTTGGCTGGGGCAGCCCGCCATGCCTGCGGGCGTCTTGTATTTCCATGTGCATAATCCCCTGCTCGCGGTCTCTAATCGGTTGAGTGGATCGGAGACGAATTCGTTGATTCTCAAGCGATTCAAAATGCGCGGCTTAGTTACAGCAGAAGCGGAAACCGCCAGATTAATGGATGATCAGCTTGAGACAGGCTATTCGGACCTTTTGCCGATTGCGTTGAAGCGTGATGGCGGCTTCTATAGCAGTTCATCTGTTGTGACCAACGAGCAATGGGATATTTTACGGGGCTCAGTAAGACGTACGATTGGCAAAATAGGAACAGAGATAAGCTGCGGCAAGGTATCTATTGAACCATATCGATTAGGTACGAAGTCGCCTTGCCAATATTGCGATTACAAGCCGGTCTGCCAGTTCGATCCATTATTTGAAGGCAATGAATTTACGAAGCTGCATAAGCCTTCGGAGGAAGAATTATGGCGCCAGCTGGAAGGGGACGAGCACCGTTATGAACAGCATGACGAATGAAATAGCCAAGCCGGAGAATAGCACATGGACCGATGATCAATGGAGCGCCATTGTCAAAGAAGGCTCCAATGTACTCGTTGCCGCAGCAGCAGGCTCAGGCAAGACTGCTGTGCTAGTTGAACGGATTATTCGCAAAATTTCCTCTTCTTCAGATGTCGATCGGCTTCTTGTTGCGACTTTCACTAAGGCGGCCGCTGCGGAGATGAAGGACCGCATTCGTATCGCGTTGGAAAAAGAATTGGAACGGACGCCTGAATCCGAGCATCTGCGCCGTCAGCTGGCTTTAATGAATCGCGCTTCTATAACGACGCTTCATTCTTTTTGTCTGGATGTAATCAGGCGGTATTACCCGTTAATTGGCCTTGATCCTGGCTTCCGCATTGCGAATGAAACGGAAAGCGAGCTAATGCGTATTGATGTGCTGGATCAGTTATTCGAGGAAAAGTACGATGGGACCGACACAGGAGATGCGGGAGCCTTCTTGCAGCTTGCAGATCGCTATGGCGGTGAACGGGGCGATGAGCCGTTATATCGCCTTGTGCAGCAGCTGTATGATTTTGCCCAAAGCCACCCTTGGCCGGAGCATTGGCTGAGAATGACAGCTGACAGCTTTGGAATAGCGGACGTGCAGGAGCTTCGAGACAGCGATTGGGTGGCGAGCGTGCGCCTCGATGTAGAGCTTATGCTGTCAGGGGCTCGGGAGCTGCTGCTCCAAGCGCTTGGGCTAACCAAGGCGCCAGCAGGACCTGCGCCGTACGCTGCCGCCTTAGAGGATGATCTAGCTGTCATTGCAGGCTTAACAGAGGTTGTAGACAATCTGCCATGGGAGCAGTGGTTCGAGCCGTTCCAAGCGGTGCAATTCGGCAAGCTCAAGGCGATGCGCGGTGATGAATATGATAAAACTATTCAAGAGCAAGCCAAGGATCTGCGCGACAACGCTAAAAAAATGGTTAGTTCCTTATCTGACGAGCTGTTCGGACGTTCTGCCGAGCAATTCGCCGAGGAGCTGCAAGAATTGGCACCTCTTATGCACGCATTGTCAGAGCTAGTCATCGAGTTTGGCCAAAGATATGAAACGGCTAAACGGGCAAAAGGATTGCTGGACTTTGGTGATCTGGAGCATTATTGCCTTCGTATTTTGCGAGCGCCTGAATCATCCCCAGAGCTGTCTATCCCGTCAGCGGCTGCGCTCGAATATCAACGGCAATTCGATGAAATTCTGCTCGATGAATATCAGGATACGAACATGGTCCAAGAGGCCATCGTTACCTTGATTGCCAACCCTGAGCTCGGGAACCGATTCATGGTAGGCGATGTGAAGCAAAGC
The DNA here is from genome assembly GCF_059383895.1 of Paenibacillus sp. J22P59. NCBI lineage: Bacteria > Bacillati > Bacillota > Bacilli > Caryophanales > Paenibacillaceae > Paenibacillus > Paenibacillus sp. J22P59. The sequence goes on from NZ_JBXENX010000005.1 coordinate 6,430, forward strand.
ATCTATCGGTTCCGTCTGGCTGAGCCTAGGCTGTTCATGAGCAAATACAAAAGCTACGGCACAGCGGACAGTTCAGGGGTGCGAATTGATCTTGCTCGTAATTTCCGCAGCCGGATGGAGGTCGTGGATGGGGTCAATACGGTGTTCCGCGCTATTATGAGGGAAACGGTAGCAGAGATGGACTATGATTCTCGCGCCGAGCTGGTCTGCGGTGCCTCTTACCCTGAACCGGAACATCGGAATGCGTATGCGGTTGAGCTTGCTGTTATTAACAAGGCGGGTGCTTCCGAGAAAGAGGAGGCCGCCTTGCCTGAAGCAGGCGATCTTGAAGGAGAACAGCCAGCGGCAGCAGCGGCTGAATCAGCCGCTGATTTGCAAACAGCACAGCTGGAGGCACGCTGGATTGCTCGCAAAATTCAAGAGCTGCAGGATAGCGGCTTCCGGGTCTATGACAGCAAGAAACGGGAAAGCAGGCCGCTGGAATGGCGTGACATCGTCATCTTGCTTCGAGCGACCCAGCAATGGTCTCCTATTCTCATTGAGGAGCTGCAAGCGGCCGGCATACCTGCCTATGCCGAGCTTAGCAGCGGGTACTTTGATGCGACGGAGGTAGAGACAGTATTGTCATTGCTGCGCGTCATTGATAATCCCTATCAAGATATTCCGCTGGCTGGAACACTGCGTTCACCGCTATTCGGCTTGAACGCAGAGGAGCTGTCGCTAATCCGCATTCAGGCATCACAAGCCAGCTATTATGATGCGGTACTCCAAGCAGCAGGTGATCTGCTGCTGCCTGACGAAACCAGACGCAAGCTTTCCATGTTTCTGGATCGACTTGACCGCTGGCGGAATGAAGCCCGTCAAGGTTCTTTGTCTGATCTAATTGGCACTATTTATCGCGAGACGGGCTATTACGACTTTACGGGCGGTCTCCCAGGCGGCATACAGCGCCAAGCCAATCTGCGGGCTCTTCATGATCGTGCACGCCAGTATGAGGCTACCTCCTTCCGAGGGCTATTCCGATTCTTGAGATTCATTGAAAGAATGCGCGAAAGCGGAGGAGATCTAGGCACAGCAAGGGCGCTTGGTGAGCAGGAGAATGTGATTCGCATTATGTCGATTCATAAGAGCAAGGGGCTTGAGTTTCCTGTCGTATTCGCCGCTGGACTTGGGAAAATGTTCAATCAACAGGATCTGCGAAGCTCATTCCTGAAGCATAAGGAGCTTGGCTTTGGTCCAAGATTCATAGATCCCAAGCTGCGGATCAGTTATCCAACCTTACCGTATCTCGCAATCAGGCGCCGGATGCGCATGGAGATGCTGGCAGAAGAAATGCGAATTTTGTATGTAGCACTTACGAGGCCCAAGGAGAAAATGTACCTTGTTGGAACCGTAAACGATGCGGAATCGAAGCTGAGGCGCTGGATTGGAGCGGCAGACACCAATGGCATGGTTGCGGACTTCAAGCTTGCTTCTGCAACGACGTTTTTGGACTGGCTAGGACCTTTGGCTGCAAGTCATTTCGCCTCTGGCGAAGCGGATGAACTGGATGGGGCTGCAATCAATCAATGGCAGGTGGGAATTGTCGATGCGAGTCTCTTCGGGATGGAAGCAGCGGCAGCAGTTGAGGCGCAGGAGGAGATGGACAGCAGCCGCGAAGAACGATTGCAGGGTATTTTATCGCTCGTTCAGCTAGAACCGGTTGAGCAAGATTCTGAGCTGCGCAGCCGTCTTGATTGGAGATATGATCACTCGGCCGCGACCCGTACACCAGCGAAGACCTCAGTGACAGAGATGAAGCGTCTCCAAGCGGAAGCCTTCGAAGAATACGAGCAGGCGCCAATAGGCCCGCTAACCACTGGCAATTCGTACAATGAGCCTGGGGAGCCGGGAGCAGAGAACAGCTACACGTTCCGCTTGAGGCGGCCAAAGTTCATGGAGGAGAAAAAGATGACCGCTGCTGAGAAGGGGACAGTCAGCCATTTGCTGATGCAGCATCTCACACTCAGGGGCACAGTTGATGAAGCCCAGATCAAAGAAACATTGATGGATATGGTGGCGAAAAAGCTGCTCACGGCAAGGCAAGCAGATACGATCGATGTGACGGCAGTGGCTTCTTTTTTCAGCACGTCTGTTGGAACACGTCTCCAAGCTGCGCAGTGGGTCAGAAGGGAGGTTCCCTTCAGCTGCATGTTCCCTAGTGCTCGGGTGTATCCAGGAGCTGCAGATGTGATGTCGGATGAACCTATTCTGATTCAAGGGGTCATTGATTGCTTGTTTGAGGACGACAAGGGGCTCGTGCTGCTTGATTATAAGACTGACCGGATCTACAAGCAGCAGTGGGAAGCAGCAGCAGAAAGACATCGCTTCCAGCTGGAGCTATACGCAGAGGCGATTGCATCCATCCTGAAGCGTCCTGTTGCGGAATGCCACGTCTTTTTTTTCGATGGAGGTCAGTCAGTAAGGCTGCGTTAGCAGCTTAAAATGATATGGGAGGCCAGGAATAAAAGTGGAACAGGAAGTTGCCAAAAAACGCTCATTAGCTTTTCCTATAGCGCTTGTTTTACTCGTATTCAGCATGATCGGCAATGTGTTTTTTTATTCGCAATATTTGCAGAATGGTCAGCAGGATAAATATGAGACAGGCAAGCGTATAGCCGAGGCGGCGGTGCATACCGAATCTTATTATCAAGAGCTTATAACGAAGCTCCAAGCCTTGATGGAGCAGAAAGCAGCAGAGATAAAAGACAATGAGGGCACTCTGAATGACCAGGTATCAGCCTATGAGGATATGAAGGGTGTAGTTTCTTTTTTGGAGGAGGCTCATAAGCTGAACAATACCGAATACAATGCGGATAGCATTTTTCAACATTTTATCCGCTTGGAATATGCTTTAGAGGGTGTTTCTAAGCAGTCTGAACCGCTCTCAGCCAATCAGCAGCAGAATTTACTGGCCTTGCAGGAGGAATTGAAGAAGCAGCATGAAATGATCAAGCAATTCAATTTCGACGCCCAAAAGGTGCGGAGTGCGACGATAAGGCTTGCCAGCGGACTGGAGTGGCTGGAGGTTGCAGACCAGTTGGAGCGTGCCATTGAGGAGCATACTGACTTTAAGCTTGCCTCTTGATCTGATTGATTTGTCCCATAAGTAGCCGAATGCCCATAGCTGCATAAGCTGATAGCAGATGGGAGGGACGATTGGGATGAACAAAGTAAAAAAGGCAAGCATGAAACCATCAGCGATAAAGTCAGCTGCTTCGAATGAGGCGCCTCAGCAGCAAGCACCCGGTCTGCAGCAAGTGAGGGATAACTGTGTGAGCCATATGCATCGTTATGTGCTGGCACAGACCCTTGACGGCCGGTGCATTGATGGATTTGTGGAGCATGTGGACGATGAATACTTATGCTTGGCTGTATCATGCAGCAATACGCAAGGATGGGATCGTGCATTCATTCCATACCCGCCAGATGCAGGGGGAGGGCTTTTTCCATATCCCTATTATCCACGGCGCCGTTTTTACCGCCAAGTATTTCCGCTGGGATCATTAGCACAATTGTCCATAATACCTTATTATTAATTGCGATCACTGCTGCCGGTTGAGGACTTGTTGTCCCTAGCCGGCTGGCCTGACGGATTGGACGAGCTGCAGCTTTTTCGGGTATGATAGAGGAATGACAATAAAGGGGGAGAAGGCAATGGATTGTATATTTTGTAAAATAGTCGAAGGAACACTTCCATCGAGCAAAGTATATGAGACGGAGACGGTTGTTGCGTTCAAGGATATTCAGCCGGCTGCACCGATACATATTTTGATTATTCCCAAAAAACATATTGCTACAATGAATGATGTCACGGACGAGGATGGACCTGTTATCGCGGAGCTCTTCGCAGCAGCTAGAGAAATTGCAAAGCAGTACGGAATTGCTGAATCTGGCTACCGCTTAATTAACAACGTGAATCGTGATGGCGGGCAGATTGTTTACCATCTTCACATCCATTTGTTAGGCGGAGAAAAGCTTGGTTCTTTGGTTGGAAATAACGTAAGTTGACACTGCATTTTGTTTTGACATATAATGAAATTTGATAAACCGTGTTTAATGCTCTGGACGGTCTGTTTCGGAGGGAGGGAAAACTGGTGTCTGAAACTAAAGTTCGCAAAAACGAAACTATTGATGCTGCTCTTCGCCGCTTTAAACGTTCCATCGCTAAAGATGGTGTTTTGGCTGAGGTGAAAAAACGCAAGCATTATGAAAAACCAAGCGTGAAGCGCAAGAAAAAGTCCGAGGCTGCGCGCAAGAGAAAGTTTTAGGAGGATCCTTCCATAATGAACCTGAGCGAAAGATTGAATGATGATATGAAGCAAGCCATGAAGAACAAGGACAAGTTCAAGCTGACGACGATTCGTATGATTCGTTCGTCTATTAAGAACTTGGAAATTGATCTGAAGCGTCCGATTGAGGATAGCGAAGTGCTTGATATTCTGAGTCGTGAGATCAAACAACGTAAAGATTCCCTCCAAGAATTTAGTAAAGCCGGCCGTGATGATCTGGTTACAGATCTTGTAGCAGAAATTGAAATTATTAGTCAATACCTTCCCGTTCAGCTGACCGAAGAAGAGATAAAAGCGATAGTAACGCAGACCATCCAGGAACTCGGTGCTTCTTCCAAAGCCGAGATGGGAAAAGTGATGGGTGCTCTTTTGCCAAAAACAAAAGGGCGCGCAGACGGTAAACTAGTAAACCAATATGTACAACAATTTCTGCAATAACTATAGTTCGGACGAAGACACCCCTGAATAAGGGGTGTTTTTATTACATTTATGAAACATTTTAGGTCTTTAGCCGTATTAGGACTATTAAATTAAAAAGGGGGAGCCCAACTTTGCAAACGAATCGATGGCGAAGAGTCATTGCTTTTGTTCCAATGTTGTTGCTTACTGCGATGCTTCTAGTTGTGACCAGTGGGGTTATTGCACTGCCTGTAAAGGCAGAGAAGACAGCAGAAATTGGCCCAGCAGTCTATGTCGTGCCTGTAAAGAACACGATTGAATCAGGCTTGGAATCATTCTTGAAGCGGGCCTACAAGGAAGCTGAGGAAGCACGAGCTGAACGGGTTGTGCTGGTAATCAATACGTTCGGGGGACAAGTGACGAGCGCAGAGGATATTGGCTTGTTAATTCGCAAAAGTCCAATTCCAACGACAGCTTTTGTAGAAGGGAAAGCGGTGTCAGCGGGCACTTATATCGCACTTAATGCGCAAAATATTGTGATGGAACCTAACAGTACGATGGGAGCTGCTTCTGTCGTAGATGGCACGGGAGACTTGATTGATAACCCCAAGATCGTATCGCATTGGGTGAGTGCGATGGGGCAGGCAGCTGAGCTCAATGGACGAAACAAGGATATTGCAGCTGCAATGGTAGATCCTAATGTTGTAGTGAAAATGCCTGAGATTGGGCGAGATAAAGCAAAGGGAGAGATTTTGTCTTTATCTGCTAATGAAGCCATAAAGCTTGGTTACGCTGAATATGAAGCGAAATCAGTTGAGGATGCGATCAAATGGCTTGGGCTTGACCAGCGCCAGGTGATTGAGTTTAATCCTTCTTTGGCAGAAAATGCTGCGCGATGGCTGGTGAATCCGGTTGTGATGACCATATTGCTTATTCTGGGCATAGCGGGAGTAGCAATGGAACTGTTCATCCCGGGTTTCGGGGCGCCGGGCATTGTTGGTATTGTAGCATTCAGCTTATATTTCTTTGGTCATTATGTGGCTGGATTCGCAGGGATGGAATCTATTGTCATGTTCGTGATAGGTATTGCCTTATTAATTATCGAGGTATTCGTTCCGAGCTTCGGCATCCTTGGAATATTAGGCAGCCTTTCCTTGATTGGCGGAGTTGTGACCGCTGCACCTGATCCGATGACGGCATTTATTTCCCTTGTTGTGGCGATTGTGATTGCAATAATCCTTCTGTATTTTGTAATAAGAAGATACAAGGATCGCGGAATATGGAATAAATTCATTCTTCGCGACAAGCTCTCGACAGAACAAGGTTACTTGTCTGCAGATACAAAGGATAATCTGCTCGGGCAGTCTGGCGTAGCACTTACTCCGTTGAGGCCTGCAGGCATGGTACAGCTTGGCGATAAGAATATTGATGTCGTTACAGGTGGAGAATTTATCGAGGTAGGACGTCCAGTCAAGGTAGTTAAGGCAGAGGGTACTTGGGTCGTTGTGAAAGAAATAGTATAATAACGACTGAGAATAGATAATATGGAGGTTTTTCTATGGGATTGGATCCGACTGTTATGGGATTGATTATTGCGGTACTGGTGATCATCGTTTTGTCTGTATTTCTAAGCTTTTTCCCGATTATGCTGTGGATATCCGCACTCGCTTCCGGCGTGCGCATCAGTATTATCACACTTGTGGCGATGCGTCTTCGGCGCGTTGTTCCAAGCCGAATTGTCAATCCGCTTATTAAGGCGACTAAGGCGGGCCTTGGATTAAATATTAATCAGCTAGAGAGTCACTTCTTGGCTGGCGGTAATGTTGACCGTGTTGTCAATGCACTTATTGCAGCACAGCGTGCGAACATCCCACTCGTATTCGAGCGTGCGGCTGCTATCGATTTGGCTGGACGAGATGTACTGCAAGCGGTTCAAATGAGCGTTAATCCAAGAGTTATTGAGACACCTACCGTCGCTGCAGTCGCGAAGGACGGGATTGAAGTTAAGGTAAAAGCACGGGTTACGGTTCGGGCGAATATTGAGCGTCTGGTCGGTGGTGCTGGTGAAGAGACGATTATTGCACGGGTTGGCGAAGGGATTGTTACAACGGTTGGTTCTGCTGACTCTCACAAGGCTGTATTGGAGAATCCAGATATGATCTCTCGTACGGTGCTAGGCAAAGGGCTGGATTCTGGTACAGCGTTCGAGATTCTGTCCATTGATATTGCTGATGTGGATGTAGGTAAAAACATTGGTGCGCACCTTCAAACGGAGCAAGCCGAGGCAGATAAGCGGATTGCGCAAGCAAAAGCTGAGGAACGCCGCGCTATGGCAGTTGCCCAAGAGCAAGAGATGAAAGCGCGCGTTGTTGAGATGCGTGCGAAGGTTGTTGAATCCGAATCGCAGGTACCGCTCGCTATGGCGGATGCGCTTAAAGCAGGCAAAATTGGAGTCATGGATTACATGAATCTGAAAAATATTGAAGCAGATACCCATATGCGCAGTTCGATCGGCAAGCCGGATTCACCTGCTGACAAGCAAGATAACTAAGGAACCGCGATTTTACTTGAAAGTTCACGGAGTTGCTGCTTAGCGGAGGTGAAGGTATGGAGAAAATAATCGAGCTGCTAATGGATAATATTTATTTGGTTATTGTTATTGGCGGGGCTTTGTTGTCTTTCTTTGGCCGATCAGGCTCGAAGAAGAACAATCCGAAAATGCCTAACTTCGGAGGCGGTTTTCCCGGAAATCTAACAGGGAATTCAGATGATGATGCCGAGGAAAATGCTCGGACGCGCTCTATGCAAGAGGCTGAGGTCTATCAGCAGCCACAGAGGGCTGCTGAAGCCCCTCAAAGAACGTGGGAGTGGGAAGGAGAGGGCTCTCCTTCTGTGACGCTGGAGCAGGCGGTGAAAGCATCTGCGAAGCAACGAGAGGCTTCTCCTGCACGGGGGACGATTGCACACAGCGAAGAGCATGTAAGTTCAAGCACGAGCGCTCAGACGTCTCATGTCGATGAATTGCGTAAAGCAGTGATCTGGGCCGAGATATTAGGTCCGCCACGCTCGAAGCGTCCCTTTGGGAGGTCCTAACAGGCAACAGAGGGTTCCTGAAGGCTCGTTACTGAATTTAGGTGCAGATTACGTAATAAACGGATTGAGTGATTTTTCACTTAATTAAGGCTCCCCTTAATATCACAGTAGAATAAACAAAGCTGCTTACGGTAGAAAACCGGAGGCAGCTTATTTTGTTTTTATACGCATTAGAAAGCTCGTTATTAAGGCTGTAATTTATGAAAAGTCGAAAAGCCGATCGAAAGGTAGGTCGAAAAGTAGTTCTAAAAACAGTTCGAAAAGCAGGTCATAATCAGATGGAAATTCAGTTCGAAAAGCATGTGAAGATCAGACCGCAATCAGACCCTAAGCAGAGTAAAGCAGAGTGAGAACAGATGGAAAAGCACGCTTATGCAAGTGGGGAGATTGTTTCACCTGTGGTGTAGGAGGAGCGAGAAGTTTTATTTCAGTTGGACTATCAATTAATCGGCTGATCTCCTTATTACTGATGAGGAGGAGCGTCGGGGATTACTTTCTATGAGGCTAGGTCACTTATCTATGAGGCGAATCATCTATAATTCTTGCGATTATGGAGGGAAATTGGGATGTATGAGGTAAAACTCACCCCTTAAGGAAGCAAGGCTCCCGAGGTATGAGGCTAGCCTCATAGAATGTTTAGTGCGTAGCAGAAAGAAGGTCTTAGGAAGGACAAAGCCTCACAGAATAGTGTGGCATCTATGCTCGCAGTAGAGCACTAGATCCGTTTGCCACTCACTTGCCCTCATTTGTTGAGTAAAGCGGTAATCGATCAATAAATAAAAAGAGCAGCAATCAGCGCTGATTGCTGCTCTTTTTTTACTTTTATTTTCCCACTGATATTTAGTTATGTATCAGTACTGATCTTTATTTATTTTTGAGACACTCGTATTTTTTTGTCTGAGCGTTCTACATGGTTTTATCTCATAATCTGCCCGCTTACCGCATAGGTTGGTACAGTACGATAATGTGCTTGCGCACTCTGCTTTAGGTAGAGCTGGTGGGGGGGACAAATAAGTAGATATGGGCCGTATAAATCGTAAACTACGCAAATGGACCGCAGATATATTGGATATGCCCCAAGATGTCGTGTATGACCTGCCCCGGCTGACAATGATTGGCGATCGCCAATTGTATATTGAAAACCACCGAGGCGTTATTCATTTTTCCAGCGAAAAGCTGAAGCTGGCTTTGAGCAAGGGTGAGCTTGAAGTTACAGGAACCTCTTTAGTGATTCGGACGATTTGGACAGAAGAGGTTTTTATAGAAGGCCAAATCAAAAGCATTGAAGTTCGTGAGCAGGAGGGGTAGAGATGGCAATGGCAGGTCAATGGCTGCAGTGGGTGAGAGGGGTTGTAACGGTCCATATACGGGAAGGACAACCTGAAAGGCTTGTTAACCGCGCTTTGGAGGGTGGACTGCAGCTATGGTCCATCCAATGGGTAGAAGGCGGGAAATTGCTGCAAGTCGAATTATCGGTAAGCGACTTTTTTCGTCTTCGCCCGTATTTAAAGGAGACAGGCTGTCGTGTGCATGTGGACAAGCGATTAGGCATGCCCTTCTGGCTGGTCAAGCTGGAGAAAAGGAAGTTTTTTATAGCAGGCATGCTGCTGTTCTTCGCCGGTATTTATATGATGTCCTCCATTGTGTGGTCGGTGGAAGTACAAGGGAATGTGAAGCTGACAGAGGATCAGATCATGCTGGCTGCGAAGCAGGAGGGCGTTTTTCCGCTGCAGTGGTCATTCAAGCTGCAGGATGCTGACGTGCTGTCGAAACGGCTTGTGAACAGGCTGCCAGGAGCCGCATGGATCGGTCTGGAGAAGAAAGGGACAAGGATCGTTATTCAGGTGGTCGAAACGAGGGTGCCTGAGCAAGCTGGCCTGAACAATCCACGTCATCTAATCGCTTCGGTGGATGCAGTCGTTACAGAAGTATTGGCTGAACGGGGCCGCGCAGTCGTGAAGAAGAACACGAAAGTAAAGCAGGGACAAATCTTGATCTCAGGTACGATAGGCGGAGGAGATTATACTCGAACGGTTGTTGCACAAGGCTCCGTCCGCGGACTCGTATGGTATGAGTATGATATCGTAGCGCCGCTGACGCAGCAGGTGAAGGTATACACAGGTGAGAAAAAAACAAAATGGTATGCTATGTTCGGCACTAGAGGACTTCAAGTGAGCGGATTCGGCGCGAATCCATATGGAACGTACGAGACGATTAATCAGGAGGATCGGGCAGCCTGGAGAAAATGGGTCTTCCCTATAGGCCGCTTGAAGCAGACGATCATGGAAGTCCGAACGGATGAGAGGACGCTGACGGATACGGAGGCAAAGAGCGGAGGAATGCTCCAAGCCAAGGCGGCAATTTTGGTGAAAGCAGGAGCCGACGCTGTTATACGAGATGAAATTGTTTTGCATGAAAAGACGGACAATGGTAAAGTTTATATGAAAGTTCTTTTTGAAGTAGAGCAGTCGATTGTGAAAGAGATGCCCTTAGTCCAGATGCAAGGAGAATGAGGTTATTTGCAGAATGAAGCGAAAGTAGTAAAAATCCCGCTCCTGAATGCGGCAGAGGGATTAGCAGTATTTGGCCCCCAGGATAAGTATCTTAGGCTCGTACAGCAGCAGATGGAAGCTGCTATTACATCTCGTGACGCAGAAATTGTTATATCAGGTTCAACTGAGCAAGTCGAATCGCTAGAGCAGCTGTACACCGTACTTCTGCAGCTTATTCGCGGCGGTTACTCGCCATCGGAGAGGGATATCTCCTACGCGCTTGACCTTGCTCGCAGTATGGAAGCAGAAGAATTGCTTGATTTGCTCAAAACAGAGCTCACGACGACTTATCGCGGCAAGCCCATTCGCGTGAAAACAATTGGTCAGCGCCATTACGTGAAGACAATCAAAAAGCTCGACGTTGTATTCGGAATTGGACCTGCCGGTACAGGCAAGACGTATTTGGCGGTTGTGCTCGCTGTAGCTGCCTTGAAGACAGGCTCTGTGAAGAAGATTCTATTAACTCGCCCTGCTGTGGAAGCAGGAGAAAATCTAGGTTTTCTTCCGGGAGATTTGCAGGAGAAGGTCGATCCTTATTTGCGTCCGTTGTACGATGCTTTGCATGACGTGCTTGGCCCTGATCAGACAGCCAAGGCGTTCGAGCGTGGTACAATTGAAATAGCACCGCTTGCCTATATGCGCGGACGGACATTGGATGATTCATTTATTATTTTGGATGAGGCACAAAATACGACTCCTGAACAGATGAAAATGTTTTTAACAAGGCTTGGCTTTGGTTCCAAGATGGTTATAACAGGTGACGTAACGCAAATCGACTTGCCTAGAGGCAAAAACTCTGGCTTGATCGAGGCGCAGCGTATTTTGCGTGATATAGAAGAAATCGGCTTCATATTTTTCTCCGAACAAGATGTTGTACGTCATTCCTTGGTCCAAAAGATTATTGTGGCCTACAACTGGGATGCTGAAAACAAAGCATAGAGAGGAATGTCCGCTCCATGAACCAGAGCCAGAATCAGAATCAGGTCGGTAAACAGGGGAACTTGCAGTCGTCATGGCTTGCGGGGTGGAAACAGAGCGCAGCGGTTCGCCTCGTGCTCTTGTTTTTGTTTGTACTGCTGTTTTATTTTAGCTTAGCGCCGCATCTAGTGCCCGAAACCTATGATATTCAAGTAGGAGTAGCAAGCGATAAAGATATTATCGCGCCGAAACAAATCGAGGACAGCAAGGCTACCTTGCAGGCGCAGGAAGAAGCGGCGAATCGCATTGATCCTATCTACTCCACCGTCGCATTGCGTAATGACCAATTGCTTAGCCAGATCCTGCTTCGGATTGACCAATTGAATCAAGACGATCAGGTGACGGATCAGAATAAGATTGATATTTATCGCAAAGAAATACCAGGCCGCTATGCCGAATTTGTGAATCAGTTCGCTAAAACGAATATGGGCAAGGGAACCTATGGTGACACATTGATTGAAGAGATGGCTGCGGTCATCAAAGAACAGGAATATGTGATCCCGGAAGAAACCTTTTATAAAATGCCACGCCTGACGAATGAGCAGCTTACAGAAATGCGTCAGGCAGGAATGGAAATCGTTCGGAAGTTAATGAGTGAACAGCTGCGCGAGGCGGAGACAGCTCGTACCCGTGTCGCGGAATTGGTCAATGCCAGCTCCTTGTCCAATCGGACAAGCAGGGAAATCTTGCAGGAGGTTGCGCGTTTCGTCATAATGCCGAACCGTTTCTTGGATAAAGAAGCGACGGATGAGGCCAAGATTCATGCGAAGCAAAATACCCTTCCCGTTGTTATCAAAGAAGGGGATCTGCTGGTCAAGAGCGGAGAAACGATCACGCCGGAAGTCTATGAATTGCTCAAAGGATCTTCCCTGCTGCAAGACAAACGCAATTATTGGCCGCAGTTTGGCTTATTATTAATGTCGCTCATTTTCATTCTCGGTCTCTATTCTTATCTCCATGGGATAGAAGGAGTAAAGCAGAAATATAGCAACGCGCAATATTTTATGCTATGGCTTATTTTCCTGATCAACATTATTACAATGGAGATCATATCGCTAACCCAGACCGAGGCGGCGCCTTATGTCGGGTATTTGGCACCAGCTGCCCTTGGCACAATGCTGATTACTCTTTTGCTTGATGTTCATCTGGCTCTTATAAGCTCGATACTGTTCGCTATTGTAGGCAGTGTCGTTCTTAATACGAGCACGAGTCAAATTTTTGACTTTCAATATGGCTTTGTTATTATTGTGGTGTCGATCGCTGCGATCTTCTCTATTCATCGGGCAAGTCAGCGGTCAACCATACTCAAGGCTGGCATCATGGTGAGCCTCTTCGGCTCTATATCGGTACTGGCTATTATGTTCTTGAATGAGGATTTAGACAGGATGTCGCTTATTTATTCGCTAGTGTTTGCTTTCGCTAGCGGATTGCTGACAGCTATTCTAGTCATCGGCTTAATGCCGTTCTTCGAAATTACATTTGGCATATTATCGGCATTGAAGCTCGTTGAGCTGTCTAATCCGAATCATCCGCTTCTGCGGAAGCTGTTAACAGAGACGCCAGGGACGTATCACCACAGCGTTATGGTAGGGAACTTATCTGAGGCGGCTGCGGAAGCGATAGGTGCCAATGGGCTGTTATGCCGGGTTGGCTCGTTCTACCATGATATCGGAAAGACGAAGCGACCGAATTATTTCATTGAAAATCAGAATAATATGGAAAATCCGCATGATACGATTGATCCCAAGCTGAGCAAATCAATAATTGTTGCCCACGCAAGGGACGGTGTCGATATGCTGAAGTCGCATAATATACCCAAATCTTTGCGGGATATTGCCGAGCAGCATCACGGTACGACTTCGTTGAAGTATTTCTATATTAAGGCACTCAAGCAAGCGGAGGAGCAAGGGATAGAGCCGAATTTCACGGAGGACGACTTCCGTTATCCTGGTCCCAAAGCGCAATCGAAGGAAGCGGCCGTCGTCGGCATTGCCGATTGCATTGAAGCGGCTGTAAGAAGCTTGCGCAATCCTACCGTCGAGCAAGTTGAGGCGATGATTCAAAAAATTATTAAAAGTCGTGTAGATGACAATCAATATAATGAGTGTGACTTGACGATGAAAGAGCTGGATATTATCGCACACTCTTTGAAGGAAAGCGTTATTGGCATTTTTCACTCGCGAATTGAATATCCGGAAGACGTTAAACCAAAGGAGCGTTAGAGATGAGCTTGCAGCTTGATTGGAGCAATGAACAAGATAAAATAGAAGTGCCTGAGCAGTGGATAGCGCGTCTGGAGGAGCTGCTTAAGCTAGCAGGGGAAGCAGAGGGGTTATCGGAGGGCGAGGTTACACTGACCTTTACGGATAATGAGCAAATTCATCAACTGAATAAAGAGTATCGAGACATTGATCGTCCAACGGATGTATTGTCCTTCGCCATGCTGGATGATGGCACGGATGAACTGGATATCATTTTCGAGGTGGAGAGCGAGGATGAAGTGGACCCGATTTCCGGGATGCTTGGCGACATTATTATTTCGGTAGAGAAGGCTTTGGAGCAGAGTGAGGAATATGGCCACTCTTTGGAGCGCGAAATCGGGTTTTTGTTCGTTCATGGCTTCTTACACCTAATAGGCTATGACCATCAGGATGAAGCAGGGGAAGCCGAAATGACCGCTAAGCAAGAGGCGGTTCTGCAAAAGGCAGGCTTGCATCGTTAATGGTTCGATTTATTCGTAATTTACGGTATGCTTGCGAGGGCATTTCGTTCGCAGTTCGTACACAAGCCCATATGCGAATTCATGTAATCGCTGCTATACTTGTATGCGGGACGGGTGCATGGTTGCATTTGTCTCGCATCGAATGGGCCGTGCTGGTGATTACAATAGCCATTGTTATCGCGGCAGAAATGATCAATACAGCAATTGAACAAGCTGTCGATAGAATTGGCATGGAGCATCATCCACTAGCCAAAGCAGCTAAAGACGTTGCAGCAGGTGCTGTGCTAGTCACCGCCATTATGGCTATTATCGTTGGGCTGCTCATCCTTGGGCCGCCCTTATGGCGTTTGTTAGGCTTATAAATGGAAGAATTGGAGGAGAGGGCAATGCAGACTTTCGAAGGGCTGTCAGAAAGTTACGCGAAGTTGATGGAAGCTGCTAAAGAAGCGATGTCTCGCGCCTATGTGCCTTATTCCCACTTTCAGGTAGGGGCGGCACTCCTTGATCATAAAGGCAATATCCATTATGGCTGCAATGTAGAGAATGCCGCGTATGGCCCATGCAACTGTGCAGAGCGTACCGCTTTATTCCGTGCGATAGCGGACGGGAATCGACCAGGGCAGTTCCAGGCAATTGCTGTAATCGGGGATACAGATGGTCCGATTACGCCATGCGGGGTATGTAGACAAGTATTGGTTGAGCTATGCTCGCCTGATATGCCTGTAGTTATGGGCAATTTGGGCGGTAAGTGGGCGGTCTCCACCGTGGCAGAACTGCTGCCAGGTGCATTCACGCCAGCTTCATTAGAGAGAGGGGCAATAAAAGAAAGCTATGAATAATACGACAACAGGTGGGCGCTCCGGTGCCAAGTTTAAATCCGGCTTTGTAGCCATAATAGGAAGACCGAACGTAGGAAAGTCCACGCTCATGAACCATCTTATAGGACAAAAAATAGCAATCATGTCAGACAAGCCGCAAACGACACGCAATAAAATTCACGGTGTCTATACGACGAATGATTCTCAGATCGTTTTTCTAGATACACCAGGTATCCATAAGCCGCAATCCAAGCTTGGGGACTACATGATGAAGACGGCAGAGGGCGCTTTGAAGGAAGTCGAAGCCGCTTTGTTCTTAGTTGATGTAGTAGAAGGGATTGGCGGAGGCGATCGATTCATTATCGAGCAGCTTAAAAAGGTTAACACGCCAGTGTTTTTGGTCTTGAACAAAATTGACCAAGTGCATCCGGAGCAGCTGCTCCCGATTATTACGCAATACAAGGACCTCTACAACTTCGCAGAGATCATTCCTATATCTGCGCTGGATGGCAATAATGTGCCGACTTTGCTGGAGCAAATTACGAAATATTTGCCCGAAGGGCCGCAATATTACCCAGCAGATCAAGTAACCGATCATCCAGAGCAATTCGTCTGCGCAGAGCTGATTCGTGAAAAAATATTGCATATGACGCGCGAGGAAATTCCTCACTCGATAGCAGTGGGCATCGAAGATATGCGGGTACAAGAGAATGGTGTCGTCTACATTGGGGCAGTCATCTATGTGGAGCGCGATTCACAAAAGGGAATTATTATTGGCAAAAAAGGCGTTCTGCTGAAGGAAGTTGGCAAGCAGGCTCGCCGCGATATCGAAGCATTGCTTGGATCACGCACCTTCCTTGAGCTATGGGTGAAGGTGAAGAAGGATTGGCGTAACCAAGACCGAGTGCTTAAGGATCTGGGTTTCAGGCATGATTAATTCCATTCATCCGGAATTGACGTAAATTACTAAGGATAGCTTTCCTGCGTATGTGTATCCTAATACCGTCTAGTGCTTCATTTCCAAGGGACGGAAAGGATGAATACGATTGCGAAATTTTTCGTGGAAGTATTTTATGTTAACCGGTGATTTGGAGTCCTATATGCTCTATAAAGAAATGGATCAGATTGGCGGAGAGCTTCCAGCGGAGCAAGAGGAGATAGCTGCTGAGTTCGAGGAATCATCCGCCACATAACGATCTGGTGAGCGATTGCGCAAGAAGCATGGGGGAGAATGAGTATATGCTGTATCGCGTAGAAGCTATCGTTATCCGCAGCATGGATTATGGGGAAGGCAACAAAATCGTTACGTTATTGACCAAAACGAATGGCAAGGTTGGGGTACTCATACGCGGCGCGAAGAAGGTCAAGAGCAGACATGCTTCTCTCGCGCAGCTTTTTACATACGGAGAGTTCGTTTTTTTTCGTACAAGTGGATTGGGTACACTCAACAATGGAGAGATTCTGGAGTCTCATCATGGACTGCGAGAGCAGCTAGATCTGGCAGCATATGCTTCTTATGTAGCGGAGCTTACAGATCGGGCTCTTCAGGATGATGATTCCGGTTCTTTTTTGTTCGAGCAATTAAAAGCTTGCCTTGGGGGGTTAGTTGAAGGCAAAGATCCGCAAATTGTATCTCATTTGTACGAGATGCGGATTTTGGAGACGGCTGGATATGCTCCTGAGCTAGACCTTTGTGTGAGCTGCGGGAATGAAGAGGGCCTCTTCCGGGTAAGTCCGTTAGCTGGAGGTGCGTTATGTTCCCGTTGCTGGGGAAAGGACCCTCATTCTGTTAAGCTCAGTGAGAGTGCCTTTAAGCTCTTGCGATTATTCCGAAGAATGGATCTTCGGAGGCTTGGCAATATCCAAGTGAAGGAAGAGACGAAGCAGGAGCTTAAGCAAATTATGCGCAAGCTGATGGACGCACATTTGGGCATTCCGCTAAAGTCACGCGCTTTTCTCGATCAGCTTGATAAATATTCGCTGTAATCTATGGCTCGTCAGTCGCCATCATTGACAATCTACGAAATTATGGTTAGTATATGTGAATATGAATATTGGACAGTGATGGAGAAAGTAACGGTAATGATATTGCTCAAGCGATTCGGGGACAGTGTGAGCCCGGACAAGTCAAACCGTGAACAGGCACTCCGGAGTCGTGTTGAACAAAGCGGGTTTTCCTGCAGTCTGGTGAAGACTGTTGATAGGAGAACCAAGTAGGGTGGAACCGCGGGAGCTTAACTCTCGTCCCTATGTCTGTTAGCAGACGTAGGGACGAGAGTTTTTTGCGTTCTCTGACGCTGCGCAAATAATCGTTGAAGGAGCGAAGGCTATGAATTTTCAAAATATGATATTGACGCTTCAGCAATTCTGGGCGGAGCAAAACTGTATTCTTGTACAGCCTTATGACGTCGAGAAAGGTGCAGGAACAATGAATCCTATGACCTTCCTGCGCTCGATTGGTCCTGAGCCATGGAATGTAGCATACGTGGAGCCTTCCCGTCGTCCGGCGGATGGCCGTTACGGCGAGAATCCGAACAGGCTGTATCAGCATCATCAGTTCCAGGTTATCCTTAAGCCTTCCCCAGACAACATTCAAGAGCTGTATCTGGAGAGCTTGAAGCGCCTTGGCATCGATGCCAAGCATCACGATATTCGATTTGTAGAGGATAATTGGGAGTCGCCTACACTCGGGGCATGGGGCCTTGGCTGGGAAGTATGGCTCGATGGCATGGAGATTACGCAATTTACATATTTCCAGCAGGTTGGAGGCATTGATGCTAATCCAGTTGCCGTAGAGATTACTTATGGCATGGAGAGACTTGCCTCTTATATTCAAGATAAAGAAAACGTATTTGATCTGGAATGGGTTGAAGGCGTCACTTATGGTGATGTGTTCAAGCAGCCGGAATACGAGCATTCGAAATATACGTTCGAGACATCAGATTCCGCGATGCTGTTCTCGTTGTTTAATATGTACGAGGAAGAAGCCCGCAAGACGATGGAGCATAAGCTCGTATTCCCCGCTTATGATTACGTCCTGAAGTGCTCCCATACCTTCAACCTTCTTGATGCAAGAGGAGCGATCAGTGTAACAGAGCGTACAGGATATATCATGCGTGTCCGCAATTTGGCGCGTCAATGTGCAGCAACTTACTTAGAGGAACGGGAACGCCTTGGATTCCCGCTGCTGAAGAAAGGAGTGGAGCGGAATGGCTAGAGATTTATTGCTGGAGATTGGTTTGGAGGAAGTGCCTGCTCGTTTCGTAAGAGGCGCAATGAACCAGTTAAAGGAAAAGGCTGTCAAATGGCTGTCTGATTCTCGCATTCATCATTTGTCCGTCGAAGTATACGGAACTCCGCGCCGTATTGCATTGCTAGTGGAAGGCGTTGAAGAAAAGCAGGCAGATATTAACGAAAAGGTGAAGGGACCTTCTCGTAAAATTGCATTGGATGACCAAGGAAATTGGAGCAAAGCAGCTCTTGGTTTTGCACGCAGTCAAGGGGTAGATCCGGAGCAGTTTTATTTCGAAGAGCTGGCTGGCGTTGAATATGTCTATGCGAATAAAAGCAGTATCGGAACAGAGACAGCGCTCGCTCTTCCAGAAGGGCTGACGAATCTGATTTTATCTATGTCCTTTCCTAAGAACATGCGCTGGGGAAGCAATGAGCTGAAGTTCATTCGTCCGATCAAGTGGATGGTTGCGTTATTTGGTCAAGATATCATTCCAATTGAAATTACAGGGGTGCAGAGCGGCAATGTATCACGCGGCCACCGCTTCCTAGGAGAAGAGACCGTTGTGTCCGAGCCATCGGTATACAAAGATCGTCTTCTTGAACAGAAGGTTATCGTTGACGTAAATGTCCGGGAGCAATTGATTGTTGATCAGATTAAGCAGCTCGCAGAGGACAAGGGCTGGGAAATTGCGATCAAAGAAGATTTGCTGGAAGAGGTATTGTTCTTGGTTGAGTATCCGACTGCTCTCTTTGGCAAGTTCGATCCTGCGTTTCTTAACATCCCGCAAGAAGTTCTTATTACATCCATGCGCGAGCATCAGCGTTACTTCCCGGTGCTGAATGCAGAGGGTCAGCTTCAGCCTTATTTTGTTACGGTACGCAATGGAGACAGCCAGTCTATTGAACTTGTGGCAAGAGGCAATGAGAAGGTGCTTCGCGCACGGTTGTCAGATGCCAAATTCTTCTATGAAGAAGATCAGAAGCTGGTTATTGAAGATGCTCTGGGCAAGCTTGAGAATATTGTGTACCACGAAGAATTAGGAACGGTTGCGGATAAAGTAAGACGAATTCGTGCTACAGCTGACCTGCTTGCGGGCAAACTGAATGCAGAACAAAATACGCTGGAAGCGGTAAGCCGTGCAGCTGATATTTGTAAATTCGATCTCGTAACGCAAATGGTCTATGAATTCCCGGAGCTTCAAGGAATTATGGGAGAGGATTACGCCCGTAAAGCTGGAGAGAGCGAAGAAGTGGCAAAGGCGATCAATGAGCATTATCAGCCGCGCTTTGCTGGAGACCGCGCTCCTTCTACACGGACAGGTGCAATCGTCAGTCTTGCGGATAAGATCGATACGATTGTAGGATGCTTCTCCATTGGAATTATTCCTACAGGCTCACAAGACCCTTATGCGCTTCGCCGTCAGGCGGCAGGCATTGTTCAGATTATTTTGGCGCAAGGCTTGGCTCTGAGCTTAACTGATCTGTTCGACGCCGCTCTGACCGTGCACACGGCTCGTGGTATGAAGCGGGAAGAAGCAGAAATTCGCAAGGACTTGCAAGAATTCTTCGCTCTTCGTGTGAAAAATGTACTGTCTGAGCAAGCCAATCGTTATGATGTTATTGATGCAGTTATGGCTGTCGGTTATGATGATCTGTCATTAACCGTAGAACGTGCCAGCCTCGTTCAATCGCTTGCACAAGGTGAAGAACGCAATCAATTTAAGCTGACAGTCGATGCCTTCAATCGCGTAGGTAATCTGGCTGCCAAGTCTGAGTCCAGGGCGGTAGATCCTTCCCTGTTCGAAGAAGCAGCAGAAAAAGCGTTGTATGAAGCATGGCAGCAGGCTCATCCAGCCTTTGAAGTAGCGATGGCTGAAGGCCAAATCGCTTCGGCGCTGGAGAAGCTCTCGTTGCTTAAGCCAGCAATCAGCGATTACTTCGATTCTGTAATGGTTATGTCCAAGGATGATGCGGTAAGAATCAATCGCTTGGCTTCATTAGCCGTCATAGCGGATGATATTGCAGTGATCGCAGACTTTTCCAAGCTTGTCTGGTAAGGATGCAAGTCAAGGGAGGTTTGGGAATGCCTAATTCAGCAGAAGTAGTCATTTATGTTATATCGGATGCTGCAGGAGATACGGGGGAAATTGTGGTTAGAGCAGCAGTAGCGCAATTTCATCCGCTTCAGGCAGAGATTCGCCGCGCCCCTTTTGTAACGGATGTCCCGACATTAGAAAGGTTCGTGCTGCAGGCCAAGCTGTCAGGAGCCATCATGATGTATACGCTAGTCATTCCGCATTTGCGAGATGGCATGCGTAAGCTGGCGGATGAGAATGAGGTTGTTGCTATCGACTTGCTTGGTCCTCTGATCGAGAATTTGGAGGAAAAGACGGGACTTCAATCGCGAAGAGAGCCTGGACTTAACCATGTGCTGGATGCGGATTATTTCCGTAAGGTGGATGCTGTGGAGTTCGCTGTTCGTTATGATGACGCGAAGGACCCCTCAGGTGTGCTAAAGGCTGATATTGTGCTGGTTGGTGTTTCCCGTACCTCGAAGACGCCACTATCTATGTATTTGGCACATCAGAAATACAAAGTCGCCAATATACCGCTGGTGCCTGAGCTTAGCCCGCCGAACGAGCTGTTTGTCGTACCGAAGCATAAAATAGTTGGACTGACGATTGATGTTGCTTACTTGAACATTATTCGGAAACAAAGGCTGAAGGCGCTAGGATTGCCAAATAGTGCCTCTTATGCAACGACGGATCGGATTCAAAAGGAGCTGCAATATGCAGAATCGATTATGCAGAAGCTTGGATGCATAATCATTGATGTCTCCCATCGGGCTGTCGAAGAGACAGCAAGCGTAATCATGGAACATATCCGCATGGTTTAAAGGCTTTTAGCAGGATTTTTTAATTATCTGCCGTATATAATAGTACGGTAAACAATAAATAAACAGCTTTATCGACCTCTATAAGAATGAGCGGTGATGCGATATACAGCCGACCATCCTTGTTGATGGTGACGCCTGTCCCGTCAAGACAGAAATTGCACAAGTTGCGCGTTCCAGTGGAATTCCCGTTCTTATGGTCTCTTCATATGATCACCGGCTTCAGCCGGAGGAGGGAGTCCGGGTTGTACAGGTTGATCGAAGCAGTCAATCTGTCGACTTGTATATCGTTAATCATATAGCAAAAGGCGATATCTTGATTACACAGGATTTTGGATTAGCCTGTATGGTAATTGGCAAAGGCGCGTTCGTATTATCTCCCCGCGGGGAGCAGTATACGGATGAGAACATCGATTATCTAATGGAAAGACGCCATGAGCTTGCAAAGCGGAGACGCAGCGGAGGTAAGACGAAAGGCCCAAAAGCGATGAGTGAGGCTGATCGAGACCGTTTTCAACAAAAGTTGACAAAAGTTTTGCGAAACTTGCAGGAGAAACATGACGTATAGCGAATATTATTTACGTGTTAGTTAGGATGAAGGTGATGAACGATGACATACGGCAAAATACCGGATGAGGTCATTGATGCAGTAAGACGTCATCATGATGTCGTGGAGACGGTTGGTAAATACGTTCATCTCACGAAGCACGGCAAATACATGAAAGGGCTTTGTCCCTTCCACTCGGAGAAGACACCATCCTTTACAGTGACGCAGGAAATGCAGATTTATCATTGCTATGGCTGCGGCAAAACAGGTGATGTCATCCGGTTCTTGGAGGAGATGGAGGGTTATTCCTTTCCGGAAGCGGTTAGAGTGCTTGCACAGGATGCAGGCATGCCCATTACTTGGGCATCGCCTGATGACAGTCCAGCAACTGCTGCAGATACGGATCGCGGGAAAATGGTTGAAGCGCATGAATTAACAGCCAAGCTTTACAATTATGTGCTTAATAATACACAACATGGTAGAGCGGCGAAAGATTATTTGCGAGAACGCGGGTTAGGGGACAAGCTGATCAATCATTACATGATTGGTTATGCGCCTGAGCAATGGGATACATTGACCCGATTTTTGGCGGCAAGGAACTTTGATCCTGCGGTGATGGAACGAGCTGGATTATTATCTGCCAAAAATGATGGAAGCGGTCATGTAGACAGATTTCGAAGCCGGATTATGTTCCCGATATGGGACCGTGACGGCAAAGTAATCGCTTTTGCGGGCAGGATACTGGGAGAAGGTCAGCCAAAGTATTTGAACTCCCCCGAAACTCAGCTATTCACCAAAAGCCGTACCTTGTACAATCTGCATCATGCACGACCGGCCATTCGTAAAAGAAAGCAGGTTGTCTTGTTCGAAGGATATATGGACGTTATAAAAGCTTGGAGCGCCGGAGTGAAGAACGGCGTTGCAACGATGGGAACGGCGCTAACGGAAGAACATTGCACCATTCTTGCCAGACAAGCAGAGGAAATCCTACTATGCTATGACGGTGACGAAGCCGGTCAAGCAGCCGCTATGAAATCGATTCCTATGTTTGAAAAAGCAGGTCTGAGAGTAATGATAGCTATGCTGCCTAAAGGCAAGGATCCGGATGAGTATATTAATGAATACGGTCCTGAAGCTTTTATGCGCGAGGCGATTGATGAACCGGTGTCCGTAACGAAATTTAAGCTTATATATTCTAGAAAAGACCATATACTGCTAAAAGAAGAAGGCCGGAAAAATTATTTGCTCGAGGCTGCTGGCATTGTTGCAGAGCTCGAATCTCCTATTGAACGTGAAGTTTATTTGCAGGAATTATCCCGCGAGTTTGAATTTCCTCTAGAGGTCTTGAAGCAGGATTGTGCCATGAAACGTCAAGAACTGCAAAAAAAGCGGCCGCAAGGGGATAATAACGATAATTCGTGGAATAATGGTAGGAATGAAAATCGCCGAAAATCAGGCCCACCTGCGTTGTTGCCCGCATATACGTATGTGGAACGACGCTTGCTTCATGTAATGATGCGAGATCGTGAAGTGGCGCAATCGGTGCATGAGAAATTGGGCGACGCGTTCAATATTGAGGATCACGCAGCACTTGCTGCTTATTTATACGCTTATTATGCGCAGGGTCTTGATCCGGATGCCGGCCGTTTTATTGCTACTTTACAGGATGAACGCCTGGAGAGAGCGGCCGCCACTATTTTGATGATGGACGGGAGCTTTCCTTTTGATGAAGCGATATTGGATGCCAGCATCCAAGACATTCTCAAAGTACCGCAATTAAAGGAAATCGAACGTAAGAAGGAAGAAAGTGTGCAGGCTGAACGAGCGGGAAATCATATCCTTGCCGCGCAAATGCAAAGTGAGATTATAACCCTAGAGAGACAACTCAAAGGACGACACGACGATCGGTTCTAGGGAGGAGGGAGTCGGAAATGGCGAATGATCAGCATACTGAACTAGAGACCCAACAAAAGCTTGATCATGTGAAGGATCAGTTGATCGAACAAGGCAAGAAAAGAGCTTCTTTGACCTATAAAGAGATTATGGAGAAATTGTCTCCGTTCGATCAAGATCCGGAACAGATTGATGAATTTTTCGAGCAGCTTGATGATTTGGGAATTGAGGTATTGAATGAGAGGGATGAGGATCGTGATCATCCACTCGGCAATCGAAGTGAGGATCAGGATAAAGAACAAGACGAATTCAACTTCGATGATGATTTGGCATTACCGCCAGGCATTAAAATTAATGACCCTGTAAGAATGTACTTGAAGGAGATCGGGCGTGTTCCGCTTCTTTCGGCGGATGACGAGATTGAGCTTGCAAGACGCATCGAGAATGGGGATGAAGAGGCTAAGCGCAGATTGGCTGAGGCGAACCTTCGTCTGGTTGTTAGTATCGCGAAGCGTTATGTCGGCCGTGGTATGCTGTTCCTGGATCTTATTCAGGAGGGCAATATGGGCCTCATTAAAGCGGTGGAGAAGTTCGATCATCAGAAGGGCTTTAAATTCAGTACGTATGCAACATGGTGGATTCGCCAAGCTATAACACGGGCAATTGCTGACCAAGCGCGTACAATACGGATTCCCGTTCATATGGTGGAAACGATCAATAAACTTATTCGAGTGTCCCGTCAACTGCTTCAAGAGCTAGGACGCGAACCAACCCCGGAGGAAATTGCTGCGGAGATGGAGCTCAGCACCGATAAGGTTAGAGAAATTATGAAAATCGCACAAGAGCCTGTATCGCTGGAGACGCCAATTGGTGAGGAAGACGATTCGCATTTGGGGGATTTCATCGAAGATCAGGAAGCTCTAGCTCCTGCGGATGCTGCAGCGTATGAATTATTGAAAGAACAGCTTGAAGATGTGCTGGACACATTGACTGAGCGTGAAGAGAACGTGCTTCGATTGCGGTTTGGTTTGGACGATGGTCGTACCAGAACCCTCGAAGAGGTTGGTAAAGTATTCGGCGTTACACGCGAGCGGATCAGACAGATTGAAGCGAAAGCATTACGCAAGCTTCGTCATCCAAGCCGCAGCAAGCGACTTAAAGATTTCCTAGAATAAACGCTTCATTGAGAATGGCCTTCTGCTTGTGCAGTAAGGTCATTTTTCAAAGTTAAGAAAGGAAACCGACCGCTATGAATGAAGAACGCAGACAATTAATTGTCAAAGAAATTGAGCATTGGCGCAGAAGTAGATTGCTTCCAGATCAATACTGTGATTTTCTGCTTAACTTGTATGCGGATCATGATCGGGAGCCGGATGTAAAGCGCCAGACCTCGTATGGTATTGGAAAAGCGGTGTCGGCTGTACAACGTGCTTCTGGCAGGCAATGGCTTCTTACATTTGGGTTTTTTACCTTAATTTCCTTTGTTGTGCTTTATTTTAACGCTTTTCATCCTCTATTGCAAATAGGGGTTTCTGCTTCGGGAGTTGTCGTTCTGCTCTGGCTTGGACAGCGGTTGCGGAGACGGAATGAAGCCGCAGGATTAGCGCTTTCCGGCACAGCGATGCTGCTGTTGTTAGGAGCAGGGCTGTATATGCTCGAACTGCATGGTATGGAGCAATGGGGCTGGAAAACGGCGTTGCTAAGCTTTTGTGCGATATTTTGGATTATTTATGGAATTGCTGTTCGTATTCAGCTTCTTCATTTATGCGGTTGGATTGCGGTCATATTGGTGTATGCATGGCTGATCGCACAATTCACAGATACACCAGCTTGGTATGAATCTCAGCTCTATTGGCTGCCGGTTTCTTGCCTGTTTGGCTGGAGCAGCTGGTTTATACATCGTTGGTCGAAGCCGGTGTCTGCCGTGTTATTTGTGACGTGTGCGCTAGTGTGGTTCATGCCAGAATTATTTGCAATGTTATTTATGAAGGAACCGGTTATGCTGCAATTGCAGCTGCTATGCAAGATGGCAATTGGCGGCGGATTACTGTTCTTCATGCGAAAAAAATGGATAGCGTGGGTTGCTTAATGTTGAAACTTTCAAGACGTCTGCAAACGATTGCGGATTATGTTACATCTGGCCATCGAGTGGCTGATATTGGCTCGGATCATGCTTTGCTTCCTGTCTATTTGATTCAATCTGGAATTTCGCCTTCAGGAATTGCTGGTGAGCTCAATCAGGGCCCATACGAAGCAGCTAGAAAGCAGACAGCTGATGCCGGCCTGCTGGAGAAGCTCCAAGTGCGCCGGGGCAATGGACTTGCTGTATTAGGGATAGGAGAGGCAGATACCGTAACTATCGCAGGTATGGGCGGCAGTTTAATGTCCGATATACTTGAAGAGGGCTTTGCTGCAGGCAAGCTCGCAGGAATCAAAGAGCTGGTACTACAGCCTAATGTAGGCGAGGATATCGTTCGGGGCTGGCTTATCGCCCATGGATGGTATTTGCAAGCAGAGACGATCATCGAGGAAGATGGTAAAATCTACGAGGTGCTGCATGCAGCTTGGCTTGGAGCAGAGGAAGCCGCAATACGGAATAAGCAATTGTATGACAGCTCCTTCTTAGCGGTTAATGAGATGAGCGAGGAAATAGCGGCAGGTAAATTGCTGCAAATGGGACCTTATTTATTGCGCCAGCCAAGCGGCATTCTTATTAAGAAATGGCGGCAGGAGCTGGATAAGCTAAGCAGGATTGTTGGCCAGCTCTCACAATCTGAGCAGCCAGAAGCAGAGATGAAAAAGAAAGATTTCGAATTGGAAATCAAATCGATCGAGGAGGTGCTTCGGTGTTTGCAAATGGACATACAGTCGTTCAATTGATGGAACAGCTTGCGCCTAAGCATTATGCTGTAGAGAATGATAAGATCGGTCTTCAACTGGGGACCTTGAACAAGCAGATAACAAAGGTGCTGCTCGCGCTTGATGTGACAGATGAGGTCGTGGATGAGGCAATCGCAGATGGAGCAGAGCTTATTATTGCGCATCATGCGATCATTTATCGCCCGCTAGCCAAGCTTGATACGTCAACGCCAGCAGGCAAACTATATGAGAAGCTGATTAAGAATAATATCGCAGTTTATATTTCTCATACGAATCTGGATGTGGCTGATGGAGGCATTAATGATTGGATGGCGGATCTCGTAGGGATTGTGCCTGAAGCCAGACAATGCTTAGAGGAGGTCCATACGGATAAGCTTTATAAACTTGTCGTTTTCGTGCCCGAGGACCATCATGAGAAAGTACTGCAAGCGGTATTCCAAGCAGGAGCAGGTGCCATAGGCCAATACAGCCATTGCAGCTTCAATATTGAAGGTACTGGCACCTTTCTTCCAGGAGAAGATACAGAGCCCTTTATAGGCGCTCCAGGGCAGCTGACCAAGGCTGCAGAAATCCGTATCGAAACGGTAGTGCCCCATAGCGTGCATCGCCGAGTTGTACAGGCTATGCTGAAGGCTCATCCTTATGAGGAGGTAGCCTATGATCTGTATCCGATGGACCTGAAGGGCCGATCATTCGGTCTTGGCCGGGTTGGCAAGCTGGAGGAGCAAATGACGCTTGGAGAGCTTGCTGAGAAAGTGAAGCAGGTGTTCGAGGTACCTGTATTACGCATAGTAGGAGATCCGAGCCGTCTGATCAAGAAGGCAGCAGTGCTGGGGGGATCTGGCGCACGATATGTGCGGCATGCTTCGTTCGCAGGAGCTGATGTGCTTATAACTGGCGATATTGATTACCATACTGCGCATGATGCCTTGGCTGCTGGTTTAACGATCATTGATCCGGGCCATAATGTTGAGAAGATTATGAAGCCGCGTGTAGCTGAGTGGTTGAATAAAGAGCTTCTTGTTAAGAAATATGATACAAAAGCTGTCTATTCTGGTATTTCGACAGAGCCTTTTCAATTTGTATAGTATAGCTTGAGCAAAATAGGTTGAGCTTTTGCTCAATACCTTGTATACTTATCCGTGCACCGGAAAGTTTGACAGACAATCGCTGGCGGCCTTGTTGCCGCGAGAGGAAAGTCCGGGCTCCAAAAGGCAGGATGCTGGATAATGTCCAGTCAGCGCGAGCTGAAGGATTAGTGCCACAGAAATGGACCGCCGATGGCTGGCCTCGTGCCAGCACAGGCAAGGGTGGAACCGTGGTGTAAGAGACCACGAGGAGTGCAGGTGACTGCATGCCTGGTAAACCCCATCTGGAGCAAGACCGAGAGAATGCAGCAGCTTCGAGCTGCAGCCTTAGCCTGAGGCGCATTCGGGTTGGTTGCTGGAGCCGTCTAGTAATAGCCGGCCTAGATAGATGATTGTCGCTTCGTAAGTGGGAGGGTCGTTCCCGTTCGAACCACAGGAAGTACAGAACCCGGCTTAAGGCAAACTTTCCGCAACGATCACAAATAAAAGGGGCTGTCCCGAAAGTAGATTATTCTACTTAGGGGCAGCCCTGTTTTTATGATTTTACTATTGTTGTGAAGAAAGCTATGAAGGAGGACGATACCTGCATAGCTTTCTTTGTTTTTATGTCTTACGGATATTCTTTCAAGAGGTTATGGCCGAGTGTAAGCCATGCGACTTCTAGGCTTGTTTTTTGGAAGACCATACAAAATAACCTCACTTCTGGGTTAATGGCTGTATGATACTCATTATTGCAAAGAGAGGATTCTTACTCTTGTATTTGATCAACAATCCTTCAGTAAATTAATTTTGGTACAGTTTTGTTTGCGTTAGCAGTGAAAGACAAGGTGAGTTGAAAAGTATTAATTGACAGTTGATTGTGCATTCATTTAAATATTGAGCAAGAGCAAGAGCAAGAGCAAGAGCAAGCTGCATGCTGGCCTTATCAAGTGAGGAGTTAGTCGAGAGGGATAGCTATGAGGCAAGCTCACAAGATCTGTGAGGAAAAGCGCCTATAATTGAGGCGATAAGTGAATTTAGCTGGAATGTATGAGGTAAAGCTCATACCTGGGGAGGCTATCCTCCTGAGCTATGAGGCTAGCCTCATAGAATGCTGATGATGCAGGGTAAGCAGGCAATTTGAATGAGGCTAACCTCATAGAAGAGTGAGGCTTCGGTATGCTCGCAGTCGAAGAATCGTTAGTTGAGTAAATGGAATGCGAAGCGTGTGGACCGATGAGGTTGGATCATATATAAGTGTGAGGAAAAGCGTGTGGACCGAATGAGGATAACCTCACAGAAGAGTGAGTCGATAGCAGTATCGCAAATGAGCTACTATTAAGCATGTACAGCGATTAAAATAAAAAACGGGATGGAGCAGAAGGTACTTCTGCTCCATCCCGTTCTTGGTCTGTTTTAACATTGGAGGTTGTGCCGGCTGTTCAGGATATGAAGCGGCAGCAACAATAAGCTTATTTGTTACTGTACTTCTGAGTTATCGCATCCAAGCGTCGCTTGGCTTGACTCGGGTAGTTCTGAAGGGTGGCTCCGAAGCTGGTCGAGGCCTTCAACGCTTTATCAACGTCGATCAAGCCATAGCCGAAGGAATTATCTTTTCCTTTGTCTCCCAGATCAATAGTTGAATTCCGCATAATATCCATCACTTCTTCATTGTTTAGATCGGGATTGGCGGAGCGGATGAGCCCAGCTAATGCAGCTACGTGCGGACTTGCCATTGAAGTGCCGGATAAGGCAGCATATTGACCGTCGAGATATGTGCTTGCAATGCTATCCCCCGGCGCAGCTACATCAATGTA
Source organism: Paenibacillus sp. J22P59 (assembly GCF_059383895.1). NCBI lineage: Bacteria > Bacillati > Bacillota > Bacilli > Caryophanales > Paenibacillaceae > Paenibacillus > Paenibacillus sp. J22P59. Next base: position 35,654 of record NZ_JBXENX010000005.1, read on the forward strand.
GTCGCCGTAGTTGGAAAAGGATGCCTTGTTGTTGCTGGAATCCGTTGCCGCTACAGCAAATACTTCGGGATAAGCAGCCGGATAGCCGGGACGCTCTGTATTGTCATTGCCGCTCGCGGCAATTAACACGACATCATGGTCATAAGCATATTTGATAGCATCATGGAGGAAATCAGCTTGTGCATAATTGCCCAAGCTCATATTGATGACCTTAGCGCCATGATCTGTCGCCCAAATAATCCCCTGCGCAACCGAATAGGTTGAGCCTGCGCCGCTGCTGTCGAGCACTTTGACAGGCATAATTTTGTTATACCAGGATAAGCCTGCTACACCTTCTCCGTTATTAACGGTAGCGCCCACAATTCCGGCAACATGTGTGCCGTGTCCTACATCATCCTCAGGATCAGCACCGCTTGCAACGATATTGGTTCCTTTTGTGAGCTTGCCCTTTAAGTCGGGATGGTTCATTTGGACGCCAGTATCTAAGACAGCGACGATAACCTGCTCATTGCCTTTGGACACGCTCCAGCCCTTCTCAGTCTCAATAGATGGCAGGTTCCATTGGTATTGGGAGTATAGGGCATCGTTAGGGACGATGATATCTTCAGTGCTTTCGTTCGTTAAATAGAGATAATGGGGCTCAACGTATTCAGTCTTCCATGATTTCTTGAAATAGGACATCATTTTCTCAGCATCCATATGCTCAGACCGGAATACATACGTATCTCCAATTTGCTGGATTTCAGAGGCTTTGATCGTTTGCTTGATTTGATTGAGCTGTTCATTAGAGAGCTTATCTGCAAAATGAACGACAACGTCGCGAACATGGTAATGGCTTGCATTGCCGTTGTCTTCTCCATTCCGCACAGTTATGTCCTTCGCAGTATTCGGAAGAACGGATTCGATACGATAATTGCCTTCAGAAGGATAGGGAACGAGCCTAAGGTTCCGTTTTTGGTGGCGCTCAATCTGAGTGACAATATCTTGCTTGATTACTCCGACGATTCCTACTTCTTTATGCTTGGGATGTGGAACGCCCAAGACAATATATCGGCTGCCCGTATCACTGACGAAGGGCTTGGATTCATACCTCTTGCCTTGGCGCACATGCTCGGAGGCTGTCTTCATGTATGTGGCTGCCGAATCATTGTTGGATTTAGGCAACGTGCCGCGTTCGATATGGCGAGAGCCGGCAATCCAGCTAATATAGCTCATATGCTTATGCATATCCATCATATGATTGATTTTGCCCGCCTTGTCTTTGTTATCCGCGCTGCTTGCCATGAGCTTGTAAAATTCTTTGGAGCATTCGGTGCTGCATAACAGCGCGGTTGCATTCATATCCTTGTTTAGCGTCTGAAGCTTTTGCGCCTTCTCATGGTGTTTGACCGAGAGGGCTGTTGATGGCGGTGCAGATGGCACAGATGGTGAGGATGGCGTGCGTCCTGGAAGGAATAACGGAGCAGTAGTGACGAGTAACGCCGTAACGGCCAATATGGAAAACAGGCCGATCCACTTCTTTTTCATGTAACCTTAGCCTCCCGTGTTGTCTTAGCATAATTGTTCAATCTAACTATAGGGTTCACTTTGTACAACACAAAATATGCGGTAGGTTTGTCTGAATCACAGTACCATCTGACAGCAATATGTGGTACTATGTTGGTGCCTGAGTTTTTTTTGTTGTGGATGAAGAAAGGGGAACTACCATGCCATCAGCCAATGTCAAACCACTTAGCGAGACAACACGTAACAAGTTAAAGGATGCAATTCAACAATTAGAACCATTTTTGAATGATTATTCGTTAAGCCAGTTAATCGGCGAGGAAGACGGAGAAGAAGCACAAGCGTTTTATAAAGGCCTATTGTCTGACTTAAGACATCTGTTGGTCTTTTCTGAAGTCTCGGTTGAGAAGCTGGGAGTACTGCTCAGAAGGCCCAATTTTGATAATGATTTTGCAGAGCGCGTCTTGTATGAGGTATATCATCAATGTGTGAATGCGTATTTCTATCCGAAGAATGAATGTTATTCCGAAGACGGCCGTTACGCTTATACAGGACAAGATGCGATTCGTTTCCGTTTTAAGCCTGTACGTGAAGCAAGAGTTATTGTTCTTTCTTTATCGAAAATTTTCGAAGAGCTTCGGGATGAGCTTGCTTACTATGAGAATGACTACATGACACAGCGCCGCATGCAGGGGCAAAAATAAGGAAGGCATGAATCACCTCCGGTCAGGGAAACTTGATAACGGAGGTGATTTTGTATGCCGAAAGGCGTATCCTGTAGTGTAGCTAATTGTTCATTCTGGAAGGAAGGCAATCATTGCAACGCTGAAGTTATTTCCATTGATATTGACCGCCACGCGAGCTTCGATGCAGAGTTTGCTGCAGAAGAGTTCGGGCAGCTTCACCAAGATGAAGCTGAAAAATCATCCGCTACCTGCTGCCACACTTTTAAGCCTAAGGAGTGATGGGGATGGATCGCGTTGAAGATCACAATGAAGAGCGTAATAAAGATGATTTTCCAAGTTATACGGTCGCAGCCCCGAATGCGATGCCAGATATGAATCGGGACCTCAATGAAGAAATGGCCGCCGAGTTTACAGCAAAGGCTCCTGTCTCCTATGTTCCACGGAAGGAGCGGACCGAGGCGATTAGAGAAGATGAAGCGGGAGGAACAGCACTTGGCTGGGTAGCCCTCATATTTGCCGCCGCATCCTGGTTTCTATGGCCAGTCCTGCTTGGGGCAACATCCGCTGTAATTGGCTTTATTGCTTACCGTCAAGGAGCACGAGCTCTTGGAGGCTGGGCAATGGCTGTTGGTTTAATCGCTGTTCTGCTTTCTTTGGTTGTAGTTCCTTTTTATTATGCGGTAACCTGATATTTGCATACAAAAAAAGGAGGAGCAAAGGCTCTTCCTTTTTTTGTTGCTTGGTTATTCTGCGGCAATAGCAAGATGCTCCTGAACGGCCTCGTTAAGAGCGAGCATCCGTTTATCCAGCGAGCTGATCATATCGGCGGATTCTTTCAACTGCTGCTGGATTTCTACTGGAATATCCTGATTGTATTTGTAGAAAATTTTATGCTCAAGGCTCGCCCAGAAATCCATAGCACTCGTTCGAATCTGAATCTCGACTAGGACATTTTCTACTCGATTCGTGAGGAACACAGGAATTTCAATGATTAAGTGAACACTCTTGTATCCGTTAGGCTTCGGATTCTGTACATAATCTCTTACCTCGATAACTTTAACGTCGGTTTGTTCTCTAATCATTCGAAGAATTTGATAAATATCTGTTGAGAAAGAGCAAATTACCCGTACGCCAGCGATATCACGTATATGATCCTTAGCATTGTCTAACGTAATATCGAGATCCTTGCGCCTAAGCTTTTGCATCACGCTCTCTGGCGTTTTGATACGGGTCTTCACATGCTCAATCGGATTGTAATCATGTATGAACTGGAATTCTTCATTCAGAATATTCAGCTTCGTTTCAACCTCGTCCAATGCGAATTTATAAGTTAAGAAAAAATGCGCCCATTGCTTTAATTGCTCTTGCTTCATTGTTAATCCCACTCCTATCTTATCTGGGTCAAGCGTTCTAATTGTAACATGTTCGCGAGCAGAATGCTCTTTTACCAAGGATGATAGCTATTTTCCTATAAAAAAATTTGAACCTGTACGATAATTTACCTATAATTTAATACGTATAGGGGGAATAAGCAAATGATTATTGATATTCGAAATGCAGATTGGGAACGCAATGATAAACTTATCTTAAATCATATTAATTGGCAGGTAAATCCGGGTGAGCATTGGTGCTTGCTAGGGCTGAACGGATCAGGAAAAACGACGCTGTTAAATATGATCAATGGTTATATATGGCCTTCACAAGGACAAGTAGCCGTATTAGGGAAAACGTTTGGCGAATTCGATCTGCGCGTACTCCGTAAACGAATAGGCTGGGTAAGCACATCACTTCAGCAAAAGCTGTATGGCAGTGAAACAGCGCTGCGCATCGTGCTCAGCGGCAAATTTGCGACGATCGGCTTATACGATCAGACAGATGAAGGCGATGAAGAGCAAGCGTTGTCGCTAATGACGGATCTGGGATGTGCCTCGCTAGCACAGCGAACTTATGATACCTTATCGCAAGGAGAAAGGCAGCGCATCTTAATCGCTCGTGCCCTAATGGCATCTCCTCAGCTTCTTATATTGGATGAGCCTTGTACAGGCCTTGATGTTTTTGCAAGAGAGCAGCTGCTTGCCATGATTAACAAAGTAGCTTCCCAGCCGGAGGCTCCGACGATTATTTATGTGACTCATCACGTGGAAGAGATACTGCCATGCTTCAGTCATACGCTGCTTATAAAGGAGGGGCAGGTGTTTGAGGCGGGTGCCACGCATCAGGTGCTTACTTCTGATACGATGAGTCGCTTCTTCGATGTTCCAGTAGAGATTGAGCGGCGTGAAGGACGCAATTGGCTGTTCGTGAAGAATGAGGAACCCGAATGGAAGTAGCTTATAAACCGTCAAGAGCAGCTCGCTTCGTCGCATGGCTGAGCGAGAGAATCAGGCTGAGGCATCAATATGATTCTCCGATCTGGAGAGCTTCTTCTGGCGGCTTATTTGTATTTGGCTCTACCGCAATGGCCATCGCTGCTATTGGCATGCCAACAGGTCTCGGTACGATTGTAGATGCACTCGCCTTCGTAGCGATTAACGGAGCAGGTATGCTGCTGGTGTCACAGTTGCTTTCTATTCTTCTTAGCCTTATGTGTGTGCCTGTCCCAAGAAAATGGGCTGGTTTGCTTCTATATGTCAGTGCAGAGGTTTTTCTGGTCTTTTATTTAACCGAGTTTGGATTATGGGTTTCGATTCTTATAGGTACCTTGTATGCAGCAGTAGGGGCAGGCTTAGGCTTGCTCACAGGCTTGCTCTGGCAGCTTCATCTTGGCAAAGCCGTTAAGCTGCTGCTTATTGCAGGAACTGCAGCGGTACTAGTTATTGCGGTTTTGAAGCCTCCCCATCTGGAGGACGATAGGACGGTTCCTGCTATAAATATGGATATTGATTCGGTGGAGGCTTTGACTGAGATTAATCCGGCAGAGCCGGGAAACTATAGCTACCAGTATTTCTCTTATGGAAGCGGGAAGGATCTGCATCGCGAGCTATTCTCCAAGCAGGTGGAACTGGTCTCCACATCGGTGGATGCCTCTTCTTATGTGACCAAATGGCCATGGCTCAAAAAGCTGTTCTGGGGCTTCGAGCCCGATGAACTGCCGCTTAACGGCAGAGTATGGATGCCAGATGGAGTGGGGCCATTCCCGCTCGTTCTAATTGTCCATGGCAATCACCTTATGGAGGATTTCTCGGATGGAGGATATGCTTATTTGGGAGAGCTATTGGCAAGCCGCGGGTTTGTTGCGGTATCCGTTGACCAGAACTTCATGAATTATTCGGTTTGGTCGGATATCCCGAAACAAGATTTCAAAGTAAGAGCTTGGCTTCTTCTTAAGCATTTGCAGCAAATTCAAATCTTTAATCAACTATCGGACAGCGCGATGTATAACCGTATTGATATGTCTAACGTCGCCTTGATTGGCCATTCTCGAGGGGGACAGGCTGTAGCGATGGCAGCAGATGCCGACAAATGGTTTAAGGCCGACAAGACGTTAGCAAGCCTCCAGGAAGTGAATATTAAATCGGTAATCGCTTTAGCGCCTACTGATAAGAAAATAGAAGATCATGGGGCACGGCTCACCAATGTTAATTATTTGACGCTTCAAGGTGCGCGTGATGCGGATGTGAACAGCTTTTATGGGGAGCGCCAATATATTCGGACTGGCTTTACGGCGGGCTCAGACTTGTTCAAAGCTTCCTTGTATATGTCAGATGCGAACCATAGCCGCTTCAATACCGATTGGGGCAAGATGGATGAACGTTTGCCTGGCGGGTTGTTTTTGAATCGTGAAGGAATTATGGAGGGAACTGAGCAGCGCCAAGTCGCTAAAGTGTATATATCGGCCTTCCTTGAGGCAACCTTGCATGGTGCTAAGGGTTATGTTCCGTTATTTCAGGATTATCGCAAGGGTGCCGCGTGGCTGCCTGACTCCACTGATTATGTAAGCAGATATGAGGACGCAAGCTTCAGGGCGGTTGCCCGCTACGAAGAAGACAGCAATAAAGTAACTCTGCCGCGTGGAGGAAAACTGCAGGCTGCAGGTATGATCAATTGGGAAGAGAAGGAAGCGATCGATCGAGATAATCGCAGCAAAGGCACAAAGGGGGCTATTCTGCAATGGCAGAATAACGCAGCCTATACCTTGACGCTGCCAGATGATTATTGGTCCTTAGCTGCGTCCAAAGGAAAAGAAGTCTTTACCTTCGCGATGGCCAATATGAAGGGGAAGAAGTCCGCTTTCCTACAGTCCCCAGAAGTGGATATCGAAATGAAAACAAGCTCAGGAGCAAGTGTTAGATTGCCGCTAGAGCGTTTTAAGATCGTTCCTAAGCCGTTCCATACGACGTTCACAGTTATGCCTTGGCTGGAGAAACGAATAAAGGATGGCAAATTCAAAGAAGCAACGGAAGCTGCATTTCAGACTTATCGCCTTCCTATGTCTGCCTTCACAGAAAAAAACAAACAATGGTCGCTGTCTGACGTGAGTGAGATCACTTTCCACTTTGGCGGCGGGCCTCAGCAGATCATGCTTGATGACATTGGGTTTACTGAATAACAAAAGGGATTCCCGGCAGAAGGGAATCCCTTTTGTATAGTTAGTAGTCTGGCTTGCTTCAGTCTTCCTTATGCTGAAAATTTCTTGCTGCATATAAGAACGGCGTCGAGCAAATCGACACGAGGAACTTAATGATGTAGGTGGATAAGAAAATAGATAGCCACACGCTTCCTTCTTCACGTCCAGCGAATGCGATCGTGCAGAAAATAAAGGTATCAACAAGCTGGCTTATTGCTGTGCTGCCATTGTTGCGTATCCAGAGCTGATTAGGTGCCGGGTAGGCCCGCTTCAACCAGGAGTAAAGCTTGACATCAAGGAATTGGCTAACGAAATAGGCGCATAAGCTGGCGAGTGAGATTCGCGGCAGCAAACCGAATATCGTAGTCAAGGCTTGTTGGGTGCTGAGCGAAAGCTCTGAATCAAATGGATGGAATAGCAGAGCCATCTGCATAATAATCGTTGAAGCGATAAGCGTGAAAAAGCCGAACCATACTGCTTTCTTAGCAGCTTTCTCGCCGTACTTCTCGTTGAGAAGATCGGAAGCCAGATAGATGGTGCCATACATCGTATTGCCAAGTGTAATGACAATGCCAAGCGTCAGATCTACGGTCTTGACCACTTGTACATTAGCGATAACGGTTGCCATACCAATCCATGCGTAGATGCCTATCTTTCCGAACATTCGATAAGCAAGCAGGAACAGAGCGAAGTGGACGAGCATGAATAGCGCGCCGAGCCACAAATTGAACATATAAATACAACCTCCTAGTTTTGATAACGCGGGAGTTCTCGAACCGCGGCATACTGCAAGGGCAGCATCGCCTGTGTCATATTGCTGAAATTCTGCCTTTGTCATTATAATCGCTCTTCAGAGAGTGAGCAATAGGGTAATGCTTAATTGTATTCTTTTCATTGACAGGCAGACGGTGCTACAATGGGAAAACAACTTTTGAACAAAAGGAACTATTGGCGAAGCCATAAGGCTTGGGAGGAGCGGAGCTAATGCAGGACGAGCAGAGAGTACAAGAGGAAAGAATAGAAGAACAACAACGTGTGGATCGAGTAACCGCATGGATCAGCAAGCAATTGGATGAGTTGCAGGATGACACCAATAACATGAGAATGGATATTGTTGATATACGCAAAAACTTTTGGGATGACGTTACCGTGAATTTTGAGGATGCAGCCGAAGCAGCCGAGACAGCGGCAAGCATGAAGCAGCAAGCAGAGGTTCTTGCGCAGCGAGAGCATCGGCATAATCAAGCTAAGCAGCAGCTCAAGCTATTGCTGAAGCTGGAGCAGAACCCTTATTTTGGGCGCATTGATTTCTCCATGGATGAAGATGAGCAAGGGACCGGAACCGGTGAGCCGATCTATCTGGGAATAGGCTCGCTTCTAGATGAATCAGGAACGAATTATTTGATCTATGACTGGCGAGCACCAGTCTCAAGCCTTTATTATGATTATTCGCCGGGACCGGCCGAATATGAGACGCCTTCAGGAACGATAACCGGGGAAATGACCTTGAAGCGGCAGTACATTATTCGCCAGCGCCAAATTACAAGTATGTTCGATACGGGCGTCATTATTGGGGATGAGCTGCTTCAGGAGGTGCTGGGCAAGCAGTCGGATGCTCAGATGAAAAGTATTGTAGCGACAATTCAACGGGAGCAGAATCATATCATTCGGAATGAACGCGCCAAGCTGCTCATTGTACAAGGAGCGGCTGGAAGCGGTAAGACATCTGCCGCCTTGCAGCGTGTTGCTTATTTGCTCTATCGCTATCGCGATACGCTGCATGCCGATCAGATCGTTCTATTCTCTCCGAATCCGATGTTCAATAGTTATATCTCAACCGTGCTGCCTGAACTGGGTGAACAGAACATGCAGCAAACGACGTACCAACAGTATGTAGAGCATCGGCTAGGCGACACCTTTACGCTGGAGGACCCCTTTGCCCAGATGGAATATACATTAGGTGCAATTGATGAGCCTGATTACGAGGCCAGAATGGCAGCCATCCGCTTCAAATCAGGGATAGCCTTTATGAGAGTAATCGAGCAGTACACAGCTTCCCTAGGGGAAGAGGGAATGAAATTCAAAGCAATTAAATTCCGCGGCAGAACGCTGATCTCTGCCGAATGGATGCAGCAGGCCTTTTATGCGCTTAACCGCAGCTATTCCATACCGAACCGAGTGAAGATGCTGGCAGAAGGGCTTCTTAAGGAGCTCTCTCGCCTTAGTAAAGAGGAGCGCGGCAAGCAGTGGGTTGAAGACGAGATGGAGCTCATGAGCAACGAAACTTATGTTCAAGTATTCGATGAGCTTCTTCGCAAAGAGCGTTATACGGCTGATTCCTTCGATGATTTCGACCGCGAGAAGGAAATGCTTGCTGCAAAAATTGTTCAGGAACGGTTCAAAAGATTGCGAAGCAGAGTGAAAGGACTTCGTTTTCTGGACTCTCCTGCGATGTACCGTGCTATTTTTACTCAGGAGGAAGGCAAGGGATGGTTGGCAGAAATGGCTGAGCAGTGGAGCGATATTTGCCGAATAACGACGGAGAGACTTGACAGCAAAGAGCTTTTCTATGAGGACGCAACGCCTTATTTGTATATGAAAGCATTAATAGAAGGGTTTCAAACGAATACTTCTGTTCGGCATTTATTTATTGATGAAGCGCAGGATTATTCAGCTTTTCAATTCCATTACTTGAAGCGGATTTTTCCACGAGCCAAGATGACTGCACTAGGGGACTTGAATCAATCGATCTTCGCACATGCACTTCTCGGCAATGGCTTCGAGCCGCTCTCTGCATTGTACAGCGGTGAAGAGACAGTCACAATAGAGCTGCTTCGGAGCTATCGTTCTACACGGCAAATTGTCGAATTCACAAGCCGAATGATAGAAGGCGGCAATCGAATTGTGCCGTTTAATCGCATAGGGGATGAGCCGGCGGTTATACAGGTCAAGGATGAAGAAGAACTGCTTGGCAGCATAGCCCAGCGTATAGCAGAGCTGCAAGCGGAAGGCTCGCAATCTATAGCCCTCATATGCAAAACAGCAGAAGAGAGCACACGTATGTATCAAGCGCTGAAAGTGACTCAACCGCAGATCAAGCTGATTGCAAAAGAAACCGTGACCTTCGAGAAGGGCACGGTTGTCATTCCTTCTTATTTGGCGAAGGGGGTTGAGTTCGATGCAGTTATCATTCATAACGCATCCAGCAGTGTATATAACAAAGAGAGTGAGCGCAAGCTGTTCTATACGGCATGTACCCGTGCAATGCATGATTTGTACTTGTATTACATAGGGCAGCCGACGATGTTCTTGCCGACTCCTTCACGAAGCCATTTATAAATATTCAAGCCTGTACTATTTGCGCACTTCGGGCCAAATTGTACTAACCTCTACCCCAAGCTCCGAGGCTATCAGCTCAGCTGTTAGCCTTTGGGGCTTTTGTATTTTGCCATTGCGCAGCTTCGATATTGTTTGAAGTGAAATGTTAGTGGCGGCAGCAAGGTGGCTAGGGCTGATATCACGTTTGGCCATCCAAATTTTGAGCAGCATAGAGGAATCTACAGTGTCATTCAATGGATTCAAGTCCCATATAATAAAAGCATGCTCCTTGATATCACCGAAGCCATCAAATAGCGGCATTAAGGTTAAGGTAAGCTCCAATTCAACGCCGCTCAGCTTATTCGTATATACGGTAATATGATGCATCTTTTTAATTTTTCCGGATGTGGAGATCATCTCGCTTATTCGAACGTACTCGGATTCTGTTATGAACTGCAAGAACGTTTCGTCTTCCAGACGATTCTCGGGGATGAACAGCTGCGGTGCAGAGAACTCCCGAAGAAATCGAATGTGGTTCTTATGGTCTACTACGCCGCTGAGAAGTACCTTATTGTGGCTGGATTGCTCTTCAATCCAATATTGTGCGCTCAAATCCTCTAAGATAAGGAGTGATAGATGATCGGTCATATCCAGCGTCCTGTATTCCATTCGAACGGGAGTGCGGCGAAGCCGCTTCGTCAGAATATAGGTTTCTTTCTTATAATTGCTGGGGCTTGGATGGAGAGCGACATTGGCAACCCTGTCGGCTAAAGGCATGCCTAGCAGCTGTTCATTAGTGATTCCGGTTAATCGGCTGAAAGCGAGATTCGCTTCCTGAATATAAGCCACGTCTTGCCTTATATGAACGAGAACCATCGGTTGGTCGAAAATTTGAAATATCGTATGAAACACTTGCAATGAAAGAGGACCTCCTATGGTCGAGTCTTGGTGTTTGCTTCAACCCGAGTATAAGAGATAAGCGGGTGCGGACACAAGCTGTATAAATTAACATCAGAATTAAGTTTAATTAATTAAACTTAGGAGCAACAGAGGCATGTAGGACTTGGTAAAAGTACAATCTGTAGCCCTAAGCGACTGTATTCAAGTTTTTAGGAGCTTTATAATCTAGGTCATTCCCTTTAATATGAATGGGATAGTAGCAGGGTACATATCCAGGGGGAAATAGACATCATGAAAGTATGCTGTATCGAGGCTTGCGAGAAACCAGTAAAAGCTAGAAATTTATGCGCTATGCATCATCAGAGATTATTGCGTCACGGCGATCCTCTGATCGTTAAGCCTACTCGTACGAAGAAAGTGATTGCATGCAAATGGATCAATTGCAAGCGAGAGGCTGTAACGAGAGGTTATTGTGACAAGCATTATTATATATCACGCGTTGCGTACAAGCATTCGGCAGCTAATGGAGATGAAGTGTAATTATGAATTAAAAGATGTATAATATGGATACTTAATGATTTATGAAGGGCTATACAAATCCAACTGAGCGGGGTGAACCTCTACGTTGATGCAAACGGTGCCGTACGGGTTATCGCTGTCTGATTTGTATTTGTTTAATGAGGGAAGCTCCTATCACAGCTATAGATTTATGGGAGCTCATCTAATGGAATGGGATCGAGCAGCAGGTGTCAGATTTGCTGTATGGGCTCCACATGCTGCTCAGGTCTGTCTGGTGGGCAGCTTTAATGATTGGAATGGTTCAGAGCATCCAATGGAACTTGTAGGATCTACAGGTGTATGGGTGTTATTTGTTCCTCACATCGGAGAAGGAACCGCATACAAGTATGAAATACATACAAGAGCAGGCTCGAAGCTGCTCAAGGCAGATCCATATGCAACTCTAGCGGAAAGACGTCCTCGTACTGCATCTGTTGTAGCACAGCTAGGCGACTTTCCATGGCAAGACGAGCAATGGATGAAGCTGAAGGAAGACAAGCCCAGCTATGCGAATCCTCTGCTAATCTATGAGGTGCATGCGGGCTCATGGCGCATGAAGGGCAAGGAGCAGTTTTTAACATATGAAGAGCTTGCTTCCGAGCTTATTCCTTACGCCGTCAATATGGGCTATACCCATATTGAGTTAATGCCCTTATCGGAGCATCCCTTCGATCAATCCTGGGGCTATCAAATTACAGGCTTCTATGCGCCGTCCAGTCGATACGGCAGTCCGATGCAGCTGATGCATTTTGTGAATTGCTGCCACCAGAGCGGGCTGGGTGTTATTTTGGATTGGGTACCGGGGCATTTTTGCAAGGATGATCATGGGCTTAGACTATTCGATGGGACTCCAATCTACGAGGGAACGGACGATAAGCTTGCAGAAAAGCCTTTATGGGGCACTTTGGCATTCGACTTCAGTCGCAGCGAAGTGATCAGCTTCCTGATCTCCAATGCGATCTATTGGATGGACATGTTCCATATAGATGGCTTACGGGTAGATGCAGTTGCAAGTATGATTAACCTCCATATGGATAAGCCGCCAGATAGGTTCACCTGGAATCAGTTCGGTGGAGTTGATAATTTAGATGCACTTTCGTTTTTGAAACGACTGAATGAACAGATTTTTCATTACTTCCCCTATACGTTGATGCTTGCTGAAGATTCTTCTGCATGGCCCGCAGTTACCTCTCCTACATACTTGGGCGGGCTAGGATTCAATTACAAATGGAATATGGGCTGGATGAATGACATGCTTCGCTATATGTCTATTGACCCGGCTGACCGCTCACACCACCACCACTTAATTACGTTCTCATTATTGTATGCTTTCTCAGAAAACTATATATTGCCGCTCTCACATGATGAGGTTGTCCATGGCAAACGATCTCTTCTGAACAAAATGCCTGGAACATACGAAGAGAAATTCGCACAGCTTCGGCTGTTGTATGGGTATTGGATGACCCATCCAGGCAAAAAGCTGCTGTTCATGGGCAGTGAATGGGGGCAATTCGATGAATGGAAGGACAGGGACCCTCTTGATTGGATGCTGCTGGACTATGAGCTCCACCGCAAAATGCAAAGTTATGTGAAATCTCTCAATCATATATACAAGCTGGAACCATCCCTTTGGGAAAAAGATTGTGATCATTCCGGATTTCAATGGATTGATGTTCATAATGCCGAGCAATCTATCATATCTTTTATTCGTTATGGTAAAAATGGCTTATCTGTTATTATAGCCAACTTCTCCCGAAACGATTATTCCTGTTATCGGATCGGAGTGCCAGAGTCTGGGGTCTACCGTCCTGTAGTAAATAGCAACGAAGTACGCTTCGGAGGCACTGGCGTACAGCCTATTCTGTACGCAGCCAGCGAGAGTATCGCTTGGCACGGTTACGATCAAAGCATCGAGCTACATCTCCCCCCGCTAGCCTTCCTGCTTCTCACCTATGACCAGGGGGACACACAATAAGAAGGAGTTGGTGTCCATGGGCCAAAAAGAAATGATCGCTATGCTGCTTGCTGGGGGTGAAGGCAAACGGCTTGGTGTATTAACGAAAGATTTGGCTAAGCCGGCCGTCTACTTCGGTGGGAAATATCGTATTATCGATTTCACTTTGAGTAACTGCGCGCATTCCGGCATTGACACGGTAGGTGTTCTGACCCAATATCAGCCGCTTGAATTGAATCGTTATCTAGGAATCGGTACCCCATGGGGGCTCGACCGAAAAGATGGAGGAATGGCCATATTGCCGCCTTATGTGAAACAAAAGGGGGGCGTATGGTATAAAGGGACCGCCAATGCCATCTTTCAGAATATGGCGTTCATAGAACGGTATAATCCGAGCTATGTGCTCATTATTTCCGGTGATCATATTTATAAAATGAACTATGATTTGATGCTTCAGCATCATAAGAAGAGCGGTGCGGACGTCACAATCGCCGGTATCGAGGTAGACTGGAAAGAGGCAAGCCGATTCGGCGTGATGCATGTCGACGACGAGGACCGCGTCACTGCTTTCGAGGAAAAGCCGAAGACGCCATCCAGCAATATTGCTTCGATGGGTGTCTATATATTCAACTGGTCTATTCTGCAAAGCTATTTGACCTATGATGAAGCGAGTCGTAATTCCAGCCATGACTTTGGCAAAGATGTCATCCCTGCGATGATGAGGGATGGTTTGCATATAAGCGCATATTCCTTCCATGGCTATTGGAAGGATGTTGGCACAATCGAGAGCCTATGGGAAGCTAATATGGATTTGCTTGCTGATGAGCCACTGCTAGATTTGGCAGATCAGGATTGGAGAATCTATTCCGTCAGTCCTAATCGCCCAGCACAATATATTTCTCCTTCAGCGGACGTCTCTTCTTCAATGATAACAGAAGGCTGCGTAGTGGAAGGAACAGTAGAACGTTCGGTATTGTTCTATGGCGTGCACTCAGGCAAAGGCAGCCAAATTTGTGAATCTATCATCATGCCTAATGTGAGAGTTGGGGAGGGCACGCGTATTTATCGCGCGATTATAGGAGAGGGAGCCGTTATTGAGGACGGGGTTATGATCGGTCATCCGGATGAGGATGTTATCACCGTCGTTGCCGTGGGCGAGCATATTGGCAATGTTGAAATGCTGCAGGAGGTGGAATTGCCATGAAGCACAAGATTATGGGCGTCATTAACTTAATTCATGAGACGGATGAGCTCGAGCTGTTAACCCAGAGCAGGTGCTTGGCAACGGTTCCCTTCGGTGCACGGTACCGATTGATTGATTTCGTCCTATCGAATATGGTCAATTCAGGAATTAATAAAGTGGCGGTATTCGCACATACCAAATACCGTTCCTTAATGGATCACGTGGGTGCAGGCAATCATTGGGATTTGAATAATCGGCAAAGCGGCCTATTCTTGCTCCCGCCTGCTACCGATGATATTCAAGAAATAAGCCGCGGCGATCTTTATCATTTCTACCAGCATCGTGATTATTTCAATCGCTCTACGCTGGAGTACGTTGTGATTACCCGCAGCCATATGGTATGCAACATAGACTTTCAGCCGATCATCGCTTATCACGAGGAGCGTGGAGCGGATATAACTGTTGTATGCAAGGAGCATGCGGATCTGCAGCATGGCAAGGCCCGCAAGGTGAAGATGAATACGGATGGCCGTATAACTGCTATACAAGACCATTACGGCCGTATGCTGAGCGATGTAACCTCTATGGAAATGTATATTATGAAAAAGGATCTGCTAATGGAATTGGTAGAGACATCGCTTGCCCAAGGGCAGGATCACTTGGTCCGTCATGCGATCTTTTCCCGTATTGATAAGCTGCGAATATATGGTTACTTGTTCGAAGGCTATCTGGGTGTCGTGAACACTATCGCCAGTTATTATCAGAACAATATGAGCCTGCTGCGCCCGGAGGTATGGAAGGAGCTATTCTTTCAGCCGGGAACCGTATTTACCAAAGGCAAGGATGAGCCGCCTGCGCGTTATTATGGCAAGTCCAAAGTGAACAATTCGCTTATAGCCAATGGCTGCCGGATTGAAGGAACGGTGGAGAACAGCATTATTTTCCGAGGGGTTCACATTCATAAAGGGGCAGTTGTTCGCAACAGCATTATTATGCAGAATGGCGAGATTGGCGAAAACAGCCTGATTCAATATAGCATTCTGGATAAAGATGTTCGCGTTCAATGTGATCGGGACATTCGCGGATCGTTGGATAATCCGTTTTTGGCGGCTAAGCGCAAGCTCATTTGATTAATGAAGATTGGAATAGGTGGGAATCCAATGAATATTTTGTTCGCGACTTCCGAAGCGGTGCCTTTGGCAAAAACGGGCGGTCTGGCTGATGTAGCAGGTGCGCTGCCCAAAGCCTTGCGTCTTCGCCAAGCAGATACGAGAGTCATATTGCCGAAATATGAAGAAATTCCTTCCTCCTATCTCGATCAATTCGAGAGAATTGCTGAATTCACAGTGTCCTTCAGCTGGCGCAATCAATATTGCGGCTTGTTCAAAGCCGAGATTGATGGTGTAGTTTATTATTTAATAGACAACGAGCATTATTTCAAAAGAAGAGGGCTGTACGGATACGGCGACGACGCAGAGCGTTTTGTTTTTTTCTGCTTCGCTGTCATGGAGGCGGCCCGATATTTGGGCTTTGAGCTCGACATTGTTCATTGCCACGATTGGCAGACAGCATTGATTCCGTTCCTATTGAAGACAAGATATGCGAGTGATTCTGCATGGTCTGGTGTGAAATCGGTATTCACGATTCATAACCTGAAGTATCAGGGGCTGTTCGGCATCGAGCTTATGAAGGATTTGTTAGGGGTAGGAGATGAGCGATTCGGCTACGATGGGCTTGAATTTCATGGAGCGGCTAGCTGCATGAAGGGCGGTCTTCTCTTCGCTGACAAGCTGACTACAGTTAGTGAGACTTATGCGCAAGAGATACAAGGGTGGGAGCATGGGGAACGGCTGGACGAGCTGCTTCGCTATCGTTCGGGGGATTTGGTCGGCATCGTGAACGGGATAGATGAAGAGCTGTATGATCCGATGAATGATTCAGCGCTTCATACGCCTTATCGCGGTTCGATCAGCCGCAAAAGGAAAAATAAAGTGGAGCTGCAGCGCCAGCTTGGTCTTCCTTTATCAGAAGAAATTCCGTTGATTGGGGTCGTATCTCGACTGGTTGAGCAAAAGGGCTTCGATCTTATTGCGAATAAGCTGGAGCTGCTCATGCAGGAGGATATGCAGTTAGTTGTATTGGGAGCGGGAGAGGCTCATTATGAGCAGCTCATGAATGAGGCTGTAGCTCGTTATCCGAGCAAAGCTGCTGTGTGGCTTGGATATAATGACAGCTTGGCCCGCCTGATTTATGCGGGATCAGATATGCTATTGATGCCTTCACGTTTCGAGCCCTGCGGGCTAAGCCAGTTATTAGCACTGCGCTACCGTACTGTTCCGATTGTTCGGGAAACAGGAGGATTGAAGGATACCGTTTCGTCCTATAATGAATATACTGGAGAAGGCAATGGCTTTAGCTTCACCCACTATAATGCAGAAGACTTTTGGCATACAGTACGCAGAGCTCTTTCCTTTTATAGGGATGAAGCTGTCTGGAAACAAATAATAGCTAATGGCGCTAAGGAAGATTACAGCTGGAACCGTTCGGCCAAAGCTTATTTGGCTTTATACGATCAACTTCTGATTCACCGAAAGGGGAAAGAGCTATGGCCCGTCACCTCGTAATTGGCAATGGTAAACTTCTGCTCAATCTCGATCAGCATTGTTATATTCGGGACATCTATTATCCTTATGTCGGTCAGTTAAATCATGTAGGAGGTCATTATTGCAGATTCGGTATTTGGATCGGAGGGAGATTCTCTTGGCTGGATGAGCCCGAATGGAAATTTGAGCTTGATTATGTGGAGGACTCACTCGTAACGAATATTGTGGCTAGGCATGAGGGACTAGAGGTAGAGCTTCATATCAATGATGGAATCCACCAACGCGAATGCATTTATTTGAAGCGTGTGGTCATTCGCAATCTTCGTGATGAGCCTAGGGAAGCGAGATTATTTTTCCATCAGGACCTGATGATTGAGGGTTCAGAGGTTGGCGATACGGCCGCTTACTACCCGGAGAACAACACCTTGTTCCATTATAAGCGCTCGAATTATTTCATGTTCAGCGGTTCTACGGATGAAGGCGGCATCATGCAATATTCCACAGGGATCAAGCGGTTTCATTCCGCTGAGGGCACGTGGCGTGACGCGGAGGATGGTGTGCTGATGGGAAATGCCATAGCGCAGGGCTCTGTCGATAGTACGATCAGCTTCCGTACGAACGTTCCGCCCCATGGAGAGAAGACAGTCTTTTATTGGATGTCGATAGGAAAAAATCTGGAAGAAGTCAAGGAATTGAATCAATACGTTCTCGACAACCATCCAGAGAAGCTGCTTAGCCGCGTCGTGATTTATTGGAAGCATTGGCTGCAAAGGGCGGAGAATGATCTGGGTGACCTCCCGAAGGAGGTTATAAGAACCTTTAAGAAAAGCTTGCTGCTTGTTCGTACGCAGGTGGATGAGCGGGGGGCTATATTAGCGGCAAATGATACGGATATTTTGCAATATAACCGGGATCATTACAGCTATATGTGGCCGCGCGACGGGGCGTTAATCGCTGAAGCTATGTCACTGGCAGGATACCAAAGCGTTATTGCGCCATTCTTCACCTTTTGTGCGCAGGCTTTGTCGCCAGAAGGATATTTGTATCACAAGTATAATCCGGATGGAACGGTAGGCTCCAGCTGGCATCCTTATATTGTGCATGGCAGTACACGGTTGCCGATTCAAGAGGACGAAACGGCACTCGTCCTGTTCGCGCTATGGCAGGATTATTCACGCAATCAAGTTATTGAGCTGCCGCAATCGCTGTATAGCAACCTTATCCGCAAGGCGGCTTCCTTCTTAAGTGAATATATGGAGCCATCCTTGTCACTGCCGAAGCCGAGCTATGATCTCTGGGAGGAACGTTATGGAATATGGACCTATACAGCCTCCTCTGTGTATGCAGGCTTAATGGCGGCAGCGTTCTTCACTGAGCTATTCGGCGATTACGAGCGAAGTGATCATTACAGAAATACGGCGGACACAATCAAACAGGGGATATTGACCCATTTGTGGGATGAAGAAACAGGTAGGTTTGCCCGCGGCCTGATTCAGAAGGACAATAGCTGGGTGAAGGATATGACATTGGAGAGCAGCGTATTCGGAATCTGGGAGTTCGGCGTACTTCCTGTGCAGGATGAACGGGTTATACGGACGATGAGGGCAATTAAAGAAGGATTACAGATTCGTACAACTATTGGCGGCATTGCCCGTTACACGAATGATTATTATTTCCAGCAATCCGGGGAAATCGATAAGGTGCCCGGTAATCCATGGGTCATTTGTACGCTATGGGTAGCGAATTTCGAGATTGATTCTGCTCGTACGCTGGAAGATCTGGAGGGACCGAAGCAGACGCTGCAATGGGTAGTTGACCATGCGCTGCAAAGCGGGCTCCTGCCCGAGCAGCTGAATCCGTACGACGGGTCGCCGTTGTCCGTAGCGCCGCTTACTTGGTCTCATGCGACCTTCGTACAAAGTGTAAGCAAATACGCGGCAAGGTATAAGCTGCTGAAGAATGGCGGAGGCTAGAAGCTTGTTTCGCCATCGCAGGTATGTCAGACAAAAGATGAGGGTGATAACGTTCTGGAACAGAACGATGTCACCCTCTTTTTTTGCATGAGAAAGACCGATAACTTAAATAGGGGGGAATCTGCAGCAAGCAGCATGTATGCGATCCTATTCAGCTTTCTACAGGAGCTCTGTACAAATTTTAATTATTATCATGGTAAAATTTTCAGCCTGATATATAATAGGGTCGTATGATCTAGTTGGATATCTACGAAGTCGTGGGATTTTATGAGGCAGTTGTACAGTTCAGTGTGATTATAACTACATTTTATTAGTTCATATGACCTACACCGTATTGATTTGGAATATATGGATTGTAATATTTCGCAATTATTGCAGTAATATTTTCTGTATGATAAATGGCGGCCAATAAGAAAGAGGGTTTTCGGGTGGAGCATATTCATGGCTCGCATAATTTTGTACTTGTTGTTTTTTCGTATGTGGTTGCAATTGCGGCCTCTTACACCGTTCTGGAGCTCACTGACAGGATAAATCTGTCGAATGGAAAAAGCCGCTGGTTATGGCTTATGTTTGGCGCTGCCGCTATGGGGATGGGGATTTGGTCGATGCATTTCGTAGGAATGCTCGCGTTCTCCCTTCCAGTACCGATTGCTTATGATCTCTCGACAGTGCTGTTATCCATGCTGGCGGCGATTATAGCTTCGTTTTTCTCCTTAAATATAGCTGGCCGCAATGAGTTATCTTGGAATCAATTGCTTCTTGCAGGGCTTTTGCTCGCCGCAGGCATTTCAACGATGCATTACATGGGCATGTCTGCCATGCAGATTGATATTATGTACAATCCATTATTTTTTGCACTCTCCATAGCTATCGCGATCGTTGCTTCTATCACAGCATTATGGCTCGCTTTTTATTTTCACAAAGATAGAACGCGAGGCAAGGTCTGGAAGAAGCTTGGCAGCGGATTAATTATGGGCGCTGCAATTGTGGGTATGCATTACACAGGCATGTTCGCTGCCTCCTTCCATTTGGGAGACAAAGCGGCATCACCATCAGGGATGGTGTTGGATCAGACTAGATTAGCCTATATGATAGCCGGAGGCACTTTATTTACACTAGGGCTATGCTTGCTGGGTATCTACATATCTGGAAGGCTTTCGCATAAAGATTCGGAAATTAAAGATAAAACAGATGAAATTCATATGATTAATCAGGAGCTTCGTGAGCTTAATGATAATTTGGAGCAATTGGTAGCTGAACGTACGGCACAGCTTGAGAAGGCACATGATGAAGCCATTAAGGCCAATATGATCAAGAGTCAGTTTCTTGCCAATATGAGCCATGAGCTGAGGACACCCCTTAATGCGATTATCGGATACAGCGAAATGCTGAAGGAAGAGGCGGAGGAGCTGAATGAGCCGACTTTCGTGGAGGATCTGGGTAGAATCAGCAAAGCAGGCAACCATCTTCTAGCTCTTATTAATGACATTCTGGATATCTCAAAGATCGAAGCTGGAAAAATGGATATTCACTTGGAGAGCAGCAGCTTGCAAGATCTCGTCTCGAATGTGCTGACAACAGTGAAGCCGCTTATTATAGCCAATGGAAATCAGTTGAAAATGGACTGTGTGGAAGGGGAAATAACGACTGATCTAACGAGGCTGGAGCAAATTCTTATTAACCTGCTGAGTAATGCTAATAAATTCACAGAAGCGGGTTCTATTGAGCTTGATATTTATCGCGAATCCAGAGACAGGCAAGAGGGATATGCTTTTCGTATCCGAGATACGGGCATTGGCATGACGCCGGAGCAGCTAGAGAAGCTGTTCCAGCCTTTTACGCAAGCGGATTCCTCAACAACGAGGAAATATGGCGGGACGGGCCTTGGACTGGCGATCAGCCAACGCTTTTGCCATATCATGGGCGGCGATATTCAAGTGGAAAGCAAGTTTGGCTCCGGCAGCACCTTTACTTGCTGGCTTCCTATCATTACGAAGCAGCCTGAATCGGACGATGCAATAGAAGAGACTGTGCATACGGCTATAGAGCTGGAATCCGAGGGTGTTCAGGAAGTCAGCATACTTCTGATTGATGATGAGCAGAGCAACCGAGAATTGATGGAGCGGTACTTGGTGAAAGAGGGTTGGACAATTGCTTTTGCCGAAAACGGACAAGAAGGGCTTCGGCTTGCCAAGCTGCTTCGTCCCAAAGTGATATGTCTGGATATTCTAATGCCGAGAATGGATGGATGGAGCGTATTGGCAGAGCTTAAGGTTGATCCTGAAGTGGCGGATATTCCTGTGGTGATCTGGTCGGTGACTAATGACAAGCATCTGGGATACACGATGGGTGCATCTGAATTTCTAATGAAGCCTGTACAGCGGGAGCGGCTTATTACCGTCATGGATAAATATATA
The DNA here is from genome assembly GCF_059383895.1 of Paenibacillus sp. J22P59. Classification (NCBI taxonomy): domain Bacteria; kingdom Bacillati; phylum Bacillota; class Bacilli; order Caryophanales; family Paenibacillaceae; genus Paenibacillus; species Paenibacillus sp. J22P59. The sequence goes on from NZ_JBXENX010000005.1 coordinate 57,316, forward strand.
TCAAGCCGCACAGACCATACTATTCTGGTCATCGAGGATGATGCGACAACAAGCGATATGATGGCCAAGCTGCTGCATAAAGAGGGCTATGCGGTGACGCGTGCCCAGAATGGCAGGGTCGCTTTGGAGAGCATGGCTGAGAACTTGCCTGAATTGATACTGCTTGATTTAATGATGCCAGAAATGGACGGGTTCCAGTTCATTGAGGAGCTGCGCAAGAAGGAAGGATGGAGCGCGATTCCGATTGTCGTATTGACTGCGAAGTCGCTCACCTCGGAGGAAAGGTTCAAATTGAACGGCTATGTGAAAAATGTGATTCAAAAAGGAGCCTTCAATCCCAAATCTTTATTGGCAGAGATTGGACAATATTTAACGGATGTCGAGCTTCCTGCAAGCTGAGCATAGGTTACTGCTTGAATAAGCTTCTAATTTACAAGAGAGCTGCAGCTCTCCTTATGATGTCGTAATGCCTTTACAAAGAACGAATGGAGCATAGGGGATGAATGAATTCGATTTCAAGCAGGCAAAAATACTAATCGTTGACGACCAAGAATATAACATCAGCTTATTGGAACGAATACTAGCGCGTGCAGGATTCAAGCGAGTGTATAGCGCAATGGATCCTCATCGTATCCATCAACTATTGAAAGAGATAGGCCCAGATATTATACTGCTGGATCTGCATATGCCGGGAATGGATGGTCTTCAGGTATTAAGGTTGATTCGAGAGCAGACAGGAGCGGATATTTATTTGCCGGTTCTGATGCTTACTGCCGATGTTAGCTCTGAGAAGAGGCAGGAGGCGCTGCAGGCAGGGGTGAATGACTTTTTGACCAAGCCTTATGATCGCACTGAGGTTATTCTCAGAATGAATAATTTGCTCAAAACGCGGCAATTGCATTTGCAGCTTCAGCAATACAATAATACGCTAGAAGAAAGAGTACGCGAACGGACAGAGCAGCTGCAGCAGGCCAAGCTGGAAATTTTGCAGCTGCTTGGACGAGCGGCGGAATATCGTGATGATATGACGGGCCAGCACACGCAGCGTGTAGGCGATTTATCGGGATTAATAGCCAGCCGCCTGGGTCTGCCGGAGTGGAAGGTTGATTTGATAAGAAGGGCAGCTCCCCTACATGATATTGGCAAGATCGGCATTCCTGACGAGGTATTGCTGAAGCCGGGAAGATTCGAGCCCCATGAATTCGAGCGCATGAAAACACATACGACCATAGGGGCCAGCATCTTGGAGGGCAGCTCTTTTACCGTTCTGAGCATGGCGGGGATCATTGCCCATTCCCATCACGAGAAATGGGATGGAACTGGCTATCCGCAAGGGTTAAGCGGGGAGAATATTCCTTTGGAGGCACGCATTGTAGCTCTTGCTGACTTCTATGATGCTTTGACCCATGAGCGGCCTTACAAAAAAGCATGGACCACGGCGGAAGCTATTGCCGAGATTGAGAAGCAAAAAGGACTCCATTTTGACCCTAAGGTAGTAGACGCTTTCCTGAGCTGGATTCAGCATGACCTATTGGGTGATGGAGTAGCTCATTCGAGTAGGTTGAACTTATCAAGCTAACTGCCAATACCCGGAGTGGGGAGGGCATGCTTGAATTGGCGTATATTCATAATACGTGACTCGGAGGTCGTCCGCAGGGCGTTGCCTGCTTGTAGAATGGAGGCAGCGCCAACCGCTGTAATAGAAATACAGCCAACACTGATGCGAGGCGAATGATTTGTTCTGCAGATTCGAAGAATGTCGCCGTTGTCGAATGCAGGATCTTCCAGCTCGGGCAGCGCCCGATTAAAGATGGAGTAGGATTCGAAATAGAACTCGCCCCCCTTGCAGTGGGAGACTTCACGTTGAACTGCGAGCGCGAACAAATGCGGTGTAGCCTCTACTCGATCTCCAAGCTGAACAATAGCGGATAAGGAGACGTCGATAATGCATAGCTTGCCTATCTCGGCAGTTCGAATGGGATAGTCGACCGCAGCAGCATCCTCATCATCAAATTTGTAGCTGCGCATTATTCCGAGCTCTCCAGAGGAGCTTCACCTAGAGCCGTGCTTGCGAATTCTGGCTGTGGAAAAGGAGCGAGCGGCCCGACGATTACAGACTCTGGCGGCGTGTCAAACATGGAATACAGCGTCACATAATCACTGTCGCCGACTTGAAGCATGGAGGCACTGGATACACCCAGTATCTCGATTGTGCCAACAGACAGGCAATGGTTATGCACATTGAAACAAATCATCCTCAGTATACCTCCTCAGACATTAAGCAGGGTTGCCACCCTGCAGTTGCCTCATATATTGCCGCATGGCGGCATTAGCATCACTAGAAGTTTTGGCCACTACCTCCCATTTGTACTTCTGAAGAGCGGCATCATCCATAGCGGCATTATCTGGCTGCAGCCTTTGCATATAATATTGAATTCTAGGAGGCATTTGCTTCCTGATATCTTCAAGGATCAGACGACGGTGATAGGGATCAAGGGGCAAGCAGTATTCATTCTCCAGCTCTATAAGCGTATTCTGGCCCTGTGTGTCTATATATTGATTCAGCTCGGTCTGAATGTCCGCATAAGGGGCCGATGGAGGCACGTTACCTGGAGCGGCAGAAGGATAAACCTCTGACTTAGCGACAGACATTTGTTCGATATCGCCAGCTATAGATGGAGCCCCGGGCGGAGTCATGCCAATATTCAAAGTGCCGTCAAGCTTCTCGACCTTCAATTGATCGAATTGATAGGAGAGATTCTCAATATTATAAGTAGGCTTGGCTTCTAATTGCTTCAATTGCTGGCAGACCGCTTCTAATTGCTGCTCGAGCTGTGTAATCTGCTCCTGTTGGTCTTTGAGCTTCATTTGAACATCGAATGACCAGGCTTGCCATGGTGATAAAGGATTTGACTGCTGCATCGGTATAACCTCCAATCTAGGAAGGGTTAGGCAGTGGAACAAAGGACAGCGGATTGTCTTCCCCCAGATTCGGGGCTGGGCCTGTGAATCCTCCCGTATTGTATAGCTGTGATAAGGAACGAATCGAGCCCGCGCTGCCGATTTGCAGGACGGAGCTGTTCGATACGCTGTCTACGCTAAGCTGATGGATAGTAATGTTCTGATGTATAGTCCAATTCATAAGATAGATCCTGTCGCATTTTGCGTGCTGTCCTGCACATCCGGATCAAGTGTATTCGTAGCGCTGACCGCACTATTAGAGTTGGCCAGACTTCCTGTTAGGAAGGAGCCGGAGCCTGCATAGGTCTTGGAGGTGCTGGAGGGAGATAGCTGCAACGTATCCCCGAATTGAATAACAGCACTGGAGCCGACGCTGACGATATTGACAAAGCCGACTATAGAAGGCATGCGATATTCCTCCTTTTCTGGTAAGCATCTTGTGTCATATCTTATGCGGCATTCGCCCATAGGTTCCCTCAACCAGGGTGTTCCTGTGAAGTAGCCGGTTAGCCCAGATTTGCATACGATGCAGGAAAGATGGTGAATCGGAGAGGAGGGATAGGCTATGTCATCCAAATGGAACGACATGGAGCGGTGGATGGAGGGCCAGAAGCTTCCAAAGGGCTTCGATGTGCTGAAGGAGCCTGATTGGGTCGAGCAGTTCGTCCGAAAAATGATGACTAAAGCGCTTCCTGAGGCTGCTAGTGCTATAACCGGCCAGCCTAAGTCAGTTTCCTTTTTCGAAACCCATCACTTCATTATTGTGAAATATTCGCTTCCTAAGGGAGCTCAAAAAGAAGAGCTGAGCCTATGGGTTCGAGAGGATCGCCTTCGCATCGAAGGACTGCCCGATAATCACAAAGAAACGATCAAGCTTCCGAAGCGTGTCAATCCTCGAATTTGTCGAGCGCTGGTTAAGGAGGGGGTCCTACAAATTAAATTGCGCAAACGTCCTGTAAACAAAGCCTATCATGAGGCTATCATTCGTTGGTGAAGATTCTGACAATGCGCTGGAGTAATAAAAGGATTCATCGGCTGTCACGAAATATACCGCATTGATACTGGCTAAACCTTGCATAATCCCTTATAATGCTAATAGTTACGTTGCAAACTGATATAAGGGAGTGTATAGTGTGTCATTAGTCGATGTCAGCGGTGTCTCGGCGACATTATTTATACTTGGGGTCGTCTTTTTAATGCTTATTTTTGGATTATTAAGCTTTGGTATATTACGAATGTTCCAGCAGAAGTTCAAGGCTGGATGGATCAGCTTTGCAGGTGCGGTAGTCAGCTTCGTCGTTTTTATGTTTATTTTAAACCGATGGTTCTGGTAACGGGCCGGTCTAACGCAAGAATGGAGGGTAACCGTTATGTTCTGGACTGCGATGTGGTTTTTATTCAATCTATTATTCGTAGCCTCTCTTATTGTCGTGTTGTTCTTGCATAGGACCATTATGGAGCTAAGAGCGAGCAAGCAAGATTCTGATAGACTACATACGATTTTGTTACGTCGCAAGTGGATGTCTATAATCAGTGTCCTATTCTTCCTGGCGATGTGTGCCAGCTTTCTTTTGAATATGAGATTGAACGGGTAAAAAGCCGTTTGGGTGAGACTCTCATTGACGAGAGTCTTTTTTTTGGGCATTATGAGTAGTAAGGCATGTTCTAGTAGAAACTTTCATGTTCGGAGGTTTGTTCTTTGCATAATCATACTATTGAAGAAATTGTGCAGCGCATGGCAAGCCAAGGGCTTCGCATAACGGATCAACGCAAGACATTGGCGAAGCTGTTCGCTGAGACGAATGGCTATCTTGCGCCCAAAGCTGTCTATGAATATATGGGGAAGTCCTATACAGGCTTAAGCTTCGATACCGTGTACCGCAATCTGCGGGTCATGGAGGAGCTGGATGTTTTGGAGCAGGTTGTTTTTGAAGATGGGGTAAAGTTCAAATTGCATTGCAGGGAGAATGAGCATCACCACCATATGATCTGCTTGCAATGCGGCCATACTTATCCGATTACGTTCTGTCCGATGGAACAGACCATCGTGCCAGATGACTTCAAGGTTGTGAAGCACAAGTTTGAAGTGTTCGGGTATTGTAAGGACTGCGTTCAGGAAGACACCTCGAGTGGGGAAGGCTAGTGACCCGGAGTCATCGAATGAAGAGAGTGCTGCAGGCACCCGTCGTATTCTACCGCAAGGTGATCTCTCCGCTCAAGCCGCCCTCCTGCCGCTTCTATCCTACCTGCTCAGCCTATGCTTTGGAGGCTCTTGAGAAGCATGGGGCATGGAAGGGAAGTATGCTTGCTGCGAAGCGAATTGCGCGCTGTCATCCCTTTCATCCAGGAGGATTCGATCCTGTACCGCCAGCTTCATCGGAGAAAGATAGCGAGAAGACATCGCCTCCTTGACAGCATGGTATCCTTTTGGGTATATTTTGTCATATAGTCATATGAGCATCCGATGAATGGATAAGTACGATGTGTTGCCTTTTACAGAGAGCCGGGCATGATGCTGGAAGCCGGTAGAGGATATACATGGGAAGATGGTCCGGGAGGATCTGCTTTCGAGCTGAATCTTGTGCTTTGCGCAAGAGCGGTAAGGGAGCGGCGCAGGCCGGCGTTAATTGGCATTGCCGTCAGTTGTGGCGGCACACGAAGCTAATGCATGCCATTAATCTTATGGGCTGCGCATTAGAAATTTGGGTGGTACCGCGTGAGTTAACCATACTCTCGTCCCATGTTGGACGGGAGTTTTTTGCGTTTAATTAACCTTATAGGAGGAATAACAATGGCAACGGACAACAAAACGTTCTACATTACAACCCCGATTTATTACCCGAGTGATAAGCTGCATATTGGACATGCATACACGACAGTGGCGGGAGATGCGATGGCGAGATATAAGCGCCTCCGCGGCTATGACGTTTGGTATTTGACGGGAACAGATGAGCATGGACAAAAGATTGAGCGTAAAGCTAAGGAGAAGGATCAGACTCCGCAGCAATTTGTAGACGACATTGTTGGCGGAATCAAGGAGCTATGGGCGAAGCTTGAAATTTCAAACGATGACTTCATCCGTACGACTGAACCACGCCACAAAGTAGTGGTTGAGCGCATTTTCGAGCAGCTTCTGAAGCAGGATGATATTTATAAAGGAACCTATGAAGGCTGGTACTGTACGCCTTGTGAATCCTTCTTCCTCGAAAGACAGCTGGAGAATGGGAATTGTCCGGATTGCGGACGTCCAGTGGAGCTGGTGAAGGAGGAAAGCTATTTCTTCCGGATGAGCAAATATGCAGATCGTCTGCTTAAGCTGTATGAGGATAATCCAGAATTCATTCAACCCGAGTCACGGAAGAATGAAATGATCAATAATTTTATTAAGCCCGGCCTGGAGGATCTTGCTGTTTCTAGAACCACCTTCGATTGGGGCGTTAAAGTGCCTGGGGATGCGAAGCATGTCATCTATGTATGGATTGATGCGCTATCCAACTATATTACAGCACTTGGTTATGGCAATGAAGGTGAGGCAGGCTCCAAATATGAGCGCTTCTGGCCGGCTGACGTTCATTTGGTAGGCAAAGAAATTGTGCGCTTCCATACGATTTATTGGCCGATTATGCTGATGGCGCTTGGTCTGCCTGTTCCTAAAAAAATATTCGCACATGGCTGGCTTCTGATGAAGGATGGCAAAATGTCCAAATCCAAAGGCAATGTAGTGGATCCGGTGATGCTGATTGATCGCTACGGGCTTGACGCTGTTCGTTATTATTTGCTGCGCGAAGTGCCATTCGGTGCTGATGGAACGTTCACGCCTGAGAATTTCGTCGACCGCATTAATTTCGATCTTGCTAACGATTTGGGTAATTTGTTGAACCGTACCGTTGCCATGATCGACAAGTATTTTGATAGCAGTATCCCTGCTTACAATGGACAAGTAACGGCATTCGATGAGTCCCTGGAAGCTCTTGCGACAGAGACTGTTACTGCCGTAGAAGCAGCTATGGAGAAGATGGAGTTTTCGGTAGCGCTTGCTGCGATCTGGCAATTCGTTAGCCGTACAAATAAATATATTGATGAGACACAGCCATGGGCACTTGCCAAGGATGAGGCAAAGCGCGAGGAGCTTGCTTCGGTTATGCATCATTTGGCAGAAGCTTTGCGGATTACTTCCATTCTGCTGCAGCCTTTCCTCACACATGCGCCGCGTGAGCTTTGGAGCCAGCTTGGTATCGAGCAGGGCGAGTTGACATCTTGGGAGAGCACGAAGCAGTTCGGTCTATTGGCTGGAGGTACTCGTGTCGTCAAGGGATCACCTGTCTTCCCAAGGCTGGAGACGGCTGATGAAGTGGCTTACATCGCAGCCGCGATGGGCGGAGCGCAAACCACAGCTCCTGAGGCAGCAGTTGAGACTGCGCCTGCTGCTGCAAGCGTGCCTCCTGTTGAAGAAGAGGCAAAAGAGGAGATTGGCATTGACGAATTTGCAAAAGTGGAGCTGCGCGTAGCTCAGGTAATTGCTGCAGAGCCCGTCAAAAAAGCAGATAAGCTGCTCAAGCTGCAGCTTGATCTTGGTTATGAGCAACGCCAGGTTGTGTCTGGCATTGCGAAGTTCTATACGCCAGAGCAAATGGTTGGCCGCAAAGTAATTTGCGTGACGAATCTGAGGCCAGTCAAGCTGCGGGGTGAAATGTCGCAAGGCATGATTCTGGCAGCCTCGCACGGGGACCAATTGACGCTGGCAACCGTTCCGGATGAAATGCCTAACGGCGCTCTTGTGAAGTAATACCCGTATAAGGATTGATTCGAGATCGTTGCAATAGCCCTATATGGAACAATCCCATGAACATTCCGACTTTGTGCGTTGTAAGGGGTCAATCAAGAACCTTCATTTCCACTTTCACAGTGGTTTTGAAGGTTCTTTTTGCAAGAATGAAGCTGTTCTGAGGGAAAATGCAAGTTGTGGCCGTGGTATGTACAGATGTTTGCCCGTATATAGTAGAATAGCGCGAGCCAAAATATAAGAGTTGACAGCAGGGAAACGCCCTCGTATAATCTAAAACGTAATAGTAACGATTACTAACAAGGATGAATGGAGATTATACGATGCGTAATGCTAGGAAACAAACTAACAAAATAGTAGTTGCAGCACTGCTGCTTGTACTGGTTCTGAGCTTATCAGCTTGCGGAGGCGGCAATAAGGCAATTGTTGAGGAAGGCAAGCTTAATGTCGTCACCAGCTTTTATCCACTGTATTACTTTGCTTCAGAAATTGGGGGAGAGCATGTCCATGTGACGAATTTGATCCCTGCTGGAGTAGAGCCCCATGACTGGACGCCTAAGAGCCGCGATCTGACGGTAGCCTCGCAAGCACAGTTATTCTTGTATAACGGAGCTGGCTTGGAGGGCTGGACGGATGATTTTCTGCAAGGCTTGTCGAAGGACAGCCAACTTGTATCTGCCGAGATGAGCAAAGGGATTTCACTGATTCACGGCAATCCAGAGGAAGATCATGATCATGCCCATGAAGGGGAAGAGGATGACCACGGGCATAGTGATCTTGACGTTGATCCGCATACTTGGGTCAGCCCCAAATCGGCATTGATTATGGCCGAGAATGTGAAGAACCTACTTATTCAAGTCGATGCTGCCAACCAAGAGGCATACGAGAATAACTACGAGGCATTCCGCGCGAAGCTGGAGGCTCTGGATGGCCAATTCGCAAACGAACTTGCGAATACAAGGCTGAAAGATATTGTCGTTTCCCACCAATCATTTGGTTATCTTGCCCGTGATTATGGATTGACTCAGACTTCGATTATGGGCCTGTCGCCTGACGCTGAGCCCGGTGGGCAAGACTTGATGAAGATCGCCAAATTCGTAAAAGAAACAGGCATCCCTTACATCTTCTTCGAAGAACTGGTATCCCCAAATTTGGCAGAAACGCTCGCTAGAGAAGCGGATGTGGACGTATTGGTATTGAACCCGATCGAGGGACTTACACCCGAGCAGGAGAAGCGCGGAGAAACGTATATTTCCCTCATGGAGACGAACTTGCAAAACTTAGTTAAAGCGTTACAATAAGAGAGGATTCCAAGTCATATGAAGGAATGAGGTGCCAAGATGGCACAAATCAATAACGGTACAATGACCTCCCAGGTCTGCCATCAAGATATAATCTCGCTTGAAGGGGTAACCTTTTCTTATCAGCAGCAACGGGTGATTACAGGGCTTGATTTTTCGGTCAAGGAGCGTGATTTCGTAGGGCTGATAGGTTCCAACGGCGCTGGAAAAACGACTTTGCTGCGGATGATAGTAGGGCTGCTGAAGCCGGAGAGCGGAGTGATAAAGCTATTCGGTCAGCCGGTCTCACAGTTCAAGCAGTGGGAGCGCATAGGTTATGTGCCGCAAAAAAATTCGTTCAACCCGCTATTTCCGGCTACAGTCCGTGAGGTTGTTCTATCAGGACTTTATAGTAAGAATAAAATTTTTCGCTCGATCAGCAAGCAGGATCAGGTCAAGTGTGATGATGCGCTGCATGCTATGAAAATAGAAGATTTGGCTGCCAAACGGATCGGCCAGTTGTCAGGCGGACAGCAGCAAAGGGTGTTCTTGGCTAGGGCGCTTATTAATAACCCATCCTTGCTTATATTGGACGAGCCTACCGTAGGCATTGATGCCGAGACGCAAGAAGGCTTCTTCCATATGATCAAGCATATGCATATGCATCATAACATTACGTTTCTGATGGTATCGCATGATATGGAGATGATTCGCACTTACTTGGGCTTGCAGCAGGAAGCGGAAAGCGGGAAGCTGAAGTTCTATAGGAAGCATTCGCATGATTTGCAGAATTGCGTTGAGAATGATTTGACACATAGCCTGAAGGGACTTCGGGAACAAATGGAAAGCAGGAGAGAGGTCGTTCTAGTTGGAGATCATAGGTAGTGAGTTTTTTCAGCGGGCATTGCTAGGAGGCCTACTAATTGGTATAACAGCACCGCTTATGGGCATATTTCTCGTACTCCGAAGATTGTCCATGATTGGGGATACGTTGTCTCATGTATCCATTGCTGGTGTGGCATTAGGTTTTATTATTGGTGTATATCCCGTTGCGGTAGGTCTGGTCTTTGCTGTAGCTGCTTCGTTCGCGATTGAGAAGCTGCGCAAAGCCTACAAGTCTTATGCAGAGCTGTCTATCGCCATTATTATGTCGGGGGGCGTCGCACTTGCCTCGCTGCTATTCACAATGGGCAAAGGCCTCAATGGCAACGTGAACGGTTATTTGTTCGGAAGCATCTATACACTTGGCAATCTGGATCTGGTTACGATTGGAATCGTAACAGTCATTGTCCTGATTGCGATTCGTTCACAGCTCAAAGAACTGTTCCTGCTTACGTTCGATGAAGACGCGGCAGCTGTGAGCGGCTTGCCCGTTCGATTCTACAATGTTATGATTAGCGTGCTTACCGCGCTTGTCATTAGTGCATCCATTAAGATCGTGGGAGCGCTTCTTGTCTCTGCTTTACTGACGATACCAGCTGCATGCAGCCTCATTATTGCTCGAAGCTTTCGTCAAAGTATTATTACGGTCGTCATCATCGGAGAGTTGGCGGTCATATTCGGATTGTTAATTGCAGGTGTATGGAATCTGGCACCTGGGGGTACGATTGTTCTGCTGCTTATCGCGATTCTGCTTATCCTTCTTATGATGAAGCGAGGAATGCGAACGGGCAGTTAATTTCAAGCGAGGTGCATAGAGTTGAGTGATGTGAACATTTGGCTGGCTTTTGGAGCCGGCTTTGCTTCTTTTATTTCGCCATGCTGTTTGCCTTTATATCCCTCTTACTTATCTTACATAACAGGCATTTCGGTAAGTGACCTGAAGCACAATAATTACTCCGGAAAAATGCGGATGAGAACGATGACTCATACGTTCTTTTTCATATTGGGCTTTAGTGTCGTCTACTACACACTGGGATATGGCACGAATGTATTTGCAGAGTTTTTCAGCGAGTATGATGAACTTATTCGGAAGCTGTCCGCTATTCTTATTGTTCTAATGGGATTATTCCTTATTGGAGTATTCCAACCGCAAATGTTAATGAAGGAACGCCGGTTCTCCATTGATCCGAACAAAAGAACCGGCTATATTGGCTCCTTCATCTTCGGCGTTGGCTTCTCAGCAGGCTGGACTCCATGTATTGGACCAGCATTGACTGCTATACTGGCTTTAGCTGCATCGGAGCCTGGCACGTGGTTCAAGCTGACGACAGCCTATGCGCTAGGCTTTGCCATTCCGTTCTTCGTTCTGGCATTTTTCCTTGGTTCCGCGCGCTGGCTGTTGAAATATTCTTCACTTGTTATGCGCATTGGCGGGGCGATTATGATTCTAATGGGCATTTTGCTCTTCACCAACCAGATGACCCAAATTACAATTTGGCTTAATACTGTTACACCTGACTGGCTGAGGTTCTAGCTTTATGTGAAATATTCGATCTTTGCACTTGGAAAATGCTCGAATATTCGTTCGGATATGAACATCCGGAGCGCATAGGCCTGTTCATCAGGATATACATATTTGCCTTGGCCCCAGCGGCCCCACTTGTATTTGCGTTTCTCAATGTCCATTTCAAGCTTGGTCTTCGGGTAACGTCTTTCAATGACATTTTTGGCTGTCTTGGTGAAGCGATGCTGAATTAATTCGAACGTCAAATCACCTTCGGACGCTTCTTTAGGGAGAGCGGCAGCGAGTGATTCCAGCAATTCCGCGTAACCTTCCTCCCAGCCGTCATGCCATATGATCGGAGCAATAATGAAACCCATCGGGTAACCAGCCGCTGCAACCTTTGCAGCGGCTTCTATGCGCTGCTCGAAGCGTGACGTTGCAGGCTCGAAATGCTTGATGACGTATTTATTATTCACGCTGAATCGAATACGGGTATGCCCATTATGCTGGATATCCAGCAGCGAATCTACATGATGGAATTTGGTCACAAACCGCAATCTTCCTAAGGGCTGCTCTGCCATGAAGGCGATAAGCTCAGCTAGACTGCCTGTAATGGGCTCAAGCCCGACAGGATCAGAGGTACAAGCGGCTTCAAAGCGAGTAATTTCCGGCTCGCGCTCATTGATATAGCCTTGGGCGGCTTCCAAAATATCGTCGATATTGACATAAACCCGAATGTAAGGCTTGGCTCCAAGCGTCGTTTGCAAGTAACAGTAATGACAATGGCCCATACATCCAGTAGCAATTGGGATGGCGTATTCGGCTGAGGGCTTGGATGTATCAAACTTAAGTGTTTTGCGTACACCGACGACCAACGTCCGTTTGGCAATGCGATATTGCTCCAGCTCTGTGTCGCCAGGCAAATTCGTAATTCGGTTATGAGAGGTCGTCATTCGATAAGGGATGCCTTCCTTTTCTACCCATTCAAAAATTCGTTTTCCTTTGGGATATTCAAGTGCTCCAGGCTCGAAATAGACAAGATCAGGGACGAAGGAAAGCGAGCTCCTGGCAGAAGCGGGACGTTCGAGCGTAGTTGTATCCATCTTAACCGTGTACCTCCATTTTGGCATGACATGAATGCTCCTCTATAATGTGCTGCATATCGCCGATTGCCAATCTGGGAGTTGCATGAAATTATCATTCAAATGAGAATAGTTGCAGAGCCGATTAAGAAAAGTGTATGATACTAAGAGCGACGCCGAGGAGACTGGGTGAAAGAAGTTGGGTTAGGGGGTTCTTCAATGCCGACTCCGAGCATGGAAGACTACTTGGAACGAATCTATAAACTTATTGATGAAAAAGGTTATGCAAGAGTATCCGATATTGCAGAAGGACTGGAAGTGCATCCTTCTTCAGTAACGAAGATGATTCAGAAGCTGGACAAGGACAACTATTTGATCTATGAGAAATATCGCGGGCTTGTTCTTACGAACAAAGGAAAGAAGATGGGCAAGAGGCTCGTCGATCGCCATCATTTGCTGGAGACGTTTCTGACTCTGATTGGAGTGCAGGAAGAGAACATTTATCGTGATGTGGAAGGTATTGAACATCATCTGAGTTGGGACTCAATCACTTGCATTGAGACGCTCGTTGAATATTTCCATCGTGACCAGGCGCGGATGGACGAGCTTAGAGGCATTCGTGCCGAAATAGAGACAGAGTAGTTGACTCGAACAAAAGAAAGGGACCGCATCATTATGATGCGGTCCCTTTCTTTTGTTGCTATTAATGGTATTTCGGCAGGTCATCATCATCTTTGCCGCCATTGATCACCTTAAAGGGTGACCGGCGCGACTTGGGCCGCTGCTGCGGCTTCGTTCGATTCTGCCTGACGTAAGGTTGTTTGGAACGGCTGCTGCCCCATGTAGAAGGCGGGAATTTGTACAGGAGGAATATGCCTCCCAGCACAATAATCGGCAACAGGAAGGCGACTGGATTGGTCAGCATTCCGTAGACGATTCCGATTGCACTCAGGACGAGTACGATTATTACGGAAACATTCCATCCCCGAGGCCATTTTGCCATTGTTATTCCATCCTTTACGACTAGATTTTGGTCATTTGCTGATCAAGCTCACGCATCCGGTTGAAGGAAGCGATAGATACAGCAACCTGATCATCCTTTGGTTCTTTTGTTGTCAACAATTGCAGCCACAAGCCCGGAAAGCCGAGGTAACGCAGAACCGGCACATTACGAAGCGCATTCGTCCAGCGTAGCACTTCGTATGAAATGCCCAGAACAAGTGGAAGCAATAGAATCCGGATATAAATACGTTCCCAGATGGAATCCCAAGTAAAGAAAGGAAGCGAATAAATAATGACACCAACGATGACGGTGAAGATAATAAAGCTGCTGCCACAGCGATAATGGAGTCTGCTGTACTTTTGCACATTGCTAACGGTCAAATCTTCTCCTGCTTCATAAGCAGAGATGACTTTATGCTCGGCACCGTGATATTGAAACAGACGTTTGATGATTGGAGTGAGCGACATTAGATAAAGGTAACCGAGCAATAAAATAATTTTGATAAGTCCTTCTAATAAGTTATGACCAACTTTGTTCTCAAATACCCCTGAGAAGAGCAATTCTTCTATAGCCGCAGGAGCTGCGGTAAAGATAAGCTTGCCGAATATGAACGAGATAACGCCGGCAACGGCAACGCCAACAATCATGCTCAGGCTCCAGCCTGTTTTGCCTTCTTCTTTCTTCTTAACGATCTTGTCTTCTTCTGGTTGATCGGCTTCTTCATCCTCTGCGTAAGCTTCCATCGAGAAATTAAGATGCTGAGAGCCTTTGGCGCTTGATTCCAGAATGCCGACTACTCCTCGGACGAGCGGAATTTTTTTGAGTCCCTGAATCCATCGCTTCGTCGTACGAGGTACTTCGTAGAATACAATTTCTTCGTTTTTGCGTCGAACGGCTGTTACGTTGACATGCTTTCCGGCGAACATAACGCCTTCAATAACAGCTTGTCCGCCGTATATGTTTTTTTGCGGCAAGAGCTTGTCACCTTCCTTAAGTTATATCGTCCCTACCTATTAGGTGACGAATAATATAGCAAACATGTACTCCTATTGTACTTGATACAAAGGGCAATTGCCAACGTCATCATGAGCAGATAAGCGTGACCGGGCAGCAATGGGGAAACCTAAGATTAGCGTGGCTAGATTTTTCACATACTAGAACCAATCAATCATTAAGGGAGGCAACTGGGAATGGTCGAAGAAAGCAAGTCAGCAAATCAAGGACAACAAGGCAACTATAAGGAAGAGCATCATACGAACCCTTGGCTATTTGGGATTGAGATCGGGTTTTATGCAGGGCTGATCTGGGGGGTTATCAGATGGCTGTTCTATGAAATGAAGTTTACGGTTGTACTGCCGGGACTAATGGCTGATCCATTTTTCCGTTCCTCTTTTCTGAAGACAGGTTGGGGAATCGCGATTGGCATCGCTTTTTTTATTGTCTTCTCCATTCTTGCTTCCTTGCTCTATATGTTCACCTTGCGCAAGGCGAGAGGGCCCTGGCCGGGTGTGGCGTACGGTCTCGCATGGTGGATGGTTATCTTTCTCATGCTAGGCCCGATTCTCAAAATTACCGAACCGATAACAATCGCGGGCTGGAACACTCTGTATTCGGAATGCTGTATTTTTCTGCTGTGGGGCCTGTTTATTGGCTATTCCATTGCCTTTGAATTTACGGATGAAGCTTCACGGGAACCGATCGGCGCACATTGAATCAGTTACTGCTTCTCAAGATGCGGGCATTTGTGGTAAAATGGCAAGTGATCTTTTGCTAAACGCAGTAATGGGTTGTATGGAGGTGCAAAGTTGCTCAAAATCGTTGTATTAAACGGACCGAACCTGAATATGCTCGGTATCCGTGAGCCAGGCGTATACGGCACTGTTACGCTGTCTCAAATAGAAGCCGCTTTGCGTGATCAAGCAGCTAGTATTGAGGTTGAGCTTGATTTCTATCAGTCCAATCATGAAGGTGCTTTGATCGACCGCATACATAGTGCTTATGGGCAGGCTGACGGCATCTTGATTAATCCGGGCGCGCTTACGCATTACAGCTATGCGCTGAGAGATGCGCTAAGCACGGTTGCGCTGCCTGTTGTCGAAGTGCATTTGTCCAATATCCATCAGCGGGAATCCTTCCGTCACGTATCGGTCATCGCACCGGTCGCGATTGGCCAGATTGCCGGTTTTGGCGCCCAAAGCTATGAGCTGGGACTGGCTGCACTGGTATCCAAGCTTCAAAGCAGATCAGTGTAAGGGGGAAATAGAATGACCATCGAGAGAGTAAACCGACTGAGACAATTGCTAGCGGAACAAGGCTTGGAAGCGATTATTATCGGGAGTGAGCATAACCGTCGTTATATAAGCGGTTTTACGGGCTCTTCGGGATATGTTGTAGTGACGCTCCATGACAGCATTCTGCTGACAGACTTTCGGTATATGACACAGGCCCCTGAGCAAGCTGTATCGTTTCAAGTGATCGAGCATGGTTCTAAGCCAATGGACACTATTCGCGAGGTGCTGGCAGATAAAGGCATTCAATCGGCTGGATTCGAGCAGGACCATGTCACCTACAGTCAATATTCCACATGGAGCAGCACCTTGGGCAGCATTAAGCTAACTCCTGTATCAGGCTTGGTCGAGAAGCTGAGAATGATTAAGGATGATGCGGAGCTGCAAGTAATGCAGGAAGCTGCTGACCTTGCTGATGCTACATTCCAGCATGTGCAGAAGCTTATCCAGCCTGGCGTTAGAGAAAGCGATATTGCTCTTGAGATGGAAATGTATATGCGCAGCCATGGCGCAGCTTCTTCATCCTTTGAGACGATCGTTGCTTCCGGTGAACGTTCTGCTTTGCCGCATGGTGTAGCAAGTGAGCGTTTGATTGGGAACAATGAATTTGTAAAGCTCGATTTCGGCGCTTATTTCAAGGGCTACTGCTCTGACTTGACACGAACGGTCGTAGTAGGCACGCCGACGGATAAGCATCGCGAGATTTATGGCATCGTTCTGGAAGCTCAGCTTCATGCACTGGACAATATTCGTCCGGGCATGACAGGCAAGGAAGCGGATGCGCTGACAAGAGATATTATTACGAAGTACGGTTACGGCGATCAGTTTGGCCACAGCACCGGACATGGTCTAGGCATGGAAGTACATGAGGCGCCTTACCTGTCGAAGCTTAGCGATATGATTTTAACCCCCGGCATGACTGTGACGGTTGAGCCCGGTATTTATCTCCCCGGCTTCGGAGGAGTTCGTATCGAGGATGATATCGTCATTACGGAATCCGGTATTAAAATATTAACCTCTTCTCCTAAAGCGTTGATTACGCTGGGGTAAGGTCAATTATGCAGACATTCAGGGAGGAATAGCAGTGATTTCAGTTAATGATTTTAAAACAGGCTTGACCGTCGAAGTAGACGGCGATATTTTCTCGGTAACAGACTTCCAACACGTTAAACCAGGTAAAGGTGCGGCATTCGTTCGTTCTAAATTGAAAAACCTACGCAACGGCAACGTTGTAGAAAAAACATTCCGCGCTGGTGAAAGCATTGGCCGTGCGATCATTGAGAACCGCGCGGTACAATATTTGTACAACTCGGGCAGTGACTACACGTTCATGGATAACGAAACTTACGATCAATTTGATCTGAACAAAGACCAGCTCGAGTGGGAATTGAACTTCCTGAAAGAAAACATGACGGTTAACATCTCCAGCTACCAAGGCGAAATTATCGGAATTCAAATGCCGAACAGCGTTGAGCTGAAAGTTATCGAGACAGAGCCGGGCGTTAAAGGCAACACAGCACAAGGCGCTACCAAAAGCGCGAAGGTTGAGACAGGCCTTAGCGTACAAGTTCCGCTCTTCATTAATGAAGATGATGTATTGCTTATTGATACTCGTGAAGGCAAATATATTTCAAGAGCATAAGAAGAAGCCGTTCGAATCTGGGATTCGAACGGTTTTTTTTGTGGGTGGATATACCCAGACAAGCGAATGTTGTGCTATACTATTGACTTGTATGTTATATGTCAAGGTTGGGAGTGAGCAGCTTTGTCGTTGATAGTGATGAAGTTCGGCGGAAGCTCAGTTGGAACACCGGAGCGGATGCAAAGGGTAGCAAAGCGGATTATTGAAAGCCAGCAGGCGGGCAACCGTGTTGTCGTGGTCGTATCCGCAATGGGAGATACAACGGATGATTTAATCGATCAATCGAAGAAGCTTAATCCGAATCCACCAGCAAGGGAAATGGATATGCTGCTTACGACGGGCGAACAAATATCGGTTGCGCTTTTATCAATGACGATTCATCAGCTTGGTCACCAAGCCGTCTCATTGACTGGCTGGCAGGCGGGCATTCGTACGGAAGCGGTACACAGCAAAGCGAAGATTACGGATATTCATCCGCAGCGGATCTTCAATGAGCTTAATGCCGGTAACATTGTTATTGTCGCTGGCTTCCAAGGCATGTCTGAGGAAGGCGATATTACGACGCTCGGACGCGGCGGTTCGGATACGACAGCTGTAGCACTCGCTGCTGCGGTTGAAGCAGATGTCTGCGAAATTTATACAGATGTGGACGGCATTTATTCAACGGACCCTCGTGTCGTGAAATGTGCTCGCAAGCTGAATGAAATTTCTTATGACGAAATGCTGGAGCTCGCGCATCTAGGCGCTGCTGTTCTGCATCCAAGGGCAGTAGAGTATGCCAAGCACAATAATGTAAAGCTGGTTGTTCGTTCGAGCTTTACACAAAATGAAGGTACAAGTGTGAAGGAGGAAGCGGTCATGGAGCAAGGCGTGGTCGTTCGCGGCATCGCTTTTGACAAAAACGTAGCAAGAATCAGCATTCTTGGTGTGGAAGATGTGCCTGGCGTGCTTGCGAATGTGTTCGGTGCATTGGCGAATAATGGTATTGATGTTGATATAATCGTTCAAAGCGGTGTACAGGATGGCAAAGCCGACTTCTCCTTCACCTTGTCGCTTGGCGACAAAGACAAAGCAATCGAAGTTCTTGAGAGCATTCGCGGGGAAGTTACTTATGATGAAGTAACATCTGAAGAGAATCTCGTTAAGGTGTCGATTGTTGGAGCGGGAATGGTAAGCAATCCTGGTGTTGCTGCAACGATGTTCGCGGCTATCTCTGAAATTGGCGTAAGCATTAAGCTTGTCAGCACTTCAGAGATTAAAGTATCCTGCGTAATCGCAGCAGAGCCGTTGCAAGAAGTCGTTCAGGCGCTGCATACAGCGTATGGACTTGATACAACGGAGCAAGCGTTCGTAGGTGGACCACAGGATCGCAGATAATAGGAATGGTGGAGAGGGATATCCCTCTCCACCATTTTTTATGTCGATATCATTTATAGTGGATTGTACTATCCTCCCGCGCAGGTCTCTCCAATTAAAGTATCTCCATATAATCGGGGAACGATTTGATAGGCATCCATGCAAGAGCAACTATCCAGATCTCGCTGAAACCCAAGCTTCGCCAGTCGTTTGCCTGATGTGCCAAGCCGAACCGTGTCATATACCGTAGATGCTTTGTCTCGGTAAAAAGACAGCATGGCGATGCTGAAATCATCCATCTCTATGGGAAGACTAGCAAAGGATTGCAGCTTATCCAGCAATAATCCTGCGCATAAACCGTCCTCTACAGCAAATTCATCGTAATTCCCCGCACACAAAATGACAACATCCCGTTTGAGCCCAATAGCTGCTCTCGCGCAGGCAGTGGCATTAAGCAGCCCACCCACAAGAACATAATCCGCACGAGTAGATTTCTGAATTGCTCGTGTTCCATTCGTTGTGGTGAAGATAATCCGGCGGTTCTGGATCGTACTGGAAACAAATTCATCAGGCGAATTGCCGAGATCGAACCCTGGAATTTTCCTGCAATAGCGTTCACCGCCGAGCAGGTCTGTGGTTTGCTGGGCAACTCTTGCTTCCATAACGGTCTCTACAGGGATAACGCCAGAGGCCCCTGAAGCAAGAGCAGTTATGATCGTGCTGCTTGCCCGAAGCACATCGACAATGATTGCAGTCTTATGGTGGAACTGGGCAGAGCTCGCTTCGTTTACGCTTGAAATGACATGCACCTGCATTAGGCTCGAACTTCCTTTCCATTCCTTCTACCTGTCTATAATTGGGCGCCTGTTGATTTTACGCCATCTAGCAATAACAAGGTTATGCAAGCACTATATGCAATTGCTAGTGGGCGTGTGCCCTTTGCATGAAGGGGCATGAAATAGGGTCAAGCCTGCATAAGATAGAGGGGCTAGTAAGTATAAGGGAAGGAGGTTATTTGGCATGCTCAATAAAATTGTACTTACGATGGCATCCATCCGGCTTACCTCGGGGATGATTGAAATTGGGGCAGCCCTTCTCATGCTTCGGCTGAATCAAATTGATAAGGCGCTTGTCGTCAACTCTTCGCTTGCTATGGTAGGACCGCTTATATTAATAGCTACGACCACAGTAGGGTTAGTAGGGCTATCAGACAAGCTCTCATTTGGCAAATTAGCTTGGGTGACAGCCGGTATAGGGTGCTTGTTAATTGGTATTCTCAAAAAATAATAGATTCTACTCTAGTATTTTTTTGCGAGATGGACATATTTTAATTGGCCAAGCATACAAATAATACTACGAAGGACAAACAGCTTGGGAGTGATGAGCGTATGCTGAACCGTGTGGCGCACTTGCTGCCGCTTGAGCTTAGAGCGGTGCTGGAGCGATTGCCCGATATGGCAATGGAGCAGCTGGAAGAAATTCGCATTCGTGAGGGACGACCTCTCGAAATCGGTCTCAGCGGACAATCACGGTTCGCAGCCGCCGATGGAACCCTGCGATTGCATGCAGATGGTGCTTATAAACCAACTGCTGACACCTGCCGCAAATTGCTGGAGAAAATTACGAACTATTCTCTCTATGCGATGGAAGAAGAGCTGAAAAGAGGCTTCATTACAGTAGCAGGCGGACATCGAATCGGACTGGCTGGCCGTACCGTGCTCGACAGCGGCAATGTTCGCGGCATACGCGACATTGGTGCTTTCAACATTAGGATCGCTCGTGAGGTTATCGGTTCAGCCCATTCACTACTGCCTAAGCTGCTCGATCGAAATCGAAAAACGATTTGCTCTACTCTTCTATTAGCGCCGCCACAGCAAGGGAAGACAACGATTGTCCGCGATATTGCAAGGGCAGTCAGCTATGGATTATGGGGACAAGGGGAATCTGGAGGCTGGCAAGGCAGAAAAGTAGGCATCGTAGATGAACGTTCTGAAATTGCAGCATGCGTAAGAGGGATACCGACCTTTGACATCGGGCCCCGTACCGATGTTATGGATGCTTGCCCGAAGGCTGAGGGGCTTATGATGCTGCTTCGTTCTATGTCTCCGGAGGTTGTCATCGTAGATGAAATTGGACGAGCAGAGGATGGAGACGCAATCAGGGAAGCCAGTCATGCGGGCATTAGCGTTATCGCGACGGCTCATGCTTATGATCTGGATGATGCAAAAGGACGTCCTGTTCTCCGGGAGCTTCTAGAAGATGGCACATTCGGACGCATTGTTGAGTTGAGACGCTCTACAGGTGGTTTCATGCACCGTGTCATCCATTCTGGCCCAGGGACTACCTCGCCGGTGGCGAGAGAACCAACGGAATTGTTACGGCGAATGGAGCAGGCTCCAATGACAACCGGGCCAATGAGAGGTGCTGTCCCTTGATAAAGCTGCTAGGCGCTGTTCTCATTCTATTCGCAGGGACAATGATCGGGTTCCAGCAGGCTGCAAAGTATGCAGCTCGACCTCGGCAAATCCGTCAGGTGGCTAATGCGCTGCAGCGACTTGAAACGGAGATCGGCTATGGACATACGCCGCTGCCGGAGGCGCTGGAGAGAACGGCTCATTCTGTTCCTCAGCCGATTGCAGGCGTCTTCCGAGAAGCAGCGAACGGACTGACTTCAGACAGCGGCATTTCTTTTCGTGAAAGCTGGGAGCGGGCAGTCTCGCAAGGGTGGAGGTTGACGGCGATGAGAGCTAATGAGCAGGCTGTGCTGCAGCGGCTTGGATCAGTATTGGGCATTAGCGACAAGGAGGATCAAATGAAGCATTTGCGTCTTGCACTGCTTCAGCTGAAGGCGGAGGAGGACGCGGCTAGGGAAGATCAAGCGCGTTACGAGAAAATGTGGAAAAGCCTAGGCGCATTGATTGCCGTGCTCATCGTCATTTTGATGGTTTAGTGGGGTGCCGCTCAAATGAACATGGATGTGAGCGCCATTTTCCAAATAGCCGGTATCGGAATCATTATAGCGATGATTCATACGGTGCTTAAGCAGATGGGGAAAGAAGATATGGCGCACTGGGTTACAGTAATCGGATTTGTCGTCGTTCTCTTCATGGTCGTCCGTTTGCTCAATGAATTGTTCCAGGAGATCAAGACAATCTTTCTATTTCAGTAGCAAAAAACAAGTAACCTCAAGCCGCAAGTAGGTGAACGAAAGTGGAAATCATTCAAGTCGTCGGCATCGGACTTATCGCTACCGTCCTCATTCTAGTCGTTCGAGAGCAGAAGCCTTTATTTGCATTCCTGCTTGCGGCATTTACAGGTCTATTTATTTTCTTGTATCTGATTGGCAAGATTGATGCGGTTATAACGGTGCTGGAGGACTTAGCGAACCGATCGGGCATTCCTTCTATTTACTTGAAGACCATACTGAAAATAATCGGTATTGCCTATATCGCCGAATTCGGTGCACAGATCGTAAGGGACGCTGGTCAGGAAAGCATTGCTTCGAAGATCGAATTTGCCGGTAAAGTGCTCATTCTCGTTATTGCGGTTCCAATTATAAGCGTCATAGTGGAGACGGTGATCGGGCTGCTCCCGGCAGGGAGTTGAATGGGATGAGGAAATTCATCACTAAGGCTTTCACAGCTGTGTTTTTTCTCCTGCTATTCGTTCAGCTGCCGGCTGTAAGCTTAGCAGCTGCTCTAGCGGATAACGCTTCGCAGCAGGAAGCAATAATGACGCCGAGCGAGCTTGCAGAGGGACAATTACGGGGGATTGATACAGATGCAGTCGAGAACTATTGGAACAAACTAAAGGATGAGTATGGCGGTTACTTTCCCGAGCAGAACATGCCGAGCTTCTTCGAAATGATCATGCCTGGCGGCGAAGGATTGAAGCTGGAAACGGTATTCAAGGGCTTGCTCGGTTATTTTCTCAAAGAGGTTCTCTACAATGGCAAGCTGCTTGTCACGATTGTCATGCTGACGGTGTTCAGCATGGTGCTCGAAACACTGCAAAATGCGTTCGAACGAAATGCGGTCAGCAAGGTGGCCTACTCGATCACGTACATGGTTCTGATTATTATCGCAGTGAACAGCTTTCATGTCGCAATCGGCTACGCCAAGGATGCGATCGGCAGTATGATTCAATTCATGCTCTCGATGATTCCGCTATTGCTGACGCTGCTCGCGTCGATGGGCAATGTCGTTACCGTATCTGTTCTTCATCCCTTAATTATTTTCATGATTCATACGGTAGGCACCTTGATCTATACGATTGTATTCCCTCTCTTGTTCTTCTCAGCTGTTCTTCATATCGTTAGCGCATTGACAGAGAAGTTCAAAGTCACGCAGCTTGCCAATCTGCTCCGCAACATTGGCGTAACGATAATGGGCCTGCTCGTTACCGTCTTTCTTGGGGTGATCTCGGTCCAAGGAGCGACAAGCGCTGTGACGGATGGAATTACAATGCGAACGGCAAAGTTTGTTACGGGTAATTTCGTTCCGGTCGTTGGCCGAATGTTCTCCGATGCTGCAGATACCGTCATTTCCGCTTCTTTGCTCGCAAAGAATGCCATTGGTCTTGCAGGCGTAATTATCCTTTTATTCCTCTGTGCTTTTCCAGCTGTGAAAATATTAACGCTTGCCCTGATCTACCATGTCGCCGCTGCTGTCATGCAGCCGCTTGGAGATTCCCCTATTGTAACTTGCCTGCAGACGATTGGGAAAACGATGATCTATGTGTTCGCGGCGCTTGCGGCTGTTAGTCTGATGTTCTTCCTCGCGATTACCATCGTGCTGACGGCAGGAAATGCGGCTATAATGGCGCGTTAAACTAGGGGGAGGCGAGAGCAGTGGTCGCATGGCTTAGTGATTGGCTAAGAAGTATAATCGCCGTTATTATGCTTGCTGTGTTCGTTGAGCTGCTGCTTCCTAATAAGTCGATGCAGCGCTACGCCAGGCTTGTTATAGGGCTGCTAGTCCTGCTAACAATTCTTTCGCCTTTGCTGCAGCTGCTTCAAGGGGATTTCAGCGCCAAGCTGAATACAGGCATTGCACAATGGGAGCAGAGCAGCGCAGAGGAAGAGTTAAAGATGCCTAGCTTGGAAGATATATTTAAAAAGGCCGAGCAACGAAATGAGAAGCAGCTGGAGGAAGCGGCGGACCTTACAAAAACGACACTGGAAAGCACCATGAAAAAGACGATAGCAGAGCAGACGGGCTCTCCGGTTGAGGCTGTAGAGGCGACATTGAAATGGGCTGGCAAGGGTCAGGAGCAAATACCGTATATTTATGCAGTCACCGTCACATTCGTCAGCAATGACCTCAAGAAGAAGGAGCCAGCTTCCGAAGCTGGCGATGGAATAGAAGAGATAGAGCCGGTCTCGATAGGAGTTGAGCTTGAGCCGATGGCTGCAAGCACTGGGGAATCCTCAGATCGTGATATGCTGTCTGCTCGGAGCAGCAAGATAAAAGGAGAAGAATGGGTACCTGTAAATGCTGGCTTGGAGGAGCGTACCCGCTCTGTTCTAATCGAAGGATGGGGAGTCAGCTCCAAGAGCATTGTCATTCGTCAACGGCCAGCGTTCGAAGGCAATTCGTAAAGCGGGAGGAGGGGAAGCGAAGTGGCGAAATGGCTTGAAGGATTGGAATCCATTGTGGGTGGAGGCGGCCCCGGGGGACCTAAGCGAGTAAAGACGCTGCGTCTCTTGCTTATAATAGGCTGCATTGGCGCTGCTCTGATGGTGTTAAATTCCTTCTTATCCCTCAAACAAATTGCGCCTTCTGAGCAAATCTCGAATTCTCCTTCTGGTGAAGAGCCTGCATGGAATAATGGAGCCCAATCAAAAGGGACCGCTTTTGATTCGATCGAATTGCCGCTTGAAGCTCGTTTGAAAGAAATTTTGGAGAAAATTGTGGGAGTCGGAGCCGTTGATGTGCTACTTACGATAGATTCCACGGAAGAGATTGTCGTAGAGCGTAACCTGAGCGAATCCCAGTCCGTTACAGATGAGAATGACAAAGGCGGTGGTCGCAGGCATATTACATCGATCACGAAAGAGGGGCAGGTAGTCGTTGTCGAAGTATCAGGGGATAAAAAGCCTATCATAACGAAGACGATCAATCCACGCATCCGCGGTGTTCTAATCGTAGCCAAAGGTGCAGAGAATGCGACGGTCAGGCGATTAATCGTAGATGCGGTTGAGAAAGGTGTCAACGTAGCGGCGAATCGTATTTCAGTCGTACCAAGCAAGCAATAAGTAGGACAAAAAACAATTAGTCGAGGAGGGTGTTCTCATGAACACAAAGAGACAAACGATTTGGTTGGTTTCCATGCTTAGCCTGATGGTTGTATTATCTGCTTACTACTTATTTACGCAAGAGTCGCCAGGCAAGCAGGATTTGCTCACAGACGGTTCACAGGTGGAGAGCGGCTCGAATGCAACGGAAGCAACTACGGGAGCTAACCAGATTATCGTCGATGAAGTTCAGCAACCCGTTGATAGCGGAATAACGGATAAGGAAGTGCTGCAGCAGATGGAGGCACAAGGCGGATTTGTTTCCAGCGATTTCGCTGAAGCGCTGCAAAAGCAGGATGAGCAAAAAAATAGTGAATCGGATAAGCTGCTCGCTGTTATTGCAAACACTCCAAAAATTAGTCCAGAGGAATCATCCGCTGCAGTTAAGGAGCTAGCCTCGCTTGAGGATAAGTATACGAAAATAACGAGCATCGAAACGGAATTAATGAAAGAATTCCATTCCGCAGTAGTGGATGAAGAGAATGAACGTTTCCGTGTGCTTGTTGCAAGCGATAAGCTTGAGAAATCCCAAGCGGCAGATATTATTGATTTGGTAATGAAGACGCTTGAGGTCGATGCGGATCAAGTAACGGTTCAATTTGTACCGTAAGGACATTTGGAAGTGGCTGAGGGCTCCAAGAAGAATAAGGCAGGGCAGGGACAAGATGTCCTGCCCTGCCTTATTTTATTTATTTTGAAATAAGCTTATCAGGTAAGGTTCATCTGGATGTCGAAAGCCTGCATAAAAAAGTGGTTCGTGTTCGGATTGGTTTGTGATATAATGTTAAACGGTATGTGAAAGATATGGATACAAGGACCTACCCATCCATTCAACAGAACTAACGATTGAAAAATTAACATTAAGCTTACGAAGCGGTTTTGCTATTGCAAAACTTGCTACCGCAAAACTTTAAGGAGTGAATTCATTCATGTTCAAATTGAGCGAGATTAAAGAATTGATCAAATTGGTTGATCAAACTTCCGTTCATGAGCTGGAAATCGAAAACGAAGGGGCACGCCTGTTCATCCGCAAACCAGGCAAAACAGAAGTGGTGAATGTACAAGCAGCCCCAATCACCCATACATATTCGCCGGCGCAAGTACCTGTCTATTCTCAGCAGCCGGCTATCGAGACTGCTCCGCAAGCCGCGGTGCAAGAAACGCCAGCAGCTCGTCCAAGCACGGATAATCTGCATCCAATCACATCTCCAATGGTAGGTACGTTCTACAGCTCTCCAACACCGGATTCCCCTGCTTTTGTTAAAGTAGGCGACCGCGTTTCGGAGAAAAGCGTCGTATGCATTCTCGAAGCTATGAAGCTTATGAATGAACTGGAAGCTGAAGTGAGTGGAGAAATCGTGGAGATATTAGTATCGAATGGCCAATTAGTAGAGTACGGTCAACCGCTTTTCCTTGTGAAATCGGAATAGCTACTGCTCCTGATACAAAATCGGTCGTTTGAAAGGAGTATTAACGTGAAATTCCAAAAAGTATTAATCGCTAACCGTGGAGAAATTGCTGTGCGGATCATTCGCGCATGCCGCGAGCTTGGTATCAGTACGGTTGCCGTTTATTCCGAGGCAGATCGTGATTCTCTTCATGTTCGCCTTGCGGACGAAGCGTATTGCATCGGGCCGACGCTATCCAAGGATAGCTACCTGAACTTGACGAATCTGATGAGTGTAGCCACTCTAACAGAATGTGATGCGGTACATCCCGGCTATGGCTTTTTAGCTGAGAATGCGAACTTCGCAGAAATCTGTGAATCATGTAATATAACGTTTATTGGTCCTTCTCCAGAAGCGATCAACAAGATGGGTGACAAGGCAGTAGCAAAACAAACGATGCAGGAAGCGAATGTTCCGGTTATTCCGGGTTCTGACGGCATCATTGACGATATGGACGAGGCCATCCGCATTGCTCGCGGAATTGGTTACCCGGTCATTATTAAAGCAACTGCTGGCGGTGGCGGCAAAGGGATTCGCATCGCTGACGATGAGGATTCGCTTATCCAGCAAATTACGACAGCACAGCAAGAGGCTCAGAAGTCGTTCGGCAACGCTGGCGTATATCTGGAGAAGTATTTGACGGGCATGAAGCATGTTGAGATTCAAATTATGGCGGACAAGCATGGGAATGCGGTTCATCTGTTCGAGCGTGATTGCTCTGTGCAAAGACGTCGTCAGAAGCTCGTTGAGGAAGCACCATGTCCGGTGTTGACTCCAGCGCTTAGAGAAAGAATGGGTGAGGCTGCAGTGAGAGCTGCGCTTGCTGTTCAGTATTCTGGCGCAGGCACACTTGAATTTTTATTAGGTACGGATGACAACTTCTATTTCATGGAGATGAATACACGTATTCAAGTTGAACATCCTGTAACAGAGATGATCACGAATGTTGACCTGATCAAAGAGATGATTTCGGTTGCAGAGGGCAATCCATTGTCCTTTAAGCAAGAGGATCTGAAGATCAATGGATGGGCAATTGAATGTCGGATTAATGCAGAAGATTCCGAACGCAATTTCATGCCGTCTCCGGGACATATTCCTTTTTATCTGCCTCCGGGCGGTACAGGAGTTCGGGTGGATAGCGCTGTCTATCCTGGCTACACAATCTCGCCTCATTATGATTCCATGATTGCCAAACTGATTGTATGGGGAAGAACACGTGAAGAAGCGATTGCCCGTATGAAGCGTGCCTTGTCTGAGTTCGCGATTGAGGGTATCAAAACAACGATTCCTTTCCATCAGAAATTGCTTAATCATCCTATCTTTATTGAAGGTAATTTTGACATTAAGTTCCTGGAAGAATATGATGTTAATCGTCCGGAAGAGGCATAATCATCATATCCTTAACTGTTTGTCATATTTATCGTCGAATGTTATAGTATAGGAATAAGATGCGGAAGCTACACCCGGCCTTTGGTGGCCGGGACGCGCAATTTTAGGGAGGTGTACAACCATCATGAATATGATCGCGACTGATTATGAGAAAACGGATATTGGCACCATTCAAATTGCACCAGAAGTAATTGAAGTGATTGCCGGACTCGCTACGATCGAAGTTAAAGGAGTAGCAGGCATGAGCGGAGGCTTTGCTGGCGGTATTGCCGAGCTGCTTGGCCGTAAAAACTTGTCAAAAGGCGTGAAAGTGGAAGTTGGCCAGCGGGAAGCTGCGGTTGATGTTTCGATTATCGTGGAGTATGGCAACAAAATTCCAGAGATCGCCTCAGAGATTCAACAAAATGTAAAGCGTTCAATCGAAGTAATGACGGGACTGCATGTGATTGAAGTGAACGTACATATTCATGACGTGCATTTCAAGACGGCAGAGAAGCCGGAAGACGATGAGCTTCAATTGCGTGTGAAATAGGTGAAATGAATGGAATAACCCCCTCGTGAATGGGCATGCCGCTCGGCGCAAGGGGGTTTTCATTCGCTCTGACGAGAGGAGGCACTACTGTGATCAGAATCGTGGACAAGCTGCTTTTGTTTATTAATAGTATTGTAGTTGGCGCCATCTCCATCATTATTGCGATTATTGGATTTGGGATGTTCCCCAAAGGCGACCTGCATAATCTTATTGAAGATCTGTACCGCAACGATCCCGTGCAAATCGCACTCATAGTCATCGGCCTGATTCTGCTGCTTATCAGCTTGCGACTATTCATTGTCTCTATTCACCGTGGTTCATCATCTGCTCCATCGATTGATCAGCGGACAGATTATGGAGATATTCGTATTTCTATTGAGACAATTGAGAATCTGGCGCTGAAGGCTGCCTCCAAACAAAGAGGCGTCAAGGATCTGCGCGCGCGTATACAGGCTTCGGATTCGGGTCTGGATATTGTTCTGCGAGCAGTCGTTGATGGTGAGAGCTCTATCCCTGCTTTGACAGAAGATATTCAAAAAGCGGTCAAAGAGCATGTAGAGGATATTACGGGTATACCTGTCACGAATGTGGCTGTATTCGTTGCAAATGTTATTCAATCCGGGACTTATAAAAGTCGCGTGGAATAGAGGTGGATTTGCCGATGTGGAGGGAGTTCTGGGCATCCTATGGGAAGCGGGTAATTGGTGCTGCCGCGGGGCTGTTTTTCGGCTTTGTGTATTTGTTTGCTGGATTTTGGGACATGCTTTTTATTCTATTGCTTGTCTCAGTCGGGTATTGGATCGGCAAACAAAAGGACTTGCATAGCGGTCCCATCTTTCCATGGCAGCGGATTTGGAATTGGTTGATGGAAAGATATCGACCGTTTAGATGATCCTGTGGTCTCCTCCGTACTCCGGAAGCCGGATTGCTGCTAGTTCGGGGCAGGGAGGAGATCATAGGTTTTTTTGATCGTACAAAACTAACTAAATAGATCGGCAGCAACTGCCGTGGAGGTCTCATGAAACGTAGATTAGCACGAGAAATAGCGGTTTCGAGTTTATACCAGATGGAAATGAACGATGTGTCTGCAGGTGAAGCAATTGACATGCTGATGGAGGAAGCACGCTCGGAGAACGAGATTGGTGCAGAATTTGTTGAGCATGAGCAGACGGATGCTTATGTTAAAGAGCTTGTGCAAGGGGTTGCTGAACGCAAAGCTGCTATTGACGATATGCTGCAGCAGTATTTGACCGGCTGGCAGGTGGATCGGTTGTCTCGTGTAGACCGTCAAGTATTGCGCCTAGCTTGTTATGAAATGGTGTTCCGCGATGATGTTCCGCCGAAGGCGGTTATTAACGAAGCCATCGAATTAGCGAAGCACTTCGGCACCGATGAATCCGGTAAATTTGTTAACGGCGTTCTAGGGAAGCTGATGGAAGAATTAGAAATGATCAAGCCGAATTCGGATATCACGAATTAGAACAAGGAATAGCAGCGGCGATGCCGCATGATGAGAAGGGGAGAGAGCGATAATGACTGCACATATCATTGAAGGAAAGAAAATATCGGAATTGATCCGGGAAGAGATCAAGAAGGAAGCCGCTGCCTTGAAGGAGCAAGGAATTGTTCCTGGATTAGCTGTTGTTCTTGTCGGTGAAGATGCGGCATCCAAAGTGTATGTTGGTTCCAAGGAAAAGGCTTGCCAGCTGTTGGGCTTTTATTCGGAAGTTCATCGTCTGCCAGAAACAACAAGCGAGAACGAATTGCTTGCTCTCATTGACAAGCTGAATAATCAATCCACGATTAACGGGATTCTTGTTCAATTGCCTTTGCCGAAGCATATCAATGAAAAAGCAGTCATTGACGCCATCCATGTAGATAAAGATGTAGACGGCTTCCATCCCGTAAGTGTAGGAAATCTGGTTATTGGTGACGATAGCTTGCTTCCTTGTACGCCTGCGGGCGTTATTGAGTTGATCAAACGAAGCGGCGTGACCATTGCAGGCAAGCATGCGGTTGTAATTGGACGAAGCAATATCGTAGGCAAGCCGGTTGCTATGCTGCTGTTAAGGGAACATGCAACAGTTACGATTTGTCATTCCAAAACAGCTAATATGGAAGAGCTTGCGAAGCAAGCCGACATACTGGTTGTAGCTATCGGCAAAGCCAATGCTATTGATAGCCGCTATATTAAGCCGGGAGCAATCGTAATTGATGTAGGCATTAACCGTCTGCCTGATGGCAAGCTTGCCGGGGATGTAGACTTCCAGGATTCACTTGAAACTGCAGGATATATTACACCAGTACCTGGTGGCGTTGGCCCAATGACAATTACGATGTTGATGTCCAACACGATTACTGCAGCCAAACGAGCAAATAAAATCGGGGAGTGACGCTTGAATGGCGGAGCAGCCTCGTATTTATGAGATAAAAGAAATTAATCGTTATATCCGAATGAAGCTGGAATCCGACTCCTTGCTTGGAGATGTCTGGTTGCGTGGGGAAATTTCTAATTTCACCCACCACTCGAGCGGGCATATGTATTTTACGCTAAAGGATAAAGAAAGCCGTCTGAAATGTGTGATGTTTGCTTCCCATAATCAGCGGCTTCCGTTCATCCCGCGTGAAGGCACAAAAGTAATGGCGCGGGGCAATATTTCGGTATATGAACGTGATGGCAATTATCAGTTTTATGTGAATGCTATGCAGCCAGACGGGATTGGCAGCTTATATTTGGCCTATGAGCAGTTGAAGACGAAGCTGGATACGGAAGGCTTGTTTGCCGAGTCGCGCAAACGGCCCATTCCGCGTTTTCCTAAAGCCATTGGCATTATCACGTCTCCGACAGGAGCCGCGGTAAGAGATATTATTATTACACTGCAGCGCAGATATCCGGCCGCAGCTATTTATGTGCATCCTGTTGTTGTGCAAGGTGTTCAAGCGGCTGCTTCCATTGTAAATGCAATTGAATCAATGAACCGATTCGGCGAAGTTGACGTATTAATTGTAGGAAGAGGCGGCGGTTCTCTCGAAGAGCTATGGGCATTCAATGAAGAGCCTGTTGCAAGAAGCATTGCTGCGTCAGCTATTCCGATTATTAGTGCCGTTGGTCATGAAACTGATTTTACAATTGCTGACTTTGTGGCTGATCTTAGAGCAGCTACTCCAACAGCAGCGGCGGAGCTTGCAGTACCGCATATGGCAGAGCTCCAGCAGCAGCTTAACCGACACAAACAGCGATTGGAGCATGCCCTGCAAACCATGCTGAAAAGCAGGAAAGAGCAGCTCCAGCGTGCGCGCCGGTCTCCTTTTTTCATGTATCCTCGCAAATATTTGTTAGAACAGGCTCAGCGGATGGATCGCTTGCAGGATCGCCTCAAGCAGCGGACCCTACAATTAGTAGAGCGGCGCAGTGCCAAGCTTCAGCGTTTGAATACTGCCTTGGCTGGACAGCATCCTGGTGAACAAATTGCCTTTGTAACAAAGCGGCTGCAAAGCAATGAGAAGCGGCTTGGGCAAGCTATCCAGACAGCAGTCAAACAACGTTGCCTGCAGCTTCATGGAACGATAAGGCAGTTAGATGCTCTAAGCCCATTGAAGGTTATGTCCAGAGGCTACAGTCTTGTCTATGATGAGCAGGAAGAGCGTTTGATTAAGTCAATAGCAGAGGTTCGCCTTGGCGATATTGTGAGGGTGAAGGTAGCTGACGGTCAATTGGACTGCCAAGTACAGGCAAGGAAAGGAGAGGATGGCAGTGGGAACGGCGAAGAATAACGAGCTTAGCTTTGAAGAAGCTATGGAGAAGCTTGAGATGATCGTAGAAAAGCTGGAGAACGGCGATGTGCCGCTTGAAACGGCTATTGATTTATTTCAAGAAGGAATGAAGCTCTCTCAATTGTGCGGAGGAAAGCTGGAGCAGGTCGAACGCAAAATTGAGCTGTTAATTGAAACGGAGCAAGGCTTTCAGAAAAAAACGTTTGCCCCGGCGAACGAGGATAAAGGGGAATAACGTTGAACGAGAACATAGAAATCAAGTCTTACTTGGCTAACTGTGCTTCTATGGTTGAGCAAGCAATGAGAAGCTCGCTTCCCGAAGAGTGGTCTGTTCCACAGCAGCTCCGTGAAGCTATGATGTACTCGCTGGAGGCCGGCGGCAAGCGTCTTCGTCCAGCCTTTGTGCTAGCTGCTGCGGAAGCAGTTAAGGGTGATACGCATGCACATGAGCATGGTGCATTTCCTGTTGCGCTTGCTATTGAGTACATACACACGTATTCCTTGGTCCATGATGACCTGCCTGCGATGGATAATGATGATTATCGTCGAGGCAAGCTCACGAACCACAAGGTATTCGGAGAAGCTATGGCGATTCTCGCAGGTGATGCTTTATTGACCCATGCCTTTCATCTTATTCCACAAGCTGCTCGGCAGGGAGGCATTCAAGCAGAGATTGCCTTATCCATTGTAGAGGATTTGGCTATGCTGGCTGGTGCGCGAGGAATGGTTGGTGGCCAGGTTGCTGATATGCAAGGAGAACAAGGAATTACCTCGATTGAAGAACTGGAGTATATCCATCTTCATAAGACAAGTGACCTAGTTGTATTTTCTGTTCTTGCCGGCGGCAGAATTGGTGGCGCTTCCGAAAAGCAGCTTGATCTTTTGAAATTATTCGGCCGCAACATCGGTCTGGCTTTTCAAATTCAGGATGATATATTAGATCTGATTGGCGATGAGCAGAAGATGGGTAAGAAAACAAATAGCGATGTTGCGCAGCAGAAGGTTACGTATCCGTTCCTAATCGGAATGGAGGAAAGCAAGGCTCAAGTGGTTAAATTAACCGAAGACGCAAAAGCGGCCATTATTGAGGCTCGATTGGAGGCTCCACAGCGGCTGCTTCAAATTGCGGATTATCTTGTACAGCGCGAATATTGATTTAAGGGCTGTGCTGATAAGGGCCTAATTGGGAAAACCATGCGCGATATGCTATAATAATTGCATTATTCGACGTCTATTGGAATATGCAAATTAAGGTATTCCAGAAAGCGAGGAAGTCACTGTGCTGCTAGACCATATAAATGGACCTCAAGACTTGAAAGCTCTATCGGTAAGTGATTTGGAGCAGTTATCTGAAGAAATTCGTCAGTTCCTAATTGAAAAGCTTTCCGTTACGGGTGGTCATCTTGCTCCCAACCTAGGAGTAGTAGAGTTGACACTTGTCCTCCATTATTTATTTGAAAGTCCTAAAGATAAATTTATTTTTGACGTAGGCCATCAATCCTATGTTCATAAAATATTGACTGGACGCAAAGACAAGTTCGATACTTTGCGTAAATATAAAGGCATGTGCGGTTTTGTAAAGCGTGCTGAAAGCGAGCATGATGTATGGGAGGCCGGCCATAGCAGCACTTCATTGTCTGCAGCGATGGGCATGGCCCTTGCACGTGACCTGAAGGGCGAAACGAACAGAGTCGTAGCCGTAATTGGCGATGGCGCCCTTACAGGCGGCATGGCGCTTGAAGCGCTGAACCACATTGGTGACGAAAAAAAGAATATGATCGTTGTTCTGAATGATAATGAAATGTCTATAGCTCCCAACGTAGGCGCTTTGCATCATTATCTCAGCAAGATCCGTACTGACCGTCATTATCAAAAGGCTAAAGATGATCTTCAGCATCTGCTGAACAAAATTCCTGCTATCGGCGGGAAGCTTGCCAAGACGGCAGAACGATTCAAGGATAGCGTGAAGTATTTGCTCGTTAGCGGCATTTTATTTGAGCAATTCGGATTGACTTATTTAGGACCGGTAGACGGTCATGATATGGAGCAAATGCTGGATATTTTCAAGCAAGCTGACTCTATAGAGGGACCTGTGCTTGTCCATGTTATTACAGTTAAAGGAAAAGGCTATTCGCCTGCTGAAGCCGATTCGTTCAAATGGCATGGCATTACACCTTATAAGATCGAATCCGGTCAAGTTATGAAATCAGTAGGGCCACCGATGTATACGGACGTGTTCGGCAATACATTAATTGAGCTTGCTGAGAAGGACAGCCGTATTATGGCTGTTACTCCTGCTATGCCGGGGGGATCAGGCTTATTGAAGTTCGCCGAGCGTTTCCCTGACCGCATGATTGATGTCGGCATTGCGGAGCAGCATGCAGCGACTTTATCTGCTGCACTAGCTATGGAGGGCCTTAAGCCCGTATTTGCGGTATACTCTACCTTCTTACAGAGGGCATACGATCAAGTAGTGCATGATATTTGCCGCCAAAATGCGAATGTTGTTTTTGCGATTGACCGTGCCGGATTCGTAGGTCCCGATGGGGAGACGCATCATGGCGTATACGATATATCTTTCTTGCGCCATATTCCAAATTTGGCGATCATGATGCCTAAAGATGAGAATGAGCTACGCAGGATGATGAAGACTGCGATTGATTATAATGAAGGTCCGATTGCCATTCGTTATCCGCGAATTAATGGATTAGGTGTTCCTATGGATGATGTGCTTCTGCCGATCCCGATTGGACAGTGGGAAACGGTTCGAGAGGGCGATTCTGCAGTCATTCTGGCCATTGGTCCAATGATTCAGGTTGCTGAGGAAGCAGCGGAGCAATTAAAACAAGATGGAATGAATATAAGCGTTGTTAATGCTAGGTTCATCAAGCCATTGGATGAGCAAATGCTGCTATCGCTTGCGGAACAGGGCAAGCCTATGATCGTGCTTGAGGAAGGTGCGGAACTAGGGGGATTCGGCAGCTCTGTATTAGAGTTTTATTCCTTGCAAGGCATCTATGGCCTTTCTATCCGCATTATTGGGGTTCCTGATTTGTTCATTGAGCATGGCTCGATAAAAGAGCAGCGGAATGAAGTAGGATTGACAGCCGAACGAGTAGCTGCTGAACTCAAAAATATGCTTCCGAGCCGTAAAATGCGTGCGACCGGGCAGAACTGAGCGTTCGAAGGAGAAAGATGACAACAACACTTAAAGAACGTATTGATGTATTGCTTG
Source organism: Paenibacillus sp. J22P59 (assembly GCF_059383895.1). Classification (NCBI taxonomy): domain Bacteria; kingdom Bacillati; phylum Bacillota; class Bacilli; order Caryophanales; family Paenibacillaceae; genus Paenibacillus; species Paenibacillus sp. J22P59. The sequence goes on from NZ_JBXENX010000005.1 coordinate 92,770, forward strand.
TTGAACGGGGTTTTTATGATAGCCGTGTAAAAGCAAAGGCAGCCTTAATGGCAGGGCTTGTGCTCGTCGATGATGAGCCCGTTGACAAAAGCGGGATGAAAGTGCTCCGCACAGCAGATATTAAAGTAAAGGGCGCCGTTCATCCTTATGTTAGTCGAGGCGGCTTGAAGCTGGAGAAGGCGATCAGAGCCTTTAATATTGATCTTGCAGATCGTGTAATGCTTGACATTGGGGCATCGACAGGAGGCTTTACAGACTGCGCTCTGCAGAATGGGGCATCCTACGTCTATGCAATTGATGTTGGTTATAACCAATTAGACTGGTCTTTGCGTCAGGATGAGCGTGTCTGTGTAATGGAGAGAACGAATTTCCGTTATACGCAGCCTGCTGACCTTGTGGGACCACAGCCTACTTTTGCAACGATTGATGTTTCCTTTATTTCATTGAAGCTTATTTTACCTGCACTTAGCGGACTTCTTCGAACCGGCTCCGGAATTGTTGCTCTTATCAAGCCTCAATTCGAAGCGGGACGAGAGAAGGTAGGCAAATCAGGCGTCGTTAGAGACTCTGCTGTTCATGAAGAGGTTTTGCGTACCGTGCTTCATGCTGCAGCTGAAATAGGCTATACCTTGCAGGATATTACTTTCTCGCCCATTACTGGAGGGGAAGGGAATATAGAATTTCTCGCTTATTGGCAGTGGAGCGGCGAGCCTTCCAGTGTAATCCCGGATGATGAGTCTTTGAGTAAGCTTGTCAAACAGGCGAGTGACACATTCACTACTAAGAAATCATAAAGTACAGTAATGAAGGGAAGACCTTAATCGTTAAACGATTTTGGTTTCCCTTTTATTTTTATCTTTACAGAAGGGTGCGCTGTTTGCTAAACTAGAGAAACCAAACATGCGTTCGCTTTGTTGTAGAAACAGGAAAATCCACCTCTTATCACGAACTTTTACACTAGTAAATAGATCGGATGAGGGGGCTGCTTATGGGGAAATACGGTGACTGGTTCATTATGCTGGTCGCTGGTGCGTTGCTGATCAGTTGGTTGTATCGTTCATTCTATCGCTGGCTGCATACGCCGGCAAGCATGAATCGTCTTAAGCTAGGCAAGGGCGGAGTGCTTTCTGAAGATGACGAGAACATCAGGCTGTTGGAATCTGCTGGTTATGAGGTTCTGTCAGGAAAGCACCGAATTCCAATAGCAATTGACCTTGACGGCAATGATTTGAACAGCCGATTGTACATTGATTATATAGCAGAGCAGAATGGCACAATGTATATTGTAAAGACAGCGCGTGAGCGGATGCCAATGGATTGGACAGGCAGCGGTGTTAGAGATCGGCTGCTAGTTTATTCTCTTTTATTGCCTGAATGCTCCGGAATATTATTCGTTGACGTTAGGGAACAAGTGATACGAACGATACGATTTCAAATTGGTGATTAGCGTGTTTGGGGGAGGGCCTTATGAAGGGCATTAGACAATACAAAATCAAAGAACTTATAAAAAAACAAATGATTGAGACGCAAGAGGAGCTTGTTGATGCTCTAAGAGAAGCAGGACTTCAAGTTACTCAGGCAACAGTGTCGAGGGACATGAAGGAGCTTATGCTTATTAAGATTCCGGCGGGTGATGGCAGGTATAAATATTCACTTCCTCAGGACCAGCAGAAGCATAACCCCATCAACAAGCTTAAAAGGGTGCTAATTGATCATTTTGTACATATTGACTATACAGATAACTTAGTTGTTATGAAATGCTTGCCAGGCACTGCCAATGCAATTGGCGCTTTGATTGACAATATGGAGTGGGCTGAAGTGATGGGAACGATATGCGGAGACGATACAATTCTCATTATATGCCGAACAAAGGAAAAGAGCGGTGAGCTTGTTGAGAAGCTGCTTGATTTATTAAATTAAGTTGGACAACCATTAGGAGGTAATGAACCATGCTGCGGGAGCTATCCATTCGGAATTTAGCGGTTATTGAAGAAGTAAACGTTTCTTTTCACCATGGATTTCATGTTTTGACAGGAGAGACTGGGGCGGGTAAGTCAATCATCATTGACGCGCTCAGTTTAATTGTCGGAGGTCGTGGTTCCGCAGATATGGTGCGTTACGGCTGTGATAAAGCTGAGATGGAAGCCATGTTCGATCTTCCACGCATCCATCCGGCATGGCAGGCTCTAGACAGGCTGGGTATTCAAGCAACAAGAGAAGAAATGCTTGTTATACGCAGAGAGCTCTCTTCCCATGGAAAGAGCAGCAGCCGGGTTAATGGGCAGCTAGTTACTATGACGATGCTTCGAGAAATTGGTGAGTGCCTCGTTAATATTCATGGACAGCATGAGCATCAGTCCTTGCTGAGGACAGAGCAGCATCTAGAATGGCTCGATTTATTTGCGGGTGATTTATTGCTTGAGAGAAAGCAAGCCTATCGTGGGGTGTACAGTCAACTTCAGCAAGCGCGAGCTGCTATTCAAGAGCTGGAGGAAACGACACGTCACAATGTTCAGATGCTTGATCTGTATCGCTATCAGATTGAAGAGATCACGAGCGCTAATCTCAAGGCTGGTGAAGATGAGACCTTAGCAGAAGAGAAGCGGAAGCTTCAATATGCAGGCAAGCGTATGGATAGCGTATCAGAAGCTTATTCCTTGCTCTATGGAGGAAACGGTCTTGATGCATTAAGCAAAGCGATTACTCGATTATCCGATAGTCAGAGTTATGATACGGCTGTTCTTACTCCGATAGTCGAGCAGCTTCAATCGGCATTTTATCAAGCAGAAGATGCGGCATTTCAATTGCGGGATTATCGCGATGGTATTGAATCCGATCCGGAGCAGCTTGGATTTATTGATGACAGGCTCGATATGATTAATGCCCTCAAACGCAAATACGGGGAAAGTATTCCTGAAATATTGGCTTATTTGGAGCAGACATCAATGGAACGCGACAAGATCGAGAACCGAGACGAATATATGGATAAGCTTCGCCGAGAAGAAATGCGCCTGTATATTCAGGCCCATGAACTCGCTCAAGAGTTGTCGAAGCTCCGTACGCATGCAGCTAAGCGACTGTCAGAATCCATTGAACGTGAGCTTCGTCAGCTGCAAATGGCTAATACGTTATTCCGCGTACAGCTGGAGCAAAGCCATCCATCGGACTCTAATTCAGAGACCGTACATCTCAATGCGAATGGCATAGACGATGTTGTATTCATGCTGTCAACGAACCCTGGAGAACCTCTCAAGCCACTTAGCAAAATAGCTTCCGGCGGTGAAATGTCCCGTATTATGCTTGCCCTAAAGGCAATTTTTGCAGAGATTGATCAAGTTCCAGTATTGGTATTCGATGAAGTGGATACAGGGGTAAGCGGCCGGGCAGCACAAGCCATTGCTGAGAAAATGTCGGAATTGTCTTCGCGATGCCAGATATTCTCTATTACGCATTTACCGCAGGTCGCTTGTATGGCAGATCATCATTATGAAATATGCAAGCATGTTATTGAACAGCGGACATCTACACAGGTGGAGGAATTAAGGGATACGACGAGGATCGAAGAGCTCGCCCGAATGCTTGGGGGAGTAGAAGTTACTGAAAAGACTCGCCATCATGCACAAGAAATGCTTGATTTGGCACATCGGCAGAAAGGAGCCTAATGGAGGGCATTAAGGGAATCTTTTTGTGGTCATAAAACGAACGGGGCAGGGTAACTTAAAGGTACGCCAATGGCGAAACTGCCTTTCTCGTCATGCGATGGAATTACAGGGAGCGTGAAATCATTGAACTCCAGTTCTAGGAAGCGATGGTTTGGGCTAGTCCTCGTGGTCTTCGTCTGCATGGTCGGGATCTCCACCCCGTTTCAACATTTTGCCGCATTCCCGAATGAACTTCGTTTATTCTCCGGCCAACTGAAACGATTACAATATGGAGTACCCGTTCATGCTGAAGTTACCGTGGATCCAAAGATGCTTCAAATTAACGGGTCATCGAGCCAATCCATGTCCGTTAATTTGAATGAACCGTTATCTTTGCAGCCTCAGCACAGTGGTGAGACAAGCATGAAAGTGAAATTATTTGGTAAAATTCCTTTCAAGACTGTAAAGGTAAATGTAGTTCCTGACCTTAGAGTTATTCCCGGCGGACAGACCATCGGTGTAAAGGTCAAATCAACAGGTATACTTGTTGTAGGGCATCATCAAGTAACGGACAGCAGTGGTGCGAAGAAGTCGCCAGGCGAAGTAGCTGGGTTGCGATTAGGTGACCTGATTATGAAGATCGACGGAAAATCAGTAAATGAGGTTCGTAAGGTCGCTGAGCTGGTTGAACAAGCCGGCCACCGCAAACGACCGCTAGCCATTGTCTACAAAAGAAATGGAACGATGAATGAGACGAAATTGGATCCCGTAATGGATGCAGAAGACCGTAGTTGGCGTCTGGGACTATACATTCGGGACTCAGCTGCTGGCGTTGGCACATTAACGTTCTATGCGCCTGATCAAGGAGTGTATGGAGCATTGGGCCATGTTATTACAGACATGGACACTCAAACGCCGATAGAAGTGGGCGAAGGGCAAATTCTTCAATCCAGTGTTACCTCCATCAATAAGAGCCAGAATGGCGAGCCTGGTGAGAAGCGTGCGCATTTCGTCAAAGAAGGCAAAATTTTAGGCAATATAGAACGCAATACACCCTTTGGGATTTTCGGAAAGATGAAGGAAAATCCAGTGCATAGTTATAGTGAGAAGGCATTGCCTGTTACTTTTGCAGAAGAGGTTGTTGAAGGTCCAGCTCAAATTCTTACTGTCGTCAATGGACAAAAGGTTGAGCGATTCGATATCGAGATTGCCCATGTATCCAAGCAAGCCACTCCGGCGACAAAAGGTATGGTCATTAAAATTACAGATAAGCGTCTTCTTGATAAAACAGGAGGAATCGTTCAAGGGATGTCAGGCAGTCCGATTATTCAGAATGGTAAGCTTATTGGAGCGGTAACTCATGTGTTCGTTAACGATCCATCTTCTGGCTATGGTTGCTTTATTGAATGGATGCTGCAAGATGCAGGAGTATTAATGAAGTCTGAGTCTTCTACAAATACAGCCGCATAAAAACTATGCAAAACCGCTGAAGAGCTTATGTTAAGCTCTTCAGCGGTTTTGCATAGTTTGACGACAAAGTGAGGAGAAATGTCGAATAGTTACGAACAAAATCAATAATTGTAACAAAATATTTATTATAACGAAAAACGGAAAAAAAATAAAGAAAAATAATTTTCGACAGAAGGAATTCAATGGAGCATGTCGAAAATGTAACTCAAGACAACTATGGGAAGGAATCATAAGTGAATATCATTTGAGGGAGGACCAGACCTTGCACAAGATCGAAGTATTGTTGGCAGATGACAACCGTGAATTTACTAACCTGTTATCGGAATACATATCCGAACAAAGTGATATGAATGTGAGCGGTGTGGCTTATAATGGAGAAGAGGTATTAACTCATTTTGAGGAAGCAAGAAAAATACCAGATGTACTGATTCTCGATATTATTATGCCTCATTTAGATGGTCTTGGTGTTTTGGAGCGATTGAGGGAAATGAATATTTCTCCAATGCCGAAGATCATTATGTTAACTGCTTTCGGGCAGGAAAACATTACGCAAAAGGCTGTACAGCTAGGCGCATCGTATTATATTCTAAAGCCATTTGATATGGATATATTGGCTAACCGGATTCGTCAATTGGTAAGTAACACTGCTTTCGCATCGACGGCAACCTACAGCTCAGGTACCACGACCTTGAAATCAAACGTCGTACCAATCGCTAAGGGGAAAAATCTGGACGCCAACATCACAAGTATTATTCACGAAATCGGAGTCCCGGCTCATATTAAAGGCTATCAATATTTACGCGAAGCGATTACGATGGTTTATAATAATATCGAGATTCTAGGTGCTATTACTAAAACCTTGTATCCTGCTATTGCTGAAAAATTCAAAACAACGCCATCTCGTGTTGAACGTGCCATTCGTCACGCTATTGAAGTAGCTTGGACGCGCGGCAATATCGACAGCATTAGCCACCTGTTCGGCTATACGATCAACATTAGCAAATCGAAGCCAACTAACAGCGAGTTTATCGCGATGGTGGCCGATAAGCTAAGGATCGAGCATAAGGTTAGCTAGTTTGTAAACGCATTACTGCAATAGCGGTAATATCCCAGAGGGGCGTTTCAAAACCTAAGTATATCTTCATAGATCAAACAACACCGCTTATTTATTGATTATTATAACCAATAGATAAGCGGTGTTTTTATTATGTCTTCGATAGTGGATTTTATCGGCGTTATTGCAAATGATGCTTATCCTATTTTTCGTGTATGAAATACAAGAAGGGAATGATTATTGAATGATTAAAAAAGGAATATCAAGGGTGATGGTACTCGCGCTGTTGCTGAGCTTTTCTCTGTTTGTAAATCCAGGTATATCTTCACCTGTTGCCGAAGCTGCCGCTACTAATGCGACTTTTAATTGTACGAGCTATGGCGTGACTACCGTAGTGCCAACAGGCACGACATTACCCGCTGGTTGGATCATTTCTGTGAATAATGGCAGCACAATAACAGCGAAGTGCTTGATTGGAGCACCGACAGGCGAATCGGTTACGGCTATGCTTGGTTCTGCAGTTCCAAGCGGTTGGGTGGTTACCGTTCAAATGCCTACATGGATCACACTCAAAAATGCGAACGGAGCAAGCTATGGTGAAGTGTATACGGTCGCTCCCATCTCGCCGCTTCCGAATGGCTGGGCAATGATTAACAGAACGGACAGTACAGTGTGGATCAAAAACTTAAATGGGGCACCATCAGGAGTAACAGTCACTGTGTTGATTGGCACTCCATTACCGAGCGGCTGGGTGATTGTCAATCAAATAGGTTCTACGATGAATATTAAGAACCTGAATGGAGCAAGTTATGGTGCCACTGACACGATCTTACCGGTCTCGCCGCTCCCTGCTGGTTGGGCGGTCACTAACAAAACAGACAGTACGGTGTGGATTAAGAACCTGAACGGGGCTAGCATAGGTACGACAACCACTGTCCTTTCTGGTTTCCCGATACCTGCTGGCTGGACAGTGTTGTTTACGGTGAATACTACGGTTACTATTAAATATACAGGCTGATGATCTCTGTTATAAATTGAAGACCGCATACGTTAGATTAGCAGATTCATTGTCTCTGTTAACTAAAGTAAGCGGTCTTTTTTTGGGCTATTTTAGGGTATTACACAGGTCTGCAAAATGGTCTGCTCTTGATTTGCTCAACCAATTCATCATTGAACACGGTCTCGAGCTCTTGAGCTGCTAGTATACGCGGGGTAGAGTGGTTAATGAATAAGTTATCATCCACCTCCCAGATGTATTCGGCATGAGGGGACACGAGTAGAGAAGCCACATAACGTATTTGTTTTGGTAAAGGGATATTTAGCTTATCACGTTGTTCTTGTATGAATGCGAGTGTTGTATCGGCTTGTTTTATTGCCTTTTTATTTTTATTGTTACGAAATTCAATGGCAGCAGTATCTCCTGTAAAGAAGCCCCATGATAAATTAACAGCCTTACATTCTAATAGGAATAAAACATCTTTATAAATAAAGGTAACGTCGATCTCTCTTTCGCGTGAACCCACCTTCAGAGGCCGCTTTGCTATCCATATGGCATCTTTGCCAAAACGATTCTTAACGATCTCGAGCACAATATCTTCGAATTGCTCGCCCTTCGTACCAGCATCTTTTACAATCGGGTCCATTACATAACCCAGTAATCCGATCCAGCCGGTATGGTCAATCATGCCGGTTTCTTCATTTAGGGGATAAAAAATTTTCCGAGGTCCAAGCGTTTGCAACCGCATGAGCGTTGCATCCTTACGGTCATAGGATAAAAAGGCAAATAAACGATCGAAGCTTTCATCCAAATTAGCCGGTGGCTCAAAGCCCATAACCGGACTCATTCGACGTATAGCTTGTTTATAGCTTATTCTCATAGCTTTACGTGTGTACATCATATAGCCACGTTTGAGCATAAACTCAAAACGATTAGGATCGTCATAGAAGCTTGCCACATTTTCCATTGAGATACCACTAATCAGTACTAAAAGCTCTGCGACATGGAACCCATAATGCTCATAGAACTCTTGTGCATATATTTTGGAGAATCGATAGTATCTATCTAAAGAAACCGGGTGTGGGAGATAGTTGCTTACATAATTATCAGCAAAATTAAATTGGAAGTTTTTCTTTTTAAACTTCTCACGATCCTGCATGAAATCATCAAAAAACTCATGTCCCTTAATGTTATCCAGATTCTCCTGATAAGCTATGAATATAAGCTGTTGTTCCTCTTTCTCAAGCTCATTGCCCGAGTAATCTAAAGAAGCAAAGCCGCCAGCTCCTGCTAATATATTTGATTTTTGCGCACGTTGGTCATATAAGTCAATTAAATGAGATAAATTAGGATCAGCCGTACAATCAATGCCACGTTCCGGATGGGGGATTAAGGTTCCTCCTTTACAGCAAATCCGATATCTTTGTGTTAAGTAGATGTAATAATAGGCGAGAGCTTCAATCTCATAGCATAGATTAAATAGATCCCCGATGACTTGTAAATGGCATAGCTCTGTTTCGGAAGGTTTTTCTGTGCCCTTCATCCATAGCAATAACCGTGAAGAGTTGATTTTAGCCAGGCTAGGAGGCAATGTTGTTTCCTTAGTTTGATGAAATATGGCCTCCCCGTTGCAATATTTCACATAAATGAGCTGGATTAATTCTCGATATAAGTGCACGGTATGTTTATTTACATTAAATACGTTGGCAGGATGAATTCGTCTGCTCCAGAAAAATACTTCATAGAGATTTTGTGATTGTAATTTTTGTTCAAGTAATTGTTCAAGTCTGCTCATTAATGCTTTCAAATATAAAGGAGGGTCTTGTCTTTCATTATTAGTAATAAGAGAATCCAATGCTTGGAATAACGCAGAGAAATTAGGCTTATAGGTGATCATGCCTAAGTTGCCTACATAATAATGCATCAGAGTAGAGCTTTCCATAATAACACCTGATGGTTTAGGATTGTGAATGGGCGGTTGTTTTTGATTCTTTTTTTTACTATTTTTAAGTTTTTTATGATCAGATTTTTTCATAATGCACCCCATAAATTATAAATAAGTATATAGATGATTATATATGATCTATAAGGGTATGTCTTCCAGATATAGTGTTGAATTAACCTGATTATTATATGTATTTATTTGAATATCAGAAAGATTGGAGGGAGCTGTTTTTAAAACCGTGCAGCAAAAAAACGCCTGGCATCGAGGCCAAGCGTTTTTTTGCTGCACGGTTTACTTATGCATGAGTCCAAGACGTGTCTTTTCCTGATTTGGGGCAACTCGGGAAAGTATCGCCGGATTTCAATTCGATTTTCTCGCCGTCTGCGTCGACATAGTTACCAGCTTCGGTTACTTTATCGCCTGTTTTATGTTGATGGCTAGCATGCCGCCATGTTGTATCTTTGCCTGACTTCGGACAAGCAGGGTATTTGTCGCCTTGCTTGAGCTCTCTTGTTTCGCCTACTTCACAAACATATTTGCCGGTTTCTGCTACTGTCTCGTTTGTTTGATGCAAATCAGTTGTTGTTTTCATTGTTAGTCAATCCTCTCTAATAAATAGATTAGTGAACTACTCAATGTGTAATTGCACTTATCTATTAGTACCCCAATTGGTCTATAGCTAATCAATTTATTGTTTTTAGTGCTCGAAGAATGCTCATAATAGAACGAATAAATAGCCATTCTCTTCCTAAAGCGATATTCTATTCTATTAATCGCAATGAATGCGAAAATCTATTTTACATAGCTTAATGTAGGCTGTAGAATAATGTAGAAACATGTCGCTCGTACATCATCTTAGGTGGAAGCACGATGGGTTAATAAGCCGCCTTGCATTATATAAAGTCAGAAGATCGGATTCGCAATTATGGTTTCATTCCGGATATTTGCAATCGTTCAGTTAAAATTTCAGGAATAAGGATGTGGTTGCATGGAACGATGCCCTTTTCATGGAGTAGCTAAAAAATTAGGATTCTCTAGTAATGTCCCTAAGACAGAGTGGTTGGAAAAGGCAAAAAATGAGGAAGTAAGCATACATATTGAACAACATAGCGATACGGCCAAGCAAATGAAAATGATTGCGTTACAAGAAGAGGATGTTCAGCTTCTAAAAGCCATTCAGCCTTTAATTATTGAACATATTGATGAAATCACATCTACTTTTTATCAAACGGTCCTTAATGTCGAAGTGCTTGAACATATCATAACGAGGCATAGTACGGTTGAACGCTTGAAAATGACATTAAGAAATCATTTGATTGAAATGTTTGGTGGAAGCATTGACGATGAATTTATTCAGAAACGGCAGACCATAGCAAAAGTACACCAAAAAATAGGACTTGAGCCGAAGTGGTATATGGGAGCTTTTCAAAATTTGCAAAATGCTTTTTTTGATGTTGTCGATCGCAATATCAAAAATCATGAAGAAAGTCTTAAGATCAGCAAGGTTATAAGTAAATTGCTTAACTTCGAGCAGCAAATGGTTCTGGAAGCTTACGAAAAAGAGAATATGCTGCATAGAGAGCAAATCTATACGAATGTAAAAAACGATCTCAAGAGCAAAATTACAGTAGTAAGTGAAGAGCTCGCTGTATTAACAGAGCAAACAAGTGCTTCAGTTGAAGAATTGGTAGCTAGCAGCGGCCAGGTTAATCATTCGTTTAAGCACTCTATCAGCAAGGTTAGCGAGACCCAATCTTTGGCCAAACAGGGAAAGGGTAAATTAGAGCAACTCTCCAACAGAATGCTGTCTATTAATGAGAGCGCAGTTGTTATGAAACGTACCGTAGATAATTTCAATCATTCCTTTGAACAAATCAAGAATATCATTTATATGGTTCAGGAAATTGCGAATCAGACGAAGCTGCTCTCTCTCAATGCTGCTATTGAAGCCGCTAGAGCGGGTGAGCAGGGGCTGGGATTCACGGTTGTGGCCAAAGAGGTGCAAAAGCTATCGGATGATACGAGGCTTAGTGTTAATAAAATAACCGATCTTATTAAAATATCAAAGGAATATACGGTTGAGGTTATTGCATCTATACAAGAGGTTAATACATTAGTAGAAGCAGGACACAAGGAATCCAATGATACGAGGGTAGTATTCGATGATATTATCGAGTCGATGGAAAGCAATATGAATGAAATCGGTCAAGTGGAGCATGAGATTAGATCGTTGGTTGGCGTAATCGAGGAGATTGGTTCAGCGACCAATAAAGTTGCGGTGTCAGCAGAGACGTTAAATCATACGACTAAGAACATTTAAAGTGATTCTTTTGTTTCTGAACTTACATATATGGTGAATGGAAGACCGTGAAACTCTTCATTGAGGACACGGTTTTTTAGTGTTTCTTGTCTTTTACAGCAATTTTAGTTGTAAAGGACTCTTCTGTTCAAATAGACGTCTTCTCCATATTTCTTAATTAGCTCAGAGGACTCAGCTTTGATAAAGCTGCGAATATCTTTTAGCCGTTGATTAGTTGGTTGAATGATTTCTTGCTTTTTCCCGTCTGCCCATACTTCGAATACAATTGTCATAGTAGTTGCACCCCTTAGTTATTGGATGCTCTAATCATAATACGGCTATGTTCTAGCAAAATAAGAGGAACGTTATAGATTTGTAATCATATTCGGCTCATGTAATCGGAGTGTTAAGGATAAGCAGGGCAAAAATAAATCAACCGCCGGGTCACGATTCTTTATCGCAGTCCTGGCGGTTGCTTATTCAAGAAGGATTAGGCGATTAGCTTTGAGGCTTCGGAGGCTTATTAGGGCGTTTGGGACGGAAGCGTGAAGCAACGTAATTGCGTTTGCGATCCCGGAAAAAAATCCAGCCACCGATAAAGCTGACGCCAATCGCGAATAAAAGAAGTCCGAATAAAAAAGTCAACCACTGAAAATCAGGTACAATAGCATCATTGCCGAATTCAGAGAAATAATGGAAGAGGGCGTCTTTCATTTTGAGAAACCCAATACAAGCCATAATTCCTGGAATAACGAGCAGCAACACAGCAATCAGACGGGCGATGACTAATTTCATGCAATAAATTCTCCTTGTGCAGCGTTAGTAGCATTCTTTCCTAATGATACCTTTTTCACATTGAAGTGTCTATTTCACAAATTTCACGATGTAAATTAGGAATGAAAAAAGGTACAATAGAAAAAGTGAGAAAATGGTGACGGTGGAGGTAATCGAAATGGCAATACAAGTAGATGTAGCTATTCTTGGTGGAGGACCTGGCGGTTATACGGCTGCAATAAGGGCAGCCCAGCTGGGCAAAAGCGTTGCAATAATTGAAGCGGACAAGCTTGGCGGTACTTGCTTGCACAAAGGATGTATTCCCAGCAAGTCATTGCTTCGAAGCGCAGAAGTCTATTCGACTCTGCTGCATGCAGATACATACGGGATATCGGTCGCTGATGGCGCATTGTCACTCGACTTTAATAAAGTTCAGAGCCGCAAGGAAACGACAGTGGAGCAACTTTATCGCGGATTGCATAGTTTAATGAAGAAAAACGGCATACAGATTATTAGCGGCAAGGGCCGCGTTATTGGGCCATCTATCTTCTCGCCGCGCAGCGGATCGCTGGCAGTGGAGCTGCCTGATGGAGAGATGGAATCCGTCGTCTCCACGAATCTGATCATAGCAACTGGCTCTAGACCGCGGACACTACCTGGCTTAACGCCAGATGGCGAGCATGTGCTGACAAGTGATCATGCCCTTCTAATGGAAGCACTTCCGTCCTCAATGCTGATCGTTGGCGGAGGAGTTATTGGTGTGGAATGGGCTTCATTGCTGCAAGATTTCGGTGTGGAAGTAACGCTCGTAGAAGCAGGAGAGCGTCTGCTGCCAGGAGAAGATGCTGAAGTATCGGCAGAGCTCACCAAGGTGCTTCGTCGCCGCGGTGTTCGTATATTGACCAAAATTCAGCTGCAGACAGAAAGCTTTGCAGCAGGTGATGACGGGATCTCGATTTCAGCAATAACTGCTGAAGGCGAGGTTCTATTGCAAGCGAGCAAGCTGCTGCTATCGGTTGGCAGACAGGCTAATGCGGATGGCATTGGCCTTGAGAATACGGATGTTCGTCTGAAGGATGGCTTCATTCAGGTTAATGAGTATGGACAGACGAGCGAGCCGCATATCTATGCGATCGGGGATGTTATCGGCGGCGTTCAGCTAGCTCATGCTGCGGCCCATGAAGGCCTTATGGCAGTTGAGCACATTGGAGGAGTGAAGAAGCCTGCAACAGAATCGCATTTGATCCCGCGCTGCATTTATTCCAGACCTGAGATTGCCTCTTATGGCCTTACAGAAGATGGTGCGCGTTCCAAAGGACATGATATAAAGACGGGCAAAATTCCATTCCAAGCCATCGGCAAAGCATTAATTATTGGTGAAGCAGACGGTTTCGTGAAGGTAATTGCTGATCGTCAAACGAATGATATTCTAGGCGTTCATATGATTGGGCCTCATGCTACTGACCTTATCTCGGAGGCAGCACTAGCCAGTGTTCTTGATGCAACCCCGTGGGAGGTTGGGCAAATGATCCATCCTCACCCAACACTGGCGGAAGCTCTAGGTGAAGCTATGCTTGCAGTCGACGGTAAAGCAATCGCATTTTAGCAGCGTTTGTCATAACATTTTCTTTTTCAACGAAAAGCAGGTATAATAAATGATATCAAGTCTTAGTACCTGGTTTTAAATGCAGGATAAAGGAGGCAAACCCTCATGACGCAATTCGAACCCATAGAGCAAGTATTCAAGCATACAGAACTTGGTCTTAGCAATGAACAGGCGATAGAGATGTATGCAACAATGGTATTGACCCGTAAATTTGATGAGAGAAATCTATTATTACAGCGTGCGGGTAAAATTAATTTCCATGTGTCCGGCGTTGGGCAAGAAGTAGCTCAAGTGGCTGCTGCATTCGCATTGGATCGGGAAAACGATTATTTTTTGCCTTATTACCGTGATTACGGCTTTGTTATTTCTGTTGGCATGACGGTTAAGGAATTGATGCTGTCTGTATTTGCCAAGGCGGAGGACCCGAATAGCGGGGGGCGGCAAATGCCAGGCCACTTCGGGAGCAAAAGACTTCGTATTGTAACGGGCTCCAGCCCGGTAACAACACAGGTGCCTCACGCAGTCGGCATTGCGATGGCAGCGAAGATGAAGAAGAAGCCAATTGTCAGCTTCGTAACCTTCGGAGAAGGGTCCAGCAATCAAGGAGATTTCCATGAAGGCTGTAATTTCGCTGGTGTACATAAGCTGCCGGTTATTCTGATGTGTGAGAACAACCAATACGCTATCTCCGTGCCTGTTCACAAGCAGTTGGCAGGACGTGTAGCGGATCGGGCGCTTGGCTATGGCTTCCCGGGCTTTCAAGTCGACGGCAATGACGCGCTTGAAGTATTCCGGGTAGTGAAGGAGGCGCGTGAGCGCGCAATTGCTGGTGAAGGACCAACCCTTATAGAAGCAATGATGTATCGCATTTCGCCGCACTCGACTTCCGATAATGATCTGGCTTACAGAACGAAGGAAGAAGTTGAGGAGAACCGGGCGAAGGACGGTATTCCTAAATATAAGCAGTATTTGGTGGAATGTGGCCTCTGGAATGACGAGCTGGAGGAAGAGCTGCTCGCGAAAGTTCGCAAAACGATCGACGAAGCTACAGAATATGGTGATAAGGCAGCTTTCCCAGAGCCAGAATCGGTTCTTTTGCATGTCTATGCAGATGATGCACAGCAGGGGGGAGGCAACTAATGGCAGTTATAGAATATATCGAAGCAATCAGGCTGGCTATGAAGGAAGAGATGGAGCGGGATGAGGATGTCTTCGTTCTCGGCGAGGATGTCGGCATAAAAGGCGGCGTGTTCACAACAACGAAGGGCTTGCAGGAGCAGTTCGGAGAGCAGCGTGTGCTGGATACGCCGCTCGCAGAATCCGCTATTGCTGGCGTAGCGATTGGTGCCGCAATGTATGGAATGAAGCCAATAGCAGAGATGCAATATTCGGACTTCATGTTCCCAGCTACGAATCAAATCATTAGCGAAGCAGCCAAAATCAGATACCGCTCGAATAATGATTGGACTTGTCCGCTTGTTATCCGTGCTCCTATCGGCGGCGGAATATTCGGAGGGCTATACCACTCGCAGTGTCCAGAATCGGTATTTTTCGGAACACCAGGCGTCAAGATCGTTGCGCCTTACCGAGCTTATGATGCGAAGGGATTATTGAAAGCTGCGGTCCGTGATCCTGACCCTGTTTTGTTCTTCGAAAATAAAAAATGCTACAAGCTTATTACCGGAGAAGTTCCGGACGATGATTATATCGTACCGATTGGCAAAGCAAATGTGCTGCGCGAAGGCGACGATATTACCGTTATCGGCTACAGCATGCCGCTGCTGTTCGTTGAGCAAGCGGCTGCTGAGCTGGCGCAAGAAGGCATAAGCGCACATATTCTAGATTTGCGAACACTACAGCCTCTTGATAAAGAAGCGATTCTAGAAGCCGTACGCAAGACCGGAAAAGTGCTGATTATACATGAAGATAATAAAACCGGCGGGATTGGTGCAGAGGTCTCTGCTATTATTGCTGAAGAATTGCTCTATGAGCTAGATGCTCCGATTCAACGGCTATGTGGACCTGATGTACCGGCGATGCCAATAAATCCACCGGGTGAGAAGTTCTTTTTGCTTAACAAAGAAAAAGTAAAAGAGGCTATGCGGAATTTGGCGCTCTATTAAGGGACCATCATTACGCTTGCCGATGGGAGATGGAGAACAGATGAAATCGGTGTCAGAGATCGTCATTCCACAGCTTGCTGAATCACTCGTTTCGGCAACAGTTGACAGATGGTTGAAGCAGCCTGGTGATCGCATAGAGATATATGAACCAATCTGTGAGCTTATAACAGACAAAGTGAGTGCGGAGCTGCCTTCGACAATAGCGGGCACGCTCATCAAGATATTAGTACCAAACGGAGAGACTGTACCTGTTGGAACGCCTGTATGTCTAGTAGAGACAGACGAACCTTCAGAGCAAGCCGCTTCGCCTGCTGCCAGTTCACAGCAGCCAGCAGCAGCATCTGCCAACGAAAGCGTGAATCAGGAAGCGCGCAATCGCTTCTCGCCAGCCGTACAGCAGTTAGCTGCTGAACATGGCATTACGCTTTCTGATATACAAGGAACGGGCCTCGGCGGCAGAATTACGCGTAAGGATGTGCTCGCTTATGTGGCAGCTGGCGCAGCCAGTGCTGGAGCTGTAGCTCAACAGCGGATGCCTCAGCCTGAGATTGATGCTTCAAGATCACAAGTTCGTTCAAGCGGGCTGCATTTGACGGAATCTCCGAAGACGCCTACCTTCATGGCCCAGACTTCATCCATCACCGGACGTGGAGAGGACTTTATCGACGTATCGCCGATTCGCAGTGCAATTGCACGCAATACGATGCTGAGTGTGAATGAAATCCCTCATGGCTGGATGATGATTGAAGTGGATGTAACGAATCTTGTTCTTCTGCGGAATAAAGTGAAGGATGAATTCATGAAGCGGGAAGGCATCAACCTGACTTATTTGGCATTTGTCCTCAAGGCCGTAGTTAATGCGATTAAGGACTTCCCAATGATGAACTCGATGTGGGCGGTTGATAAAATTATCGTTAAGCGTGACATCAACATCTCGCTTGCTGTCGGTACAGAAGAATCGGTTGCAACCCCGGTCATTAAGAATGCGGACCATAAGACGATTGCCGGCTTAGCCCGTGAGATTGATGATTTGGCAAGACGCGGCCGGGACGGCAAGCTGACCTTGACAGATATGCAGGGCGGTACGTTCACCGTGAATAATACGGGGTCATTTGGTTCGATCATTACAAACCCCATTATTAACTATCCGCAAGCGGCTATTATGACGTTTGAGTCTATCGTGAAGCGTCCGGTTGTTATTAATGATATGATTGCTGTCCGTTCTATGGCGAACCTATGCCTGTCCCTTGATCATCGTGTATTGGATGGCGTTATTTGCGGCCGTTTCTTGCAACGGGTGAAGGATAATATGGAGAGCTTCAATCTAGAGACCAAATTATATTAAGATGAGATGAAATGGGGTAATTCACAATGACTGACTCTGCGATACAAGAGCGCAAGAGAGGGAAGCTGAATGCCCGTTATATACCTATGATGGATTATGCGGAAGCTTGGGATCTGCAGAAATCAATCGTGAAACAAGTCGATCAGGAGGAGTGTCAGGAGACACTTCTCCTTCTTCAGCATCCGCCGACCTATACGCTTGGTTCGGATCGGCATCCGGAGCATTTGCTATTAGATGAGAGTGAGCTGAAGGAACGCGGCATTACCGTATATGAGATCGACCGCGGAGGAGATATTACGTTTCATGGGCCAGGCCAATTGGTCGGTTATCCATTATTGTATTTGGATGCTGTTGGACTTGATTTGCATGCGTATTTGCGAACAGTGGAGCAGGCAATCATTAATTGGCTGGGGGATCATGGTATAGAAGCGGGAAGAAAACCAGAATATACAGGAGTGTGGGTAGGCAGCGAGAAAATCGCCGCCATTGGAGTGAAATTTAACAGGGCTCGTAGTCGCAAAGGCTTCGTAACGAGCCATGGATTTGCTCTTAATATTGAAGCAGGTATAGCGGATGGCGGCTTCTCAGGTATTATCCCTTGCGGTATTCAGCAATACGGGGTTACCTCATTCAATGATCTTACCGGCAAGCAGCTAACGGTTGAAGAAGCCGCGCATGAGCTGCTGCCACATTTCTGCAGGGTATTTGGGTTCGAGCCGTCATCAATAGAATAGTGCGCCGATGGAAGTAAATAGTGTAGTAATCACTAGGGCAGCAATAAGAACAACAGCGACGATTTTCACCATCTTTTGCGAGTTCATTACGTATTCTCCTTTCCATGAAGGGTAACGGTATGTAACCGTAGATAAGGAATATAACTCTATTGTAAACGATAATGCGGAGCGGAGGAAGTATTATGATCAACCAAGAACGAATCGTAGAAGAGTTCCTTGAATTGGTGAGGGTAGACAGCGAGACGAAGCATGAGCAGGAGATCAGCCGAGTGCTTCGGGACAAGTTCGTGCAGCTCGGACTTCAGGTGGAGGAAGATCAAGCACAGTCATTAACCGGACATGGAGCCAATAATATGTTTGCTTATTTGGAAGCTTCAGAGGCAGTGGGGGCGGCTACCCTGTTATTTACTTGCCATATGGATACCGTTACACCCGGCGTAGGAATTAAGCCGCAGATTGATGCTGACGGATATATTAGAAGCGACGGAACTACTATCCTTGGCAGTGATGACAAAGCAGGCTTAGCTGCTATTCTTGAAGCAATCAAAGTGCTCAAAGAAAATAATATTCCACATGGGCCGATCCAATTCGTTATTACGGTAGGGGAAGAGTCGGGCCTGCTCGGAGCTCGTTCACTGGATGCCTCCATGCTGAAAGCAGATTTCGGCTATGCCATTGATTCTAATGGAGAGGTTGGAGCGATAGCGGTTGCGGCGCCAACGCAAGCCAAAGTCACGATTGAGCTATATGGGAAATCTGCTCACGCAGGGGTTAATCCTGAGGATGGGATAAGTGCTATTCAGGTTGCTTCCAAGGCGATATCAAGAATGCCGCTCGGACGAATTGATCATGAGACGACAGCTAACATCGGCCGATTCGCAGGGGGCGGAGCAACAAATATTGTGTGTGATTATGTGAAGGTTGATGCGGAGGCACGCAGTATCGTTCAGGATAAGCTGGATCGTCAGTTGGCAGCTATGCAACAGGCGGTTGAAAGTGTCGTAGAGGAATTCGGCGCGAGAGGGGAATTCAAGAGCGATATTATCTATCCTGCTTATGCACATGAAGAGTCATCGCCTGTAGTAGAGCTCGCCAAATCAGCAGCAGCCGCGATCGGGCTTACCCCACGGACCTTCCATTCAGGCGGAGGCAGCGACGCTAATATTTTTAATGGGCTAGGTGTTCCAACCGTTAATTTGGCTGTTGGCTATGAGCATATCCATACGACGAAGGAACAGATTAAAGTAGCTGACCTCGTCAAGGTGACAGAGCTGGTCGTACAGATTATGAAGCAGAATGCACAAGCTTAATGCCTAAATAACGACTTCCTGGCCCTTTGATAAGCCAGAGGAGTCGTTTTCTATTCGTTATTCATTATTTGGATGTGGAAAGAAGCTGCTTGAGGGACGCTTCCTGCTTGGCAAGCTTGCGAAGCTGATAACGTATTTCCCATGCCTTGCCGACTAGACGCAGCTCTTGGGCAGTCCGATATTGTTTCATCTTTATCGCACCTTCTTTCTTGGGTATAAGCCATTATTATGCAATAAAGGGACAAGTTATTCCGACCTCACTTATAGGAGCTGATTAGATGACGGATCAAGATCAACAGGAAACAAGGAAGTCGTGGCGGGAAGAGACGCTGAGTACGAAGCAGATTTATGAGGGCCGAATGATTACCCTGCAAGTGGATACCGTTACGCTGCCTGAAGGCAGAACGGCGACTAGAGAAATTGTTAAGCATCCCGGTGCAGCTGCTGTAATGGCGTTGTTAGATGGGAAGCTTCTCGTGGTCGAGCAATTTCGTAAGCCCTTGGACAAGTTCCAGATCGAGATTCCCGCTGGAAAGCTAGATCCCGGCGAAGATCCGCTAACTGCGGCAGGACGTGAGTTAGAGGAGGAGACCGGCTATCGGGCAGATAAGCTGATACTCGTGAGCGCTTTTTTCACGTCGCCGGGATTTGCCGATGAGAAGCTATACCTTTATTTCGCTGATCAAGTTTCTCTGGGAGAGAAAAAGCCTGATGAGGATGAGTTCTTACAAGTAGATGCGATCACGCTGGAACAAGCAGAGAGCTATATCGAAGAAGGTCGAATCAGTGATGCGAAGACGATTCTTGCTGTGTACGCATGGAAGCTTTATCAGCTAACGGGGAAGATCTAATTACAGCATATTCATGCGCCCGTATCTCTGATGGTCATAGGAATTGGTAAAGGGTCATACACTTTATCAATTCAGTTGGACAAGAGGAGGGGAACCATGCGTTCGCCAATGCTGCAGGAAACGATCAAAAATCCAGTTAACCTTTATGTTTTTGTAGGTGTATTGTTTGTGGTAGGTGTCATATTCGGTGGGCTCATGGTACAAGCCTTGACACTGGAGCAGCAGCAGGAGCTTGCTTCTGATGTGACACGATATATTCAAATCGTCAATAATGGCGGAGCGGCAGACGAGGTGCAATCTTTCTGGGAGCGATTCTTTTTTCATAGCAAATGGCTGTTATTGCTCTGGATACTAGGGATTACCGTTGTCGGTACTCCACTTGTTCTTGCATTGGATTTCCTCAAAGGAGCGCTGGTCGGCTTCGCAATAGGCTCATTGATTTCCCAGCATGCATGGCTGGGCGTCTTGTTCTCTCTTGTTTCAGTCGCCCCGCAAAATCTCATTATCGTCCCTGCGCTGCTCATTACGAGCGTTGCTGCTATTTCTTTCTCGACTTATGTCATCAAGAATAGATTATTCCAGCAAAAAGGCGCTTTGGCGCCTGAGTTGCTTAGCTTTGCCTCTACTGCATTGCTTATGCTTCTTTTGCTCGCTGGCGCAGCTCTGCTGGAGGCTTATGTTTCACCCGTCTTGATGCAATGGGTTACGCCATTGCTGACGGCTGCGAATTCGACAATCTAAATGGCAAAAGGTTTGACTTTATTCAGCTTTAACCCCTATAATAAAAGCAAACGTTTCCTGATGTTGGCGTGAGGCATGTGGTAGGGGGGAAATCATGGAAGCCCGTATCGAGAAGATAAAACAACAGTTGCAATCGCAGGGCTACAAATTAACCCCGCAGCGTGAAGCAACAGTCCGAGTATTATTAGAGAATGAAGAAGATCATTTGAGCGCGGAAGATGTGTTCATGCTTGTAAAAGACAAAGCGCCTGAGATTGGTCTCGCCACCGTGTATAGAACGCTTGAATTATTGAGTGAGATGCATGTGGTAGAGAAGCTTAACTTCGGTGACGGTGTAGCTAGATACGACCTTAGGACCGACAGCAGTAAGCATCATCACCACCATCTGATTTGCGTGCAGTGTGGAGCAATGGATGAGATCAAGGATGATTGGCTGTTGCCGCTGGAAGAACGGCTTGAGACTGAATTTGGCTTTACAGTCATTGATCATCGCTTGGACTTTCAAGGCGTATGTCACCGCTGCAATGCCAAAAATGAAAAAACAAATGAATAAACGGCTTTGCTGCCCAGTTTACTGGACGGCAAAGCCGTTTTTGCGTTATTCAGACCTTATTAGACTTTATTTAGCTGCAACAGCCCAGACCCCTGTGCATTCCCGTCAAAGCCACTGAGCCGCTTGGTCAAGCGTTTGAGCCGGAGCTGCAGCTGTGCAGGGGTTAGCTTAGGCTGCCGGGCTAGCAGCAGAGCTGCGCCTCCTGCGACATGAGGACAAGCCATGCTTGTGCCTGAAAGAGTCATAAAGGTATTGTTAAGCCATGTGGAGGTGATGCTCTCACCGGGAGCAGTGAGGGCTATGCCTTGGCCTCTGCTGCTGAAGCTGGCAATTCCATCGGTGCGTGTCGAAGCTGCTACAGCGATCGTCTCTTTATAAGAGGCAGGCTCATCAATCTGTTGATTGGTTGGACCAGAGTTGCCTGCTGATGCGACAACGACAATTCCGCTCTTCGCTGCTCTTGTAATGACATCATGCAGAGCGAGGCTGCTCTCTCCCCCTACTAATCCAAAGCTCATATTGATCACATTGATTTTATTGGCAATACACCATTCAATGCCAGCTATAATATTCGAGACATAGCCGGCTCCTTCCTTATCCAATGCCTTGACGGCATAGAGCTTAACATTTGGAGCTACCCCTCTAATGCCTCCGGCTACTCTTGCTGCAGCAATGCCAGCTACATGCGTTCCGTGGCCATTGTCATCCTCGTAGCTTCCCCCATTGATTGTATTAATACCGCCGGCGATCCGAAGGCCGCTATGCTTGGCGATCCCTGTATCTAGAATGGCGACCTTGATCGGGAAGCCTCGGGTACGTTTCCATACTTCCGGGGCTTGAACACGACATATATTCCAGGTTAGCTGAGCAGGACAAGTATTCGCGAGCAGGGGCAGACTTCTGCCAGAGAGCCGGCAGTTGTCATGCTTGATGTGCACACGAATTCTCATGTCCTTCTCCACTCGTTTAATTTCTGGATGATTGACTATAGAAGCCCAGGAATATCTTTTATCACAATAGCACCCGATTGTTCGGCTTCCGGGTACCCGTTTGAAGGGATGTATGCCACTGGCTTGCAAATAACGCAGACATCTTCTGTAAGAGCGGCTATTTTTGAACGTAATGAGCTTTCGTACCGTATGTTTGGAAGACGTACTTACTGAACGTATCGTAATGAGCTTTTCCAGCTTCGTCCGCATTATTGAGGTTCCCCCTCTAAAATCCATTAATGCAGTGTATGGACTCTTACCAAGAGAGGTAAGGGATAGATGTCCTGCAACACATATTTTTTGTTCTAGCAGGAAAAGGTATCGCAGAGGACTAACATTTGTGTATCACCGTTCATACATCATAGTAAGGATGAAAAATGGAGGAGGGGCTCATCATGATTGTCGGTGTGCCAAAGGAAATAAAAGCGAGTGAGTATCGGGTTGCCCTGACCCCTGCTGGAGTAACAATGCTCAAAGCGGCGGGGCATGAGGTTATTATTGAAGCAGGAGCAGGAGATGGCAGCGGATTTGAGGATCGTGATTATGTAAGAGAAGGAGCAGCTATTCAAGCGACAGCCGCAGAAGTATGGGCACAAGCGGATATGATTATGAAGGTGAAGGAGCCGCTTGCCGAGGAGTTTGGTTATTTTCGGGAGGGGCTGGTGCTGTTCACATACTTGCATTTGGCTGCTGCTCCTGAGCTTACCCGTGCACTAGTAGATGCTGGCGTGACCGCTATCGCGTATGAGACCATTCAACTGCCGAATGGCAGCCTGCCTTTATTGACTCCAATGAGTGAAGTGGCAGGTCGCATGGCTGTACAGATTGGCTCGCAATTTCTTGAATCCTTCCATGGAGGGCGCGGTGTCCTGCTAGGGGGCGTGCCAGGAGTTCCTCCTGCGGAGGTCGTCATTATCGGCGGAGGAATTGTAGGGACGAATGCGGCAAAGATTGCGCTTGGAATGGGAGCGAATGTAGTTATCTTGGAGAAAAGTGCGGATCGGATGAGGTATCTCGATGATATATTCGGTGGAAGGGTCCATACCGTTATGTCTAGTCCTTATCCTATTGCCGAAGCTGTCTCGAAGGCAGATCTCCTTATTGGAGCTGTCCTGATTCCCGGAGCGAGAGCCCCGCATTTAGTAACGGAACAAATGGTTCATATGATGAAAAAAGGGTCGGTCATCGTCGATGTTGCTGTTGATCAGGGAGGGTCAATTGCCACCGTAGACCGCCCTACAACGCATAAGGACCCTATTTATGTGAAGCATGGTGTCGTTCATTATGCCGTTGCGAATATTCCTGGTGCCGTACCTCGGACTTCGACCTTTGCATTGACAAATGTCACGATGTCTTATGCAATTGATCTTGCTAATCGGGGGTGGGAAGCGATCAGGCTCAATCCTGCTCTTCAAAAGGGTGTAAACACCTATAAAGGAACAGTTACTTATGAGCCTGTTGCTGTTGCAGCAGGGCTGCCCTATAAGCCATTGGAACAATGGCTAAGCACGATTGCATTCGAACAATTAGATCTATAAGGCGAATATTCGCTTCGTCCAGCACATAGGGTGATACGGACGGACAACCGTCGAGGGATGGGAGGGGGCGAAGCGAATGGTGCTGTCTTTACGCAGATGGCTAAGTCGAATTGTATTTATCCTTGTATTTACGCTCTTGTTTTTTGTGGCGACGGGCGGCTATGAATGGCTAGAGGATGTAATGACACCTTTTAATCCTTATCAAGTACCGAAGGGTGATGCTCTAAAAGTATTCCAGCTCGATCCAGATTCCGTACAAGGTGGAAGCATAACCGATAGGCTAAGATGGTTTTATTGGTATGGAGAATGAGGACATGCCATTATTGCAGGAGCAAGCAGGATTTGGCTAGATGAATGTGGAATATGGTCTACGTATGCTTGTATAAGGTCTGTATGATGAAAGGAAGCGCAATGAGAGCACAAGTCGAATCGTTTATTCATTATTTATCGGTTGAACGTGCGTTGTCTCCCAGTACGATCGAGTCGTATGGACGGGATTTAAACGGGCTGCTCGACTATATGGAGAAACAAACTATCACCCATGCGAGTTCCGTTCACAGGCATCATTTATCACATTATTTAATGCAATTGAAAGAAAGCGGGCGCAAATCCTCTACGCTGTCCAGACATATTGCGTCTATTCGGGCTTTTTTTCATTATTTGGCTTTACAAGGAGCTATTCAGCATAATCCTGCGATATACATAGAATCGCCTAAGCAGGAGCATAAGCCGCCGAGTGTCATGTCTATTGAGACAGCAGGACTGCTGCTTGAGACACCCATGCCGACAACTCCCGCAGGCAAACGAGATAAAGCGATGCTGGAGTTATTGTATGCAACAGGCATACGGGTATCGGAGCTGATTTCACTTAACAAGGACAGCCTTAATTTACAGCTAAGCATTATTCAATGTGTAGGCAGCAAGCTCAAAGAAAGAATTATACCATTTGGCCGAATGGCCGCGAACGCCTTGGTTGATTATCTAGAGGCGGGCCGGGATGAGCTGCTGAAGCAGAGCCGTGACGAGCAAGCCTTATTTCTCAATCAGCTGGGTACGAGAATGACTAGGCAAGGCTTTTGGAAAATGGTGAAGAAGTACGCCAAGGAAGCAGGCATTCAGGAAGATATAACGCCGCATACGCTTCGGCATTCTTTTGCCGCACATCTGCTGGAGAATGGCGCTGACCTGCGGGCTGTACAGGAACTGCTCGGTCATGCCGATATTTCGACAACGCAGCGATATACCCGTCTGTCCAAAGTAAGAATGAAAGAAGCATACACGAATGCGCATCCCCGTGCTTGATATCCGCCATCGCGCCACTATTGGGCTATTCACGGGAGAAAGGAAGAGTAATCTATGAAATTTGATCGAATTGCCGTCATTGTACTAGATAGTGTAGGAATTGGGGAATTGCCGGATGCGGAGTCATTCGGCGATAAAGGAGCCCATACATTAGGCCACATTGTAGAGCATGTAGGTCAGGTAGAGCTGCCCAATTTGCGGAGATGGGGACTGGATCGCATAGCCCCAATTGCAACTTGGGAGCCTGCAGAGGGACCTCCAGCAGCGTATTATGGCAAGATGGCCGAAGCATCGGTAGGGAAAGACACGATGACGGGGCATTGGGAGCTAATGGGGCTCAACATTGAGGTTCCTTTCCAGACCTTTCCCGAGGGCTTCCCTGATGAACTCATTCAAGCGTTCGAAGAACGAACAGGGCGCAAGGTAATTGGCAATAAGCCAGCTAGCGGAACAGAGATACTGGATGAACTCGGAGCAGAGCAAATGAAGAGCGGCTCTTGGATTGTGTATACGTCCGCAGACAGCGTCTTCCAGATAGCTGCTCATGAGGAAGTGATTCCACTAAAAGAGCTATATCGTGCTTGCGAGATTGCAAGAGAGCTTACGATGGACGAGCGTTATGCCGTAGGCCGTGTTATTGCAAGGCCTTATCTGGGCTCGCCTGGTTCATTCAAACGTACGCCTAACCGACATGATTATGCGGTTAAGCCCCCTCAGCCAACTGTATTGGACGCGCTTAAGGATGGCGGCTTGGATACGATTGCTATTGGTAAAATCAATGATATTTTTGATGGAGAGGGCATCCAATCGAGCACTCCGACCAAGAGTAATGCCGATGGTATCGCTCGAACGATAAATGCGCTGAGCACGCCCTTTAAAGGACTGCTGTTCACGAATTTGGTTGATTTCGATTCGCTATTTGGTCACAGGCGTGATCCAGACGGCTATGCCAAGGCGCTGGAGGAATTTGATCGGGCACTGCCCCAATTGGAAAGCAAGATCGGCTTTCGAGATCTTTTGATCGTAACGGCTGATCATGGGAATGACCCTGTCCATCCTGGAACCGACCATACGCGGGAGTATGTGCCGCTGCTTCTATACAGTCCTGCTTTTAGGCAGCCCGTCGCCTTAGAGACGCGTGCTACATTTTCCGATCTTGGTGCGACGATCGCTCATAATTTTGGTGTACAGGCACCACCAAACGGTTCAAGCTTTTTAGACCTGCTTCATACTTAAATTATAAATTGGAGGAATCGAAATGACCTTGTTAAGTGCATCTCATATTCAAGAGGCTGCTGCATATATCGCGGCTCAATCGAATTTACAACCAGAAATAGGATTAATCATGGGTTCTGGCCTTGGCGTTCTTGGAGATCATTTGGAGAATGCCGTTACTATTCATTACAAAGACGTTCCCCATTTCCCTGTATCAACGGTAGAGGGCCATGCAGGAGAATTGCTCATTGGCACACTATCCGGCCGGACAGTTGTCCTGATGCGGGGACGATTCCATATGTATGAAGGCTACGGACCTGAGCTTACTGCCTTCCCTGTACGTGTAATGAAAGCCCTTGGCGTACACACGCTGCTTGTTACCAATGCGGCTGGCGGCGTCAATACCGATTACGAGCCGGGCAATCTAATGCTCATCTCCGATCATATTAACCTGACCGGCAAAAACCCGCTTATCGGGCCTAATGATGATGAGCTGGGTGTGCGCTTCCCTGATATGTCCGAGGCATACAGCAAACGTTTGCGCGGCATCGCCCGGGATACAGCAGCAAGCCAAGGCCTGACGCTTCGCGAAGGCATCTATGCAGGCTTGCTTGGCCCTACTTATGAGACGCCAGCAGAAATTCGCATGCTGCGTGTGCTTGGGGCAGATGCTGTCGGAATGTCCACTGTGGCGGAGGTCATTACGGCACGTCATTCGGGTATCGAAGTATTAGGTATTTCTTGCATTAGCAATATGGCGGCAGGTATTCTGGACCAACCTTTGTCGCATGCTGAAGTAATGGAGACAACAGAGCGTGTGAAGTCCCAATTCCTTGCATTAGTAAAGGGACTAATCCCTCAATTTTAGCAGGTTTTGTAACAATATTGTCACAATATTGTCGACTCATTGTGACAGCTTTTTTCTACGTTATCGTCGTATAATGTCCATGATTACAGAATGATGGAGTGAAGATCATGGACAAGCAACTAGTCTTGGAGATGGAACAGCTGCGCGATAAGATGGTGGAGACAGCATTAGTAAAACAAACGTTTCTTAATCGTGAGGTACTTCAGCTTAGTCAAACGCTGGATGAGCTTATCGTTCGAGCACAAGAAGAGCAGAGGGCATTATCGCGGATGAAATGAAACGCAGCGAACGGAGTGACGGGACATGAGGGCTGTAGATCTGATTCAAAAAAAACGTGATGGCGGCGAACTGAGTGCTGCGGAATTATCTTTTATCGTGGATGGTTATTGCAACGGAGAAATTCCTGATTATCAAATGTCAGCATGGGCGATGGCTGTCTTATTCCGCGGAATGACAGCAGCCGAGACAGCAGCTTTGACGTTAGCTATGGCGAATTCGGGCGACCAGATTGACTTGTCACCCATTCATGGAACCAAAGTGGACAAACATAGTACAGGCGGTGTAGGCGACAAAACGACACCCAAGAGCATAAAATTCTCAATGAATGTTATCCCAAATATTCAAGGGAATTTAGATAGTTGGACGCTTGATATATATAATAAAGCTAAAACCAGTCTTCCTCTATGGATTAAGAGCTGCAATTCTGCTCTTAATCCCCACAAACTTCATAAGGGGACTGGAATTAGTTATTTTATGTGTAGAATGTACTTTAATATTGAAATGTTTCCTACTAAAACTAATATGCTTAAGATTTCGAACTTCTTGAATAAAAAATCAGAGGATTTTTTGAGGTTTGCTGGAATCAGTTTGGATTTTGATTCCATGTACGAAGTATTGAATAGAATCGAAAGAGTGGGCTTGCATAGGAGGGAACTAGCACATGAGAATGGTTGATCTTATTCAGAAAAAGAAAGACAACGTGACACTTACTTTTGATGAAATTCAATACATTGTAAATGGATATGTATCAGGAGAGATTCCTGATTATCAAATATCACCGTTCTTAATGGCGATATTGTTTAATGGTCTAACCATAGATGAGTCTTATTATTTAACCAAAGCAATGGCAGAGTCTGGAGATATAATTGATCTCTCTGAAATATCAGGAATAAAAGTTGATAAACATTCAACGGGTGGAGTAGGTGATAAAGTTTCATTGATTATCTCTCCAATTGTAGCTTGTTTTAATGTACCAATGGCGAAAATGTCAGGTCGAGGCTTGGGTAGTACAGGGGGAACAATTGATAAATTAGAATCAATACCAAATTTTAAAGTTGAACTTACAAGAGAACGCTTTATAGAAGTTGTGAACGAAGTGGGATTTTCAATTATAGGACAATCAGGAAACATTGTTCCAGCAGATAAAAAACTATATGAACTAAGAGATGTGACAGCCACGGTTGATTCAATACCATTAATATCAAGCTCAATTATTAGTAAAAAAATTGCTTCAGGAGCTGATGCAATTTTACTAGATGTGAAGTTTGGAAATGGTGCATTTATGAAAAATGAAGAGTCTGCAAGAGAGCTTGCTGAAACCATGCTAAATATAGGAAAGAAATTTAATAAGAAATTTGTAGCTATTTTAACAGATATGAATCAACCATTAGGAAATATGGTTGGAAACTCACTTGAGATTTTTGAAAGTTTAGAAATTCTCAAAGGCAGGGGAAATAAATTACTTTCTGATTTCTGTATTGAAGTTTCCGCTCAATTATTGCTTCTTGCTGATAAATTTGACGATATTAATATTGCCAAAAGTAAAGTTAAAAAGGTTATTAATTCAGGAGAGGCTTATTCTAAGTTTATCGAATTTGTAGAAGCCCATGAAGGAAAT
The DNA here is from genome assembly GCF_059383895.1 of Paenibacillus sp. J22P59. NCBI lineage: Bacteria > Bacillati > Bacillota > Bacilli > Caryophanales > Paenibacillaceae > Paenibacillus > Paenibacillus sp. J22P59. The sequence continues at coordinate 122,022 of NZ_JBXENX010000005.1, forward strand.
ACAGAAAACTTACAGACTAAAGATTGGTTTTTTGCTTCTGATAAGATCGAGATAATTTCTAGTAAGCATGGTGTTATTGAGAAAATTGAAGCAGATGTGATCGGTCGCATTGCAATGATTGCAGGAGCAGGTAGGCAAAAAAAGGGAGACAAAATTGACTACCATGCAGGTATTGAACTGGTTAAGACAATCGGAGATGAAGTGTCAGAAGGAGACATTTTGTGTAAAGTTTATACTCAAAAAGACTTATCCGAGGAGAACTTAAGCGAGTTAAAAAATGCTTTTTCAATATCAAATAATTCTATATCTGAACTTAAATTGATTTACGACATAATTAAATAGGTGAACATATGTATTACTTCACAAAGCGTATTAAATGTTTGGATTGTAACAAGAACTATAAAGGTTTGAAAGAACGCAATAACCGAATTGTATTAATATGCTCTGGCTACTCAAACTACGGAACTGATTTTTTTACTAGATGGAAACTGGATCAGGACTTTCTTTTAGAACTCATCTACAATCATTATGAAATTGAACTTATTAAAAATGGGAAGGTAGACGGGAGCAAGAAGAGTCCTTCAAAACCGCAGATTGCCATTGAGAACCTTTTGGATAGAGTTATTGAAATATTGATCAGTCCGAAAAAAGAAACGCTTAGAATCGCATTCAAAGACGGTGCAAGCGTATTTATATCACCAGATAGACAATCATATCACGTTGATTAATAAAATTACCTCCCTCAAGACAATTTTTCTGACAATTTAATTTTAGGTCGACAGCGACTCATTATGCAGATTTCTTGAGGGAGGCTTATGACGCATCGTTGCAGCAAATTATCAGAAATGTTTAGGTTGACGTTTTTTGATTGTTTTCATGGGAATTCGATTTACTGGTGCTACTTTCGATCCTGCTGAAATGGTGAAATTAACAACAACTGTTAAAGCTTATGGTGGGAATGCAAATATCATTGCTACTCCTGAATTCGCAGCTAACAATATATGGGGCTTGATGACTATGTTTTAACATTATTAACCGTCTCATCAATCCAATTAAAAAAGGATTTTTTTTACGATAAGGGGATTGATATCAACGAAGATATGTTTGCATTATCAGAACTCGTTCAATGGATATGGAGAAGCGCAATCCGTGATAACAAGGAAATATCACTTTACATACCATCTAAACGAATGAGGACTATTTTGGAGTTGTGGTTAGAAAACGAAATATAGTAAATTCAACTTACTAAACACAGTTGAAGAAGTCAATAATATCATTACTTTTAGATGGGTTACTCTTAAAGGAAAATAGGGTGAAACTTTTAAAGATTAAGAGCCTAACGTAGAAAGGAAAGTTCACCTTTCTTTGTTCCGTTCCACCAACCAAGGAAAACCACCTTGGATTGGCGTGAGGCCACTGAAAAAGTTAACTAGGAGCAAGTACTCATCTTCATGAGGAGCTTGCTCCTTTTTTGCTTTATAATAGTGTCAATACGGGAGAGTAGGTGACAGGATGATTCAACAACAGCAGGAATTAATGATTAGCTCCTACGCGGCGCTTTACGATATTGTGGTGCCGAAGGACAACATGCTGCGGCAAATCAATGCGTTGGTGGATTTCTCATTCATCTATGAAGAGTTGAAAAGTAAGTATTGTCTGAACAACGGTCGAAATGCCATCGACCCCATTCGAATGTTTAAATATTTGTTGCTCAAGGCGATTTTTGACCTGTACGATGTCGATATTGTGGAACGCTCCCGATACGATATGTCGTTTAAATATTTCTTGAACATGGCGCCGGAAGATCCGGTCATCGATGCAAGTTCGTTAACGAAATTTCGCAAACTGCGGTTGAATGACACGAACATGCTCGATCTCCTGATAGGAAAAACGGTCAGCGTCGCAATCGAGCAAGGTCTCCTGAAGAGCACATCCATCATTGTTGATGCGACTCATACCAAAGCGCGTTACAACCAACAAACGCCTCGTGAAATCCTTCAAGACCGTGCTCGCAAACTACGAAAAGCCATCTACACCGTAGACGAATCCATGAAAGCCAAACTACCAGCCCAAAACGTGAGCGATGCACTGGAAGATGAAATAGCCTATTGTAACAACCTGATTCAGTTCCTTGAATCCAAGTCTGGCATTGCTCAAATCCCCAAAGTTCTAGAGCCACTCAATCTGCTAAAGGAAACAGTCCAAGATGACACGGAACGATTGCAACAGCAAAACGATTCCGAGGCGCGGATCGGCCACAAGACGGCAGATTCCTCATTTTTCGGTTACAAAACGCATCTCGCGATGACCGAAGAACGGATTATTACGGCTGCTATTGTAACAACAGGTGAGAAGAATGACGGGAAACAACTGCAGATGCTTATTGAGAAGAGCCAGGCAACTGGCATGGAGGTCAAAACGGTCATTGGGGACACGGCTTACTCAGAGAAGGACAACCTAATGTACAGCAAAGAACACGACATGATGTTAATCTCCAAGCTCAATCCTCTGATTACACAAGGCGTGCGAAAAAAAGAAGACGAGTTTGAATTCAACAAAGATGCAGGCATGTATGTCTGTAAAGCCGGACACCTAGCGATTCGAAAAGCGCGTCAGGGCAAGAAAAACGTCGGTAAGAACCAAAAGGATACTTATTATTTTGACGTGGAGAAGTGTAAACAGTGTCCGCTCAAAGAAGGGTGTTACAAGGAAGGGTCCGCAAGTAAAACCTACTCCGTCAGCATAAAATCTAACGCGCATTCGGAACAAATGGCATTCCAAGAAAGTGATGCCTTTAAAGAGAAGGCGAAGGAACGCTACAAGATTGAAGCGAAGAACAGCGAACTCAAACACCGACACGGGTATGATGTAGCCACAACCTCGGGTCTATTAGGTATGGAGCTGCAAGGCGCTATGGCAATCTTCGCCGTAAATCTAAAGAGAATCTTGAAATTAGCGGATTGAAATTAGCACTAAAAAGGGACAGCCAACCATCCAAATACCGGATGATTGGCTGTATTTTTTGTTAGTTCGAAACATTTCTCCCCAAGTGCTTAGTTCTTCAGTGGCCTCGATTGGCGTACCGATATTTTCAATCATAAATTCCTCATAAAGGAGACCATGCAAATGACGAATCAATTCGCAATTAAGTCGAATCCGAATCATCTTAATATCCATATGAACACTCCAGAACAACAACAACGCATCAACGCTCTGCTGAAGTCTTCTAAAGCAAACAACACAATAAGAGCATACCAATCTGATTGGAACGACTTTGTTCAATTTTGTATGCTGCACAATCTCATTTCCTTACCAGTTCAACCTAACACTATCCTTTTGTATCTATCTGAGTTATCAAAAACACTAAAGTTTTCTACGATCAGACGAAAAGTATCATCTGTAAATAAAGCTCACAGCATGTCTAATCACCCTTCACCAACTAACATCCAAACAATTAAAGAATTGCTTAATGGCATTGCCCGTACAAATGGCAATAAGCAGTCACCTAAAAAAGCTTTGATACTCGATGATTTGAAGGCTCTCATTGACTCTATAGACGTTTCAACTATTACAGGGATACGAGATAAGGCTATATTGTTATTAGGTTTTACAACAGCTTCTAGACGCTCAGAATTGGTTTCCATAAATCTAGACGATATACTATTTACTCAACAGGGAATGGATATCAAATATATCAGGGTAAGACAAAAGAATATATTACAGAGTCAATCCTATACTCAGACAATAAGTATTGTGCAGTATCCTCACTTCAAGAATGCTTAGAGGTTTCCAAAATTAAATCAAACGCTATCTTTAGAGGTGTTAACAAAGTCAATTCAATAGGCGAACGGTTAACAGGTGGAGTTGTTGCTAAGATAGTAAAAAAGTATGCGAAATTAGCAGGCTTAGACGAAAATCAATATAGTGGTCACTCGCTTCGATCTGGATTTGCAACTAGTGCAGCGTCTGAAGGTTTTAATGATGCAGCTATCTTGAAGCAAACAGCACACAAAAGCAGAAATCAGCTTGATAGGTATGTACAAGAAGGGAATAGATATCAGAACAATGCTACTTCAATTTTAAAGGGTATGAATCGTAGTTAATAGACTACGGTTCTTTTTTTACAATGCTGAAACTATCTATATATATAGTAAAATATTAGTTTACTACTAAAATATCAAATATGTGTTGTAATATACTAAAATATGGTTTATAATTCATTTGGTAACAAACATACAGAAATGGAAAAGGAGTGTTTTTATGAAAAAAAAGATCGTGTCTTTTTTGATGGCAGCAACTTTAGTTATTGGAGGTTCTGTGGTTTCAGCTGATGGAGGAATAGTGCCAGATGTAACTTCGGCTAATCCTAATATTGATTATCCAGAGACTACTGATTTCGGAACATTTTCATCTTGTCAAGGAGATGTTTGTGCTGCTAGCTTTACTATTGGTGCAACAGGTTCGAGTGCTATTACTAGAGACAGTGGGTATGTCCCAAGTCTAGGTAATATTTGGGAAATATTTGCCGAGGCTAAGACAGTAGCAAAGAGCAAGTTGTACTCTGCCAGCGCTCAAGCATCATTGTATAGCAAGGCTGCAAACGGTAATTATTCAATTATCGCTATTGGTAATATTGATCGAGGATCTGCTTTTTGGGATTTTGACAAAACAGCATTTTCTGAAATAGGCGTATATATTCCATATGGTCAAGGTGGAGATTATAAAGCCGTTGGAGCTCACTCTGTTGCTTACAGCGGTTCGATATATCATGCATATACTGACTATGAAAGATCGTTTAGTTCATAATTTTTAAATTTAATATACATCTTATGCACCCCTCTTATTTATTGAGGGGTGCATATTTATAGTTTTAGATATGATTTAATTGATGTAGGAGGCACAAGATAATATTATGAACAATGTAAAGTTAGTTTTTATAATTTTGATTCTTTCTTGTTTTTTAGTAGGCTGTAATCTTCCGAATAATACAGGAACGAATACCCCAATAGTTGAAGTAAATAAAACAGAAAAGAGAACAAATCCGTTGGTTGGTGAAGAAGAAGCTCAAAACCCACATTTCTTTCTTGATTTTAAACTAGATCAACACATTTCTAAACAAATAGAGGAAAGTGCTTATCCGTATTTTAAACTAACGAAAAATTTTAAAAATAATATAAAAGGCAACATGTATATAGAAAACACACAATTTGATACCCAAGTAAAGCTTATTGTACTACAGGGAAGGAAAACAACTTTAATAAGTCCAAGTGGTGAAAATGAATGGGGAAAATATATTACAATTCCCAGCAAAAAAGGGGATATAGTTAATGTGGATATAGATATTAAGTGGGATGAATCTGGAAGTGATGAGCTAATAGTATTCCCTCTCATCCAGTCTTATGGAGATTTCTATTCTGGAGCTCATGCGTCAGTTATTAGGCTATTTGTTGGAGATAACAAAGAGTATTCTTTTACAGATAGTGAGCTAGAAAAGAACAAAATTGAGAAAGCTGATAATGTAAAATTGGTTTCAGAATTAACTTGGTTAAACAGTAACCATCAGAAAGTTTATACTGAAATTATAGAAAATAAGGTCATCACAAATGATGTATATAATTCACTTTTGCTCTCAGCAATTTCTAAAGATACATTATTAGATGTTCTTTATATCAACGAACTAGGAGATTCAGAACTCTTGTTTTCTGACTTTCTACATGAAAAAGACAATAATACGGTTTTAACCATTAAGGATCAAAAAATGAGTAGCTATTTGAAAAAAGACATTGACCAATTTATACTAGTCCTTAACAATAAGGATGAAAATATGTTGTCTGATATAATAGCGGTCAATGAAGGTATTAATCCAGTATCGACTAGCTTTCAAAGTCTGATACAATTTGTTAAAGTGATTAAATAAAAGTAAAGTGTAGGTGGAACCATTGACTGAAATTACTCGATTCGCTGAGTGGGCTGCATATGAAAAACGGGAAATAGTACTGATTTTAAATAATAGCCAAACATTAAGAGGTGTTGCAGAAAAATTTGAAAATGAAACCATACAGCTTAATTCAACAGAAGGACTAATTGAGATATGTTGTAAAGAAATCTCACAGGTTTTCAGTCCTAATTATTCAAGATCGAGTAAATACTAAAATTGTCAGTATGGTTACACACAGTGTATTAATAAAAACAGATAAGCGAAAGGTAACACTAAAACAAGTGAATTGATATCATAATAATGAGCCCAGATAAATTTAGATGATCTTAAAAAATAGGGTTTGAATCGTGGTCTAAGGACTGCGATTTTTTTGTTTTGATTTTTAATTATTATTGACACACTCTCAAATATATCAATGCGGTATAATTATACATAAATATATAATATTGGAGATCTATCAGTGTGGGGGAAAAATCAAGAAGAAAAATGTATCAAGAAAATATTGTAGATAAAATTGGTGGATTAGATATTGTAACAGTAACAGGTAATGAAGAATTCATCATTAATAAGCGTCGTGGGGAAATATATGGCGATATCAATAAACATGATGTGTTAGAAATTACAGAGCAAGGAAATACATATCACGTTCTATCAGCAGGAAATCACCCTAGTTCAAATGATGAAATGATTGTAACAATAAAAGAGAAGGGGCAAGTGGTTGTGTATCGTGTTCCCAATGATTATTATAGCTGGATGGATTCATTAAGAGCCCAATCATTCATGGGAATAAATTTGCTTCCTTCAGATGTGACTTTTTCAAAAGACGGAAATAGATATACGGATGATATTTTATAATAAGACAAGGACTGATTCTAACCTTTATTGGTTAGGATCTTCTTTTTTAGTAATAGTTAATTAAGATATAACATTGTTGGATAATCAAGGATATATGTGTTGGTATTGTTAAACATCACGAAATTAAAAGTTGAATAAGAAGTTACTACACATTACTAGATTAATAAATGAGGTGTTCCCCGATGCACAGAACATGTAGAGAAGAGATGTTGATTGTAGTTAGAAATCTAGTAAAACAAAAAGGGGCAAATGAGTTCACAGGGCAGGATGTCATTAACGCAATGATAGCAAATGAAACGATTTATAAAGAATCAACGATAAACACGCACATAAGGTCTAAATGTTGTATAAATGCTAATAAAAATCATGCAATCGTGTTTAATGATTATGAGAGAATTGGAAATGGGAAATACAGATTAATAAATTTTTGATAGGAGCTGCTAAAATGCAAGAATTGACTATGAAAATGTTGAAGAAGTACCTGCAAACTCAAGGATATCAATTTCTCAAATGTTAACAGTGTAGGTAAAATGAATATTTTATTGAAATAGCTTGATAGAAAATAAATAAGAAACGTTCTTATCCTACTCAAGGAATTACTCTATTTTCGCATGCAGTGCTTTATACAGCTCAATACACTTGGCTTCGCTATAAACACGAACCACTGTGGATGTACCTTTAGCTGTTACTAGTACATAATTCATTAAAAAAGTATTGTAGAGTTCCACATTGTTAATTTTATTGTAATTGATTGATTCCAGATATTTGGTTGATGCGGTAACAGTACTAATTATCAACCTATTGTTGGTCATTGCATAAACACTAAACGTAAAATTGTTTTTGGCAGGATTATATCCATTAAGGAGAATAACCTCATCAGTCAACAAAAATTCTTTAATATGGTTGATTGCTTCTATTGTTTCTGTTGCATACATGGATAATTTAAGACTTCTAAGATCTTTAAATGTTTCACTGAAATTCGTATTGGCACCTGAATGATTCTCAAGGAAATCATCTATTTTTCTGTTTCCATAATTTTTCCATGCTCTAAGGGGGAAACGGGTAATAATGTATATCAGCAACAATGTTAATAAAAACTTCATGAATATATCTCCTCACTACTTTTGAACTATAACAATATATTAACTATACAATAGATTTGAAAGATTTGTAAGAAGAATAGAAGTTAAAAAGATTTTTTGCGATAAATATGTTATGTATGAATATGATTTTTTCGAAAGGAGTGACAATTAATGAAATATCAAGACGAATTAGACTATGAATTATCAAAAGCTGTGGATCATATTAATAGTGCTCTAGATAAATATGTAACAGATAATTTAGACAAGACACTATTGAGAGGAGCAATAACAAATATTTTTAAAGTTAATAATAATAATCTAATCATGTTCTTAGCCATTAATGAACTGAGATTTCTAAGGCAATGAAAGGATTCTTTCTTTTGAAATTAAAAACAATTGAACCAAGAGGAGATGTTTTAAATGAACAGAGAAAATTATGAACTAGTTACAAAGTATTTAGAGTTTGAAAAAATGTTTCCACCTTATTTAAGAAATTTTGAAAGTGGACTTTGTATTCCTAGGGTTGCTGAAGGATGGGAATGGTGCTTTGATCCAGCCCAAGCAATTGTTCTTGAAAAGATTGACGGAACAAATGTGAAGATTGTTGTTGAAGGAACAAAGCTTGAAATATACGCAAGGAATCAAAAGCATAAAGGATATGTAAAAACTGAGTTTAATGATCCTCAGTACAAATATATTAATGAAGCCGTTATTAATAGAGTTTCGAAAAGATCTAAGAAATTAAAAGATGGTGAGTATTATGGCGAAGCAATTGGACTTAATATTCAAGGAAATAAGTACGGATTAGACAGAAATTTGTGGTACACATTAGAGCCTCACAAAGACGGGTTAGGCGCTTATAAAGATTATCCACAAACATCAGATTTTGATTCTTGGAAGGAATGGCTGCTTGATCTTCGTTCCATACTCAATCCAGAAGTGGAAGCTGAAGGAATTGTGTTTTTAAATCGAGCCAATGGAAAAATGGCTAAACTAAGAAAAGATATGTTTTCATCCGAATACAGTCATAGGTAATGAAAGAAGTATTTTATAAGGAGTGATTAACTTGGTTAACTTAGTTAAATTGTTAGTATGGAAAAGATCTATATATGCTGGGGGAGCATCATTTGGTCCTAATACACTTGGGATGGTAGAAAAGAATAAATATTATTCTCTCAAGGAAAATGAGTGGGTTTTCACACCACAAGGAAAAACATATGAGATGGATACGTTTGTTGTGTCCGATGTGGAATTCGAACCTATGGAACCCAAATAAAATAAGTCTTTTAAGCTTTATGTATTTTCATCCAGAGTACTTTTGAGTACTTGGATGAGTTTTGTTAATAGTAAAGTATGCCATTTGCTAATACTATACTACCTCCGATATCATGGCAGCAGCAATATTCATTGCAAAACGATCCAGCATCATCATCACAAAAACTGGGTACGTCAGGTGCAAAAGTGCAAATCTTATCATTGTCATCATAAAAGTATTTTAAAGAAATACCTAAGTGTGCTAAAAATTTTTCAAAATTATCAAATGATAGGGAATTTGATAATTGAGCATATCTAAAACCTGCTATACCTCTTTCTGTCATTACAACTGACATCCAAAAGTTGTTTATTACATCGTGAGAAAGTGACAAGTGATTCGTTTGCAGAAATCTGAACAGTTTTTCTGGAGTTGAAAGTAAATTATATGGATTTGTTTTGCTAAGAATTAAAAGCTCCTTAATGTTATCCGCAGGGATGTATCCTAAGTTGAATTTGTCTCGTTTCTTCTTTTGTTTAAACCCTGTGCAACAGTCATCTCTTGTATAGTTTAATTGCATTCTTCAACCTCCTTTAGTGTGGTTTAGTATATCCAATAAATTGGGCAAAGGTTACAAATTGAGTTACCATGTAAAAACTAATAGTGAAATATCTATTAGGATATAAAGTGATTGTTAATACAAAAAAAGAAAAATAAAATTATGATGATTGAGTAGTTGACACTTATATTTTTTTTGATTAACAAATAAATGATTGATTTCATAAGGAGGTATAAGGATATGGATGAAAATGATATTGCTGATGTTTACAACAGAATTCGCAACTTATCTGATGCTGAGTTTGAAAAGTTTCTTCAGCTATCAAAGAGAAATGAAAATCTTTCTAATGATGTATTCAAAGAATAGCAATTAAAAATGACTCAAACATACAGGTCATAAAAAGCAGATTTCATGGAGGTGACTATTAACATTGATTAAATATCATGAGTCTATAATCAAACGAGAGTTATTTAAATACGAGGATAGTGAAGAAAGAGAAAAGCATCGCAGAGAAATGTATAAGAATGGCTGGCATTGTGAATCGCAATTTGACTGTCCTGAAGATATTGATTGGAGCAAGTGTGTGCCTGCTGCTGAATATTTGAAACAAGAGTAATGAGACAATGAAAAGTGAATTAAAGATATAGTTGAGGGGCAAACAATTAAAGGTTTAATTAATACTATAAACTAAATGGGAGATGAATGTAATGAGAATAAACGAAACTGGAATTAGAATAAGGTTTATAGAAAGAGAGTATTTATTTAATATCGAAAAGGCAGCAGCAAAATACATAACTGACGAACAGATATATTCATTGATTGACAGCCAGCCTGATTTATCTGACATAACATTCATCTTCATACCTTGTAAATCTGGATTTGCAACTAGAATTATAGACAATATCAATAATACTAAGATTACGGTCGATGATCTTAACAATGTTGCATTCGACTTTTATATTAAGCGAACAGAAGTCATATCAGTAGTGCAAGCACATGCAAGACAGGTATTGAAAGAAGAGCAGCAAAAAGACAAACGTTCTGATACTTGTATTAAGAAGATTAAAGAAATGTTTCAAAAGTGGGAAGAAAAAGGTAACAAATATCAATTAGCAAAATAAGATTAAATATATCAGAATAGAATGGGGTTAAAATGCCTATGGATATTATTCAATTTACAGAGAGAGAACTTAAAATTAAGATTAACAAACTTTCAATATGACTTACTTATGCTTCTCGTTCAAGATTCGGATATGTGGAAGCCCAAAATGAAGCCTGTGAGTCATGACGTTCGAATTGTTATAGATGTATATAGGAAGTGGAAAGAACATCAAAGGAGCCTTGTGGCTTGTTAGAAGGGTGTTGAAATTGTTCTTTCAATAGGTAATAGACACATAAGGAGACAGAGAGGTGAATACAATATGTTCCTAATTTCCAACAATGGAAATGAAATTTCATTAGATTCCACAAAAGATGCTTTGTTTCACATGACTAATGATTTCAAAGCAATGCTGGCTATTCACAACGTTGAAACAGGTTTAAGTATCTCAATGTCTATCTATATAGACATTGTTTCGATTGATAAACATATGAGAACTTCTGCTAAAATGATAGCACAGAATTATCTCAGTTGTTCGTCTATCATAATATAGACCTTCTTTCATTAATTAATCCTCCTGTCACAAAGCTGTTCGTGTAACCTTTATTTCTTTTCCATTGCCATCCTCTAAGGTCTAAGACTCACCAATGGATAGTCGGATAACAAACAAAAAGGAAATACAACATTTCGAAGAATCTCGCAAAGGTAAATCAAGAAAAGATATACGTGAAGCCTTTATATTGGGATGGGATGAAGTATTGAAATTTAATATCATTTACGAATGATGTGTCATAGTACGAAGATAATGTGAACTAGGTAACGAAATCACTACTTTATAGGGAGATGAAAAAATGAATTTACGATTTATCAAAGAAAGTTCCTGTGCAGCATGCGGGGAAACAACAGTAGTTAAAGAAGAGGTTGAAATCTTTCACGGCGCACTGAATCAGCATTGCAACGGTGGACTATGGGAGACACGAACTTTTCTTTGTGATCAGAGGATTGAATATATTCCCAATTTCGATAGAAGTGAAGTATCACAATTCTCTATTTGTCAAAGTAATGACCAGTATAAGGTGAAAAAAGAGAAGCGTAAAGCAGCCAAAGAGGCAGTATTGAAATTCATTGGTACACTTGATGTTGATGATGAATACAAGGAAAGATTAAAAGAAGGTCGTTTTTATCTGGATTAATGGTAAATGAAATCGGTATTTCAAGAGGAGTAGAGATGATGGGAATGAATATGAGATTAAAAGAAGTGAAAGGTCACTACGATAAAAATGTAAAAGATATGGATAGGCTCCTTGCACCACAGTATTGGATTTTATTTGATGAGATCCGTCAAAGAGATATACTATTTAAAGATTTTCGAGAACAGATAGCAGATAAGAAGAAATACATAAATGAGCTGCGAGAGGAATTAGGATTTTAAAAATTTGTGTTTCAGTCGTAAAGGGGAAATGTGAAATGAACAAAGTTGATTATGAAGAGCAAGAATTGATGTGGAGAGCATATCAGAACGCTAAAGGTGCTGTAGCAGCATTTGAAAGGATGTTTGATCTAGAATCTGAAAATGAAATATTGAAGAATAAAATAAAAGAACATGAAGATAGAGTTGATCGTATGTTTAATGGACAACAAGAAGAGATTGGAAAAACACTTGCTGCACTTGTCAAATAAAACTCGTCTTCATACTAAAAAAGACACCCAGTCGGAGTCTTTTTTAGGGATTTTAGGATAATCAGATAATTACGTGAAGATATCCTTCAATAGTTCTGTTCTTATTTTATTGTTGATCGTCATAAAAATATTTGGACGTCCACTTAATGACGTTCCGTCTCCCATCTGTACCAGATTAGAATCAAAACTAATAATAGGAGATGGGTAACAGGCAGGTATTCCGTTTTGATGTACAAAAACAGTTTTCTTCTGATTCAATGCCATAGAAAAATCTTCATCTGTAATTAGTGAATAACCATCTGGAAGTTTTACTGTTTCATCATTCATATCGTAGTCTCCTTTTCTTGTCATTTGCTCTTAATAATAACTCAAAACATCTTCAAATAAAATTCGTAATTTATTGTTGCAAATTTTTTATTGCTCATTTTAATGGACAAAAGTAATAGGGAGAACATCGATATGATGAATCACCCTATTATTATGTGAAACTTATATTAATAGAGGATTTCAAGTGGGTTAATTTTATTGTTTGTATTTCTTGGAATGCCAGATATCCTGCACATCATGAAGTCCATAATCTCGGGGGTTTTTGACATCATCAAATAAGTTTAGACCACAATTATCGCATTTGACCTCTTGTATTTTGTAGAAATCAACATTAGCGCGGTCCTCTTGAGGATAAAGAAAAAGTGAGTCATGGTAACAGGAAAAGCATTTCCTAAGAAATTCATGAAAAATATAATTATTCGCCCTTTCTGTTTCATGTTTAAAGTAAATTTTAGACATCATTAGAGAAAACCTTGGTTTTTTATATAGAGCCAATCCGAGAGCTTTGTAAAAAGCGATACTGCTTAAATCTCCACTTGATGTCTTAATAAGTGCACTAATAGGATCGATGTCAACAATATTTTGTTCATCATACTTCCAACATTCCTTAAAGATATCCGCATCCCATAAATCATCGCATTTAAAAGTGAATTCATCTAACAATGGTAATATCTCTGTTACCATCAATTTATCAAGCTGGGAGTAAGTTAAAAAATAGGAACCTTGATGAAAAGCACTGTTTCTCAATTTTTGAATTGTATTTATTGTTTTCCTATGTAGGGAGATAATTTTGCCGATGGAAGAGTTCTGTATACTCACAATTCTTTCTAAGGAAATATTGAAGTCAACTGTTGTACTATGATTAAAAGAAAAATCACTAAAACTCGTATCATTAGATTTTAACTTTTCAACTATAAGTTTTTCATTAGCTCTTCTATTAGCGTTAAAGTTAAGAGCGAGTTCTGGTGCAATAGAACGTAATGCATCTTTCACAATTAGTTCAATAAAATGATGCAAGTGAAAAATAGTTTGTATATAACATTCCTGATATTCGGAATCTTTGCAAAAGTCTTTTTCGATTTCTGAAGTGAGAACATTTAGAGAATATCCAGCATCATGTAAGATTCGATATGTTTTAAAATATGATTTTATTGCAATGGATAGTGAAGTGAATGCTGAGTGTGTTATATCCAATTTGAAATCAATCAATGGATCAATTGTAATGCCACAATCAAGATATGATTTAGTCATGAATGGGTTTCCCTTCTATTAAATTGTTTCTAGACTAACACAGAGGTACATATTAGCCCCTAAAAGGACCAAAGGACCATTATAACATTTAATATTACAATGAGATGAGGCAAAATACTCAATTCGCATACACATTGAAATCCGCATTTAATTAGGTCTCATTTTACTAACTGATGAAAAATAAAAAGACCTGTCGGAGTCATCACTCTAACAGGTCGGGAGATTTATTTTACCCAATCAAAAATGCAAGTATCAGCCAAAAGATAGTGTATCTTGTCTTTTCTATCGTGCAAGTCAGCTTCCATCCTAATGATTGATTCTTCGTTGAAAATAGCTTCAGCATATTCATTGGCTGCTTCCTGAGAAGTAGCCTTAACCCTGAAATTCAGGGGCAGTATTAGTGTTCCTTGCACGGTAAACATCTGACTTGTCATCTGATTATCATCTCCCAATGATGTTTGAATGTTGTGTAAATAATAAAAGAATGAAGCGTTAATCTTCATTGACTTTACATATGTAAACTGGTAATATGAGGATATAACATTGGAGGTAATTAATATGAGCGAAACACAAAAATACGATAGGTCGCACTACAGGAAACTAAGGAGGGAGAAAGAGATTCCTTTAAGTGGAGCACTCTCAGATTATGTGCAGGTAAGTTATGCTCATCTGTCGCAGTGGGAGAAGAAAGACAATCACCCGATGGCTGAAGAAAAGATAGAACGCTACATTGCCTTTATTACTGCCTATCCAGATGCTCCACCAGAGAGAACCTAAACGCCAATAATAGACATTAAAAACCTAATTTCATGCACTATTTACTCATTATGTGAAGAAGGGAGTAAGTGAAATATTGAAGAAAAATCAACGCATTGCAATCGAATGGTTAACTAATTCAGACCTTAATTTCCTTGATAATGTCCATGAGTTAGAAAGCGGCTTTGACGAAAGCGAAACTATTCCTGAGGAAGTGAGGGAAGCATTTGAGGAGCTTTCGTATATAGAGAAACTTGAAGTAGTAAAGAAGTCAGTCACTAATATTCTGAAAAAGACTGCTTCATAATATAACGAAGCACTGCACAGTATAAAGGCTTATTTAAAGTCTGATTTTATACATATGGAGGTAGATTAATATTACTCGGATAATTATTAAGTCTACAGGGCTATTTTCAGATGTTGAAATGCATGAAAGTCTTATGAAAATACTTGATGAAAGCTTGATCTTTTTCAGTGAATCTTTAAATCTAGTTTCTCTTAAAGATTTGGTTATCACGGGTGATTTTTTTAGTGATATATCAGAGTATCAAAAGTTGCATGGGTTGCGTGAAATAGGTGCAACTAATACTGAAAATGAGAAAGCGATTGCAAAAGTTATGCTTCATCACTCCAACAATGAAATCCAACAATCTGTTTTTATGACAGATGAGATTGCTAAACTATTACTTACTGATAAATGGAAATTTTCTTATCATATTCTGCACCACGAATTAGCACATGTACATGAGAATTTTTATTCAGATCAGATATTTAGCGAAGAAGGTAGAAGTGGTGATATATTTGACTCATTGACTCATAAACTTAATCTGCACGCAGAAATTATATGGAGCGAATATTGTGTGGAGCGACTTTCTTTTTCTACGAATAACGTTGAAAATATATCCACAACATATGATCATCTAATTCTGCTATTAGAGAGAACAAAAACAGAGATCGAAACCGACATTAAAAAATATAGAGGTCATAAGAATATTAATTATTTACTCAGAGAGGTAGAAGAAAAAACTTCTTTGATGTTGAAGATTTGTGGAACTCTACTCGGCACTCTTCATGAGATGCGGAATAATGCTGATGCTTCGAGTCCAAATGTGCTTTCTTTTTTTGAGAGTCAAATAGTTGATAAATTCGATTATTTCTCTGGTTGTTGGAAGTTAATGGGACCATCTTTAGATGCCATGTATATTAAATATCCTAAATGGAATGATGTCCATGAGTTTAAAGAGTTGGGTAATGCTGTTCTTAAATGTTGGAATGATCTAGGTTTGTACCCAGAGGTTAGACCTGAGGGATTGTATATAGGGGTGCCTACGAGAGAATGAGAAGAAATGAAACACGGATTTCATAAAGAGAGGATGTTATTAGAATGAACACAGAAATTAGGGATTACAATGAACTTGAAAAGAAATTTAATCATGCACTTTACTTGCTAAATCAATGCGATGAGAATTTCAAGCGATTATATGAAAAGCTTGAATTAATTTTTAAAGATCAATATGTTCATGACAAAGAAAACTTATTCAAAGAAACACATAGTGCAACAATAAAACTTCTAACTGGTGATCAAAGCACACCAGATTTCATTCAACAGGCATGGTTGGCAGGGCAATTCAAGAGAGTAGAAGATGCGGCTGAAATTCACAAAGAGATAATGAATTTGGCTGAAAATGTAAAACCTTTTACATCTTATAAAGATCCAACAATCTGATAAAAAACTGATTTCATCTCAAAGAGAAGAGATGTTGATATGATTAAAATACCCTGTGTATTTCCGCCACAAGATAACAAAAGAATGGGTGTCGCGTTTTCTTCTATCATGAAGCAGCAGAGAACGAAGACTTTGTAAAAGTATATGAGTTTGAAGAAGATTAATAGTCGATATCTATTTTGCACAGATAGAAAATTATCACTGTGAGTAAGGACATGTGTGAACAAAAGTTTGGCGCATTATATTTGCAAGAGGCATTTAGTCAGTTCTAATCAAATGGAAATCATTATTCTGACTTATAGGAGGTAAGACAAATGCAACAACTGCTTACTAAAGAAATTGTTGACGATTTTAATAAGCTACTTGAGCAAGAAGATAGCATCCTGCGAGTCGCATTCGAGGGATCTTGTGGCTATGTAAAGTTTACGCCTGACAGATTTAATGATAATACTTGCACTCCTCATGTCAGTGATGAATTCTACTCAACGCTCAATATCTTTCTAAAGGAATATCATGATTTGGGAGAAGTGAGTTTTAACAATACTCATAACACATTTTGGATAATTGGATAAAACGGAGATTTCAAAAGGAGTGAAGGTATGATTTTGATCCGTGGGAAAGCAAGGAAATCCGTGTACTTTAAGATGCTATACAATGATGCGTACAAACCTTTGATGATTATCTATGGAAAAGAAAGACCTCAGAACTTAATGATGATCGACGGGTGCTTGATATACTCTAGGTCGGAAAAAAGCTATGGCGATTTATTTGAACTTGAGTCTGATCTTAATAAGTTGATGGCTAATGTATTAAATTCTGATGTGACTTCTGGAAAAGGGAATATCTTTATTTATGGAAACTTTGATCCTTCCGAGATTGAAGTTCTTGAAAAATTTTCACTGAATTTAACTGAATTTTATTCGTTCGCTTTTACAGTGCAAGACAATGAAGTCCCAGATAGACAAATTGTCTTGCAAGAAAAATAGTTGAAAGATTGGTTTCATATGAGTGATAAAAGAGGTTGGAGAAAATGGTTCAAGTTGATTTATTGCAAAAATGTGCTCAAATAGCTTCACCAATAATCACAGCCATCACATTAATATTTGTTATTATTAATGTGAATCGGACACAAAGAAAGAGTATGCGTAATGATGAAGAGAAGTTTAGGAGAGATTTAAATCTTAAAGCATCTGATGAAATGATTGCGGCAATCACTTCTTTAAACAGAAAAATGGGACACTATTTTAATCAAAAGGATATAAGTATGAATATTGAAGATGAACTAGCGCTAAATAGATTTTTAGTGCATGTTGCTGAAAGTATGGAAATTGTTGAAGATGCAACCTTGGAATTACAAAAAGTTTATAACCAAAGAAAAATTATTATGATCAAATATGATAAAAATATGGAGTCAATTTTAAATGAAGGCTTTAGTATTTCAGATAATCTAAGGAAACTAAAAAACAAGTGTACAACTGATATTGATACTCCTATAGCTGTACATGAGGATATTAGTGTGTTTAGCATATCGGAGATCGAAAATCGAATTATCCATTTAAATCTAAGTGTTTTTGAAAAACTAGAAGATTTGCAAAAGAAAATACAAAATGACTTCATAGGCAAGCTATATAATAAAAGGATATGAAATACTAGATTCATGAGGAGGAACCCTTTGAACATTTCACAGCAATTAGTAATACATATTGATTGGGATGGTCCTTACTCTTTAGATCAATTAACGGAACTTATGGACAGTAAAACAGAAAAAGGAATCTATCAAGTATACGGGACTCATCCTGTTTATGGAAATGATGTTCTTTTGTATATTGGAAAGACAGGGAGTCAAACATTCGGGAAAAGATTACTTCAAGAGAAGTGGGATAACACTAATAACTACGGGGATATAAAATTCTATGTTGGAAGACTCGCTGGCAGCAATACACCATCAAATGAAATTTGGATGCAAGAAATAGATCTCGCTGAAAGACTGCTAATTTATGCACACAAACCAGCGTTTAATTCTATGAGTCTTCAAACAGTTCCACATCAAGATCTATTTAATGTTCATATACTTAACTGGGGATTGTTTAAGCAGTTAATGCCAGAAGTATCAGGCTTAAGATGGACAAACATACTCGATACCATGCCAAATTATCAAGTCTATGGTGAGCACGAATAGACCATAAAAGAGTTGTTTCAAAGGGAGGATTTCCAATGAACTTTGATAAAAATTCGATTGACGATATTAACAACGCACCAATTTATGATTCTGAAACAAGAAAAGTATATTGCCCCAAATGTGGAGAGTTAGCGATGAAGAAGAAATTACTTTATAGATGCTCTGACGGTAATTGTGGTTGGAGAGAATATATGAGAAATAAAGAGACTGGTGAAAAAGTGTACGGAGATTAAATAAGCAAAGAGCTGTCGCTGTGAAGGAGGTAGTATATTGCGAAAAAAGTCATCTAAATGGAAAGAGAATTATATCAAGAAGGAAAAGGATGCAAGAAATAAAAACCCTGACCTTAAGAAATTGAAATATACGTGTACATATGGACATATCAGAATCGAAGCGAAGAAACTGCCAGAATCAGAACTGGCATGTCCCGCATGTGGTCTTGCTGGTAGACTGAATAGTAAGTTCAGATTTATAGGGGGGTTTAACATCAGCAGCCATCAATATAAGACATCTAAATTTAATACAGGATCAAATAAAGTCGATTCTACGAAAAATAAACCAAAATAAGAGGAGTAATATGAATTGATCATTAAAGACTTTGCTACAAATGAATTTATCAAAATAACTAATGTGTCAAGAATTAATCAAGGCAATATGCTTTGGGAAAATGGCGATATTGTTCAAATAAAAGAAATTGATATACATGAGAATAGACTTGATGTTTGGAGTAAGGATAAATATTTGACTATAATTTGTTTAAGGAAAGGGGTGTTTATATGGAAAAATTAATGGATTTTCTAGAAACTCAAGGGTTTCATTACTCTGAAGCTGGTGTTGATGTAATACGGGTAACAACAGGTGAAGTATCTTTTGTTGCATACCGCATGGTAAAAGATGATGTGAAAATTGATGTGGGTAGTTCTTACGTATGCTTATATTTGCCCAATGAAGAGGAATCTCTGTTATTTAATGTAGCCGAAAAAGAAAAGATATGGTCTACTATACTTTCAGTTAATAAAACCTGAATTTCAATGGGGGAAAATTAAATGAAGACAGATGAAATTGAGGATTGGGATTTAGACAGATTTTTCATCTACGATAAAGTTCGAACAGCCTATAAGAAGATTGGACACTATATATCTTTAGAAGATGCAGAAGAACTTGCTTCATTTCTTGCCTTGGAACATTGGATGAGATCTGATAAAACATACACAATCATGGTAAAAATTTAGGAAAATTTCACGGATGATTACAGATACATATTTGAAATTACTAAGGAACATGCAGTTTCAATGAACATTATTGAAGAATCGTGACAATATTGATAAAAAAATACCACACAATAAGGAGACGCTGCTATGTTTATGATTGATTTGAAGCAACAAGATGAATCAACTATTAAATATAATTTAACTAAAGATGGCTTGAATCTTAGAAAAGTCGTGATTAAGATTGGTTCGACTTATATGGTAGATCCAATTAATAAAAACAAACTTAAGCATAGAGGACGAGAGTGTCTCATACTAGGATTTGAGATAGTTCAGGGCAGGTCCTCGCAAAAAGCTAGAGTTAAATTTAATGATACTGGCAGAAGCGGGAAAGTTGATTTGGATGATTTGAATGAAATTTAGGAGGGGTGTTTATGGATTTATAAAAGCTTCAGTCATGTTTCTAGTCAGTATGGTGATGAGCGACTTGAGTAATTATATCGAGGGTGCAGATGACTATTTAACTCCACACTCACGTAGTGATATAGAATCTTGGATGGAGTATGTAGTTGTTGATGACGTGACCTCAGCAGAAATGGACGAAGTTATGAATGAAGTTCATGAGAGATTAGGGGATATGCGAGTCTGGAGTGGCGATCCAGAAGAACAAGAGGAATACGTAAATAAAATTCGTGATTACTTTACTTCTAAATATGGACTAAAGCCTCATGTCGAAGAATTCTCAAAACTTGTTGAGGATTATTATATAAAAGAAGTTAAAGCGGAATTTTCCTTTTGATCAATTAAGAAATTAAGAAGTTTGCCAATGAAAACTGACTTTCATTCTATAAGATAGCGGTGAGTTATTTGTTTGAAAATCAACTTGATCCATTAGTCATGGCTGATGATGTTATTCCATTTTCAAAAGGTATATATGCATGGACATCTAAAGATACATTAGAGATTGTGTATATCGGAAAAGCAACAAATAAAAATGGTCTTAGAGGTCGAATAATAAGACAACATCTTAATCCCAAATACTTGGAAGCAAGAGAAAGTAAATTTAGTAAGTTTGATAGTTATCAAACCTTAATCAATCCTTTGCTTATAAACAGTAAGGTATTAATTGATAAAAGTACATTTCGTAAGAAAGTAGCTCGAATGTACCAATTAGCTGCTGGCGATCAAAGTGTTGATTTTATTAAGAGTAATTATTACTTATCATTTTTAGACTTACAAGATGATAATAATGCTACAATTTCCCTAAAGGAGATAGAATTGATTCAGAAGCATAAGCCGTTATTCAATACAGCTTCTAATAAATAATAGCAAATGAGTGTTCACTTTTAATAATTAAGATGTATGGTCAATTTCAGAAGCTATATATAGGTGAGGAATGATTATATGACAGAAGATTTAAACACATTAACATGCATGGTTCTAAAAGCTTGCAGGATAAGATCAGGTATGTCACAAGTTAAGCTTGCTTTTGAGTTGAACTATACGCAGAGAGAATAACGATCAAACACTTATGGTTGATGTTATGAAAGAATGGCTTACCGTAACTAATTCCAAAGATGCATTCGAACCTATAATGTATGGTGGAGAAAAATTAAATAGCTTTATTGACGAATTAAGAGCTGGCGGCTATTTACGGTAAATTTTCATTTTGATATTTGGAGTGGAGATGAAATGTCAGATTTATTGGGAGTGAATATAAAAATGAGGGAAGTTCCTGTGTTTTCTGGACACATACACATGGGAAGATATCGAGTGAATATTGATATAAATAGCTTCGATACTACTTTTGCTACAGATGGAGCAAGTTTCACCAAGCATTATTACATTCCTAATAATACCGAGGTTGAACTTTACTCTACTGGTGAGTATGGCAAATATATGATCAGGTTTGATGAGCCGCTAGTGGCTCTAAATGAAGACGCAGCACCATTCAATTCAAAATTGTATAGAAAGTTTATCGAAAAAGAAGAATTGGTCAGTTTAGACTTTATCATGAAGTAGCTATAAAAGATCCATTTCAAAGGAGTGCACAGAAATGATGAATATATCTGAAGAAGAATTTTATAGTGTTGTTTTTCCTGATTTTCTAAAGAAACATGGAGTTCCCATACTCACCGAAGACTATAAGGGGAAAACTGTTAGTTATATATATGACGACTTTATTGTTTTCACTGATAATACCTGTATACATAAATTCGAGGGGACATTTTATTTTGACATGGATGATATTCATCCATTCTCATATTTAGAACTTTGGAGCGAGAAGTACCCCAATGCACTAATAGAGTTTAAATACATTAGCAATTGGGCTAGGAAGCAAGATGTTGTTGAATTGATTAATCAATTGCCTAATGATGCAGATGTGAATAGCCTTTATAAACATATTGTAGATAATTACATGGGGATGAAATAACGGCATTTTTATGATGATTATTGTTTCAAGATTTGCAAAAGTTATTCTACTAATAAAAGGCGATTTGTTAACAAAAGTGTGAAAACATATGTAAGAGAATCACACCATTTTTATGAGCAAAATCATTGACTGGATTAATTAACTGATGAATGAGACAATTTGAGAGGTTACTGTATGAATAATAAGATATATACTTTCGAGGAAATTAAAAACTTTTATAAAGCAATACCGCACCCTCAATTTGCGTTTAATCACGATATGCAAGACTGGCATTTCTTACTCCGTGAATTCAATATAAATCGACTAAGCGGTAAAGAATTAAGCTATACAGAGAAGTTGGTAGATGCAATCGAGAGTGCCACAGAACTACCTCCTATCATCTTAGGAAATAGATATAGCAATGGCTATGAAGTCAGAGATGGATTACATCGCTTATGCGCCTATAAACATTTAAATGTACAAACCTTTAAAGCATTTGTGAAAGCTCACATAAATTAATGGTTTCAAGGGGTGTTGGTCATCAAAGAGCAGATGAGACTAATTGCGGTTAAGGTGAGAGAAGTTATTGAGAGTACTGACTCTTCGTGCTTTCCTGAAGAGTGCCAGTTTCATCATTCTTTCCCTGATGGTGCTTGTGCAGATTCAAGTATGATACTTGGTAAGATTTTATTGGATGGATTCGATATTAATTGTGACTATGTTTGTGGTGTATTCGTCGAGGGAAATAAACAAACAACTCATGTGTGGCTTGAATACAATGGGTATAAGATTGACATTACAGCAGATCAATTTGATTTTGAAGACAAAGTTTTAGTTGAAGAACATCACACCTTGTATGATGAATATAAAGTGAGCAGCAGAAGAAAAATTTCTGATTGTTTTTTTGACGAATTACAAAGTAGTTATTAATTGATTAAAGACAAAATTTAGTTGAAAAGATGAATTTTTCAGGAGGTTTATTGTGTCCTTGGGATTTAGATATGTCAGCGATATTGACGATTATTTAAAAGAGAACGTAAGAAAAATAAGTTGCAAAGAATTTGCAAAGCTCTATTTCGATTTTAGCTCAGCTATTGAATTATTAGGTGGTAGTACTAGCAATATTAAGGGCTTGACTGAGTTCTTGTTCTTTAGAGCCTTTTACCACTTAAATAAAAATACTATTGAACGAGATAATTTAACAATCGAGAGAAAAGTTGTAGGAGTTAATCGACAGCCTGATTTAGTGGTTTACAATAATTTGAGAAATCCTATCTTGTCTGTAGAAGTAAAATCAAATTACTACAATATTGATCAGGATTTCGGGAGACATGAAGAAGTAGTGCTTGAACACCCCAATATTGTGACTTGTACCGTTGCATTTGAGGTTAAAAGTAAAGCCATTAAGAAAAAGATAGATCAATATAAAAGTAATGGGGGTTTTTATCAATGTCTAATTTTAAATGAGAGTGAAGGAAAGCTATTTTCAGAACTAGATAAGGTGAAATTGATACAACGGTGAAATGATGAATTAATGGGGGATAATACGATGAATCAATGGGCGGCTGATAATGCAGCACTAATTGCGATGATTAATGCATTTGGAATGATACTACTTACGTTTGTTTATGTGATTTTCACAGTACTGATTCAAAGAGCAAATAAAAGAGTTGTTGAACAAAATGAGATTATTAGAAAAGAGAACAATAGCCCAAATGTTATTGTTTATTTTGATATGACAATATTTAATGTACTCGATCTGAGAGTTAAGAATACTGGAAGGAGTGCTGCGATAAATATAAAAGCAACAATCGAGGCTGTAAATGAAATTGTTAATGTCAAATATTTGGATCGATTTTCCTTGCTTAAAGGAATAGCCTTTCTTGCACCTGATCAATCAATCAAAACAATGGTCGGATCATTAGTCAATCTAAAAAATACTGATGACGAATACCCGATGTATAAGGTCAATGTATCCTATTCAGATATCGTAGGTGAAAAATACTTATCTTCCTATATCATTGACGCCAATATGTACAAAGGGAACTTACAAATAA
Organism: Paenibacillus sp. J22P59; assembly: GCF_059383895.1. Classification (NCBI taxonomy): domain Bacteria; kingdom Bacillati; phylum Bacillota; class Bacilli; order Caryophanales; family Paenibacillaceae; genus Paenibacillus; species Paenibacillus sp. J22P59. Next base: position 146,404 of record NZ_JBXENX010000005.1, read on the forward strand.
CAGATAAGACAATTCACGATCTAACAAAAGAAGTTGCTAGAATCAATGATTCTATTGAGAATTTGAATAAATTCATTCAACATAATATGAGTAACAAGGAATGAAATGACGATTTTGAAGGAGAGATCGAATATGAAAGTTTGTTTAGTTGTAAAGGTGCTTAACCAATTTAATGAAACAGTTAATGCGTATACAAGATATGTTGATCTACCATTTCTTCCGTCAATTGGAATGAAGTTCAAACAAGGTAATAGTACATGGTTATGGGAAACTGATGCGGGAGAGTTAGATCCAGAAGTCAAATCAGTTGTTTACAATTTTGATGAGGAAACAGCGTTTTGTTTGTTTGAGATTAATCAACATCTCAAATCCAATTTTTGGACTGAGATTGTAAAAACACATTCAAGCATTGAATTAAGTCAATTTGAAACTCGTGAGTAATATTATCAGATAGGATAGCCAATAGAAAAATATCCTATCTGATCTTAGATTTTAGATACTGCAAAAGTTTATTATTGTTTGGCAAAACAAGAATAGAGCACATATTTCTATTGTGGATCATCTTTTTTATAGATCTTATTTTGAATAAATCCGAATCAATATTGATTAATGACTCATTTATTATAATGAATCCATTTGCATTGCTAGATTTTATGATTTGCCAAATCGTTTTTTTATCTGAGATTGAAAGTTCTCTCAATTTTGCTAACATTAACTCATCGCTTAAGGAAAGATGTTCATTAGGAAGTTTGTTAGTGCTAGACTCTTGGCCGCTTAAAGCAACATTAGATAGAGAAGAAGCAAGATTTGTTGGAAAATCTCGATAAGGCATTTCATTCTTATTTTTTATTTCAAATTGAAATTTGTTAGTTTCGTGATATGTGTTACTGCATTGGAGCAAGTTATCTAATTCAGTGATGCGATCTCGTATTTCCTTAACGCAACATTCGGCAGATTTAAAAATTTGAAAGTTTGTAAATCTTAAAACGTCATGATAGCCGTTTTGAATTGACCATAAATCTCTCACTGCATCATTTGCTTTGATATGGTCAAAAGTATGATCTTCACCATCACATTCAACTATAATTCTTGCGAACTTCCCATAGATAACAAAGTCAAATCTGTAATTTTCATTTAATCGAGTAGTAATTGTCTTTTGAGCTTCAAAAGAGACATCGGCTTCTATTAATTTATCAAACAACAATATTTCATACATGGAATCAAAAACAATGTCCATAGATTAGTACCTCAATCCTATGTTTGAAATTCAGATTTCCTATTACAATCTTATCATAACGGCTAACATAACGGTAGAACATAAAACAATTGTGATTAGTGTTTAGCATTGCAATATATCATAAACAGATAAAATATTGCGATACTATTACTTTATTTTATGTTACTATAACTTCATAATCTTAGTGGAGGTGCTATAAATTAACGTAAAGGGATATCTTGAAACGATTGGAAAGAGCGCATTTATTGAGGACTTTAGTGTATACAAAAGCAATTTAAATAACAATCAGAAAATAGACATTTTATTATATAAGTATGACTATGCAGGTGCTAAAATGAGGGTTGAGTTCAGTGGAAAGCTGTTTGAATCATCGGAATATGTAACAGAGGCATTAAATATTATTCAGTCAGCCCCAAGAATAGATCTCGTTTATAAGAAGCTGGCATTGAAATATCAAAAGTCACTATAAAATTAGGTCTTGAAATTCATCTTTTATCGACATGAAACTACAGTTTTCTCAAGATGTCCTTACCAGATATACATATTTCACACGATTATTTCGAGTGCAGTATGTATATTTTTTTGATTATATGATAAACTATTTAGTGGGAATGTTTTTGCTTTATCGGGACATAAGTGTAAATAAATATATAATTAGGAGTTGTTATGATGAGTGATGCTTTAACAGAAAAAGAGATGGATCTTTACGAAGTCTTGGCTGAAGTATTTGCTGAAATAAGTAAGAGCAAAGAACAACAAAGAGAGATTGATGAATACTTAGCATCTAATCATAAAATTACTCTAGGAACCTTTGACATACTATTAAACAATATCGAAAAACTCCAGTACTTTTCACAAGATGAAGTAATCGCAATAATCAATGCAATTCATGAAGTAACAAAAGATGAAAGAGTAAAGCCTAGTTTGTTTTATTCAAGCAAAGACATTAATAAAGCTTTAAAGTATAAACACAAGAACGAGACAATTGAATTGCCTTATACGATTGAAGGTGTGCTTAGAGCATCTGACACTGAATTCAATACAATAATTAGCTTCAAAGAGCTGGCTAAACTATGGAATAGCGGAATATTGAAGTATAATCCAGACACGCAGCGTCCAGCTAAGAAAAAACTGATGGCAAAAGGTAATATAAAGAAAACGCCAACTGTTATTAATAAAAGTGTTAAAAACATTACTAGACTTTTACTAGAAGGTAAGTTTGTAAGGACGCAACTTATTTTTAATATGTTAGCTGATGGCAATGATAATTACGAATATGAAGATGGAGATTTAACGATAGGCGAAGGTACTGAAGTAGATTTAATTGATGGTATGCATAGATTAATGGGTACTATTGCAGCATTAGAAATTAATCCAGATCTTGAAGGTTCATTTGATGTTTCTATTAGAAATCGTCGTTTAAACGATGCAAGATTTGAATTAGGCATTATCAATCATGTTAACAGGTTCGATAAGAACCTAGTGAAGTTCAATACAGATGACTCATACGGCGGTCTAGTTGTTAAAGATTTGATTCAAATTACTGAGTTGAGAGATAGAGTAGAGACAGATAAGACTACTGTTAGTAAAGCATTGAATATGATTACTAATTACTCAATCCTTGCCGAATCAGTCAATGCAACATTTAACCCAGAAAACACTAAGGAACAGTACCAGATTACTGACTTCTTGAAAAAATTCTATGGTGTGTTAATTTCTTCATACCCTGAAGATTTTAAAACTGATATGAAGAAAAGAAGAGCAGCAAGTTGGTTTAATCACCACAATATGCATGTAGGTTTTATTGTATTGGCTAAGTTCATTTTTGATAAATACAATGGATCTTTAGATTTCCCAGTTAGTCTGATTTCAGATTCAATTGAGAAGATTGATTTTGCAAAAGGTACTGGAAATGATCTTGATAAGATCATGATCGAACAAGGAAATCGCAACTCTAATCAAAGTAAAGAGTTGATCAGAAAATACTTTAAAGAAGCTTTGAATAGTTCATTTGAATAAATTTACGTGAGGAGTCATGGAAAATGTCTAATACGGTTCATGAAGACAAACTATACGACGAAAATCGTAAATTAGAATACTTGGATACAAAAAAGAAAGGTACGAGAGATATTAACTTGAGAATTTTTAAGGTTTCTCAACCACTAGAAGAGCAATTGGGTAAGGATCTTGCGGAATTTAACCGAGATGAGCTATATAATTTGTTCTATCTATTTCGTCCAGCAACAAAAGCTTCGAGCGTTGGTAACATTGCGTATGTATCAAAATACATTGAATGGTGTATTGACAATGACTATAAAAGAGGTTTGAACCCTTTGGATCTAGTAGATACAGAGTGGAAACAGCAATTTGCAAGCGACATCCTAAAGCGTTTCTGGACTGATAAAGAACTAGACAAGATAATTGATAGCAGGGAGAATGCACAGGATGCAATTATAATTGAATTGCTGAGATCTGGCGTAAGAGGGTCAGGGAACAGTGAAATACTCAACCTAAACAGAAAGTCTATAGATGCTTTAAATAATCAGCTGCATCTTGAAGATGACAACGGATCGAAGAGAACAATTACAGTAAGTGATAAGTGTATGAAGTTATGTCAACAAGCATTAAGTGAAACTGAATACAGCAAGATGAATGGCAATGCTAGTCCTGATATAAAATCTCCTATGGCTCAACTCATAGACAATGAATTTTTATTGAGAAATGCTAATACGAGAACAGTTCATAAGTACGAAGCTGAAAAGAGCATCATTCATAGAAGACTAGGGAAGATAGCTGATGAGCTGAATGAACCTAACTTCACTCCAATTAACTTAAGTCGTTCTGGTATGTTAATAATGGCTAAAGATCGGTATTTAGCTAATGAGGGCAATTTGACTGATGAAGACATCATAGAAATTGCGATCCAGTTCGGTGAGTCAGGCAGTTCAATTTATCGTTTGAAAAATGACTTCTTGAACATTGCAACTATGAAAGAAACTTATAAACTATCCTAATTATTTAGGGTAGTTTTTCTTTTTAAAGATAAAATATAAATATATTTACTATACTTTGTTCCTCGTGGTATATTTATCGTATCGAAAGAGGGTTGGATAATGTTTCTAAAGAAATTGGCTTTACTTAGTGGTGAATGGATTTGGAGTAATTTAGATGAAGAAACAAGAACGAGAGCAATGAATGAAAAAAATGATTTAGTATCAATACAAAATAAGATGAAACTCATTTTTCTTTGGTTGAGTTTAATAATTACTTTCATTTTAACGTCATGGGCTTTTAATATATGGGCAGAGGTTGGATACTCTCTTGTTTCGTTTTTTTATAATTAGATGGTGTAACGGAGGTCATCATTTTAGTGTTGACATCTGTTATATTGTTACAGCGTCAGTTATACTTGGAGTAGTTCCTTTATCATACATAGTTTCATATTTCCCGACTATTATACTGATTATAGCACTAGGGTTTAATTTAAAGGCTGCGCCTTTCTATCTATATGAAAATCAACAGAACTATTTATTCAAGAAATGTGTATCAGTAGTTTTATGCATATTTTCATACTATCTCAATGAAATATTCCTTACGATGTGGTTTGTTCTAGGATTCGATTTAATTAACACTCGAAGGCGGTAGAGCAGAATGCTAAACAAGCTTATAGATTTTTCGGGATATATGTTCTTCAGTTCTTTGGAGTATTTAGCAATATTTCTATTTATTTTTTCGATTTTCAATCAATACCCTAGATACTATATTAAAGAAATAATCTTCTCTTCACTCATTGTTACTCTTATGACTTACGTTCTAATTATCACAAAAGTTTATAGTGTGATTCCCACGCCAATTTTGACAGTATTAGTGATGTGGTTGATGATACATTTGTCTATTAAACAAAACAAATTGTATACATTTGTTATTACCACAATTGGATTTATAATATGTGGTTTTTTACAGACATTAATAATTTTCTTGTTTATGAAGACTGGTTTTATTGATGGAACAAATCTTCAAGATTCATTCACATCAAAAACATATTACATACAAACTCTTACTGCCGTCATTATAGTCTGCGTTTCCCTCTATATAAATCATACTAGAAGTGGTTTTGCTTTTACCTTCAGGAATGGCAATCACAGAAAATTCACAATAATTTCTGTGGTTTTACTTATGGCAATTGGTTTTTTATTTTTTGCAAGCAACTTATTCGTTAACTCGCTATATCTGCTTATTATGTTTTTTACGCTAATGTTAATAGCAACCGTAGTTCTGGTCAGTCTTTCTTATAAGAGGGATAATTACGAATATAAGAGAGTGAAGGAGGTGAATAAATCTGACTAAGAATCTCATTGCAGCAAGTATCTTTAAAGTAACACTTTTACTATCGACTGTTGTTCCTCTAAAATTTCTATGGTTCTACGATCCGAAGAAATAGTTTATACATCAGAGAACGCACTAATAATATTATTAGTGCGTTCATGAAATATAAATTTTTACATACTTTAAAATTCAATTATGAGGTGATTATAAAATGATGTTTTTTTCAAAAAATGAAACAAAGTTTAAAAGAAAAGGTGTTAATGCAGCATCAGTATGCTGAAATAGGAAAGATTGTAATATCAAAATTGGAAGACAGTCAGTTCGTTGTTATTCCACTTGGTGTAAACAAGGTGGAAATTGTCTCTATAGAAATGATACTTTATATCTTCCAGCCTAAAAAGCAAACTGCCTCTATTCATATGACAGATGGAAGAGAATATCTGTATGCAGTTACAACTGATGAACTATGGAGGCATTTAGAAAGTCATTTTAACTTTATGAGGCTTGATACAGGAGTGTTAGTTAACATGAACCTAATCCAGTACTATGATTCTGATCTTCATAGAATTTACTTCTCAAGGGAACACTCTATTCCTATTTCAGGTATTGCTATTAAGAATATTGTAAAAGATGTAATTGGAAAAGAGAAAGATATACGGTTCAATAAAGAATTAATATCTAATCATGGTATTATAGTTTTTGGGTCAGAATAATACCGTAATATTGCGGTCTTTTTCAATTATAACATAAAATATCATTTTCGACACAGTAATACTAGTTTCTATATAGAATTCGCTATAATTCGACATGACTACACATAGTGTGTGTTGTGTAAATACATAATATTTTTGGGATTTATTGATTTAAATAATGTTCAACTTCCATTATTATAGAGATAGAAGTAACGCACACTATATATTAATACGGAGGTATACTTAATGAAAAACAGTGATCATTTATTAGAAAGTTGGGAGATTAATGTTGCAGATTTTTTTGAATGGATAGTTGTTATTTGTAGAATTGAGAAGTCATCAAATACTTACTCAATACTTAAAACAAATATTTTCAGTGTGAGCGAGATTGAAAATTTCATATTTTTTTAATGGAAATATAGACAATATCAAAGAAGCTACTATTAATTATCTGGAATGGAAAGAAAGAAATATTTAGACTTAGTATTAAAGGCTTCTCTGTTTAATTTGAGAAGCCCTATAAAGTAAGTGTTTCAATAGCTGGGTAGTGTATTTAACTCTTCAAATAACTCAATAATTATATGAGATAAAAATCGTCTTAGCTAGATTTCTAACATATTCGATTAAGTAATAAATTAAATATAAAAAAATATATCGACTTTTAAACTGACTAAATGTTAAATTGTTCACATCGAAGTGAGGTGGGTAGGCATTGAGTAGAATTGTTATTGATGAAAGTGGCTAGGAGATAAAAGATAGATGGTCATATAAAAAACTAATAAGTGTTAAATTAACAAATTCGAAGGCAACAATCTATAAAGCAGCCTGATCATCAAAAGCTAATAAAACATACATTTCATCGTAAATTCACATCGAAAAATGTAAATGTTTTCAACGGTTTTAAAAATCGCCTATTTTGGATTCTTAGCTCAATTGGTTAGCAGCAACCGTCTCATAAGCGGTAGGTTGTGGGATCATGCCCCACACGAAACTGAGTGATGACTTAGAAACGAAACATTGAGAGGATGTGATGTACCATAGATAATGGTCGAGATCCACCTTTCTACACCTCAACTCATAAAAACGAATTATACATTAAATAATAAAAAATGAGGGAGTAGATATTAATAATGAGTAATTTGCAGCCTACATACGGAAATTTTGTTTTGCGAGGGATTGTTGGTGGAACACAGTCCGATAAATTTTTCAGCGAAGGAAAGACGAACGGAAATGATTAGAGACGTTTGAATTTCTCTGTAAAGGTAAATCATAATGCTTCAGTTTATGTTGAAATGATGGGTGCTAAAATTGAAACAGTTAAACTAGTCGATAGTACTGATAAGAAAAATAAAAAAGAGTATATAGTTAAATGGGCAGATCGTTATAAAGAGCGCAAAGAAAAGCTGAGATCTTCATGGCTTCAAAAGTAGGCTTAATCAAGGATGAGGGTGGGAAAAAATAAAGTAATCTCCATGACTCAATTTGATGCAGCTAAATACATAAGAGATCATTTAGCAAGTTAGAGATGTATGGCGCAAGTATGATACAAAACGACACAGAGTTAACTAGAGAGTAGATGAATGAGTGGTATGAGCGTTGTGGTGAACTGATTGATGAAACTGAACTACACTTCAAGAATGTCATTGATGAATTGAAAAAATTAAGGCAACAGACTGTGCAGTATATAAAGAAAATAAATTGAATCATCAACTACAAATACAAGCCTCTATAGAGGCTTGTATGATTTAAAATATATAATAATTGTATCTATGAATGTCTTCAATACCGCTCTTGAGTCTGAAATTATTTTTCTGAAAATTTGTCCAAGAACATTAGCTCATGGCTTGGATTCAGTGCAATTACACAATCTTCAGTAAGTTCCTGCTCTTTGATAAAGTAGTGTAACTCCTTGTAATCTACTGGATGTACAACGCCAATATCATGCACAACACGATTTCTCATTTGGATGTACCTTTGTAGGTTACTCCATTCGGTACAATTTAGAAGATTATCAAGTGAAATATGACGGTTTATAGCGGACACAACTTTTTCAATTGTATTGCCAGTGAGATTCCCATTCTTAAGACTTAACAAATCTTTAATTGACTCTGACCTAATATCAGTATGGATATTCGTGAAAGTCTTTTCTAGGTTGGTTATACATGAAATCAATAAAGATGACCGTAGTAAGTTTGGGTAGTCTACAGATAGCTCTTTTAAGCTGTCTGAGTGGTGTTCCCAATATTGATCAAGGTCTTAAACTTCTATGTCCTTGGATTCTTCAGTTAAGTAATTAATATAATCAATTTTTTTTGAATTAATTGTATGTTCCATTTCCTCAGAATACGCTTTGAGAGTATCGAACTGTATTTGAGCTAATGAATACAAGACTCTATTTTTCAACAAAGAAATCGCTCCAGTCTTTTGTGTTGTTTAGCTAATAGTATCATATTGTGACAATAATTAATTGAAAATGTACTTGAATTTGGAATCGCATTGGACGCAATCGTTTTGTGTAGTGGGAATTTTAATCCTATAAACCCAAAGAATTATGTAACTTGGTATCATTACGTTTGTGCAATGCCATTGATTGCTCTGTGCTTTGCATGCATGTGGCTTTACTTTAAGATTACTGATAGGAAATGAGACGCTGAAATCGTTCATACATTATGAAAGGAGCTTGGAAATGAAAAAATATAGAGTCCATACTGATATAGACATTTCATTTGAATATGATACATATGAACAAGCAGAAACCCAATATGAGTTATGGAAAGATAGTAAGATGTCTGAGGGTGTTTTTGCTGAAGAATCTTATGTTGAGATAGTTGAGAGTGAGAATGATTTTGAGGACTACATAGTTATTAAAAAGGTAGTTACTGTGATTGATAATGATCGAACGGAACTTCGAACACCAAGAGAAGAAGGATACGATTGGGATTATTGGGCAAAGTGGATTGATATGAACATCGAAGAGGAGAAATCAAATGAAAATTATATGTAAAGATAATTACGATAGAGAACATGCTGCCGATAAACTTGTTGCAGAGAATGTACGTGAGTATTACGGAAACTTTATTGTTGATGCATTAAATCGAAAATACGGTGAGAATATTCTTCTCATTTTTTTTGTTTAGTTGAAGACGATTATAAATTATGGCGTGGAATGGAGAAACTTGTTTAGATGATCAGCAGAAATGACAAAGGAAAGATTGTAATCAATCGTCTGGACTTGGGGTGTGCCATGGATAAATTTTTTATAATGGCACACCCAAAAACAAAAGAAGAAGCAGAATGGCTGTATGAGAGTTTAATGGAATTGTTGGAGCAGTCTTATGAAGATACTATAAATGAGTTTTGTGATGAGGTACGGTAGATGAAATCAGGATTTTAAGTGCTGTTGAACCATATTGCGAAATTGAAGGGGAATAGATGAATTGGATGAAGTTCAAAGATTTATATTAAACAACCAACATCAATTCGGATACATCATGTAAGAAGCAAGCAGACAATGGGTATCAAAAGATCCTGTTGGAGCTTTTACGGTTGGAGAATGTAACTTATTTATTCAGAAGTATGGTCAGTATTACGAATTACTTGAGAAAGTTGAAAAATACAGTAAAGCATTGAGCAAAATTAATGATTACATCCCAAGACGTACATAATCTCAAATCTATTGCCGATAAAGCCTTGAATTAAGGCAATAGTACTACGAAAAGATTATGGGAAATGGAAATGAAATTTGTCTTTCATTACTCTATAAAATTTAATCTTAACTAAAAGAAAACTATCCTAAAAGTAATTTTAGGATAGTTAAATATCTCGCTCTGCGGACTAAGATATATATTGTATTGTGTTTACGAAATTGGAGCCGATCCACACATTAGGAGTGAATAATCCAACAAGGGTATTATTGAGCGTGATTTTTATTGATGCAAGTTTCCAATCAGAATTATCCAAAACTCCACCGTAACTTCCATCATGATAAATAGTAACGCCTGTAATTAGTCCAAGATCTGCATTTGTGGTGACTGTATAAGTATCAAGTGCATTTCTTTCAAAATCATTGTAGCTAGACTTGTCTAACAATTGTTCAGTGCTTGAACCATTTACACCAGTTAACTTAATAGATATATTGGCATCCGTGCCCGCATATTGAACATCTGCTGTTTTAATGGTAACACTATAATAATAAGTTGTAGTAGCCAATTGATTCGAGTTCTGAATACTCTCTGAGGCGAAGGCAGTTGTTCCAGTCATAGCAAAAGCAATAGCTAACCCAGCAAAGATTTTTGATAATTTTCTCACATTCCAACACTCCCTAAGTCAAATTTTTTGGTGCGATTTCATTATAATGAAAATTTGTTTATCGTAAAAAAACTATGAATTAACTAACAGTTGTTTGCGTGAAATTTCCATTTGACCCTATCCAACGACCTGGGAAGAATGATTTAATAGAGTTATTATTCAGATATACTGTAATAGCGGCAAGATTCCATGCTGAGTCATCAATTACTCCGCCACTGGTTCCATCATGAATAATACTAATGCTATTAATAGTACCTAGAAATAAAGTGGTATTAATGTAATAAGAATCAGTATCATTTCGTTCGAAGTCATTGTAATTCGGTTTATCTAATAGATAAAATGAGGTTGATCCATTTGACCCATTTAATCTTATAGAAATATTGGCATCAGTTCCTGCAAATGGGTAGTCACCTGTAGTTATTTTAATTTCGTAAGTGAACAATGAGGCAATAGATTGATGTGTGTTTTGAATGCTCTCGGAAGCAAACGCACTTGAACTTGTTAACATTAAAGCGATTACTAGTCCAAAAACAATTTTAGAGAATTTCTTCAAATACAACACTCCTTTGACTTGGGATTTATGATGCAATTGGATTTTATCATATATGTATAAATATGTAAACAAATATAATACGTGGAAATTGTCGAACAATGGAATATTACTCGAAGATATAACTGTGACATTGAAGGGATTTAAAAGTGAATGAAACTGGAAATTCAATAGGAAAGGGGGTGAAATATGAGGCAATTTTTGCTTGAACAATGGACTTGTACTTGTGGTTTTGAATTTTACACAAAAGGATATCCAGAAGATCTAATCGTGTGTCCTTCTTGTGAAGCATCCGATGGTTTAGGAGATGGTCAAACAGTAAAAGCGGAAAGATGGAATGGAGAAGAACTGAAGTGAATAAAATGGAAATTTGATTAGGTGAAACAAGGAGATGAACTATGTGAATGTACTAATCGCAAGAACTGTATTTGGCGGGAAAGATTTGTATTGCGGAGTACCAAATCTTAAGGGAGCAACAATCACTAAAGTGGATGAGAGTAAAACAGACGATGATTACTGCACTGAACTAACTCTAAATATGAATAATCAAACAAGAAATTGAATAGTCAAGAATTAATTAAGAATGGAGCTAGTTGAAAATGGGTGTTGATTGGTATTCTTGTAAAAATTGTGATGAAACATTTCACGATGCTGGACATTACGGACACTGTTCAAACTGTGAGGATATGTATTGTGGTAAATGCTATGACAAATTCTCTAAGAAATATGGAGAGATTGATGAAGAATATGAGCGGTATAGTTGGTACGGTGATTCGCTCAAAGAATGTGATTGGTGCAATGGTACAAAAGTCGATACTGGTGATTTATTAAGCTTTGCATTGAAAAAGTTAGGATTAACTTCGGCAAAACTGAAAAAGGAATATGTTAAAGAGAAATATGGGAAATAAAATGAAGATTTAATGGGCTCTAATTATAATCAATATCTCTAAAATCTATTTCCGTATTTCCCCAATATCCAAAATAGTTTATAATTCTAGAGATTATATAGAATATGATTTTTGGGGGAGCAATAACATTGAATAAGAAAATAGTTTATGGCGCAATAGCACTTTTAGTTATCATTGGCACAGCTTTAGGAAGAAATGTTTCAGATGAGACTGTTCAACAACCTTTATCGTCAAAAGAAGAAACATCAATTCCTACTAGTGAGGAGCCTCCAAAAGCAATTGTTCCAGTAGAAGGGATTAAAGAAGTTAAAGAAGTAATAGCGACTGACTTTAGTTTGTATGAACGTGTAGGAAATGAGCCACCCAAACTTGGTGATCTCAAAGCAGATTATTTAAAACATTTTGGAGAGGAGTATAAAAAATCTTCTGATGTCTATAACTATGAAAACTATGCATTTACATTTCATCCTAATAGGAAAGGCAAAGTATTTGAAGTGAGGATAGATAATGATGTAGATAATAGAAGTAATTTCAAAGAAGGCTTAAGCAAAGATGAGGCAGTAGCCATTGCTCAAACATATCTGCCAGTTGATTCTGTTCTTGTTGGTGAAGCTACACATGGCAAATCAAGACTTTCAAGTGATGAAAATGAAAAGAGATTACTTATGCTCTATAAGAGTGAAAGCATAAAATCGATATCGGATGGACTTAGGTATATGGAAGTCGGTCAATCACGAGAAGGTAAAATTAAAATAACTATTATTTATAATAAATTAAAGGTGAAAGATGTCTGGGTATCAGTTGAAGATTGGAACGATGATTTGCTAGAAGAATAGTTTGAAAGTATATCTCTCTAATAGTAGTTATTATTGAGATATTAATTTATAAATAAAATAGGGGATTTTATACTATAAAATACAGGCTTCAAGGGGGGGATATGCTAAAACGTAATGAGTGGCAGCTACATATCAATGAGCATAATGATGTTGAAGAATTTCTAGATGATAGTGGAGCAATGGGAACGCTGTGTAAATTGTATGATCAAGGTGTTAGTCTGAAAATGATCAAAGCAGGAATAAAGGAAATTGAAAATGATCGGTGTACTACATACCAAGATGATATAAGTGCGCTTGAGTGTAGAGAATATTACTGAATGAAAGACGGATTTTAAAGGAGGGATACTATAAAAGTGAGTATTCAAATATATGTAGATGATAAGAAAGAGATCGGTGCAAAAATTTTAGAATTTATTGATACTGGAAATGAAGAATTTCTGATCTCAAAGAGAAATAATGGTAGATGGGACATAACAGCAGACTATAAAAAGTATTGGTCGTGGCTTCTTACTCCAACTGAAGTCGAACAACTTAGAAGTGAAAACAGTAGAATCAGAGAGCAAGCATTGAGAATCAAAGCAGCTTATGACAACTATGTCAAAAACGAAAACGATTCAAATGTAGCTACTGAACATTTTCATCAAATCAATCTTCATGTCAACAAACTCTTGCTGTAGTAAATAGGGCATGAAAGAGAACTTTTATGAGGGAGATGTTAAATGTCAAAAGTGAAATATTTAGATATCAAAGAATTCAGAGAAAAGGGTTATTTTATGGAAGCTAATCGTCAGTTTTTTCATCCATTAGGTTTGGCACTGGAGATTAAATTTGACGGTGATGGGAACGAATATCTTAGTGGTGTATGGGACTACAGAGAAGATTCTGAAGGTATACTATATGATGAAAACTTAGTTAGATCTGAGAAAGTAAAAGAGAAGAAGGAATTCGTTGAAAAGCAATTTTATGAAAAGGCTGAATTTAGACGTAAGAAATATGGGTTTGAAATTCAGCCTTTGGATTAATAACTTTATTATAAATTTTCAAACTTTATCTCCATACCATATATAAAAGCTTTTTCTTGGATGAATACTGGGCTAGTAGAATAGAGTGTCTTGTCAGCACTAAGTATGATATCACCAGCAGCAGTCATCCTATGGATATAAAGCTTAGTACCACCATCAATTACATATGATATTGTAGAGTTTTTAAACGATGTTGGACTTTTTGGTAGTAAAGAAATTAAAAACAAGAATAAAGAAGTTCCTATGTAGGTTATGATTGCAAATTTTAAATCTTGACTAGTGATATAAGCTATTAAATATATCGGAATGGGAAATATTAAACTGTATGTTGCAGTTTTTGAAACTAAAATGATTATCCTTTGTTGCTCTGTAATCAAAATGTTTTCTATTGTATCAGATTTTATTAATCCTATAAATCTGAATAAATACGTTAAAGCTAATATTAATGATGTTGCGCCTACTATTGATCCGACTTTAATAAAAATATCAGCCACTTGCATTGGAAACTACCTCCAAATCTAGAATGATTCCTATTTTAATAGTTAATCATCTAAAATACAAGTGAGAAAGGAGGTGAAGAGGAATTGGATCTTGATACAAAGTTACGTACAGAAAGTCAAACTAAGAAGATCCTAGAAGTATTGAGGTCATCTGGAGATAACGGAGTCACCAATGCTAGACTTTCAAATATTGCCTTAAGGTACAATGCAAGACTTCAGGAATTGTATCAACAAGGCTACATAATTAATAAACAAGAATCACCCAACGGAATAACAAAATACTGGCTTATATCTGAGCCTGAGATTCCTAAAGGAAAAGCGAAAGATGCGTTAAGTTTACTTATAACTGATATTAACAATACATATAACGGAGTTGTAAAAAAGTGAAGATCTAACTAGGCTGCTTGATGAAAATAACTTTACTGTTAGAAGAAAAATAGGGAGCTTTAATAAATATAGAGGTGATCATTATAATAATCAATAATTTTGACAAAATAAGATATGATAATGGAATAGTGTATAAGGTTTAACCTTATTATGATTCGCAATACGATCATCTATTGATTGATGCCAAAGGTGATTTAGTTAATGATGTTCACAACTATTATTTAAATGATTGTTTTAATAACTAAGAAAGGATTTACGTTGGTGAAACTACTGCCAGTGAAATGGAATAGTGCTTCGAGTTATAAATTATTCAAAGAAAAAGCATTCTCAGAGTTGCTGAGAATGCCAAAAAATTTTAAGGGTTGAAGAATACATATCCCTTGTAAGTAACCTCGTGATAGCCCGAACCATCACTACTAGTAATAGTGTAAAATGGGTTGCTAAGTTGAAGAGTGCCCATAAACCGACCTGCTGGAAAATAAGTGATATGGAAGTAGGTTTGTGAAGGGAAAAAACTACTACCACCACCGCTTGAAAAATGATAGATTTTTACTATCTCAACATATTTAGGAGATGTGTCATAAAAGTTTCTTGGTTCTACCTTCTCCGCTGATGCTGGTACAGTGAAAGCCAGAGTTAGCAACATTAAAACAAAGAATAGTATGAGCGGTTTACTTCTAGATTTCTTGTATTCCATTAGATATCACCTCCTTTCGAAAATAGTTTAGCATTGATGTAAATAATTTGCAATAAAGGATATATAATCAAGAAAAATAAAAAAGGGTTTTTAATATTTTCAGTACAATAGAATTTCCACATTACGTATACGACAATGATATGTAAGATGCTCTATGCGACGGATATCGAGCGCAGAATAGTTGAGACATGTTGGCAAGTTGTTGCTATTTAAATAAAACAAATATAAAAAAATGTAAAACGACATTTCGTATAGTGTGATTAAATTTTTTGTTATTTTTTTTGAAGCGAGTACATCGTTCGACAATCTTTTTCAATTGACTTAGATATACTATCCTTATTCCAAAAAAATTCAATTTCAAGGGAGAGTTATTATGATCGAAATAATTTGCCTAGGACTTGTAACTGCTATTTTTGGGTTCTTAGTTGGATTTGATCACAGAGTAGATAAAGGTAGAGTTAAGATAATCGAAGAAATAGCGGGAGATAAATAAGTGTTGAGAGTTGTACATCGTGGTGAATAAGGACAGATAATAAGAATATAAAGAATGGACTTGTCAGATTGGTGATATTGATAGGGTATATTCAACAGAGAGCACTTATGTTACTTAGGCAGCGATTATGAATAAATCTATAAAGTTTTACTATGAAGTGAGAATTTCATTCCAATAAAAAAGAGTTGCCGAATTAACGACAACTCACGAAATGAGTTCTATTCTATTTCCATTAGATCGAATTCCCAATGCGACTCAAAAATATTGATGTACGACCTGACCCATTCATGTTCGCCTACGCCATCGCTTGAGATTTCATCAGAGTATAGGTAAACTGGTCTATCGAATAAGTGATATAAATGAGCAATAATTTTTTTAGACTCGTTTTCGCTGAGGAAATATTCCCTATCAACTTTAGCGACCACAACCTGCTTAAAATCTACTTGTTTAACACAAACATGAACTACCATAATAAACACCCCTTATAAATTTGTGAAGGAACAATAGGCTTACTATATTAACTGTTTCCCTTTTTGGGTAGGTGTAAACATGTGTAGTAAAAGTTAATGAAAATGTTTGCATATTAATATTTGAAATGAAATCGTGATTTCAAGAGTTGGCTACTTTCTTTTTTACTGATGAAGATGTATATGACGCAAGTAAAGATATACTGATGCTGAGATTTGTTTTTTTAAATCTAGATTCTTACGAGTAATTTTGGACAGTATTTAATAAGTTTGTAACTTCATAGGAAAAGCCTCTTTAGAGAGGCTACGAACAAAATTTTTAATTATTGCTTTTTGTGTGTCTGCACTGCTAAGAATAAGCTTTGTAGAAAATATTGACAATCTTTGATCAACTTTTTTGTGAATTGAGAAGTGAAAATAATTTCATTATACGTATTGAGTGACACATTAACATAAGATTCAATCTGAGTAAGAAGTTCAGGGTACTTATTGATATTAACTTTTCCGTTCTTATGCACAACCAGATTGCGAAGTTTGATATAAAACAAGATGTTGCTCCAACTCTCTGATTTGATAATTTCTGAAATCTCGATGCTTTCGTGTATTGAATGTACAATTTTCTCGGTAAGACTTCCTTTTAGATTTCTATTTTTAATACTCTTCAATTGGATGTGATATTTGCTATCAGGCTTTTTTATATTTTCATACAAATCCACCATGGTTTTTCTAGATTGCTGTAACACGACACCAGTATCGAGGATCTTAGGACGTTGGTGTATTCATCTCTAACCTCAATCAGCCTGTCAGATCTGTTTTCCCAATATCTATCTAACTCATCTTCATCATCAATTTTCTGTGCTTCATCTTCAATGGATTTGAAATAATGTTTTGCTGATTTTGCAATTGAATCTTCCATATCTTCAGCATAGTTTAAAAGTGTATCGAATTTTATACGAGATAATGCATAGATAAAGCCTCTTACAAACGACATAAAGAAAATTCCTCTAATGCAATAATTGTAATATATACTTTAACTAAAACTTTCAGGATAAGCAATTAGTTATGAATGATCATAACAACAATATAAAATAGGAGTTTGTAAATGAATTGTGATGAAGGTCAATGCTGCACGGAAAGCGAAAAATCATTTGAAGGGGATATGAATCTATGGGTGGGTTAACCGATGATGATTAGCTGAATATTCTGGAACACAGCAAAGATAATAGCAGATATGAAATAGTTGTTGATAAAGACGTTGTTTGGGTTCAAGATAACGCAAAAAATGAAGATGATAATGAATACTGGACAGCATTTGACAAATGTGGTTATAGACTTATTTCTACAATATTTAAACACATGGGCATAAAAACTACTACACCAAGGGATTGAAACGAGAGTTTTATAAGGAATGAGTAGGTGGTATTGTTTCAGTGTTTATAGCAAACGATGAACGTTTAGGAAAGGCACATACATACTCCAGTTTAGATAGCCGTATTCTAAGAGTTAGAATTCAGAAACAAAACAAAAAGAAACATCCATGTGAATTTTGTAAAGAGATAATCAAAGAAGATGATGGGGCAGCCTATTATTCTGGATTAGATCTAGGAAGGTTTTATTGCTTCTATTCTTGTTTGAAATGTCATGAAAGTTAAATATATAAAGGAGAACTATAAAATATGAAGCTTTATGAAGTGGCAGGGAATTATCGTAAGCTTAATGATTATATTGATGCTGCATGGGACGGTGAGGATCTAGCAGAAGATGATTTGGAACTTTTTATTGAGACACTTGATGGAATACAGGACGCAATTGATGTGAAGGTTGAGAACACAGTGAAATTCCTTAAGAATATCGAAGGCGATATCAAATCTTTCAAAGAAGAAGAGACACGTATTGCAAAGCGTCGAAAATACCTTGAAAATAAATTTGATGGTCTTAAGGAATATTTGCGGGGGACACTTGATATTAATGGATTTGATAAGGTCAAGTCTGGCACATTTGTAGTGTCTCTTCAGAAGAACCCACCTTCCGTATTTATTCATAATGAAAACCTTATTCCTATTGAATTCCGTGAACCTCAACCAGATAAAATCAAGAATTCTGATATCCTGAAAGCCTTAAAAGATGGTAGAGAAATTATTGGAGCCTCATTTGCACCAGACAAAAGACACTTAAGGATTCGGTAAAATACAAACAAATGAATTTTGAAATGAGTTAGGAAGAACATATAAAACAAAAAATATGAATACATAAATATTAATTGACGATCAATTGAGCGATGTGCTACACTAAATCTAGAAATGGGAAAGTGTGGTACATCGCTTTTTATTAGGAGAATGATTACATATGAAAAATCCAGAACAGCTCCATCAAATTACAAAACTTCTCGCAACTTGTTGGGATGAAAATCGAGAAATGAGTTTCGGAGAAATGATAGATAGTATATTTTCAAATGCTAAAGGGCATACACAAACGGAATTTTGGAGTATGGAAACAGAGCAATGCTTGGCAGCCATTGAGTCATTTAGAGATCAACAACGAGCTGCACGAGAAAAAGATATAGTGGGAGAACCGAAAAATAGAGCATGGTTTTGAAATGGTTATTTTAATGGGGAGAGGAAAATGATGAGATATACGCTGCTAGAAAATGGTGTGGATTCTTTGAAAGCATCTTATATGAGTATTGAGAAGATGAGAGTGCTCTATGAAGGTGCAGAACATTGTTTAAAAGATAGCATACTTTCTTTAAATCATGCCATTGAAATTCTCTTTAAATTGATCCTTAAGAGTCATTGTGAATATCTTGTTTTCAGCGAACTAGATAGGTATATGGCTGCGAAAGAAAAAATGATTGAACAAAGAAAAAATAATGTTTTTGAAGTCAACCCGCATTTGAAAACTATAACATTGTATGAAGCGATGCGTAGAATTGAATTTTTGTGCGACATTCCAATCTCCAATGATTATAAGACTGTTATTGAATATATGAACAAAAAAAGAAATCAAATAACTCATTACGAAATTAACTTAGAAGATCACGAGTTTCTTGAACTCACAGTTAAGCTTAAATTATGTTATGAATACACAGTTAAATTTTTTAGAGAACATATTGATAATCTTGAGCAATTGCTTAGAAGAGCTAGATTTGAATTGACTAATGAGGAATATGAAGAAGAAATGTTAGCTATTTATCACGAAATGGCACTTGAGAGTTATTATAATGAAGTTCTTGACGATATATACAGAGAAGACAAACACATTGCAGGTATTTAGATACTAAATAAAAGACTAGTTTCATATAGTCTGGACGATAAATAGTTGACACATAAGGCAACAGAGGGTGGATGATATGAAAAGAAATTGCAATAGCTGTAGAGCCTTAGATGAAAGTAATGGCGAATATTACTGTTCACTTGGTTATAAAGTAGAGCAAATTCATTTTGAAAGAGTTTACTCCTATTGGTGCAAAACCAAAAGAAGAATGTCCAAAGCCTAAGACCTACGATAAATATATCGAATTAAGGAAATATCAAGCTATGCCGTAGTTCGACACTAGTATACATGAAAGGTTGATTTCATTACTTATGATAGGAGTAAGCTTATGCTCTTCCTCAAAAGCTTAATTAAGAATCCTTCATTTAGATTAATAAACTTATGTGTCGATGTAATAATTGTTCTCTATATTGTATTGTATTTTTATCGCCATAATAACATCGTGCTCTATACCGAATTAGCAGTGGATATATGGAACCTTTCGTATTACATACTCACAATAAATATGTTATGTCTCTCTATATTTATTGTGAGTATTCTTACTGGAAGGATATTCATTTTCAAAGAAACTGTATCAGTTCTTGGAAGGTATACTAAAGAGTATTTGTTTAATGGAATTACGGCAAAGCCAGCAGTAGCAATTCATCTAGATACTAAAAACGGGCTATTGGCACTCAAATCTCTCCCCGAGAGCAAGAGAGGACATTTTTTATTATATCAAACATTCGACACGATCCTTATCACATATAATAGAATTAAGACAGAATGGCATTTAAAGAATATCGAAGTTATTTACGGCGAATCTGCACTAATTGGTGATTTTAATTTCACGTTGAATAAATACGGAATTAAAAATATTCCTATTTACTCTTTGTCATATTTTTTAATGACTTATTTATTTAGTTGTAGTTTTGATATTAGGTTTTATAAAAGGTTTCCTAGATTGATTCATCATTTTAAATTGGTTCATCGCTTTGAAATACCAATAATATGGTTGGATGACCCAAAAAATCTTAATAAGTTAATCAGAATGCGAGATGCATCAGAAAGAAAAATTAAAGGTGATGTGCAGTGAGACAGATTAGTTTTGTTGAGGAAATATACAATGAAATTGGTAAAGATTTTAAGACAATTACTTGTGATGGACTACATAAATATAAGAGGGATTTTTATAGGGATTGTAATAAATTTATGAATCATACTGACACTCTAACTGGTATTACCGAATTGATTATTAACATCTTTTTTATAAACTATATTCAAGACAAAAATATTGTGATCTCTACCAATTATTCCATTAAAGGCTGCAATGGGAAAGTTAATGAACTAGATATTGTATTAAGAAATATGAATGGAGAAATTGTTTTGGGATGTTCAGTCAAGCATAGATATAGTGGAACGTCATGGGAGAAACATGAGAAGGAATCTGATGTATGTAAGAAGCTTAAGGAGCAATATGGAAGTAAAAACATAACTCAAGACTTATTTAGGATTATGAATGTCAAATCTGTTTCAACCTTTAAGTACCCTACACTTACAATTATTTTTGATTATTTAGAAGGCGATAAACTGACTAATAATTTGAAGAAAATTGAGGCGGTAGAGGAATATAATCATAGCTACATAGTTCTTGAAAAAAATAATGATATCATTTGCAATCTAATAGATAGAGTTCTTATGCAAAATCTTCGGTGAATGGCTACGAGTATTAAGGCGCTATATCCATGCTTTTATAAGAGCTGCAATCAGACTTAAAACTAAGTTTTGGTTGGTCGGATTTGAATTTTATAATGAAGAAGTTGGGTAACGAATCTGTAGTTACAAAAAATGTTGAAAGCTTTGCTAACAATCAAGTAAAAGGATAATTTTAATACTGTTCAGTTTACAGATAGAGGTGAATAGGATGGGCTTAAGAAGTGAGTTTTCAATGATTTTCCCAAAGAAATTAGATAAAAACCAGCATCAGCAATTATTTAATGATTTCAAAGAATTACTCAAAAAAATTGGGCTAGATAAGAGTGTTGATATAAAAATTTACTATGATGATTTGTACAATGGAGTTGCATCTAATTCAAAATACATTTTAATATCAGACTCGCTATTAGAAATATATTCGTCAAACCCAGATGCAGTTAGGTGTATGATTGGTCATGAACTTACACATCTAAAGTATGGTGATTTTGGATTGTATAAGATATTTGTAAATCTGGGCATTGATATTTTCAGATCTAATTATTGTAGAGCCATAAATCTCCTTATGGAAATTAGAGCAGAGGTTCAATCATTCAAACAAAATGCTTTCACAGACAGTCAATTTCATAATATACACACAATGTTTCAACAACAAAATAAGAACCCAGATAAGCAGGCAAGTTATAGAGTGGGTTATCCAGAAAGAAGTCAAATTATTGAACTGTGTATTAAGCATAGAGCATTTACAGATGAGTTAATTAATGAAATCCTTAACGATTTCTGCACTGTGATGATGGTTAAAAACGTAGGGGAATTTATTAAATCAATTAAGAAAAAGTTTAAACCAATCCCCTAATTTGAGGGAATATAAAACAAGTGTTTCATAAGGAGGTACCAAATTTGTTTGCTGCAATCATAGTCATGACATTGGAATTATTGTTGTATATTGTTTGCAAGATTATCGTTCCGCATGATAATCAAATTGTTGGAATAATAGCTGTAGTGGGTATGATAGGATATATATTTGTTGACTGCTTTGATTTTAAAAGAAAGCGATATGTGAGTGAGGGGCATGATGTTGCAACAACATTCGGGAAGTCACTATTAGTTTTTTTAATAATGTTCATTCTACTTTTCATGATTAATTGTAGTGTTAATCTATTTTTGTGAAAGAAAATTAATCCTTTTAGGGAGAGAAGTAAATATGTCGGATTTAACGAAAGCTATTTCATTGGCTGCTGAATTACATAAAGGGCAATTTGATAAGGGCGGTCAACCATATATCTTACATCCATTGAGGGTAATGTTGAAAGCATTAGATGATGATGAAAGAATTGTTGCAGTTCTTCATGATATTGTAGAGGATACCGAAATGACATTTGATAGCTTGAAGGTACATGGATTTAGTGAAAAGATTGTTTCTGCTATAGATTCATTAACTAAAAGAGATGGAGAGACGTATGAAGAATTTATTCAACGTGTAAAGCTAAATAAATTAGCAACTTCTGTGAAGCTTCTTGATATCGAGGACAATATGGATGTTTCCCGATTAAAGGAGTTTACAGATGCAGATCAGAGTCGATTAAATAGATATAGTGCTGCCATGTATTATTTGACTGATGGAGTGAGGTATCAGTGATGGTATCAAAACATGGATTAAGTCAGTATAGATTGAATGGTGCAAAAGGGTACGCAAAGGAATTCCTTGAGTCAGTAACTAAAGTTGAAATGATGTTTCAGTTGTCTATTCAAGGTCTAGTAGATGAATCTGTTGCCGAAAACTATATTAAGAGAAACATTGATGACCTTAATAAACAGTGGAAGTGTTTTAAAGGATATATTGAACAGCGTGAAGATATGCGATAATCAAATGAAAAATAATTCTTTTATTTGGAGACTATTATCAATATTCTGGAGGACGGATACTAAATGACAATACATTTAGGACTGAAGTTGCGCAATAAAGAAGGTGGGTTTAAACTAACAATTGACAACTACATTAAATTAAGGGATAAGGATTTTAATGAGGAGTTAATAAGTAGTTGGGAAAAAGCTCAAACTAAGTTCCATTTAAATATGAAATTCTTTAAATCCTTACCTTGGGACGAATTTAATAAAAAATTGTGTGATTTCGTAGACTCATTTAAATTCCGTGAAATTACCGATTTTAACGATGTCTGTGGTGTTAAAGGGTTCTATGTTATGGTTCTGGACGATTATTGTCAAGTTTACATTGGGATAGCTAATGATATAGGAAAAAGAATAAAGCAACATTGGAGTATACGAGTTACACTTGATAAACTTGTGTTTAATGACTTGGCAGAGTGCCGATTACCAATCGACAGTTTTAGAACAATGGACACTACGAGAATATTTGTACTGTCTTGCCCTGAGTGTGACTTTAAGAGTTACCCTTTAATGTTTGGAAATCCTGAAGATCAGATGATACGTCAATTTCATCCAGATTATTGCTTGAATCAAGGTTATCGAGGGTGGACGTTAGAAGAGATGTTAGGGGCTAAGGAACGTCGTAAAAAGTTCTATGAATCCATATTAAATGATATTGAGTAGGAATTGTAAAGTGCCAAGGTATAATGGTGTATGGGTAAATAAAATCTCGGTTTCAATGGAGGAAAGAAGACTTTTTAATGAGAGGGTACAGAGATTGTTTAAATTGTGGTAATTCTTTGAGTGCAGATGGCGTAGATGACGAACATATTCTGTTTTGCACCATTCATGATAAATTTGTCGATGAAGAAGAAACATGCGAACATTATGGGTAAAGGGGAAATTAGTTCGCGGAATATTATATCATAAAGAATCTTAATGAAACTCGGTCTTACGTAATGAAGAAAGGAGAGAAATAATGATCTATATCACAGGTGACGTTCATGGCATGCCCATATCTATGAGACGATTTAATACAAGAAACTTTCCAGAGCAAAAGAAGATGTCAAAGGATGACTATGTAATCGTAGCTGGTGATTTTGGCTGGGTATGGGACAACAGCGCGGAAGAGAAATATTGGCTTAAATGACTCAATGAAAAACCATGGACTACATTGTTTATTGATGGAAATCATGAGAATTTTGACACACTAGAAGAATATCCAGTGGAGCAATGGAATGGTGGAAACGTTCATAAGATTAATGATAGTGTAATCCATTTGATGAGAGGTCAAGTTTTTAATTTACAGGACAAAGTATTCTTTACTTTCGGTGGAGCTGCTTCGCATTCTTTGTTTCCTCTAAATGCTCAACCGTATTGCGCTTAAACATTTCATCATATTGCTGGCGGCTAATTCCCATGTCACACCTCTACCTTTTTAGTTAGTTTTTTTAAGATTTTAACTTAGGGTGTGTACACTATTTAGTTTAATCACATGAACTAGCTTAATTTCCTCACTCGCTCGACCATTGCTTGGCAAGAAGAAGGGAATTACCTGACAATCAATTTGTGAGAATTCATCCTCATCAAAATATTATTTAAATGAATAAAGAGAACCTTTAAATCCAATTTAGTTGTGGGTTTAAAGGTTCTTTTGTTTACAATTCGGGAGCTCTCTCTTAACACTTCTGGGACAGCCCCATCTTTTTATGTTAAACCAAGTGGAATAATTTTCATGAAACAGGGCGACACTGAAAAGGAAAATATAGCCGAATTGCGACCTGATGCCTGCCATTCGCATGGAGGAGCTGTCGCATCTTCTTTGGAGGGGACCTGTTTATGAAAACCGTCTGTATGAAGCTGTTCATTCTCGTTATTGCTCTAGCTATAGCTTTGCCGGCTGCTGCTTTTGCCGAAGAGACTGCTCCAAGCAACCAAGCGCCGAACTCGGCTGATCTTGCTCCGTCTGCACGGTCGGCTATTCTGATGGATGCAGATAGCGGCACTATTATTTATGAGAAGAATAGTAATGACAAATTGCCGCCTGCTAGTATTACGAAGGTTATGACGATGCTGCTTATTATGGAAGCGTTGGATGAGGGTAGAATCAAGCTTACCGATCAAGTATCAACCAGTGAATATGCGGCTTCGATGGGAGGCTCGCAAATCTTTCTGGAGCCGGGAGAAGAAATGTCGGTTGACGATATGATCAAAGGCATTGCCCTTGCATCAGGCAATGATGCCTCGGTAGCGATGGCAGAGAAGCTTGCCGGCACCGAGCAGCAGTTCGTAGCCATGATGAATGAGAAGGCGAAGCAGTTGGGTCTGAAAAACACCCATTTTGCCAATTGCAACGGACTGCCTAGTGCTGATCATTATTCATCGGCTCATGATATTGCGGTCATGTCCAGAGAGCTGCTCAAGCATTCGGAAATTACAAAATATACAGGCTTGTATCAGGATTATTTGCGCAAATCATCAGAGAAGCCGTTCTGGCTTGTGAATACGAACAAGCTGGTTCGTTTCTACAGCGGTGCCGACGGGCTGAAGACAGGCTTCACGAATGAAGCGAAATTCTGCTTGACTGCGACGGCTAAAAGAGATCAATTACGTGTTGTTGCGGTGGTGATGGGCGAGCCGAATACGAAGACAAGGAATAACGAAGTCTCTCAAATGTTCGATTACGCCTTTGCTCAGTATATGACTCATCCGATCTTCAAAGAAGGAGATGCGATGGGGACCGTCAATATTGAGAAGGGTTCAGTCTCGCAGCTGCCTCTTGTAGCCAAGCATTCTTACAGCATTCTGCTTAAAAAAGGGACACCTACAGCGGACATAAGATATGAGCTGCAAATGAATGCTTCTCTAAAAGCACCAGTGAAGTATGGTGATCCAATCGGCAAGCTTGTAGTCTATCAGGGCAATGAGATATTGAAGGAATTCCCGGTAGATTCGCCTGAATCTGTTGCCAGAGCTGGCTGGTGGAAGTTGATGAAGCGTTCATTGGGAGGACTCTTCTCGTAGTAATATGTCTGATTTAGGCCGATAGCCATCTCATAATTTGTCAGCTTCTAGCGCTCAGCTTCTAGTTTTGTCGTCGTGCAGGAAACGGCGGTATGATTAGAGAAATGCTGGTTATATCCAAATGCGTAGCTGAAGGAGATGAACAGCCATAATGAGTTTGCAAGCGGAATTGGAGCATTATCGGAACGTGCTGATCGTACGTCTTCGAGGTGAGCTGGACCATCATACAGCGGATATTGTTCGCTTCAAAATGGAAGAAGCCATCGCCCGGGGCATCAGTGATCACATCATTCTTAGTCTGAAGGAACTGCAGTTCATGGACAGCTCAGGCCTCGGTGTTATTCTGGGCCGTTACAAGCAGGTCAAAGGGAAAGGCGGCAAAATGGTCGTCTGTGATGTCAATCCTGGCGTTCATCGATTGTTTGAGATGTCAGGATTGTTCAAAATATTGGAGATCCATGACAGTGAACGTTCGGCGATCTCAAGTCTGGAGGTGGTCTCGTGAATGAACGGAACGAAATGACAATTTCTTTTAGCGCCCGCTCGGAGAACGAAGCATTTGCTCGTATCGTTGTCGCCTCTTTCGTCTCGCAGCTCGATCCGACGCTCGAAGAATTGAATGATTTGAAGACAGCCGTCTCTGAGGCCGTTACGAATTCAATTATTCACGGCTATGACAGTGATCCTGCTGGGAAGGTATCCATTGAGGCTACGATTGAAGGAGATGCCGTGACCATTATTATTAGTGATAATGGCAAGGGGATTGAAGATTTGGACTTGGCCCGCCAGCCGCTTTACACCTCCAAGCCGGAGCTTGAACGCTCGGGAATGGGCTTCACGATTATGGAAAACTTTATGGACCGATTTGAGGTTTCAAGTGAGCTGGGCGGCGGTACGCGCGTAGCGATGCTGAAACGAATCGAATCGAAAAAAGCGCTATACAACTAGCGCATAGGGGTTGAACCTCATGGATGTCAATATGAAACAAACGGCGCAGCCGTATTTGGATGATGCGGAAGTGAAGCGGCTTATTGCTTTAAGCCAGTCTGGCGACACCCTTGCAAGAGATACGCTAGTACATTGCAACATTCGGTTAGTCTGGTCGGTTGTTCAGCGGTTTATTAATCGCGGATACGAGCCAGAGGATTTGTTCCAGATCGGATGCATCGGGCTGCTTAAGTCCGTAGATAAATTTGATTTGTCCTATGACGTGAAGTTTTCTACCTATGCTGTACCGATGATTATCGGCGAGATCCAACGCTTCCTTCGGGATGACGGGACGTTGAAGGTAAGCCGATCCTTGAAGGAAACGGCCAATAAGGTTCGAAAAATGAAGGATGAGCTGTCGAAGACACTCGGTCGCCTGCCGACCATTAGTGAAGTGGCCGAAAGGCTCGGAATTACGCCAGAGGAAGTTGTGTTCGCGCAAGAAGCGAATAAACCTCCGACGTCGATCCATGAGACGGTATTTGAGAATGATGGAGATCCGATCACACTCATGGACCAAATCGCTGATGAATCACAGGATCGGTGGTTTGACAAGCTCGCGCTCGTTGAAGCTATTGAAGGCTTGAACGAGAGGGAGCGGCTCATCGTCTACCTCCGTTATTATCGGGATAAGACACAGTCGGAGGTAGCCAGCAGGCTTGGCATCTCACAGGTACAGGTGTCTCGTCTGGAGAAAAAAATATTGCAGTCAATTAGAGACCAGATCGCCCAATAGGGCGATTGTGGTCTCTTCCTCTTTTTACCTCTATAAGCATGACTATCCGGAAGCACCTTTTCTCATACTAAAAGGGAAGTGG
Organism: Paenibacillus sp. J22P59; assembly: GCF_059383895.1. Classification (NCBI taxonomy): domain Bacteria; kingdom Bacillati; phylum Bacillota; class Bacilli; order Caryophanales; family Paenibacillaceae; genus Paenibacillus; species Paenibacillus sp. J22P59. Next base: position 174,508 of record NZ_JBXENX010000005.1, read on the forward strand.
AACCAGAAAAGTGCGTGAGAACTATTGCGGCAGTGGAATGCCTGCTTCGCCAAACTTACAGGCAAAGGAAAGGAATGATGACAGATGGATACATCCCGTCAATCGGCCCTCTATCTGCGTCTCAAAAAAAGAATCTATATTAAACCAGAGCATATTGTAACGCTTGGCCAAGCCGCAAGGCTGCTCGCTGTATCCGAGGAGCAAGAGCAGCAGCTGAATATGCTGGAGCTGTATCGCCATAGGAAGGCTGATGGCAATAGGGTCGTAATTGATATGCTGCAAATTGTAAAGAAGGTTAGAGAGGCTGATCCCAGCTTAAATGTGGAAGCCTACGGCGATCCGCAAGTACTCATTATGGTTTCCGAGAAGGCGGTGAAGCCGCGCATTTTTGTCTTGCTGTTCGCATGGCTGCTGCTGTTCTTCGGTGCAGGGCTGGCGATTATGAACTTTCATACGGATGTCAGCATGAAGGAGGTGCATATTCGAATCGTGGAGTTGATAACAGGGAAGCGTACGGATCACCCTTTGTGGTTCCAGATTCCATATTCGCTTGGCATCGGCCTGGGGATGATTCTGTTCTTCAATCATTTGTTCCGCAAAAGGTTTAATGAAGAGCCCAACCCGCTTGAAGTGGAGCTCTATACGTATCAGGAGAACGTCAATGCTTATGTCGTAGCGGATGAGATGCGCAAAAAAAATAATAATGGTCGCGATGGCGATGATTATTGATTGGGCTCCTAATTTATTTGTAGCACTCATTGGCTTATCGGGCGGGCTTGCGGTAGGGAGCGGACTCGTAGCTCTTCTTATCGTGATTGATCTGATACCGCGATTAGCCCAAATAGCTCGAGCGTACCGAATGTCGGTCTGGTTCGAGACAGCGGTAATCTCTGGGTCCATGTATTGGACGCTGGCAGATTTTTTTGATTGGCGCCTGGCACTGCCCCGAGTCGCCGTGCAGCTCTTGACAGGCTTAATGAATGGGATCTTCGTCGGCCTGCTCGCAGCAGCTTTAACAGAGGTGATGAATGTTCTGCCCATATTGGCCAAACGGATGAATTTATCTGACTTTATGGTGGGACTCGTAATGGCGATGGTTCTGGGTAAAACGCTTGGTTCTTTGTTTGATTGGCTGTGGTATCAATGGTAAGTCCACTAGGGAAAGGTTAGAGGTGAGGACAGATGTCGGATCGTTATACGGAGAATGATTCTGAGCATGAGGCGTTTATACCGCTAGGTCAGGTGCGCGATGACAGTAACCCATCCGATGAAATGCCTAAGTTCAAGTTCATCAGCAAGAGAAAACGGAAATCTGCTTCTTCTGGCAATGGCAGGAGGACGGAGCAGGATGAGCAGGATGAGCAGGATGAACAAATTCCAGATCAATTGGAGCATGTATTAGAAAGGCTCAAAAATGAAGTAGGCTATGGGACAAGCTTTGATATTGTTGTACGTGAGATGACCTTCGGGGACCGCCGCACCGCTTTTTTCTATATGAATGGGCTTTCTCAAAGCCTGCTCCTAACCGAAATGCTGCAACGGCTTACCTATCTCCAATCCGATGATTTGTCTGGTCATGCGTTCCAGTCCTTTTTAGAGCTGTATGTTCCCGCTGCACAAGCGAGACAAGAGAAGGATTGGAATAAAATGCTGACATCCGTTCTATCGGGTGATACGGCGATGTTCATTGACAAGGAGGCTTCTTGCATTGTCATAGATGCCAAGAACTTTCCGGGCCGGAGCCCAGAAGAGCCAACCTTGGAGCGGGTCGTACGCGGAAGCAGGGACGGATTCAATGAGACGATGATGGTAAACGTCTCTCTCGTTCGCAGAAGGCTGCGTGATCCGCAGCTAAGGTATGAGCTGCTGCAAGTAGGAGAACGGACACAAACGGATATATGCGTAGCCTACATTAATGATCTAGTGGATAAAGAGCTGCTCGAATCCATCAAGGATAAAATCAAGATGGTGAAGATAGACGGACTTCCCTTGGCGGATAAGCAACTAGAGGAAGCTACCGTACAGCGGGGCTGGAATCCCTTCCCGCTCGTACGTTATTCTGAACGCCCCGACATTGTAGCTGCACATTTGCTGGAGGGGGCAGTTGTCGTCTTCGTAGACACATCGCCTAGCGTAATGATTCTGCCAACGACCTTCTTTGACCTCGTTCAGCATGCGGAGGAGAATCGGCAGACACCGCTCATCGGTACCTATTTGCGATGGGTCAGATTTATCGGCATATTTGCCTCCCTGTTCCTTCTGCCCCTTTGGCTCATGTTCGTTCTTCATCCGGAGCTGAAGCCGCAGGCTTTGGAGTTTCTAGGGCCATCCAAGACGGGGAAACTGCCGCTCGTTGTTCAGTTTCTCATGGCGGAGGTCGGCGTCGATTTGCTCAGGATGGCATCCGTACATACGCCATCGTCGCTTGCTACCGCAATGTCTCTAGTCGCTGCCATATTAATTGGGGATATTGCCGTTCAGACGGGGGTGTTCATCAATGAGGTTATTTTGTATATGGCGATTGCAGCAATCGGGATGTTCGCAACGCCTAGCTATGAGCTGGGCCTCGCCAATCGTATAGTCAGGCTGATCCTTATTGTCGCTGTAGCAGCTTTTCAGGTGCCGGGATTTGTCATTGCGACGACGGCTATATTGATCACGCTGTGCATGCAGCGTTCATTCAACCGTCCTTACATGTGGCCGTTTATTCCATTTGACTTTAAAGGACTTTGGAATATTATTATCCGGCAGCCGGTGCTTAAGAATAGGACGCGTCCTAACTTGCTCCGTCCGCAGCAAAGGGATAAAATGCCTCGGACAAAATAAATAGTTAATAGTGCAAATCAAATGTTGAATTATCCATTTCTCTCAGGTGTAGATTGCGATATACTGATCATATTGGTACAATTGGAATCTATTTATTACCATCTGCCATAGTATTGGCGGAGGAAAGCCGAGGGGAATATATTTATGTATTTACATGGTACAAGTAAAATTAATGCCAGCGGGCATTTGGAAATTGGCGGTTGCGATGTAACCGATCTAGCGAAGGAATACGGCACGCCATTATATATAGTGGACGAGGCGCTCGTTCGCCAGCGCGCCAGCGAATATGTGGAGTCCTTCAAGAAGTCGGGACTGCAATTCCAGGTTGCTTATGCAAGCAAAGCGTTCAGTGTGATGGCGATGTGTGCGATTGCAGAGCAAGAGAACCTATCTCTTGATGTTGTATCGGACGGTGAGCTGTACACGGCTCTGCAAGCAGGCTTCCCGGTTGAACGTATTCATTTCCACGGCAACAATAAGACTCCTGATGAGATTAATATGGCGCTTGATGCTCGTATCGGCTGCTTTGTTGTCGATAATTTCACGGAGCTTCATTTGCTCAATGCGTTGGCGGCTGAGAAGGGCTTGACCGTGAAGATTTTGCTTCGTATCACACCTGGTGTAGAAGCACATACCCATGAATATATTTCCACGGGACAGCAAGATTCGAAATTTGGATTCGATCTGGCGAATGGCGCAGCGAAACAAGCTATTCAAGAAGCGTTAACGCTTCCTAATCTTGAAGTGCTTGGCGTTCACTCCCATATTGGCTCGCAGATTTTTGAAGTAGATGGGTTCCGGATGGCAGTAGACAAAGTAGCAGCATTTGCTGTAGAGATTCGCCGTGACCTGGAGCTGACTTTCCAAGTGATCAATCTTGGCGGAGGCTTCGGCATTCGTTATGTAGAAGGGGACACGCCGCTTCCGATCTCCGAATATGTGTGCGCGATTACAGATGCGATTGTTACAAACTTTACAGCAGCTGAATTTCCGCTTCCAGAAATCTGGGTTGAGCCGGGTCGCAGCATGGTTGGCGATGCGGGGACAACCTTGTACACAGTTGGAACGACAAAGGATATTCCAGGCGTACGCAAATATATCGCAGTGGATGGCGGGATGACGGATAATCCGCGTCCAGCTCTATATCAATCGCAGTACGAGGCGATCTTGGCTAACCGTGCCAATGAAGAAAATGTTGAGACCGTGACAGTTGCGGGCAAAGCTTGCGAGAGCGGCGACAAGCTTATTCTTGACCTTCAAATTCCTAAGGCCGAAATTGGCGATTTGCTCGCCGTATTCTGCACAGGGGCATACAACTATGCGATGGCTAGCAACTACAACCGCATTCGCCGTCCAGCAGTCGTTTTCGTAAAAGACGGCCAGTCCGATCTTGTCGTGAAACGCGAATCCCTTCACAATATTGTCGATAATGACGTGATTCCAGCTCGCCTTAGCAAATCGCAACTTGCGAAATAAGGGGTAAGTTTGGTAACGTAGTGTTATTCGGTATAGAAAGGTAGTTGTTCAAATATGGCAAAACAAGCAAAAATCACATTAGCAAATGGTGAAGAGGTTATTATTGACCTGTTCGATCAAGACGCACCTAATACAGTAGCTAACTTCGAGAAGCTTGCTAACGAAGGCTTTTACAACGGCCTTGTGTTCCACCGTGTTATTCCTGGCTTCGTAGCGCAAGGCGGCTGCCCAACAGGAAGCGGTACTGGCGGTCCTGGTTATACCATTAACTGCGAGATCAACCCGAACAAGCATGAACGCGGATCATTGGCAATGGCGCATGCAGGTCGCAATACAGGCGGCAGCCAGTTCTATATTGCTTACCAACCGCAGCCTCACCTTGATGGCGGACATACGGTATTTGGTAAAGTAGCCAAAGGCATGGAGTTTGTTGATGCTTTCAAAGGCCGCGACAAGATGGAAAAGGTAGAGGTTTACGAAGTATAAGCTAGACAAGCCGTAAGAATAATTCCTCGCATAGGTTTGCGGGGGATTATTTGCCATGTTCAATGATTGTTTCTTATTAAGCTATTTAATCAAGCAAGCGGATGAGCAAGAGAAACCGAGCAATACTCATTCAAATTTCTCCGCAGCAGATGAACTAATTAAATTATCGTCGCTGCTTAGGAATAACTTAATTACAGAGGAAGAATTCAATAACCAAAAAAGAAAGCTCTTAGGGTAATTTAAATTTTTTCATCTAGTAGTTGATTCGGTTCGTTTGGATCGATATGTGCTTATACACGACCAGAAAGACCCCGTTTAGTAGGAGCCTCTCTGGTGGATATCTATAAGATTGGCAGCCGGGAATGGTAACCAAGCTGCAGGCAATTTAATTAGTAGCCCTTTCCATAGCCGCCTCCGAAGATACCGCAGCTGCAAGCGATGATGACCAACAAAATGAATAGTACCAGAATAGCACCAATGTTATTAAAGCCTCCGCCTACTCCACCTACATAACCTGACATATGATAAACGCACCTCCTTGCTTTCTGACTACTTTGTAATTTATGCGGCAAGTTAGGTTAATGATTGGGTGTTTGTCATTGGCACCATTCACTTCATGCAAATATCGATAAGCTGAAATTCCTTGCTTTTTTATTTTTACGGTGGTAGTATTTCTTCAATGCTAACTTTAATAAAGTAATGATTGAGTTTAACTTAAGAAAATCAAATAAATTTGTGGCTTTCCTTCGGGGTCGGGTGAAATTCCCAACCGGCGGTGATCGAGCAAGCGCAAGCAGATGAGGATAACCTCGAAGCAGCATTTGTTCGTTAGTCCGTGACCCGTAACGTTCCATGCATGAGTGCTCAAGCACAGATGTGTAACGAAGCGGTGGACCTGGTGCAATTCCGGGACCGACAGTATAGTCTGGATGGGAGAAGGAGACACATTTGGAGCATCTGCTCATTCATGCTTATTTACTTGTGTTCTTTTTCACAAGTCAATTTAGGTATGTTTGGATTATTTTTTCATGCTTCGAATTAGTCTCAACTCACATCCACCCCCGTTGGCTAGTCTGCCGATGGGGGTGTTTTTGCGTCAATGGAATTGTTAAATGATACTTATTATATGAATCTTGCCCTTACGCTGGCGGCGAAGGCTGCCGGTCAGACGGGCATTAATCCGGTAGTAGGATGCGTTGTAGTGAAAGACGGGCGTATTATTGGGGTCGGTACGCATCTTAAGCGCGGCACGGGCCATGCAGAGGTGCATGCGCTGCAAATGGCAGGGGAAGAAGCAGAGGGCGCGACAGTGTACGTTACACTGGAGCCTTGCAGCCATTATGGAAAAACGCCTCCTTGCTGTGAACGAATTATTGAAGCTAAGGCGGCACGCGTTGTCGTGGCTGCGACAGATCCGAATCCACAAGTGTCGGGAAGAGGAATTGCCAGATTGCAAGAAAGCGGGATTGAGGTGGAGGTTGGCGTGCTTGAAGAGCAGTCTCGCCGAATGAACGAGAAGTTCAACAAGTATATTACGACGCGCTTACCGTTCGTTACCCTCAAGACAGCCAGCACACTGGATGGCAAGATTGCCTCCCGTACCGGAGACAGCCGCTGGGTAACAGGAGCTGCTGCAAGGGATCAAGTCCATACGCTTCGTCATCAGCATGAGGCGATTATGGTCGGAATCGGGACACTGCTTGCAGATGATCCACAGCTAACGACAAGGGCAGCCGTGCCAGCGATTCACCCTGTTCGTATCGTTGTTGATAGTACGCTGAAGCTTCCTTTGACCGCAAGGGTCGTTACGGATGGGATGGCTAGAACGATTGTGCTGACGACAGAGCTAGCTGATCAAGGGAAAGCGGAGCAACTGCTTGCTGCTGGCGTAGAAGTAATAAGATGCGGAAGCGAGGCGCAGGTGGACCTGCCTCAAGCGATGCGTAAGCTCGGTGAGCTGGAAATCGGCTCGATATTGCTGGAAGGCGGAGGGCAGTTGAACGGCGCGATGCTTACAGCAGGGCTGATTGACAAGATTATGATCTATATGGCTCCCAAAATTATTGGCGGGCTGAACGCTCCCGGTACTTTCACCTTCCAAGGCTATGAGAAAATGTCGCAGGCAATCCAATTGGAGCAGGTTGAGATTGAGATGGTTGGAGAAGATATTTGTATATCCGGGTATCTTGGCTCAAGGAATGAATAGGAAGGAGGGATGCTGTGTTTACCGGCCTTATAGAAGAAGTAGGCGTACTGAAGCGTGTAGTTAAGCAGGGAGAGGCACTCGTTCTTACAGTGGAAGCAAGCAAGGTTACTGAAGGGGTTGCACTAGGGGACAGTATCGCGGTGAATGGCGTATGCTTGACTGTCGTTGCGTTTAATAACCATTCTTTCTCCGCAGATGTGATGCCCGAAACTTGCCGACGATCCAATCTTCAGGATATTCGACTCGGTCAGCCAGTCAATCTGGAGCGGGCTATGCTGGCAGGAGGACGCTTCGGTGGGCATATCGTGCAAGGCCATGTAGATGGCACGGGCGTAATTACTGGGCGAGAGTCGGAAGCAAATGCCGTAGTGTTCACTGTTCGAATTACCGAGGGAGACCTATTGCGCTATGTGATTCCAAAAGGCTCTATTACGATAGATGGCATTAGCCTTACAGTCGTGGATACACAGGCAGGAGGCTTCTCGGTATCAGTCATCCCACATACACTCGGAGAGACAGCTCTTCTCAAGAAGAAAGCAGGCGATTCGGTTAATATCGAATGTGATATTATCGGCAAATATGTGGATCACCTGCTTCACTATAGGCAGCCGGCTGAATCAGCCTCTCTCTCGTCGTCATCAAGTGGCAAGAAGCTTTCTGTCGCTTTTCTAAGCGAGAACGGCTTTTTATAACATGCAGACAATTAAAGAAGAAATTTGAGTGGGGGAGGGAATAGCATGCTGCAAAAAGATCAGCTTGAGACAAACAGTCCATTCGATTCCATTGAGGAAGCGATTAAGGATCTGATGCTGGGTAAACCGGTTATCGTGGTCGATGACGAGGATAGAGAAAATGAAGGGGACCTGATCGCATTAGCGACTAAGGCAACACCAGAGGTTATCAACTTCATGATATCCGAAGCAAGAGGTTTGGTATGCGTTCCAATTACGGCTGAGAGAGCCGAGCAGTTGGAATTGAAGCCAATGGTAGCCCATAATACGGACTTTCATGGTACAGCCTTTACGGTATCTGTAGACCATGTATCTACAACTACTGGCATTTCTGCACATGAACGTTCACAGACTGTTCAAGCCTTAATTGCCAAGGATACAAAAGCATCGGATTTCCGCAAGCCAGGGCATATTTTTCCGTTAATTGCCAAGGATGGCGGAGTTCTGAGAAGAGCTGGGCATACGGAAGCAGCTATTGATCTAGCCCATTTGTGCGGTGAAGAACCTGCTGGCGTTATCTGCGAGATCATTAAAGAAGACGGGACAATGGCCAGATTGCCAGACCTTCTGGTCTTCAAGCAGAAGCATGATCTGAAGCTGATTACGATTCAAGGAATGATCGAGTATCGCAATGGGAAGGAAAAGCTGGTTGAGCGGGTAGCCGAAGTCAATATGCCAACAGACTTTGGCGTATTCCGGGCTGTCGCCTTTACAAACGAGATCGACGGCAAGGAGCATGTTGCTTTTGTTAAGGGACAGATCAACTCCGAGCTTCCTGTACTCGTGCGGGTTCACTCCGAATGCTTGACAGGCGATGTATTCCATTCGCATCGCTGCGATTGCGGGCCGCAGCTCGAAGCTGCACTGAAACAAATTGATGAGGAAGGAACAGGCATCCTGCTCTATATGCGTCAAGAAGGGCGGGGAATCGGCCTCATTAATAAATTGAAGGCCTACGAGCTGCAAGAGCAAGGGCTGGATACTGTCGATGCGAACCTGAAGCTCGGCTTCGCAGCAGACCTTCGAGATTACGGAATTGGAGCGCAGATCTTGAAGGATCTAGGCGTTCGCAAGCTTCGTTTGATGACGAATAACCCTAGGAAGATTAAAGGGCTGGAGGGTTATGGCATTGAGGTTGTAGAACGTGTGCCGATCCAGATGAAAGAGAAAAAGGACAATGCGCGTTACCTGCGTACGAAGCAATCGAAGCTGGGACATCTGCTGCGGTTTGACGATTCTGAGAAGGAATAGGCATTAGTCGGAAGACATGTGTTTAAGGAAAACTTTATTCTAAAAATGTGCTAAATTAATTTCCAAAACTTAGAGGAGGGCTATAATATGCCACATGTATACGAAGGTCATTTAGTATCGAAAGGTTTGAAATATGGAATTGTCGTAGGTAGGTTTAATGAATTTATTTCCAGCAAGCTCTTAGGTGGAGCACTAGATGCATTCAAGCGCCACGGAGCAGAGGATGATGACGTGTCAGTAGCATGGGTGCCAGGAGCATTCGAAATCCCTCTTATTGCCCAAAAAATGGCGGAAAGCGGTAAGTACGATGCCGTTATCACACTGGGTGCAGTGATCAGAGGTTCAACTCCTCACTTTGATTTTGTCTGTAATGAAGCGGCAAAGGGCGTAGCAGCCATTAACCTTAAGACGGGCATTCCGACGATATTCGGCGTATTGACGGTTGATTCTATTGAGCAAGCAATTGAGCGTGCAGGAACAAAAGCTGGAAATAAAGGCTATGAAGCAGCAACTTCTGCAATAGAGATGGCAAATTTGTCGAAATTACTGCATAATTAAGCTATATGTTTTACAGGCGGGGTGAAATGAGAAGTGACGGTGCTTTACAAGCTGGAATCTTTTGAAGGGCCGCTCGATTTACTGCTGCATCTTATTGATAAAGCCGAAATCGACATCCATGAGGTATCCATCAGCGAGATTACCGATCAGTACATGGAATACTTGCATGCGATGAAAGAGATGGAGCTTGAGCTGACGAGTGAGTTTCTCGTGATGGCTGCTACTTTATTATCGATCAAGAGCAAGCAGCTGCTTCCTAAGCCTCCCGTTTTTGAAGAAGAATATGAGGATTGGCAGGATGATGAGTTTGACCCAAGGGATGAGCTCATACAAAGGCTGATTGAATATCGCAAATTCAAACAAATAGCTGAGCAGCTTAGAGAGAAGGAGCATGAACGAAGCCTTGTCTATTCTCGCGAGCCGGATGATATGACGCCTTTCATGAAGGCGGAGATCGTCAATCCGCTGAAGGGTCTTCATTTGTCCGATCTGGTTGCGGCATTCCAGAAAGCGATGCGCAAAGCCTCTCGCAGGAATATGATCGCGACGGTTCAACGGGACGAAATATCCGTCAAGGATCGAATCAGAGATATTGTTGACGTATTGAAGCAGTTCGAGACCGTGCGTTTCTCTAAGCTGATTAGACAGAATATGGACAAGCATGAAATTGTCGTTACCTTTCTGGCGATTCTTGAGCTGATGAAGATGAAGCATATTAGGTGCTATCAGCATGAGCTGTTCGAAGACATCGTTATTCATTGGAGAGGGGAAACGGTAGACGATGGATTATCAGAGATTGAAATCGATTATTGAAGGCCTGCTATTCATGGCGGGAGACGAAGGATTGAATAAGCGGCAAATTGCCGATATTATGGAGCTGGATCAAGACCTTGCTGCAGACTTGGTCTATGAGCTCCATCGTGATCTTGCTCGAGAGGGCCGGGGCGTTCAAGTGGCTGAGGTTGCAGGTGCCTATCGTTTGACAACGCATCAAGAGCACGCTGCTTATTTTGAACGGATGGCTTACACGCCTACTCGTGCCCAGCTTTCCCAAGCTGCTCTAGAAACGTTGTCTATCGTTGCCTATCGGCAGCCGATTACGCGGATTGATATTGAGGAGATTCGCGGCGTCAAGAGCGATCGAGCGATTCAGTCGCTCGTAGCCAAAGACTTGATCGAGGAGGTAGGCCGTGCGGAAGCGATTGGCCGACCGATTCTATATGGCACAACGAAATTATTTCTTGATTATTTCGGCTTATCCAGTATCAAAGCGCTGCCGGAGCCAGGTCAGGTCGATATGGACGATGCGCTTGAGGAACAGACTCAGCTTCTCTTCGAACGTCTAGGTGAACGTCAGATTACAATTGATGAGCTTCCTTAGGAGAGCGAATAAGTATAGTTTTATATGGCATTATTTTGAATGAGATTTGGCCGCCGGGTCATACTATATTCAACCCATATCAGGGAAACGGAGGAAGCATTTATGCTCAGTTACCCTTACGGTTGGATTACGGCTGCCAGTCTCTTTTTTTTGTGCATTTTTGTCTTGATACTCGTATCTCCGGTAACGATTACCAGTCATACGAAGCGTGTCGGCGAGGATGATGAAATTGAAGTGACGGTTAAAGCGGTATTTGGTTTATTCCGATATCAGCTGTGCATTCCGTCGATCCATTTCAGCGGGCATGTCATTAAGCTGCAGGAGCATTTGACCGGGTCCAATCCTGTCATGAAGAGTGCGAGCGACAAGGAAGATGAGATTGATTCGGACAGAGTGAAGAAGGCCGTGGATAAGTTCAAGCTCGCTTTGGAGCTTACGAAAAATATGGCGGGCTGGGTTAAGCAAACGTTGACTCGCGTAAAGCTGCTGGAATGGCGCTGGGTGACATCTATTGGAACGGGCGATGCGATGTGGACTGCTATGACAACAGGCTTCTTATGGTCGACTAAGGCGACGATATTGGGTGTATTATCCCAATTGATGAAGCTCAAGGCGGAGCCGCAAATAAACGTAATACCCATCTATGAGAAGACATCCTTTCAGACAGAATGGTCCTGTGTCGCACAGATTCGTATGGGGCATGCTATTCTTGCTGGCATTCATTTTTTGGCACGCATGAAAAAAAGCAAGAAGGATATCCAGGCATGGCGATCTATGCTGTCCAAGGCTTGAAGAAAGAAGTTGGAGGCTCGGTTACATACGATGGACCCAAGGTGCGCACAATACAGAAAGCGTAGGTAAGTCCTTATCTCATTCCACTGAGCGCATATGCTTCGTAAGCGGTTGGGTTAAGACAGCGGACGAGGCATTTACTAAACTTTACGGGAGGAATACAAATGGCTGATCATCCAATTCAAGGTCTTATGCAGACGGCAATGGAAAACATCAAGGAAATGGTCGATGTTAATACAATCGTCGGTGATCCTGTTCAGACCCCTGACGGCAGTATTATTATGCCAATCTCCAAGGTAGGCTTTGGCTTTGTTGCCGGGGGCAGTGATATTCGGTTTGATGGTTCAACAGGCTCATCCTCTTCATCGGATGGCAGCCATCATAATGCGTCCATCTCCTCGCCATTCGGCGGCGGCAGTGGCGGCGGTGTCTCGATTACGCCAATCGCCTTTCTCGTTGTTGGAACGCAAGGAGTGAAGATCGTTCCGCTTGATAACCAGACTCATCTGCTTGAGCGAATTATTGATTCTGCACCTCAGGTATTCGACAAAGTGCAATCGATGATCAAATCCTCCGGAAGCACCAACGATTATATATCGGATGGAAATACGCTCATTTAATGAGGGAACTGCCCGCAAGGGCAGTTTTTCATTTCTAAATGAAGGGAAAAGCTTCTTAACTTCTGAAAGTGAGCATAGGATGTACTAACGTATCATATGTGCTTTTTATGAAAGGAGAGTCAGGCTCAAACGATGAATGGTCGAAAGCTGATTAACTTGATAGTGTGCAGTCTTCTGCTATGGACAAGCCTGCCCATGCTGGCAATGGCTGCACCACCAGCAGCGCTGCATACGAATGCCAAAGCCTCCGCCTTGATTGATGTGAAATCTGGAAGGCTGATCTATAGCGATAATGGCGATAAATCGATGAAAATAGCAAGCCTTACCAAAATAATGACAGCGATTGTGGCTATTGAGCATGGCAAGCTGTCTGAGACCGTTAAGACAAGCAAGAGAGCAGTAGGCAAGGAGGGCTCGTCTATATATTTGCAGCTTGGGGAAGAGATGTCTCTTCTGAATATGCTGTATGGGCTGATGCTTCGCTCCGGCAATGACGCAGCTACAGCGATCGCTGAGCATGTTGGAGGCTCGGAGGAAGGCTTTGTCTTATTAATGAATGAGAAGGCGGCAATGATCGGCCTTCGCCATAGCCAATTCAAAAACCCGCATGGACTTGATGAGGAAGGCCACTATTCTTCAGCAAATGATCTGGCTATGCTAACCGCCTATGCGCTGCGCAATCCTGTTTTTGCTGAGATTGTAGGCACCAAGATGAAGCAAGTGCCGAATCCTCACGAGCAGTGGCAGTATAAGTGGATTAATAAAAATAAAATGCTGGCCATGTACGAGGGAGCAGATGGCGTTAAGACGGGCTACACGAAGCAATCCTTCCGTTGTCTAGTAAGCTCGGCTACAAGAGAAGGCCAGCAGCTTGCGGCAGTTACTTTGAATGATGGAGATGATTGGGCTGATCATCGTGCCATGCTGGACTGGGGCTTCACCCACTATCCGCTATTCGAGATTGCGAGCAAGGGACAAGAGCTTGCAGGTTATCCGTATGCTATAGGACAGACCTTTAAGTATCCGCTTGCCCAAGACGAGAAAGATGCCCTTCAATCTAAGCTGGTTGTCGAGAATCCTGTATCAACAAGATTCGCATTAGGCGAGCGGGGGAGTCTGGAGTGGTATCTAAATGGCAACAAAATCGGTTCGATTCCCGTATACGAAGCGGGGAGCAGCCGAATAGAATTGCCAGAGCATAAGCCGATGTCGCGGGCTGCGCTTGCAGATTATAAACGGGCACAACAGGGAGATCGCTCACTGTTACTTTCATTTGTATCAGTCATCAATGCATTATTTGGCTAATCGGGGGAGGATGCCGACTTATGGTGAACTGGATATGGTTGTTTTTTATTGTCGTAAGTGTTATTGTTGCGGCCGCGAACGGAAGGATAGACGCCGTCACGCAAGCCGCATTCGAGGGCGCCAAGTCAGGAGTAACCATTAGCTTCGGCTTGATTAGCATAATGGTATTCTGGCTTGGCATTATGCGAATTGCCGATGATGCGGGGTTATTGAAAAAGCTCGCTCGTTTGCTCGGTCCAATCGTTAGACTGTTATTCCCGGATGTACCGAAGAATCATCCCGCTCTTGGTTACATAATGAGTAATTTGAGTGCGAATTTATTTGGTCTGGGCAATGCAGCAACTCCAATGGGAATTAAGGCGATGCAGGAGCTTCAGAAGCTCAATCCTGATCCGGTAACAGCTACACCAGCCATGTGTACTCTACTTGCCTTAAACACCTCTAGCATTACACTAATCCCAACTACACTGATTGCAATACGGATGAATTATGGCTCTGCGAATCCAACTGAAATCGTTGGTACGACCTTGATTGCAACGTTTGTAGCGACAGCTGCTGCAATCGCTGCGGACCGATGGTACAGAAGGAGACTTCCACCGCCTGTTCAGCCCATTGATTCTGGCTCGAAGCCTAAGCCGCTAGCGATTGCAAAAAGTGGAGGGGGCGAGTTCCATGCTTGATGCCTTCACTCGAATGTCTGCTTGGTTAATTCCAGCTATCATTGTGTTTATTCCGCTATATGCTGCATTTCGTAAAGTTCCTGTCTACGAAACCTTCGTCGAAGGGGCAAAGGATGGCTTTGGCACAGCCATCAACATTATTCCGCCGCTTGTAGGAATGATGGTCGCAATCAGTATGTTCCGAGCCTCTGGTGCGATGGATTTGATGCTGAATGCAGTACGGCCTTTATTTGATATGCTGAATATTCCAAGTGAGGTGCTGCCCCTCGGTATTTTACGTCCGCTGACAGGGGCAGGCTCGCTTGCTTTTACCGCTGACTTAATCCAAACCTTTGGTCCTGATTCGATGATCGGGCGAATGGCTTCAACAATTCAGGGCAGCACTGATACCACCTTTTATGTGATCACCGTTTATTTTGGAGCAATTGGCATTCGCCGCACCCGTTATGCATTAAAAGTGGGATTATTTTCGGATTTAGTCGGTTTTTTAGCTGCGATTTTCGTCTGCTTGTACATATTTGGATAACGAGCGCTTGTGCTTTGCCTTCCATATCGTTATGATGGAGTTTGAGGTGAAAGCATTGGAACGATTACAGAAAATATTAGCGCAAGCGGGTATTGCATCCCGTCGCAAATGCGAAGAAATGATTCTTGCTGGACAAGTTGAGGTCAATGGCGAGAAAGTAACGACACTTGGAGTAAAGGCTGACCCGGAAGCGGATGTCATTACCGTGAATGGAAGACCGATCCGCAGTGAGAAAAAGCTCTATTTAATGCTACACAAACCAAAAGGTGTCATCACAAGCGCGAAGGATCCACAAGGGCGCAAAGTGGTGGCTGATTTTTTGCCAGGCATTAAAGAACGAGTCTATCCGGTTGGAAGACTTGATTATGATACAGAAGGTCTTCTTCTGCTTACGAATGACGGTGAGTTTGCCAATCTGCTGACGCATCCAAGCCATCATGTACCGAAAACCTATTATGCTACAGTCAAGGGCGTGCCGCATGGCTCTTTGTTGGAGAAGCTGCAAAGGGGTATCCAGCTTGAGGATGGCATGACCGCTCCTGCAGATGTGGAATACCAGGATGTGGATACCGAGAACAAAGTCGCTACGATTCGAATTACCATTTATGAAGGACGAAATCGTCAGGTGCGCCGGATGTTCGAGGCAATCGGCCATACGGTTATTCGACTCAAACGGGTGAAATTCGGCGAGCTTGGCTTGATGCAGCTTGCAAGAGGCCAATTCCGCCATCTTACACCGGTAGAGGTCAAAGAGCTGCGTGAATCTGCGCGCAAGACACATAAAGTTCATAAAAAGTAAACGGCGGCAGCGGCTATTGCCGCCCGATTTTCGTTATAATGGTAAATAGAGTATGATTTTAATAAAGCAAGAAATGCAGGTGAACTAACGAATGGGCAAATACCGCAAGCCGGTGCAAATTGTTATTTTGCTGGTCGTTTTAATAATTGGCGGTTATGCCATCAGTACTTCTTTGTCTGCTTCGGACAACCTTCCTCCTAAGGTAGGAGGCTTGCCCCCAGACTTCGAGCTGCTCGATCTGAGCGGCAATACGCATAAGTTGGCTGATTACAAAGGAAAAGCAGTAGTGATTAATTTCTGGGGTACATTTTGTCCACCCTGTGTAAAAGAAATGCCTGAATTCGAGCGTCAATATGAGAAATGGAAAGACCAGGGACTTGAAATATTGGCTATTAATTTAAGTGAGGATACGTTGACTGTGAACAACTTCGTCCGACAATTCGACCTTACTTATCCTATTCTGCGGGATGTTAGCCGGAAGACGGAGCGTAAGTACGGACTGAAGTCATATCCAACTACTTTTTTCGTGAAGCCGGATGGCACAATCATGGAAATAAAAGTAGGCGGAATGACAGAAGCGGACATTGATGAACGGGTCAACCAGTTGCTTAAGTATTAGGAGGATTCTCTGTGTTGCCGGTACATAATACGAAATGCGAGTGCGGACATCAGAACCCGGTTGGAACGGTGCTATGCGAGAGCTGCGGCAAGCCTATCTTAGAGGACGCGGAATCTAACGAGCCGTTAGAGATGCGTTACGATGGAGCCGCGCGTCGATCGCAGAAAAGTAATCCAAACCCGATAGACCGGGTTTGGAATTTTTTCTCATCCGTCAAAATTGCGATCTACTTAATTGTGCTTACCTTCTTGTCTGCAATTCTAGGAACGATCTATCCGCAAGAAGGAACGTTCTTAAGCAGTATTGATCCTTCCGTTTATTACGAGGAGAACTATGGGCTTCCAGGCAAAATCTATTACCTTCTCGGGCTGTCTGATACATACGGCTCCTGGTGGTTTGTTACATTGCTCGTCATGATTGGGACTTCGCTCGTTATATGCAGCCTCGATCGTGTATTGCCTCTCTATAAGGCGCTGAGCAAACAGCAGATACGGAAGCATCTGCGATTCATTAATAGGCAAAAGGCTGTGTATAACGCAGAGATTGAAGGCTCGCCTGAGCAATGGGTAGAGCAGTTTGCTGCGCAGCTTAAGAAAAAGAATTATCGCGTACATACAGATGGAACAGCGATGCTCGCTGAGAAGAATCGGTTCAGCCGATGGGGCCCCTATATTAATCACATCGGGCTCATATTATTTCTGCTGGCGATTCTGGCCAGAAGCATACCAGGCTGGCAAATGGACAGTTACGTAACAGTGCCGGATGGTGAAACGGTTCATATTGAAGATACGAATTATTACATCAAGAATGAGAAATTCACTGTCGAGTATTACAAGGATGAGGAGCTGCCTGAGGAGCTGCAGGGCAAGTTCCGTGCGAAGCTCTATGAGACGAAAGCGGTTCTCTATACTTGTACAAGCCAATGCGGTGATGTGAATCAAACGCCAGTACTGGAAGAGGTCATGAGGCATGATATCACGGTTAACAGTCCTCTCAAGTATAACGGGCTGAAGCTGTACCAGTTCGACTATGACCTTACTCCGAAGCTCAAGGGGGTCAATCCTGTCATAGTGAATAAGGAGACAGGTGAAACCTTTGGTCCCTTCTACATGCCGATTATGAACGCTCCGCTTGAGTATGATGTCGGTCCGTATCATCTGAAGCTAAGGGCTAACTACATGGACTTTGCTCTTGACAGCAACGGTGAGCCAACGACATTAGGCCGTGATCCGAATGCTCCAGCTTTCGTATTTGTCATAACGGGCCCTGGGCTAGCTAAAAGCGGACAGCCTTATATGTACTTCCCTATGCAGAAGGACAAGGAGAAATTCGGTCAAGACCAGATTAATGCGGCAATCGCGGACAAGCTGGAGATCAAGGTGCAAGGAATGGAGAATGTGGAGCTTATCGAAGCATCTACGTTCTTGAACGTACGTATGGACAAGGCATTGTCTTACGTCTGGTATGGAGCGGCGATCTCGATGATTGGCTTGCTCATGGGCTCTTATTGGCAGCATCGCCGGATATGGCTGCGTATTGATGGCAAGCAGCTGACGCTTGGCGCACATACGAACAAGAACTGGTATGGCATGCGAGCGGATATTGCCCAAGCCTTGAAGAAGATTGGAATAGAAGTAGATCCAAAGTCGCTTGATAACGGAGGGAATAATGCGTGAGTTATATTGATCTAAGCAGTGATGCGTTTCTAGTGGCTTTTTTTCTATACTGCTTTGCATTCCTTTTTTATGTAATCGCTATGGTGGGGAAGAAATGGAAAGGCCGTGACCCCAAGAAGCATGAAGCCAAATGGAGCCGTATTGCTTTTATTACCTCTTCGCTTGGTCTTGCTGCGCACCTGACCTTCTTCTTTACGAGATGGTACGGAAGTGGACAAATTCCAACGAGCAACATGTACGAGTTCATGACATTCCTGGGAATGGCGATTATGATTGCCTTTACGGTCATATACGCGATCTATCGCAAGCCATTGCTCGGGATGTTCTCTTTGCCGCTGACGGTGCTAATTATCGCCTATGCGGCTGTATTCCCGCAAGAGGTGCAGCCATTGATTCCGGCACTGGACTCGATCTGGCTGAAGGTCCATGTAACAACTGCTGCACTCGGTGAAGCTTTCTTCGCAGTCGGCTTTGCAGCTGGACTTATGTACTTGCTTCGCACGATAGATTTTAAACAGAAGACTAAAGAAGCTAAAAAAGCACAATTCTGGGTTGAGTTTTCCTTATATACGATTCTTATTATTGTTGGTTTCATCGTAGCTGTATTCGCTTTCAGGGGGATGGGCTACGAGGCTCAATTCATACAGGAGAAGGCCGTAGTTGATAAAGCCGGGACAGTCCAAACGACGCAGGAGACGGTGGATTATACATTGCCGCCTATTGTGAAACCTTATAATAGTCAGGCTGTTCATGCGGACACGTTCCTTGGAATGAAAGAATCTGTGATGGAAGCTCCTTATTGGATGAACGGTGCCAATGCCGGCCGTAAGCTCAATACGGTTGTCTGGTCGATCATTACGGGTTCCCTGATTTATGGTTTGCTTCGCTTGGTATTCCGTAAGCCGCTGGGAGCCGTTATTCATCCGTTGATGGATGGGGTTGATCCAGAGGATCTGGATGAAATCAGCTATCGCGCGATTGCCATCGGATTCCCGATCTTTACGCTTGGGGCGCTCATCTTTGCCATGATATGGGCAGAGATTGCCTGGGGCAGGTTCTGGGGCTGGGATCCTAAGGAAGTATGGGCGCTTATTTCATGGTTATACTACAGTGCTTACTTGCATTTCCGGTTGTCTCGCGGATGGCAGGGAACGCGTTCTTCATGGCTCGCTGTTATTGGCTTTGTCGTTATTTTATTTACGCTCGTTGGTGTTAACTTGGTTATTGCCGGTTTGCATTCGTACGCAGGAGTTTAATCCAATACAACAATCGCTTGAAAGGAGCAATACCTCATGTCCGACTATGGTAACCGTATTCTGGTTGTTGATGATGAAGAACGTATTCGTCGTTTGCTCAAAATGTACTTGGAGAAGGAAGGCTATACGATTGATGAAGCAGAGGATGGCGAAAGCGCCCTTCGTTTGGCTACGGATACCGATTATGCGCTTATCCTGCTAGACGTGATGCTGCCTGGTATAGACGGCGTGGAGGTCTGCTCCCGCCTGAGACAAGTGAAAGCAACGCCGGTTATTATGCTTACAGCAAAGGGCGAGGAAATGAATCGTGTACAAGGGTTTGAAGTTGGTGCTGACGATTATGTCGTGAAGCCGTTCAGCCCTCGTGAAGTTATTTATAGAGTGAAGGCGATTCTGAGACGCTCCTCGGCTACTGCTTTTCTCACGAAGGAAGTCAATTCCAGCAATAATATCGTATTCCCGCATCTGGTTATTGAGCATGATGCCCATCGGGTATCAGCAGGCGGACAAGAGGTTAGCCTGACACCGAAGGAATATGAGCTTCTTCACTACTTGGCTGTATCGCCGGATAAAGTGTTCTCACGGGAGGAGCTTTTGAAGGACGTATGGAATTATGAGTTTTTCGGTGATCTTCGGACTGTCGATACTCATGTGAAACGACTGCGTGAGAAGCTGAATAAAGTGTCTCCAGATGCTGCTTCGATGATTACTACGGTATGGGGTGTCGGGTACAAGCTCGAAATTCCGAAATAATGAAGTTGGGGCAAAGATGGTTCAACAATCTATTGCATAGTGTCGTCGGCAAGCTATGGATAACCATTATATTGCTGGTGGCACTTGTCCTTTTGATTCTAGGCGTGTTCCTGCTCGAATATATTGATGTCGCTTTTGAGAATGAGCAGCATAAGATTAAAGGCGTCTTTATCGTCGTCGCTATTATCGGCTTCTTGCTGTCGACGTTCTTTGCCTTTTTCTTGTCCTCCAAAATTCAACAGCCGCTGCTTCAGTTGAAAAAAGCAGCCGATTCGATCTCAGAAGGAAATTACGGGACTAGAGTAACCATTAGTTCTACGGATGAGATTGGCGAGCTTGCCAATACGTTCAATCGGATGACGGAGCAGCTCGATACACTTATTCATGACTTGAATCATGAGAAGGAGCATTTATCCAGTATTCTGCGAAGCATGGGGGATGCGGTTATTACGTTCGATGCGGATGGAGAAGTTATTCTAACCAATCCGCCGGGCCATATGCTGATCAGCCGATGGGCGGGAATTGATAAGGAATGGCAAAAGGGAATTGAAGATGGAGACGAATCCAGTCTGTATAATGGTGTTCCTGGACCGCTAAGAAATACCTTCGAGACGGTTATGCTCGAAGGTCGTGACAGTACGGACAAAGTACAGGTTCAAAACGGAGTATGGTCCGTTGTCATGGCACCGCTGCAGACAGATGGAGTCATACGCGGAGCAGTAGCCGTTATTCGTAACGTGACGGAGGAGCATAAGCTGGAGAAGCTCCGTCGTGATTTTGTCGCTAACGTCTCCCATGAGGTAAGGACCCCACTATCCATGCTGCAGGGTTATAGCGAAGCGTTGCTGGATGATATCGTGGCTTCACCGGAAGAGCGCAAAGAGCTGGTTCAGGTCATCTACGATGAATCTCTGCGAATGGGAAGACTGGTTAATGATTTTCTTGATATGGCTCGGATGGAAGCCGGCCATGTTGAGCTTAATCTGCAAGAGGTCGACCTTCGTCAGGTTGTAATCAGAGTGCATCGCAAGTTCCAAGTGTATGCCAAGGAACGGGAAGTAAAGCTGAATGTCGAGCTATCTGACAGCTCCCTGCTTGTAAGTGAGGCTGACGAGGATCGCATTGAGCAAGTCCTGACGAATCTTTTGGATAATGCGCTAAGGCATACGCCATCCGGCAAGTCGATTCTGATTTCTGGAGAGCTGGCTGTCATTCATACAAAAGGGTACGTGCTTCTAAAAGTAATCGACGAAGGCATAGGTATTCCAAGCGAGGATGTGCCATATATCTTCGAGCGGTTCTACAAAGCCGATAAGGCTCGTAAGAGGGGCTCTTCCAGCGGCACGGGACTCGGTCTTGCTATCGTCAAGAATCTCATTACGCAGCATAACGGTCGAATCGAAGTCGATAGTATCGTAGGGAAAGGAACAACCTTCACGTTGTTGCTGCCTGTCGAAAATAATCAATAGTTGTCCGGAACGCCTCCTTAGGGGGCGTTTTTTTGTTGAATGCTCGGATTAAATCTTGTTGCTCGTGAAACATAAGGCTGTTCATTCTGTATAAATATGTTAATATTTAGTAAATGTATCTATTCAAAACGGGAATTAATAGCTCTTAAGTTAGGTCGATTTAATGGATAGGGAGGTATAATAATCGTGGATAAAAAAATAGGAGCGGCTATTGCAGGGGCAGCAATTGTTATTGGTGGTGTGATTACAATCATCTTCGTAATGAGTACAATCGAATCAAACAAAGTTCCTCCGAAAAAACCATTATCCGTTCAGGTTGATTTTGTGGATTATGTAGGCAGCCTTGATGAGATGAAAGAACAAGCGGCGATGATTGCTGTGGGGAAGGTGCTGGCCCAGACCAACCATTCCAAATTTACAGTCGCGTCAACACTTGAAGTGAAGACACTGTATAAAGGTAAAGATTTGGAGAAGATCGTTGTTTATCAACTAGGTCAAATAGACGAAGAAACAGTGATGGAGCCTGAACAATCCTATTTATTATTTATGGAGGAGCAGGAGGATGGAATAGAAAATATATTCTCTATTCTCGGGGGAGGTCAAGGGCTGTTCACGATAGAAAAAGGCGTCTTCACCGCGCAAACAGCCCAATCGGAGATTATGCAGCTAGAGATGGATCGTTACTATAAAAACAATGCGAAATACACTAAAAATAAGAAGCAGAAAAGTAAGTTTGAGCAATGGCTAGAAGCAAGCCGATAGTAGGTTCGTTCTAATCTTTGTTGAAGGTAAGCTATCTATCCGACTTTTCCACTTCATGCCACTTCAGCCCAAGGAGGATTGGCGGCACAATATCGGAATGGGACCAGCTATACTTGCAATCCAAGCTAAGTCGTGCCACTTGTAAAATACCGTTTTCATCACACTGCATCTTCCAATGCCCACTAGCAACGGCTTGTCCTTGTTCAACCTTACCCACCGCTTCAGACCAATTAAATTCAATGCCTTTGTTATGATCCATCTCTAATAAGAACTGCTCGTATCGGATTTGCTCTTCTTGTTCTACGTTATCTGTTCGTTCAGAATCCCAGGCCTCGATAAATTCAAAGCCTTTGAGCTTAGAAGCTAGAACCACATCCCGGAAATGATCGGAAACAAAAACTCTAAAAGGTAGCTCTGGAACTTTAAAAATGGTCTGCGAGGCTACTGCTTCTGAAATAAAATTCAGCTTTTTAAATGCATACACTAATCCCGATAAGGTTCTTTCTGGAATGGAACGTTTATAATTTACTCCATCAACCACATTTATTACATTCACTAGTTTTAGTTGGATGTCATTATTAATTACTTCTACATTCAATATTTGAACAGATTCCGTTAATAATTCTCCTATTACCTCTAAGCTCTTGTTATTAAAAACGAGAGACCCTCCTCCAAAATGGGGGAAATCTTTAAATTTACCTTTCTTTATAACCTGAAGCTGTACGGGCTCAGCTATTTTTACTGGTTTTCCAACAAAATCAGTAAAGAAGTTAATACTATAATCTGTTACCAAATCAAGATTCATACTATTTACGTTCGTTATTAGTCTCCAAACTTTCATAATATATATTCCACCTTCTTAGATAAATTACAGAAGATCAATTTCGCTTTACAGGATTATTCAATCGTATGAATTCATGAGATACCTTATAAGATACTAACTATAACTATAACTAGAAAAAGGCCTTTATCCAGCGCTGGATAAAGGCCTTTCCATCTTTATTTAGAACAAAGTAATTTCTTTGGCAGTGTTCAACTCAGGCATGCTTGTAAGCTGCTCAAGAATTTCCTTGGATGGGCTCTTATCAACACGCAGAACCATGATTGCAGACCCGCCAACGAGCTGGCGTCCTACTTGCATTGTAGCGATGTTGACATCATTATTGCCAAGCAAAGTACCTACGCGTCCGATAATACCTGGCTTATCGTTATGCGAGATAAGGATAAGGTTGCCTTCTGGCGTAACATCGACAGGGAAGTTGTCCACTTTAACTACGCGCTCGCCATAGCCAGTCAACATAGTACCTGCGATTGTGCGCTCTTCCATCTTCGTACGAAGGGAGACAGTAAGCAGGTTGGTGAAGTCCTTCGCTGTATGCGATTTGTTCACCACGATGTTAACGTCACGAACCTTCGCAAGATGCATCGAGTTAACGACATTCACTTGATCCGATCCAAGGTGATGGGATAGTACACCCTTCACAATGTAACGTGTAAGCGGCTGTGTATCAACCTCAGCAAGATCTCCTGAGTAGCTTACGATAATTTCTTGTACAGCGCCCTCAGTCATTTGAGCTGCGAAGCTGCCAAGTTTCTCTCCCAGTGTGTAATAAGGCTGCAGCTTGCTTTGTAGAGCTGCTGGGATTGGAGGCATGTTTACAGCATTGCTGAATGGCTCGCTGCGTAGAATGTGCAGCACTTGCTCAGATACGTCGATTGCAACATTTTCTTGTGCTTCAATTGTCGATGCACCAAGATGTGGAGTTACGATGATTTTCGGATGCTTCAGGAATGGATGATCATCCGCTGGAGGCTCAACTTCGAATACGTCGAATGCCGCGCCTGCAACAACACCATTATCAATTGCATCTACAAGTGCGATCTCATCAATAATGCCGCCGCGTGCACAGTTAACGATACGCATGCCTGGCTTCATGACTTCGAATTGCTTCTTGCCGATCATATGACGAGTTTCAGGAGTGAGTGGAGTATGTACCGTCATGAAGTCAGCATTACGGACAATTTCATCCACGCTAGCAAGCTTGATGCCAAGCTTCTCTGCACGATCTTCTGTCATGAACGGGTCGTAACCCATAATTTCCATGCCGAATGCTTTGGCACGCTTAGCAACCTCGCTGCCGATACGGCCCATGCCGAGAACACCTAATGTTTTGTTGCGAAGCTCGACGCCAAGGAACGATTTGCGATCCCATACGCCATTAACAGTTTTCATATAAGCTTGCGGAATATGGCGGGCTACTGCCATCATCATCGCAAAAGTATGCTCGCATGTCGTGATTGTATTGCCATCAGGAGCATTGATAACAATGATGCCTCGTTGCGTAGCCGCTTCAAGATCAATATTATCGACGCCCACGCCTGCGCGGCCAACAACTTTAAGCAGCTTGCCAGCTTCCATAATACGTGGAGTAACGCGAGTCTGGCTGCGTACAAGCAGCGCATCGTACTCACCAATAATGGCTACTAATTCATCTTCACTTAATCCAGGTTTTTTGTCGACAGCTACGTCTTGCGCGTCTACAAGCTGTTGAATGCCCAGATCGCTAATGGGATCGGATACTAACACTTTAAACATATGCAGTTTGCCTCCTAAAGTTTGTGTAAAGTCATAATAGCTTAAGCTTTCGCTAAAGGTATTGCGAAGCTGTCTTGTCCACAAAGAGACGAGGGGCAGCTTCGCATCCAGTTGCTAACGTAACAAATATAATGAATATCAATACAAAAAAACCCGCCTAGGCAACAATGTGTAATAGCCGGACGAGAAATTCATCCTTAGAAGATTGTCATCTTCTGCTGATAAGGATAACCTTTACTATTTTATAGCAATATGGAGGTGGATTGCAATGCTCAAACTTGATCAAATGTGAAATTTTCGTTATGATTCAACCATTGAGTTAATAACTTAGCAGGGGAGAGAGCAAATTGAGCAATTATCAGGAGATTAATGCAGAAACCTTGCTGCAATTAGTTGGTGAAGGTCAACTGGACCCTACACAAATAATTGATGTGCGCGAACTACAGGAATGGGACTACTATCATATGGAATCCTCCATTCATATACCGATGAATACGATTCCCCATCGTTTGGGGGAGCTAGATGATGACAAGCCGCTTTATATCGTATGTGCACATGGGGTGCGGAGCAGCGCGGTTTGCGGGTATTTACAAGAACAAGGCTACAGCAGCCTCTATAATGTTACTGGAGGAATGGCTGCTATAGCCTTGTTGCAGGGTTTCCAATACGATTAAAAGAATGGGAGCAGTGGAAGCAATTCTTTCTCGTAACGCTTGGATTTGTTATTGAGGAAGTCACCGCTTCTTACTGCTTCTGTATTGATAAGCAATTCTACGGCTGCATTCACCGTCCGTATTTTCATTTTGCTAGCTTGGCCTGAGAATATAAATTCATCGACCCGACTAGTCAAATCTTGCGGAAAGTAGCTGGTTAATTGTTGGCTTGATGTTAGATGATCAGCCATATGCTTGTTTTTGACGATAAGCGGCTGGCCCTTCCAATCATTTATGGAGATGTTTCCGGCTTTGAATTCATTCGGAATATCCGGATTCATTGTAGCGCCCCATTTTAACATAGCGTAGTAATAGGCTTGCTGTGCGCCAAGGGACTGCTTCACGGCTAGTTGGTAAGATTGTTCTTTCATTATCGTCTGTTGAAGCTCAACTGGCCCTAATGTTTTGGCACTTGCTGCGGCTTTGTCGGCTGCTTTCTCGAACAGCTCAAGACTTTTAATATATCCAACCTGACTATCACCGAGCAGTGGTGATTTCAAGAGATCAACAGATGAAGCTTCATCATGCTTCTTACGGGCCAGTGCTGACAAGTCCTTGAAGATCGAAGAGGTTTCTTTTGTTTTACCTTGGGCTAATCGGTTCATCGAATTCGTCCACTCATCCTGAAATTCACGGTAAGGCAAAAATACGGTATGATAGAAGGACACGAGATCTTGCTGTTGATAGGAAGGGCTATTAGATGCCTTACTGTCTTTTAATTGCTTCATTTCATATTTTGTTTCGGTTTGTGCTGAGCCAAGCTTGACCCCATAGAAGAAGGCGCCGACTGCGCACACTAACATGAATACAAATCCTAAACTGAAAAACATCGCGGAACGAGATAAACGTTTATCCATCACAAAACTCCTCTATGTAATAGTATGCTGTCGTTTGTGCCCTATCATTATAGGTGAAATGATTAAAAAAGGAAATATGAACCTTCAAGACAGGCGGGAAGCAATGAAAAAATTTGATATTCGAAATATACGTGTGCGAAAAGTGACTGTAAACGAGCTAGACGATCGCATGCTGCTAATCAATTTGTACATGACACAAGCACTTACTCTTATTATCGGTTTGATATGGGTATTATTTCAGCATCAAAATCCAATTAAATTGTTATCGATTCCAAAGGAGCTGGCATTTATATGGTGGGGGCTTGGGCTCGCAGCAGCGGTGGTCGTTGTGGATCTGCTTATTTCCCGGTGGGTGCCTGACGAGGTGGCTGATGATGGGGGCGTCAATGATCGCATATTCCGTCATCGACCGATTTGGCATATCGCGGTTATTTCATTCGTAGTAGCGGTTTGTGAGGAATTGTTGTTCCGTGGCGCCATTCAGCATGCTATAGGCCCGTATTGGACAAGCATTATTTTTGCAGTGATTCACATAAGATACTTAAGGCATTGGATACCAACAGGGCTTGTGTTTTCTATTAGTTATGGTTTAGGCTGGATTTATATCCAAACCGGCACATTATGGGCACCTATTATCGCCCATTTTGCAGTCGATCTGATAATGGGACTAATAATCCGTTTCAGGAGGGAGCAGGTCGAGCATTCATGAGCAGGGTACAAAAATTCGGAGATTCCAGAAGCAATAAACATCATCGTAAGGCGGCAGAGCCGTCCAACACCGCATCCGACAAGAGTGCAGAGGCGAAACTGCCGCCAAGAAGAAAAAAATATCCGTCCAGTTCACATAAGATTACCAAGTGGTATTATAATTTATTATTTATTTTGTTCGTTTGCCTTGTAGCGAGCCTGTTCTGGTATGGAAATAAGTTTACGGATTACCGCTAATGGTAGCGGGATCAATGAAGCCGTAACCCTTGGCTTCCAGTTGTTCCAACATGCCATCCAAGGCATCAGCTGTCCAGCTTAATTCATGCATAAGGATATTAGCTCCAGGATGGAGTTGGTCCATAACATTCTGTATCACTTCTTCTGGCTTGCCGGGCGCCTTTTGCTCCCAATCCAGAGATCCATTCGACCACGTCATGTACAGCATGCCGTGGTTTTTTACGATTTCCTTCACATTATCGTTGCCTGAACCATAAGGGGGCCTGAAAAATTTGGGAGCTTCGCCGATTAGAGCAGCAACGTCCGACTGGACCTTTCCAACCTGCTGCTTGATTTCCTCTGCCTTCTCCTGCTTCAGGTTAATATGATCCCAGGAATGATTGCCGATAATTTGACCGCGGTCATGAATTAGCTTTAGCAGGTCCGGGTTTTGCTTGACTCGATAGCCATTAACGAAAAATATTGCCTTTGCTTTATGCTTATCCAGCGTATCGAGCAGACTGGTCAAGACGGTCTTATCTTTGGGCCCGTCATCGAAGGTAAGCAGAACTACTTTTTTAGGCGTTCCTTCCTCAATGGGTACGAAACGATAAACCTCGTTCATCCGATACAGAGGAGTCGCTGCAACTTCCGGTTTCGCTGTCTCCAGATTTTCCTCTGGAGCTGGTGTAGCTGAAGGGGGACTTGGCGTCTGTTCTGGAGTTGACTGTGCAGTTGAGCTGCTTATTGTCTCTTGATTGGCTGGCCCCATTGTTTTATCGGCAGGCTTTGCGCTGCATGAAGCCAGCAAGGCTGTAATAGCGATCAAGATACTGATTGTTTTCCACTTTTGATTCATCGAATGACCTCCGCTTCTTGTTAGTGAATGGATGGAAACTATTACATTGTAGCATATTCGCATTTTGCCAGCTTATCTTACCTTTCCTTAATTTGAACAGGATGATCCCACCCTTCACGGGAAATATAATTAGTGAAAGCTTATCCCTATATAAAGGAGGCTCATCCTATGAAGCTCAGCAGCATATTATTTGGAGGGCTATTGGGGGCAGCGGCAACCTTATATGTTGCCCGCAAGCGGCCGGGTGCAACAGCATGGGCGGCAAGCGCATTGTCCGAGGCATGCACTGCTGTTGGCAAAAAATCGCTATCCATGATTATGAATCAAAAGCTCAAAGCTTATTCCTCACAATCTTCCCAAAGCAAGCCCAAAGCGAGCTCCAACCACTCGCCTGCCAATTGGTCACAGATTGAATCTTTGATTAACCAGGATTCCGAGCTGAAGGCACAAGCAAGCAAAATCATGGCTGAATCCTCGACACATACGCATTAAGCGTAGAACAAAACCAATGGAATCGCTTGAAGCGCGTGGGAAAATTACGCGTTCTCAAACGATTCTTTTTTTGGTCATTTTAGGTGCATTCCGAGGACAGACATGATAAAGTAGTTACATAGCATATTTGATCAAATTGATCACAACTCATCATTAAATTTCATACGATGTTATAACAGATGCTGCAGAGGAGGATCCTGTCATGAAAATCGAACGAGTGAGTCAGGACAAGATCAGGATTTTTCTGACGTTCGACGACCTGCTGGAACGGGGGATCCAGAAGGACGACATGTGGCGCGAAATTCCAAAGGTACACGAACTATTCAGTGAAATGATGGATCAAGCTTACAGTGAACTTGGATTCGATGCCAGCGGACCATTAGCGGTCGAAGTTTTTGCCCTCCCTGCTCAAGGAATGGTAGTGAATGTTACTCGTGGCAAGATGCACAGCCAATCCGACGAACGGGCAACCGACGATGAAGACACGGAAGACGAGATATACGATATGGAAGTTACGCTGGAGCAAAGCGACATTGTTATGTATGCACTGCGTGATTTCGAGGATGTTATTAGCGTTTGCAAGCAACTGCAAGCGTCAGGCTTGACAGAGGATGGACGTCTGTACTCTTATAACAATAAGTGGATTCTGGCTCTTGAGCCTGCTCTAATTGATTCGTCACGACATAATGCCGTTATTGCATTATTGGCTGAGTATGGCGAGGCGACATCGGTTACTTATGCTATGTTAGAGGAATATGGGAAGGTTATTATGCCATCTGAAGCCGTACGGCAAATTTGCACTCATTTCTACAATTAAGGAACAGACAAGAAGAGCATCTTACAGGCCAATAGGCGTCTGTGTGATGCTCTTCTTGTGTGTATCTATTCGGCCTCTGGAATATCGTTTGGTCTACACGTTCATATTACATGTAGACAAAGACGGAGGTAGGATGCAGATGAAATTCAATGACGTATTACAATCTACACAAGTTGTAATTGAACAAGCGCTTCGCAAGCTTAATTATAAGGATGAAATGATTGACTTGCTGAAAGAGCCTATGCGGGTGCTCTCGGTTCGAATCCCTGTCAAGATGGATGACGGCTCTACTCATATCTTTACAGGCTATCGCGCTCAGCATAATGACGCCGTCGGCCCTACCAAAGGTGGGGTCCGCTTCCATCCCGGGGTAACGGAGGATGAAGTCAAAGCTCTATCAATCTGGATGAGCTTGAAATGCGGCATTGCAGACCTTCCTTACGGAGGCGGTAAGGGGGGCGTTATTTGTGATCCGCGAAACATGTCATTTGGAGAGCTTGAGCGGCTTAGCCGGGGCTATGTACGTGCCATTAGCCAAATTGTGGGGCCAACGAAAGATATACCTGCGCCCGATGTGATGACGAATTCACAAATCATGGCTTGGATGCTGGATGAATACAGCCGCATTCGTGAATTTGATTCCCCTGGTTTTATTACGGGCAAGCCCATTGTGTTAGGCGGCTCCCAAGGACGGGAGACGGCGACGGCTCGCGGTGTCGTTATTATTATTGAAGAAGTATTGGCACTTAAGGGAATTGAACTGGCCAATGCAAGAATTGTCATTCAAGGCTTCGGGAACGCAGGCAGTTATCTCGCCCAATTTATGTATCAAGCTGGTGCAAGAGTAATAGGTATTTCGGATGTGAACGGAGCGTTGTATAATGAGGAAGGACTAGATATACCTTATTTGCTTGATCGGCGTGATTCATTCGGGAATGTGACGAACTTATTTCCGCACACGATATCCAATGAAGAGCTTCTGGAGCTGGAATGCGATGTGCTGGTTCCTGCCGCAATCGAGAATCAGATTACAGAGCTTAACGCAGAGAAAATAAGAGCGGCAATCGTGGTTGAGGCAGCGAATGGCCCGACAACACTAGCGGCTACGAAGATATTGACAGAGCGGGGCTTACTGCTCGTACCGGATGTGCTAGCAAGCTCCGGCGGTGTAATCGTTTCTTATTTTGAATGGGTTCAAAATAATCAGGGCTATTATTGGGATGAAGAAGAGGTGGACACCAAGCTTCGGCAAATGATGGTACGAGGCTTTAAACAGGTCTATGATATTCATCTAACCAAAAAAGTCGATATGAGGCTCGCTGCTTATATGGCAGGGGTACGTAAAATGGCAGAGGCTGTTCGTTACCGAGGGTGGGTATAGCCGATTAGTTCAACATAAAGATTAAGAGCTGGGGGGTGAACGACGAAATGCTCTTGTTTTCCGTATTGACAGCAGCGGTAGCACCTGGTGTTTCGCTGCTCACCTATTTATATTTGAAGGACCGTTATGATACAGAGCCTATTCATATGGTTATCCGTATGTTTTTGCTTGGTGTTCTAATCGTAGTACCCATTATTGTTATACAAAGAGGGCTGCAGCTATTATGGTGGGATAATCCTTTGTTATTTTCTTTCGTGGAGTCTGCAGGTGTGGAAGAGTTCGCAAAATGGTTCGTTCTATACCATATGATCTATAATCATACGGAATTTGATGAGCCTTATGATGGCATAGTGTATGCTTCTGCGATTTCACTCGGATTTGCCACGCTAGAAAATGTGATGTATGCGATTTTCTCGCCTGCTACATTTGGCACTTTGCTGATGAGGGCATTGCTTCCGGTTTCCGGCCATGCTTTGTTCGGAATAATGATGGGCTATTGGGTAGGCAAAGCAAAATTTGCCAAAGATAAGCGCAGGCGCAATATCTATTTGACCATTTCATTATCGTTGCCGATTCTTCTGCATGGGCTTTATGATTGGATCATGATTACGATGCAGACGAGCTGGATGTATGGAATTATTCCGTTTATGTTCGTGCTTTGGGTATGGGGCTTGTACAAAATACAACGCGCCAATGCTCGTTCTCCCTTTCGTTTCCTTACGAGGGAGGATGAGGTTAAACTATAGTACTTCCGTCTATACTTAATGAGGAATGATTGGAGGCGTATAGCAGCTTTGCGATACGCTTCACCCTCAAACGCGCAGGAGGTATAGATGGAACCAAGAGTTAAGGTTACAATCAGGTGCAAGGTTTGCGGAGAGAAGTTTGTGCTGCGCGGACGCAGAGACAAAGGAGCCATAGATACGGGCTTCAAGCAATGCATATGCAACAATGTCCATGAATTGGATATAGAAGAACATTGTATTTAAAAAAATGCATAAAGCTCCCGAGGGCAAACCAAACTAATGCTAGGTTTTGCACAAGAAGGGAGCTTTTTGTTATGTATAAACGTCTTAGCGCGGTGCTGTTCCCCGTCATGACTCTTTTTCTTATAGGCGCAGTCTATTGGGGGTATCAAGAGCATCAGGAGAAAAATTCAATTCTGATTAAGGCAGAAAACCAATATCAGAGAGCATTTCACGATTTGACCTTCCATGTGGAAAAGCTTCATCAGCAGCTCGGCAATACGCTGGCTGTTAACTCTACCTCCCAAGGCTTTCATCGGAAAGGCCTAGTCAACGTATGGCGGCTAACTAGTGAAGCGCAAAATGAGATTAATCAATTACCGTTGTCATTGATGCCGTTTAGTGATGCGGAGGATTTCTTATCTCGAATTGCGAACTTTGCTTATAAGACATCGGTCCGTGATTTAACGAAGCAGCCGTTGTCGGATGATGAATTTAAGACTTTAAAAACGTTGCACGCGAAGTCCGAGGAAATCTCGAAAGATTTGCAGAAAATGCAAAATCAAGTGTTAGCGGACAATTTAAGATGGATGGATGTTGAGATGGCACTGGCTTCAGAAAAGTCCAACAATGATAATAAGATTGTGGATGGTTTCCGCACGGTAGACAAGAAAGTAGGCCAATATCCCGAGATTAACTGGGGACCTTCTGTAGCGAGCATGTATCAGAAACGGACAATCAAGATGCTTGGCGGAAAGCTCGTAACTGCAGATGAGATTAAAAATAAGGTTACGGAGTTTCTAGGGAAAGATGCCAGCGATATTAAGGTAGTGGAGAATGGCAAAGGAACCGAATATGCCTCTTATTCTGCGACGGCAACTGAGCCTAAGACGGGTCATAAGCTGCAAATGGATTTCACCCAAAAAGGCGGCCAATTGATTTGGTTTATGGATGCCCGTGATATTGGTGAGAAAAAGGTTGGTCTGGAGGAAGCTCAAGAATCAGCAGATGAATTTCTGGAGGAGCATGATTTCAAGGGGATGAAGGCAGTAAGCTATGATTTGTTCAACAACACAGGCACCTTCACTTATGTTAGTACGCAAAATGATGTTCTTATTTACCCTGAAAAGCTTACAGTCAAAGTGGCTCTTGATAATGGAGAGACCGTGGGCTTGCAAGCTAAAGAATTCGTGTATGAGCATCACAAACGCAATTTGCCGAAAGCAAAAATAACAAGTGCAGAAGCGCGAAAAGCTTTGAATCCAGCCATGAAAGTATCAGAAGATCAAATGGCGCTGATTATGAGTGAAATCGGGGAAGAAGTATTGTGCTATGAATTTACCGGCCATATTAATGGCGGCATCTACAGAATCTATATTAATGCAGATACAGGTCTGGAAGAGTCGATTGAGGAAATGACAACCTTGGATGAGGCAGCAAGCTCGGATTAAATAACGATATGGCTCCTCCTTATCGGGCGTGTTATAATGACACCATCGTAGGAGGGGGAGCCAATTGTTACCTAAAGTAAACCAAATGTTGTATTTCGAAATTGCATCTTCTGACGCAGCAGAGGCGGCTATTGAGTATAAGGCAAGAATTGCAGATGAATTGGAAGATGGTTTACTGATAGAATGTCCAATCAATAATCAGACGGGACGATTGAAACGTTTGTTCTTTGGGGACGAGCTGTCGGTTTACTTTTTAGCTGAGGATGGCGTCAAAACTTTTTTTGATTCCCATGTTATTGGATTCAGAGAAGAGGCCGTTAAGCTGGTCAAAATTCGCAAGCCTGATCCAGACCGGATTACGAAGGTCCAAAGGCGTCATTTTTTGCGTGTGGCTGCTGAACTGGAGATTGCAGTCAATATGTCAGGAAATGTTCGATTCGTAACGCTGACAGATGATGTTGGCGGCGGAGGAATTTCATTTCTTTGTGATGGGAAATGGTCGGTCCAGCAAGATATGGAGCTTGCCTGCTGGTTATTAATTCCTTATAAAAATGGTTCAATTGAACATGCCTCCTTTACAGCCGAAGTCGTTCGAGTTATCGAGCTCGATACGGGCCGCAAACATGTCATGATTAAATTTGCGAGCATTAGCGATAATGAGAGACAAAAAATAATAAGATATTGTTTCGAGAAGCAGTTGGAATTCCGCAATCGATGAATAGTTCTTGCTGCCCATAGGCATGCTATGCTCACTAAGGGAAATTTTAGAAAAGTGAGGGCCTACTATGAGGATGCCAAGCAAGAAGAGCATGGATGTAGAAGCTTTTTCAAAGAGTCGTCTAAGAGAGCTGTCGGATCTTGTCAGCAGGCGATTAATGATCATCGCTATTATGCTGTTAATTGTTATTTTTCTATCGCAATGTGCCTTGCAAAATGACCATATAAGAGGTTGGGTAACGGGCGTTGATCGGTGGGAAGGGACAGCAATTGATTGAAGTGAAGAGCATTTGTTGACGGCTCAAGAAGAGGACATAGCAGGGAAATGCAGGCGGGCGTTTTTGCATCTATGTCCATAGTGTGGTATAATTTTCACGATCGCAGGCAAAGCCTGCTTTTTTCTTGAGAGGTTTGCGTCGCATCTTGAGTATCGGCCAGCCATCTCTATCTAAGGGGGGTGACTGTTCGTGATACTGCAAGACGGTGACAGCGACCGAATTAATATTGCAATTGATGGGCCTGCGGGAGCGGGGAAAAGCACCGTTGCACGCAAGGTTGCTGAACAGCTTGGTTATGTTTATATTGATACCGGCGCCATGTATCGGGCAGTAACATTAAGTGCGCAAAGGGCTGGCATCAATCCGGAAGACAATAATGAACTTGCCGATCTTGCAAAAAAATTGGACATCAAACTTTTGCCCGGCAGCGGGGGGCAATTGGTGTTCCTGGACGGAGAGGATGTAACCCATCTCATTCGTTCCAGGGAAGTGACGCTTAGCGTGTCACAAGTGGCTGCCAATGAAACGGTCAGAAACCTGTTAGGATCAATGCAACGTCATCTTGCGCAGCAGAAGGGCGTTGTTATGGATGGGCGAGATATTGGCTCGCATGTGCTTCCGAATGCTGAATTGAAAGTTTTTCTTACCGCTACTGTACAAGAGCGGGCGCTTCGTCGCTTCAAAGAAATCTCAGATTCACAGATGATCACTTTAGAGCAGCTCGAAGAAGAGATTGCACAGCGTGATCGGTTGGATGAACAACGTGAAATATCGCCGCTTGTTTGTGCCAAGGATGCTGTCATTTTGGACAGTACAACAATGTCGATCAACGAAGTGGTTGCGACAATTGTCAAATTAAGCCGAACCAAATTGGCGGAGGCGAAGTAAACTATGTTATATCGGTTTTGCAGATTTTTACTTCGTGTCATCTACACGGTGCTATTCCGATTGGAAGCTAGAGGTAAAGAGAACGTACCTTCTGATGGGCCAGTCGTATTAGCTTCAAATCACATCAGCCTTCTTGATCCGCCGACTGTCGGCATTAAGCTAGAACGAAAAGTCCATTATATGGCAAAAGAAGAATTGTTCAAGATTCCCCTGTTCGGCCCGTTAATTCGAGGTCTTGGCGCTTTTCCCGTTAAACGCGGCGGCGTCAGCAAGGATGCGATCCGTTCAGCTATCAATCTTCTTAAAGAAGACAAGATAATGGGGATTTTTCCTGAGGGCACGAGAAACAGCTCAGAGGGATCAGCGGCCAAGAAAGGCGCAGCAATGATTGCGGTTAGAAGCGGTGCTGTCATTGTACCGGTCGCCGTAATCGGTGAATACAAGCTTTTTAGAAAAATGATCGTCCTATACGGCAAGCCGGTTGATATTTCTGCACTTATACAAGATTCCTCGCCGGATATGCTCGAGCAAGTGACGGATGCTATTATGGCTCGCATTCGCGAGATGTTACAGCAGAACAAAAAATGATCGTTTTAAATGCTGCTTACCGTGCATAACGAAAGCGGATTTAAATAAAGTTGGGGTATGAATTGAGGAGGTTATTTCAATGTCAGAAGAAATTAATGTTCAGGACTCCGTAGCACAGGAGAGTCAAGAGGCTATGGATAATTTTGTGTCTTTGAAAAAAGGTGATACTGTTAAAGGCACGATCGTCAAAATCGAAGATAACCAAGCTTATGTTAGCCTTGGATATAAATATGACGGTGTCATTCCGATTCGTGAGCTTTCTGCAGTTCAGCTTGACAATGCAACCGATGCTGTTCAAATCGGTCAAGAGGTTGAGTTGAAAGTAGTTAGCATCGATGATGAGAAAGAAAAGCTGGTTCTGTCGAAGCGTATTATCGACGGCGAACGCGCTTGGGATGTTCTTCAAAACCGTTTTGAGAGCGGCGAAGTATTCGAAGTTGCAGTTGCAGACGTTGTAAAAGGCGGACTTGTGGCTGACGTTGGCGTTCGCGGCTTCATTCCAGCTTCGATGGTTGAACGTCATTTTGTAGAAGATTTCAGTGACTACAAAGGTCGTACGCTTCGCGTTAAAGTAAAAGAAATCGATCGCGAGAACAACAAAGTTATCCTTTCCCAGAAGGAAGTACTGGATGCTGAGTTCGA
The DNA here is from genome assembly GCF_059383895.1 of Paenibacillus sp. J22P59. NCBI lineage: Bacteria > Bacillati > Bacillota > Bacilli > Caryophanales > Paenibacillaceae > Paenibacillus > Paenibacillus sp. J22P59. The sequence continues at coordinate 210,848 of NZ_JBXENX010000005.1, forward strand.
GCAAAGCAAACAACAAGTAATCGCTGGATTGGAGCCTGGCCAACAACTGGAAGGTACAGTTCAACGCTTGACGCCATTCGGTGCTTTCATTGATATCGGTGGAATTGATGGCTTGGTTCACGTGAGCGAGCTGTCTTGGCAGCATGTTGCTCATCCAAAAGATGTAGTATCAGAAGGTCAAGCGGTTACGGTTAAAGTACTTAAAGTAGATCCAGCTGCTGGCAAAATCAGCCTTAGCTTGAAAGCTGCTCAACCAGGACCATGGGAATCTGCTGCTGGCCAATTCACTACTGGCGACATCGTAACAGGTACTGTACGCCGTATCGTTACATTCGGCGCATTTGTTGAAATTGCTCCAGGCGTTGAAGGCCTTGTGCACATTTCCCAAATCGCACACCGCCACATTGCTACACCTTACGATGTATTGAAAGAAGGGCAAGAGGTTCAAGCGAAAGTGCTTGATTTCAACCCTGCTGAGAAACGCGTAAGCCTGAGCATTAAAGAAACAGAAGAAGCACCTGAGCAAACTGAGCAAGAGAAGCAACAAGCTCCTCGTTCAGGTAAGCCGCAACGTGAGCGTGCGGTTAGACCAGAAGATCTTGGCAACAACCCGAATGTTAGCCTTAACAGCCAAAGCATGAGCTACTCTCTGGCTGAGCGCTTCGGCGACAAGCTGAGCAAACTGAAATAATACAGTCCGGTTCAGACCGGTCATATAAGATTGCCTAAGAGGCTATTCCTGATGTGGTTACGTCAGGAATAGCCTCTTTAATTTGGAGCATAATAGGTCAACAAGAGGTGATTATGCTTTGAATGATGGGATTATTTCTTTATGGCTGCTTACGATTGTACTAATCTTAGTGACAACGGGCTGGAAGGAAGTTGTTGGGATAACGGGACATGTAAATAAAGTGCTGCTCGTTAGCCTATGCTGTATCGCTTTGCAAGCCTTGCATACGAGTTTTTCGTTCTTTCATGTGCAGATTGAGGTTTATGCAAGCTTTCCGCTTGTTATGCTCTTTGCACTAGCAGCGATAAGAGGGACATTAAGTGCGGATAACAAGGCATATTTGCTTGTTACCATTCTGCTTACAGGAATAATCTGGGGCAGCCTTCAAAAAATGTACAGTGTAGATCCCGTATTCTATTGGATTAGCCCGAAGTGGGATGCTCCCCTTCTAGGGGGATTGCTTGCGGTCGCTTTCTCGATGAAAGCTAAACAGCAATTCGCTATGCTTCTTCTTTCAGTGATGGCAGCAGAATTGATGTCTGCTCTGCTTATGGAGGGTTCTCCATCTATGAGCCTAGGCTCTGTCGCTTGGTGGGATGGATTTTGGATTGCTTTTATGGCAGCGAGACTGATCAGCATGACCATTACTGTAAGCAGTACGGCTGCGGCACGATTAATGCCTAGAGTCTGGAAGAGCAAGGAAGGAGGTACGCCCGAATGAGCGCATATCTTGTCGAACATAAGTATTTGCTAGGTGTGCTCTTAGGTATTGTATTCGGGATTACTTCTCGTCTGCTTATGCTTAGGACGGATTATCGGCAATATCCGACATATCCACATGGCCAGATTATCCATATTTCGCTAGGCGTCATTGCCGCAGCCTTAGGAGCAGTCGCCGTTCCTGCTTTATTCAATAAGGACTATACCGCTATCACTTTTCTCTCGCTGGCTGCTCAGCAGTTCCGTGATGTAAGGAAAATGGAGCGGGAAACGTTAACCAAAATTGACAGTATGGAGCTTGTCGGTCGAGGAGCGACTTATATTGAAGGAATTGCAATGGTATTCGAGGGACGTAATTATCTCGTAATTATGACAGCGCTTCTGACCAGTCTTTTTGCGATTGCCATTCATATTGTAGCAGGTGTGATCGCTGGAATACTGGCGCTGATGCTCGTTAAGCATCTTCGCTCAGGCAAGTCTCTTTCCCATATTATTAAGGCTGAGGCAGCAGCTATTAGAATGGAAGGGCCGGATTTGTATGTAGGCGATATTTATATTATGAACGTTGGTTTGGTAGACACCCAGTCAATCATTCGAGAAAGAGGAATGGGGTTTATTCTCCAGCCCTACAATTCGAATGGGAAAGTGACGCTTTGTAATTTGGGACAAAGACAAGCGATCCTCTATGATCTTTCGACAATTATGGGCGTTTATCGCGATGACGGGGAACCCTCCCTGATTCCGATGACGAAGCTTGATATTAAAGATGGGCGATTGGCTGTTTTTCTATTGCCGCAAGAGCAGGATGTGGAGAAGGCACTGAAGGTTATTGAACGAGTGCCGATTCTGGAGGAAGCGGTACGAATGCCCACAGAGGCTTCGGTCAATAAGGAGGCTGCAGATAATGGCTAAAATTGTCGCGGTCGTATCCCTTAATCGAGAGAATGTCGATGGCGGGGCACCGATCTTTATCGTGCATGATGAAGCGGAGCTTCAACAAATTTCGTTTCTTTTAGAGAAAATAATGGATGCAAACGCACATGACTTGAAAAACGGCACAATCATTCTAGTAAATCATCATTAGATGAAAAGTTAGCCAAGATCGCTGTTTTTTGCTATGATGGTAAACGTGAGTATTTCTGAAGGAGTGAACATGAACCTATGGCAAGACCCGTTATCGCCATTGTCGGGCGTCCGAACGTGGGAAAATCCACTATATTTAATCGGGTGATCGGCGACCGGCTAGCAATTGTTGAAGATAAGCCGGGCGTTACCCGGGACCGGTTGTATGGCACCGGAGAATGGAATGGAACAGCATTTAGTATCATCGATACTGGTGGTATAGAAATTGATGGTGAAGATGAGATCATGAAATCCGTTCGTATGCAGGCTGAGCTTGCTATCGAAGAAGCGGATGTCATTATTTTTATGGTTGACGCTAAATCCGGCTTGACTCATGCAGATGATGAAGTAGCGCAAATGCTCTTTAGATCCCGTAAGCCTGTCGTGCTAGCAGTCAATAAAGTGGATAATATGAACCGTATGGATGAGGTATATGAATTCTACGGTCTTGGCTTTGGCCAGCCTATTGCTATTTCCGGCTCGCATGGTATCGGAATTGGTGATTTGCTTGATGCAGCAGTTGAGAAGCTGCCTGAGCTTGAGGAAGATGGCTATGATGAGGACGTTATTCGTGTCGCTTTGATTGGCAGGCCGAATGTCGGCAAATCCTCTTTGGTCAACGCGTTGCTTGGAGAAGAGCGTGTTATCGTGAGCAATGTAGCGGGAACGACTCGCGATGCGATCGATACGCCGTTCGAGCGTGACGGCCAGCGTTATGTGCTGATCGATACGGCAGGCATGCGCAAACGTGGCAAAGTATACGAATCCACTGAGAAGTACAGTGTGATGAGAGCGATGAAAGCTATTGAGCGCGCCGATGTTGTTCTGGTGCTAATCAATGGAGAGGAAGGCATTATTGAGCAAGACAAGCATATTGCTGGTTATGCTCATGAAGCCGGAAAAGCTTCCATTTTTGTTGTGAATAAGTGGGATGTTGTTGAAAAAGATGATAAGACGATGAAAGAATTTACGCAAAACGTTCGTGATCATTTCTTATTCATGACTTATGCGCCTATCGTGTTTTTGTCAGCATTGACGAAGTCACGCTTACATAAGCTGCTCCCAGTCGTTAACCATGTATCTGAGCAGCATGCGATGCGTATTCAAACTCATCTGCTTAATGATGTCGTTGCAGATGCCGTTGCATTCAACCCGCCGCCAACGGATAAAGGGAAACGTCTGCGTATCAATTATGTAACGCAAGTAGCTACGAAGCCGCCTTCCATTGTCATATTCGTGAATAATCCGGAGATGATGCATTTCTCATATGAGCGCTATTTGGAAAATAAAATACGCGCCGCATTCGATTTCGAAGGAACGCCTGTACGTCTGTTTACAAGGCGGAAGTCCGAAGAAGATTAGGGGAGAAGAAGCTTGTTGTACGCTGTGATTGCAGTTGTTGCGAGTTATTTATTAGGGTCAGTTTCATTCAGTATTGTTATCGCCAAATGGGTAAAGGGTATTGATATTAGGCAGCATGGCAGCGGCAATGCCGGAGCTACGAATACAATTCGTGTGCTTGGCAAAGGTCCAGGTTTACTTGTATTCTTCTTAGATATTGCCAAAGGTATTGCAGCTGTCTTGCTTGGACGTTGGCTGGGAATAGAGGAATGGAATGAATGGACGGCAGCGATATGCGGTCTGGCAGCGATAATCGGTCATAACTGGCCGATTTGGTTCCGTTTCAAAGGCGGCAAAGGGATAGCAACGACGGTAGGTGTTATTGTTACCTTGGCATTTATCCCTGCATTGCTGGCTGGTATTGTTGCCATTGCGGCCATTGCTATTACTCGTTATGTTTCGTTAGGTTCATTATTGTTCGCAGCCTTAACGCCAATTTTTATTGCACTTATTGATTATTCTCATCCTTTAATAACAATTAGTATTATTTTATGTCTATTTGCATTCATTCGTCATCGGGCGAATGTGGTAAGACTTATGCAGGGAACGGAGAACAAGCTTGGAGCAAAGAAAGGGACGTGATGAGCGTATGGCACAAGTAAAGACCGAACAGAAACGGCGAGCTGCAGTATTAGTAGCCGGCAGCTGGGGGACTGCACTTGCAGCTGTATTAGCGAATAACGGTTATGATGTGCGCCTGTGGACGCGTAATGCGGAGCAAGCAGAACGAATTAACCTGGATCGCGAAAATCCGAAATATTTGCCTGGCATTAAGCTGCCAGATTCTTTGAGGTCTACCACGGAGCTGAAAGAAGCGCTTGAAGATGTGGAGCTTGTGTTATTCGTTGCCCCTTCTTCTGCCATGCGTGAGGTGGCAAGGCAGGCAGCTCCTTATATCAACAAGGATACCGTATGTATACATGCGACCAAAGGATTCGAAGCCGATACGCTGAAGCGGATGACAGAAGTTCTTTCTGAGGAGCTTGGTCGTTTGCCTGGCGATATCGTTGTTCTCTCCGGGCCTAGCCATGCAGAGGAAGTTATTCGCAATCAGCCTACAACGGTTGTAGTCGCTTCAGCGAATATAGAGGCTGCAGAGCTGGCACAGGATGCTTTCATGAATACTTATTTCCGAGTCTATACGAATCCGGACGTAGTAGGCGTTGAAGTTGCTGGAGCTATCAAGAACATTATTGCTCTAGGTGCTGGCTTATCTGACGGACTAGGCTTTGGAGACAATGCCAAGGCAGCCCTGCTTACACGCGGGCTGGCTGAGATTAGCCGGTTAGGCACAGCCATGGGGGCGAATCCGCTTACCTTTGCCGGCCTTGCTGGAGTCGGAGATCTTGTAGTTACTTGTACGAGCAAGCATAGCCGTAACTGGCGCGCAGGCTCGATGCTGGCTGACGGAACTTCACTGGATCAAGTACTAGAGAAGATGGGCATGGTTGTTGAGGGCGTTCGTACGACCAGGGCTGCCTATGAGCTGGCTAAGCAGGTGAATGTGGAAATGCCTATTACGTATGAGCTGTATCAGGTATTATTCGCCAATCGTTCACCAAAAGCAGCGGTAGAAAACTTGATGGGACGCATCAAAACACATGAAATCGAACAGCTCGATTAAGACTAGCGCCTACACCAATCGAATCTCCCCCTCATATGATGTTGCAAGCATATGCTTACGACGCATGTTTGCTTAATGCAGACATATCAGGAGGAGAGCAGTATGGGGAAAGACCTGTCCAAAGATGTGCTTGGTGCTATTAACAAAAAAACAGGCAAAAACATTACCGAGAGCTCAGTAAAGAAGCTGGCTAGCACTGTAACAGAATCGACGATGCAAAGCGAAGCAGAACTGCGTAAGCTGATTAAGCAAGTTTCGGAAATGGCCAAAGTGCCCGTGAAGGAATCGACCGTTAATGACATTGTCAAGGCGGTCAAAGCTAGCGGGATGAATATGAGCAATATGGAATCATTGATGAAGATGATGATTAAGAAGTAAGTTGGGCAAAAAGCGTAAGGCGCTGCTGAAATATTATTATTTTGGCAAAAGGCGCCTTATCGACTTTTGTCCTTTTTTGTAGCTAATGGTATAATGAGGTTGCATTAATTATGTTTATTATAGATTAGGAGAATCGAATTCATGGATGCAATGACGAAGATGTGGGTATCTTTAATTGGCATTGGGCTTATGGCGATTGCTGCCGTTATTATTACACTTGCCCGATTGAAAACGAAAGGCGTTATTAAATTTATTTTATCCTTGATTGCATTTGCTTTCCTCGTAATAGGCTTCATTTGCGGACTAATCTCCATTATCTAGTAGTTATTACCGAGTACATACATGCAGTGAAAAGAGAATTGAAAGGAAATCACATCCGATGATCGAACTAAAGGGCAGGACAAAATCAGCAGTTGTGGAAGCGGAGGCTGGGCAGTCGTTGCTGCGGTTGGCGCTTAAGCATAATATTGATTGGGCTTCCTCTTGCACGCGGGGAACCTGCGCTAGATGCCGCTGTCTTATCGTTGAAGGGGCTGAAGGGCTGGAAGGAATAACCGATGCGGAATGGGATCGGATGGACCCTGAGGAGTTCGAGGAGGGCTACCGGCTTGCTTGCCAGACCATTATTAAAAGCAATGATGCGAATATTAAAGCAATAAATAAACCTTATTTCTAAAGGAAGTGCAGCAATGAACGTAAGAGAACGGATCGAGCGCGCCCTGACTTCTATCTCGCAGGCAACAAAGGAAAGCAATAATGCCTGGGTAGTCGGTGGAAGCGCCGGCTTGATGCTAAGGGGCTTGTCGTTATCCAGCGAGCCTAGAGATTTGGATATATACAGCGATGAAGCCGATATCGATCGTCTTTACGGCATGCTGCAGCAATATGCAGTAGATAAGCCTATGCTGAGCGAGAGTGGTATTTATCGTTCGATATTATGCCATTTTGTCATTGAAGGCATAGCTGTTGAGTTAGTAGGAGGCTTTGTCGTTCGTGCACATGGCTGCCGCTATGAGACAGAGGTTAAATCATGCCTGCTGCCTCATGCAGAATCGGTTGTAATTAATAACGAGACCATCGTGCCTGTCGTTCCGCTTGCGCATGAGCTCTGGTTCAATGTGCTGCGGGATCGGCGAGATCGCAGCCAGTTAATTATCGAGGCTTATGGCAATGATCCAGGTCAGCATGAGCGTGCCATGGCAGAGCTGGAGAGCCGAAATATGTTCACCCTTGAAGCGAAACGCAAGGTGCGCCATTGGATCGCAGAGCAGCACGCAGGTGTACTTGTATGAGTGTAGAGGTTACGTTCTGGCCAGCAGGCAAGACGATCAAGGTGAAGCCCGGAACGACCCTTCTAGATGCAGCTCGCCGTGCAGGTGTACCGATAAGGACGCGATGCGGCGGTAAAGCAGCCTGTTTCATGTGTAAGGTATCGATTAGACCAGGGAGCGACCTGCTGCCTATCGGTGACCAGGAACGCCGGAAGTTGTCAGGGCTTGATGAGCAGGGTATACGCCTGTCCTGTCAAGCTAAGGTGAGAGGGAAGACGGAAGCTGACATTCCGCTTGACCCGCTGCGTTCGGCCGTGCAGAGGCAATTAGCAAGGCAGCAGGCGGAGCAGGATGACGAGCTGTGGTAGCTTGCAAGATGCTTTGGAGTAGTTGAGCGAATTGTTGGGAGGAAAGGATTACATGTTGACTAGCAGTCTTAGCAGGAAACGCAGGGAGCTTGGACGGAAGGCGTGTCTTATTGTATCTCTAGCTATATTATTGATAGCAAGCGGATGTATGTATCCGAAGGATCAAATGAAGCAGAATCAGATTCCGCCCAAAGAGGCTGTACGTAATGTTCAAGCTGCAGTAGAGCAATTTCAGGAAGAGACGGGCATGCTGCCTATTAAGAACAGCTCTTCCGAAACGCCTCGATATGAGAAGTTTGTTATTGATTTCGAGATGCTCAAAAACAAGGGTTATTTGAGTGACATTCCAACGGCGGCATTCGAAAAAGGCGGCAACTATTATTTTCTAATCATTAACGAAGAGACCAAGCCAACGGTTAGGCTAATGAATTTGGTCAATTCACAGTTAATCAATGATATGCAAAGCTGGGTGAATGCTTATAAGGATAAAGAGGCTGGCAAGCTGCCTGCAGGCGAAGAAGCGTATCCTGGTTTTCACTATATTAATTACAGCTTATTGAATAAGAAAGCTCCGACTATTAATAGCGAGTTCTCCGGGCAGACGCTTGCCGCTATAATGGACGAGCAAGGAAAAGTATATATAGATTATGGTCTGGATCTTATGCAGCTCATTCAGAAGCAGGACTCAAGCCGTTGGGAGCCCGCCTATGACCTGAGAGAGCTGCTTGTGGAGGATCATTTATTCGTGCCTATAAAGTCACCTGTCTATCACTGGATTGACAACCAGCCGCAAGCAGCTGCCCTATAGGCTGCAGCAAGCGATTGTATAGCCGCATTTATCCCCATTGCTGATCGTTATTCGATCGGTGATGGGGATTTTTTTGGTATAGAATGTCTTCGCGTCTCATATAACTCAATCTTGGAAGGGCAAGAACGTGACCCGGTTGAAAAGATTTCGTTGAAGAAATCGTCATAATCGGTGAGCTAGGACAATATGCTATTACTAGTCCAAAAAGCTGTACGAGTTGCGTCGCTGGCCTGCCCTCTTGTCCGGTGGAAGGCGGCGAACCGGAAAATCAATTGGGAGGGGATATTCAGTGGAGAAAGTAGACATTTTCAAGGACATTGCCGAACGTACCGGCGGGGATATTTACCTCGGTGTGGTTGGGGCGGTCCGAACGGGCAAATCAACGTTTATTAAGCGGTTTATGGAGACGGTTGTGCTTCCGAATATTACGAGCGAAGCTGATCGTGTCAGAGCCGTTGACGAACTTCCTCAAAGCGCCGCAGGTAAAACGATCATGACAACTGAACCCAAATTCGTTCCGAATCAAGCGGTTCAATTGAAGGTTAGCGAAGGTCTTGAGGTTAACATTAGACTTGTTGATTGTGTCGGCTACGCGGTTGAGGGAGCAAAAGGCTATGAGGATGAGAATGGTCCCCGTATGATTACTACGCCTTGGTTCGATGAACCGATTCCGTTCCAGGAAGCGGCAGAGATCGGAACGAGAAAAGTCATCCAAGAGCATTCCACCCTCGGTGTTGTTGTAACAACGGACGGTTCGATTGCTGAAATTCCGCGCAGCTCCTATGTTGAAGCGGAAGAGCGAGTAATCAATGAGTTGAAGGAAGTTGGCAAGCCGTTCGTGTTGATTATCAACTCGACACGCCCTCGCAGCGAAGAAGCGCTCCAACTGCGCGGCGAACTGCAATCCAAATATGATATACCTGTCATTACACTTAGTGTGGCGACGATGGGCGAGGAAGAAGTAATCTCTGTCCTGCGCGAAGTGCTTTATGAATTCCCAGTTCATGAAGTAAATGTGAATCTGCCTAGCTGGGTAATGGTGCTGAGTGAACAGCATTGGCTGAGAAACAACTACGAGAACTCTGTGCGTGATACAGTAAAAGATATTCGCCGGTTAAGGGATGTTGATCGAGTAGTCGCCCAGTTCATGGACTATGACTTTATCGCAAGAGCTGGCCTCAGCGGTATGAACATGGGGCAGGGTGTAGCCGAGATCGATCTATATGCACCGGATGAATTATATGATCGAATCTTGATGGAAGTGGTCGGGGTAGAAATCCGCGGAAAAGACCATTTGCTGCAGTTGATGCAGGAATTCTCGCATGCCAAGCGCGAATACGACCGTTTTGCAGAGGCGCTGGAGATGGTCAAGGCTACAGGCTATGGCATTGCAGCACCAACACTTGCTGAGATGGCGCTTGACGAGCCGGAGTTGATTCGCCAAGGCTCACGCTTTGGAGTAAGACTGAAAGCTACTGCTCCTTCCATTCATATGATTCGAGTGGATGTCGAGTCGGAATTCGCTCCGATTATCGGCTCAGAGAAGCAGACAGAGGAGCTTGTGCGCTACTTAATGCAAGACTTTGAATCCGATCCAATCAAAATTTGGGAGTCCGATATATTCGGTCGTTCTCTCCATTCGTTAGTACGTGAAGGCATTCAAGGGAAAATTGCAATGATGCCTGATAATGCCCGTTACAAGCTTCAAGAAACGCTTGGCAGAATTATTAATGAAGGCTCGGGCGGCCTCATTGCGATTATTCTATAAGCTGTTTCCTTCTGAAGAGCGATTAAACCAAGGAAATTACTGGTTTAATCGCTTTTTATTATGACCAATAAATGGTTTGCATAAATGTGAAGCAATACCTATAATGACATTTGTGACTTAATGCCCCCTGCGTAAATTGCATCAATACAAACAATTCCGATTGACATACTAGGCGAAAATGGTATGATACTCATAGAATTATTATGATCTAAGAGAAGATTGGAGAGAAAACAGATGAAGCAATGGGGAAAATTATCTTTAACGGTATTGCTGGTCGCAGTACTATTGGTTATTGCTGCATGCGGCAATAAATCGAGCAATACACCGGTTAATGAGGGCTCAGGATCACCTGAAGCGACGAATGCTGGCAATAATGAATTGGACGCGCTTAAGAATAAAAAAATTGCATTGGTGATGCAGTTTAATACAGGAACATTCTCCTCCCAATACGTAGAAGGCGTTCAAGAACAAATTAAAAAATTCGGCGGCAAAGTTACCGTATTTGCTTCTGATAATGATATGGCTAAGATGTCTTCTAATCTTGATGCTGCTATTAATCAAGGCTATGATGGGATTCTCCTCGATCATGGAAATGCGTCAGCGCTTGAGCCTGGTGTGAAGAAAGCGATTGAGAAAGGAATTTCTGTCGTTGTATTTGATGCTGATGTGAAAGTAGACGGCGTGCCTGTTCTTCAGCAGAATGATCAGGAGATGGCAGAAGTAACCTTGGAGCAATTAGCTAAAGATGCGGGCGGCAAAGGCAATATCGTGAAGGTATGGGTAGCTGGCTTCGCGCCGATGGAACGCCGTCAGGTTGCCTACAAAGCTTTCCAAGAAAAATATCCGGATATTAAAGAAATTGCTGCATTCGGCAATGCAAATAATCCGGCTATGGATACACAAGCACAGATGGAAGCTATTCTCAAGCAATACCCGAACAAAGGCGACATTACAGCAGTATGGGCTGCTTGGGATGAGTTCGCCAAAGGCGCTGCAAGGGCAATTCAACAAGCTGGCCGTACTGAGATCAAAGTATATGGCATCGACCTAAGTGATGAGGATCTTCAAATGATTCAAGATCCGGCAAGCCCATGGATCGCTTCAGCTGCTGTAGATCCTAAGGATATTGGACGTATTCAGGTTCGTACGCTTTACAAGGAATTCAAAGGGGAAAAGAATGAACCATTGGTCGTTCTAAGTCCAGTATATGTTCATCGTGATGCGCTTCCGCAAGAGAAAGTGAACACTACGCAGCTCTCCGAGCATATTGAAGGCTGGGGCAGCAGTGAGCAAGGCTATGAGGATTGGATGAAAGAGCTGGAAGCCGCGAATTAATTCCACTCTAACGAACGCTGGAGAGGTGCAACTAATGAGCATAGTGAAGCAATTGCAAATGAAGGGAATCCGGAAAGCATTTTCCGGAGTTCCCGCCCTCCGCGAGGTTGATCTTACTCTGCAAAGCGGTGAGGTTCATGCGCTGCTCGGCGCTAACGGTGCCGGCAAAAGCACATTGATGAAAATATTGTCGGGCGCCTACACACAGGATCAAGGCGAGATCTTGATTGATGGCAAGCTCGCGCGAATAGATTCACCAGGGGATGCCAAACAATTGGGCATCCATTGTGTTTATCAGGAGGTAGATACGGCACTTGTCTCGCAATTAAGCGTAGCGGAGAATGTCATGCTGGACCGGATTTCTGCAAGGGGAAGCCGCTGGTGGGTTAATTGGAGCAAGCTGGAGCAGGACGCTGAAGCAACATTGGCACGGCTGGGAGCATCCATTCCTGTACGGAAAAAGGCAGGGGAGCTGACATTAGCAGAAAAACAGCTGGTGCTGATTGCAAGATTGTTAACGGAGCAAGCAAAATATGTCATATTCGATGAACCGACCGCACCGCTAAGCCTTGAAGAAGCGGAGCGGTTATTCCGTGTTATTGAGCAGCTGAAGGATGAGGGGATCGGTATCGTATTTATCTCTCACCGTTTGCAGGAAGTATTCCGTATCTGCGATCGCATTACGGTCATGCGTGATGGAGAGCGTGTCTTAACCGAAAAGACAGCAGATTCGTCGATGGAGCAAGTCGTTCATGCGATGCTTGGACGTGTGTTCGAAGAAGAGTACCCAAAGGCAGATGTCTCGATAGGGGAAGCTCTTTTACAGGTCTCGGGCATATCTAGAGGTCATCATGTGAGGAATGTTACCTTTAATGTGCGAAGCGGTGAAATTGTGGCTATTGTAGGACTTGTCGGTGCGGGCAAGACTGAGCTGTCTCGCTTGCTGTTCGGTGCGGATGCAAGTGATGCCGGCAATATAGCGATAGCTGGCAGAGTGATTAATAACCGAGAGCCAGCCGATGCAATCGAGAATGGTATTGTGCTTATTCCGGAGGAAAGGCGAAAACAAGGGATTCTTGTCGAAGAATCGGTAAAGCGAAATCTAAGCCTTCCAAGTCTGAAGTGGCTATCTCATTTTGGTTTCCTATCGGGGAGAAAAGAGTCGAATAATGCCGAAGCGCTAATTGGCAGACTAGGCATCAAAACCTCTTCGCCTGAAGAGAAGACAGGCCATCTAAGCGGAGGGAATCAGCAGAAAGTATCTATCGGCAAATGGCTGCCTACGGAATCCAAGGTCTATGTATTCGATGAACCGACAAAGGGTGTTGATATTGGGGCGAAAAGCGACATTTTTCGCATCATTGGAGATTTGGCTGGGCAGGGCAAAGCCATCGTCTATTTAACCTGTGAATTCGCTGAAGCGCTCGGCATAGCTGATCGGATACTAGTGATGTGCGATGGGACATTGGTGAAGGAATTTTCTCGTGGAGAAGCCTCGCAAGAGCTGCTGTTGCTCCATGCCAGCGGCGGAAAGGGAGAACAGATATGAAAGAGAAATCATTGAATTTTATTTTTAAATACGGCTCACTAATTGTTATTGCTTTTGTAATAGTGTTCTTTTCATTATGGGACGAGCATTTTTTCACTTATGCCAACTTATCTGACATTCTGCGTTCGATCTCGATCGTAACGTTCGTTGCAATCGGCGTGACCTTTTCTCTGACTGTAGATGGTTTCGACTTGTCAGTAGGTTCTACGGTTTCCCTTACGACCGTGGTGACAGCTGCACTGATGGTATGGTATCAGCAGCCGCTTATCGTTGTTATTATCGCAGCTCTATTAATCGGCGCTGCGGTAGGTCTCTTGAATTCTCTGCTTATTGTTCGCATTCGAATCCCGGATTTGCTTGCGACGCTAGCGGTCATGTACATCGTCGCCGGGATTCACAAAACCTACACGAAGGGCTACTCTATTTATAATAATATGCCAATGCCAGACGGCTCCACGGCGCCGGGTACCTTCAACGCTTCCTTCCTGTGGCTCGGGCAAGGCAAGCTGCTGGGCATACCAGTGCCTGTTATCCTGATGGTTATCGCGGTAGCTGCTGTACATTTATTTTTTAAATACACAAGATGGGGCCGCCAAATGCAGACGACGGGGGGCAATGAAGAGGCAGCGCGGCTGTCAGGCATTCGCGTTCGCCGCATCCGTACGGCTGCCTATATTGCTTCTGGTGTGTTTGCCGCAATCGGCGGTATCTTATATGCTGCCAGAGTTGGAACAGGGCAGATTGATGCAGGAGCACCCATGATGATGGAAGCCGTCGCTGCCGTGTTTGTTGGTTATTCTGTATTTGGGGCTGGCAAGCCTAATGTATTCGGGACCTTTATGGGTGCCATTCTGATTGGTGTGCTGCTCAACGGCATGACGATGATGAAGGTGCAATATTATGCGAATGATATCGTTAAGGGCACGGTGCTGGTACTCGCTTTAGCGGTGACTTTCATTCATTTGTCGAGACGACGAAACCGCTAGGAAAATGTATTGTAATAAATTGAAAGCGATGAAAGCCTTGCAAGCACTTGAAATTGCCAAACGGCTGTATTACTATAGGTTTGTTCAAGAAGTAGGTATATTTTTGAAGTTTTCAGTGAATAAGAGGGATAAGATGACTCTTCATTTGCCTATTAGGGGAGGTGAAACCATGAATAAAACGGATTTGATTGCTAAAGTAGCCGAATTGTCCGATCTTTCGAAGAAAGACGCGACTAAAGCGGTAGATGCTGTATTTGATGCGATTGCGGATGCATTGCAAAGCGGAGATAAAGTACAACTGGTAGGCTTCGGTAATTTCGAAGTGCGTGAGCGTCAAGCTCGCAAAGGCCGCAACCCGCAAACTGGCGAGGAAATTGATATCGCTGCAAGCAAAATGCCTGCCTTTAAACCGGGTAAATCACTTAAGGATCTAGTCTCCAATTAAGAATAAGTCACCTATTAGCGCCCGGACGATTATCGTTCGGGCGCTTTCGCTTTACAACTGCTAACGGCGCTTTTATAATGAATAAAGCTAATAGCGGACAAAGCATGACTTAGGGAGGATTAAAGATGGAGCCTAATCACGGCGATTACATTGTGATCAAAGCGAAAGACCAAGGTGTTCAGGTAATTGGATTGACACGCGGACAGGATACGAAGTTCCATCATACTGAGAAGCTGGACAAGAATGAAATTCTTATTGCACAGTTTACGGATCATACTTCAGCAATTAAGATTCGCGGCAAAGCGATCGTGATGACGAAATACGGTACGATGGAGACCGACCAATAGCATCGCATACTCCCTACTGCTCCAGGCAGGAAGGGAGTTTTTTTGTATAAAGGCATAGCTTGCCTGATTCGTTTGTACAATGGGGTATGAGGATCATTTGGGCAAGGAGGTGCCGGTAATGCGCATAGTAAGACCTTATATGGCAGCGATGGCTATAGCAATCGTGGTCATGATTGTGATAACTTGGCTTCCTCATTCCGGCCTTGCACCAGGCAAGGGCAAGAATGAGGTGGCTGTTTTTCATCCGGCATCAGTGACGCGCTTGACTAATCTTAACTTAGTGGATGTCATGATTGGGCTGAAGCTTATCGGGCATTTGTCTAAAGTGGAGTGGAAGCATTCCATCTTGTCTGTTGAATTGAAGATGAGCTCGGATCAGGCGCAGCCTGAGCGCTGGATTCAAGATATGGAGAAAATGATCTATCTCTCTTTTATCCAGATGGACAATGTGAATCGAATCCTGATTCGGTATGTGGACTCAGAGACACAGAGCGGTGCTTCACGGCTGATGCTTGCTGCTGATATAAGACGGACGGACAGTTGGCTTCACGATGAGCTCGAACAGCTAAGCCTTGCTGATCCGATCCATGATGAGAAGTGGAGAGAGCGGCTTCGAATTAGCCTGACGTCTGCATGGGAGGAAAGATTCGGGAAGTCTGCTGCTTATTCTACTCACCCTCGAACTTAGGGACATAAGGGATGTTAGGAATATTGAACAAGGCAGGGTCGTTTCGTATGCTCTTTTCTAAAGTTGTGCTATAATAGTTTAGATTATTGAGCGGCGATTACTGCTTCTCTGTTCGGAGGCTTACCCCATGACACCCTATCGTATCGATGAATTGGCTAAAAAATATGTGGAATATGACATGATTCAGCAGAATACGAATCTGCCCGTATTTCCAGATGCGCGTTTGCGCCTGCTTTACGCTTGTCTTCATCAGCATCGCCTTGCATCGCAATATAGCGAGCTCTATACGCTAGTAGCCTCCCTCGTTCAATTGGGGATGGACACGCATGATTTGATTGATACCGAGACGAATCAACGGTCTGAGCGTGAGATGAGATCCCGGCAATTAAAGGTGCTGGCAGGCGATTACTTCAGCACGCATTTCTATCGTTTATTAGCACAAGCTGGCCAGATCGAGATGATCACGAAACTAAGCGAGGCCGTCTGCGAAGTAAACAAACTTAAAATGAATTTGTACATAAAGATGAAGCAATTGAAAGTAACGGCAGATGACTATTTAAGCTATACCGTTCAGCTCAAGAGCGAGCTGTTCCATGTATTTGACAGTATGCTGGAAGGTACCTCATCAAGATTATGGCCGGAGCTTCTTCAAGTCGTAAGCCGATGCGAGGTCATCGTTGAGGAACTGGCCAGAAGCGAATCGCCGAGCCGTTTTCCCATGAGCTGGGCCTATTGGCATGTGCTGCAAGCAGGAACAGAGGAAGAGAAGCGTATGCTTAAAGAAAACCCGCAGGAGGCTTCAGGGATAAGCTCGCTTGTGAAGAAGTATGAGTGTAGAGAGCAGCTGATTGGCAAGCTTAGACTCACGCTTGATAGTGTGCGCTCCGTTGCTAACCGGCTCGAATCGGACAAGCTTATTCAAGTACTGCATGAGATTGCAAATGATTATTCCGGGTATTTGGTTGGTCCCGCTTCCGCTTTGAATGAAATGAACTCATGAGGTGAAGAGAGAATAATGAAGGCACAATCAAAGGATCATGTACAAGCGCTATTTGAGAATGTTGCACCCAAATATGATTTGA
Source organism: Paenibacillus sp. J22P59 (assembly GCF_059383895.1). NCBI lineage: Bacteria > Bacillati > Bacillota > Bacilli > Caryophanales > Paenibacillaceae > Paenibacillus > Paenibacillus sp. J22P59. The sequence continues at coordinate 227,470 of NZ_JBXENX010000005.1, forward strand.
TGAATGATCTTATCAGCTTCCGCAGGCATAAGGCTTGGCGGAAGTTTACCATGAAAAAAATGAATGTACAGCCAGGACAAACCGCGCTCGACGTGTGCTGCGGAACAGCAGACTGGACAATTGCTCTGGCGAAGGCAAGTGGGACCGGCGCTATTGTTGGACTGGACTTCAGTCAGAATATGCTGAGCGTGGGCGCAAAGAAAGTAAGCAACGAGCAATTGGATGGACAAATAAAGCTCATCCAAGGAAATGCAATGGCCTTGCCCTTCGAGAATGATTCTTTTAACTTTGTTACAATTGGATTTGGGTTACGTAACGTACCGGATTATTTGCAGGTATTGAAAGAAATGGAGCGGGTCGTCAAGCCAGGCGGCAAGGTTGTTTGTCTGGAAATGTCCAAGCCGACGTGGCAGCCGTTTAAGGCGCTGTTTTATTTTTATTTCGAGAAGATTCTTCCTTTGATGGGGAAGCTGGTAGCTAAGCGATTCCAAGAGTATAAGTGGCTCCCGGAATCTTTGAAGCCATTCCCAAATTCAGAGGAATTATCTCAACTATTCCGTCAAGCAGAGCTTAAGCAAGTGAAAGCCTACTCTTTTGCTGGTGGTGTTGCTGCGCTGCATATAGGCACAAAGGAGAAAGAAGCACAATGATTCGCAAGCTACGTATAATTCTTGAAATGATTAAGTTTGAGCATACGGTGTTTGCCCTGCCGTTTGCTTTTATGGGCGCTATTCTAGGTGCTGTTGTTATGGAGGACCGCCTGCCGACATGGGCGGAGATCGGTTGGATCTCGCTGGCTATGTTCGGTGCAAGAAGTGCGGCGATGAGCTTGAATCGCTTAATTGACAAGGCGATTGATCTGCGCAATCCGCGTACGGAGAATCGCGCATTGCCTGCCGGATTGCTTAAATCGGCTGAAGTTTTGCTCTTTATTATCGTTTCTTTTGGCTTGCTTATACTGGCGGCGCTTAACCTTGATCCAATTGCGATTAAGCTGCTTCCCATCGCAGTGATACTGCTTGTTCTGTATTCCTATACGAAGCGTTTCACTTGGCTCTGCCATTTGATACTTGGACTAACGATAGGGCTGTCGCCATTAGGGGCATGGGTATCCATAACAGGAGCCTTTGATCCGTCGGCATGGCTGCTCTATATTACCGTTTCCTTATGGATCGCGGGCTTTGATATCGTATATGCAACACAGGATGCTGAGTTTGACCGTAATAGCGGGCTGCATTCTATTCCGTCACGCTTTGGCGTGGCAGGTGCTCTCTGGATTGCACGAAGCTTGCATATTGTAACTGCGGCAGGCTTTATATCGTTGTTCTGGATGACAGAATTAAGTTGGGCATACTTGATAGGGGCAGTATTATCTATCGGGATGCTGTTTTACCAGCATTGGTTAGTACGCCCTAATGATTTGTCTCGTGTGCAGATCTCATTTTTTGGAATGAACGGAACGCTCAGCGTTGTGTTGTTTCTGTTCACGATCGTTGATTTGGTGGTGCTTCGTCAGTGGTAGAGAAAGAGCCGATGATCAGGAGAAAACGATGGGTCGTTGGTATAACAGGTGCTAGTGGTTCGATCTATGGAATTCGTCTGATCGAGGAGCTTCTTCGAGCAGATTATATCGTTCATCTTGTCGTAACGGAGGCAGGCTGGCGCGTATTGAAGGAAGAGCTGGGCTGGGAAGCCTCTAGAAGGCAGGCTGCTTTGGTAGAGCGTTTTGGCGAGGCACTTGCATCTGGAATACTCGTGTTTCATCCCAATGCAGATATTGGAGCTTCTATCGCAAGCGGTTCCTTTCAGGTAGAAGGAATGGTCGTTATTCCTTGCTCCATGGGCTCGCTTGCTTCTATGGCTCACGGCATCTCAGATGATTTGTTGACTCGTGCGGCCGACGTGATGTTGAAGGAAGGCCGCAGATTGTTGCTGGTCCCAAGAGAGACGCCTTTGCATGCGATTCATTTGGAGAACATGCTTACATTATCTCGACTTGGTGTACGAATGATTCCAGCGATGCCGGCCTTTTATTATAAACCGCAATCGATGGATGAAATGATTAACTTTTTGGTCGGAAAAGTGCTGGATAATATGTCCATCGAACATGCGTTATACAGAAGATGGGGAGATGAGCAGCATGGGCAGTCAGACAATTGATTCGCTCTCCGTAGGTCGTATTGATTATGCGAATGCTTGGCCGTTGTTTCACTATATTGATTCGCAATTGATGCAAGGATCTATTACTATGGTTTCAAAAGTGCCTTCAGAATTGAATCGGATGCTGCATGAGGGGAGTCTTCAAGTATCAGCGGTCTCTTCTTTTGCTTATGGGATGCATAGCGATGATTATGTGCTGCTTCCTCATTTGTCCGTAGGTTCAGAAGGCAACGTACATTCGATATTATTATTTCTGAAAGAACCGATCGAGCAGGCTCGACCGGAACGAATTGCTGTTACTTCGACTTCTGCTACATCTGTCAATCTGCTCAAAATTATTATGGCGAATTATTATGGGCTCACCCCAGAGTACGAGCCGATGGAGCCTGATCTTGATAAAATGCTGGAGACAGCAGATGCTGCGCTTTTAATTGGCGACCCTGCTATCCATGCGTCCTGGAGCAATCATCAGCTGCATGTTATTGACTTAGGCCGCTTGTGGAATGACTGGACGGGGCTTGCGATGACTTATGCCGTAGTAGCTGCGCGCAAAGAGGCAGCGGCTGCTTATCCTGAATTATTCCGGGAGCTGTATGAGGCCTTTAGGTTCAGCAGGCTGCAGTGCAAGAAGGACTTCACTCCTTTAATTAATAAGGCTTGCTCGGAGCTTGGGGGAGAACCCGCTTATTGGGAGATGTATTTTAACAGCCTCCAATATGATTTTGGGCGCAAGCAGCAAGAAGGGCTAGCATTATATTTCCGCTATGCGAGGGAATTAGGGCTTATCGAGCATGATGTGCAATTGACATTTCTGTATGAAGACCAAACTGCCGAATAGGTGAACCAATGAAACTACTAGACATTTATGCAAAGTTAAAGGGCGATATTAATCAAATAGAAGAGGAGCTTGAGCGCAGCGTAGCCTTTGACCATGAGCTGCTCAGCGAGACCTCACTCCATTTGCTTCAAGCGGGTGGAAAGCGTCTGCGGCCGGTATTCGTGCTGCTGTCAGGCAAGTTTGGCGAATATAACCTGGATATATTGAAAAAAATAGCGGTTCCGCTTGAACTTATACATATGTCTTCTCTGGTCCATGATGATGTGATTGATGATGCTTCTACTCGGCGTGGTCAGCTGACCGTAAAGTCAAAGTGGGATAATCGCGTTGCGATGTATACAGGTGATTATATTTTCGGCAAAGCTTTAACGATCGCCACAGAGCTTCATAATCCTTTTATTCATCAGATGCTCTCGAAATCGCTCGTTCAGATGAGTATCGGGGAAATGGAGCAAATCCGTGATTTTTTCAATACAAAGCAGAGCATCCGCAATTACTTGCTGCGTATTCGCCGGAAGACGGCTTTACTCATCGCGATAAGCTGTCAATTGGGTGCTGCCGCTGCTGGTGCTGATCGGGTAACGGTCAACCAACTGTATCGTTATGGCTATAATGTCGGCATGGCTTTTCAGATTCGTGATGATCTTCTCGATCTCTTCGGTACCGAGAAGCAAATTGGCAAGCCGCCGGGCTCTGATATTCGTCAAGGGAATATAACGCTTCCTGTTATTCTGGCATTGCAGGACGAGTCCGTACGTGAGCCGCTATTGAAGGAAATTGCTGGTATTAAGGAGAATAATGGATTAGTCAATACGAAGCCAGCCATTGCCCTTATTAAGGGCAGCAATGGAATCCATTTTGCAGATCAATTGGCAACACGTTATATTGAAAAAGCTTTGGCTGCATTAGAGGGATTGCCAGGTATCGGAGCGAAGAAGAATCTAATCGATATTGCACATTTTGTAGGAAAACGCAATTATTAGAATGAACAGACAGGAGTGTTTACTATGGAAAGAACTTTTTTGATGGTGAAGCCCGATGGAGTGCAGCGTGGACTAATTGGTGAAATTTTCACTCGTTTTGAGAGAAAAGGACTCAAGCTTGTCGCAGCCAAATTTATGCTCGTCAGCGAAAAACTCGCGGAAACTCACTATGGTGAACATATCGGCAAATCATTCTACGAACCATTAGTTGATTTCATTACCTCTGGCCCCGTATTTGCGATGGTATGGGAAGGCGAGAATGTGGTTGCCTTGACTAGAGCAATGATCGGCAAGACGAATGCTGTTGAAGCTATGCCGGGCACGATTCGCTCTGATTTTGCTGTCCATACGAATTTCAATTTGATTCATGGCTCTGATTCACCAGAGAGTGCAGCTAGAGAGATCGGTAATTTCTTCTCAACCGAGGAGCTTGTACAATATGAACAAACGATTCAGCGCTGGGTATAGGCTGTAGCGCAGTAGAGTTTACGGGAGGCTGTCATGTCGGAGGATCGGGATTTTGCGCTCTTCATCCAGCGGATGAAGGAGAAGACTCACATTGATTTATCACAATACAAGGAAGCACAAATGAAACGTCGTTTGACTACGCTTCGCATGAAGCATGGCTATGAATCCTTTGAGCTTTATTGGCAAGCTATAGAGAAGAATCGTAGTTTATTGAATGAGTTTTTGGATCGGATGACGATTAACGTATCGGAATTTTGGCGCAACCCGAACCGATGGGAAATTCTACAGCAGCAGTTTCTTCCGGAAATGCTTGCTGGCGGCAATAGGCTGAAAATATGGAGTGCGGCTTGCTCGACTGGCGAAGAACCTTATACGATTGCGATGATATTATCAGAGCTTGGCGTAACTAATCGGGCTTCCATATTAGCGACGGATCTGGATTCTATCGTTTTGCAGAAGGCTATGGAAGGCATTTATCTAGAGCGTTCGCTTAGAGATGTGCCGACTGCCTGCAAGCAGAAATATTTTCGCGCGGAGGACGGAGCTTTTGCAATTGCAGACCAATTGAAGCAGACGATTAAGTTCAAACAGCAAAATCTGCTGCATGATCCTTTCGATGATTCCTTTGATCTCATTGTCTGTCGGAATGTGATGATTTACTTTACGGAAGAAGCCAAGCACTTATTGTATCATAAATTTGCCAAGGCGCTTCGTCCGGGAGGACTGCTGTTCGTAGGCAGCACGGAACAAATATTCTCTCCTGCCCAATACGGATTTGAGACGGCAGATACCTTCTTCTATCGGCGCATGGACAGCTAATCAGGTATAATGAAATCATTCCTATCCTTAGCCGACCGGCTAAGCTAAGTTATTTATCCATAAGGCAGATATACAGGCAGTTTGAAGCCTTTATATCTGCTTTTTTATTGCAGAGAATCCAGCTTGAATCATCTGATCTCTACTTTTTCGCAAAAGGTAGCATTTCTTGTCAAACTAGCAGGGCTGTACTATAATGAGCAAAGATGTTAAGGGCAGTTGATCAGTACAAGTGGATGCAGACTCAGGTTTACTTGGAGGAGGAGCTAAGGTTGAGTTTACGTTATCTAACAGCCGGAGAAACGCATGGTCCCCAATTAACTGCTATTATTGAGGGATTGCCTAGTAATTTGACTATTGATTTCGAAGAACTGAACTTTCAATTGCAGCGTCGTCAGAAGGGCCATGGCCGCGGGCGCCGAATGCAGATTGAGAAGGATACGGCGAATATTGTAGGCGGCGTACGCCATGGGCGTACAACAGGAGCTCCTGTTGCTATCGTGGTCGAGAATAATGACTGGAAGCACTGGCTGAAGGTTATGAATGTTGAGCCGATTGAAGGCGGAGATGAAGACAAACGCCGGGTACATCGTCCACGTCCGGGTCATGCCGATTTGAACGGTGGTTTGAAATATAATTTGAAGGATCTACGTAATGTCCTGGAGCGTTCCAGTGCCCGCGAGACAGCTGCGCGTGTCGCAGTGGGAGCGGTCGCTCGTCAATTTCTAGCGGAATTTGGCATTAAGGTAGCTGGACAAGTTATCCGCATAGGAGAGATCGAAGCGCCTGCCAATCAACTCTCCGTGGATGAACTGATTCGATTAACGGAGGATTCACCAGTTCGGGTAGTCGATAAGGCGACGGAAGAGAAAATGACGGCCTATATTGATCAGATTAAGGCAGAGGGTGATTCCATCGGCGGGATAGTCGAATGTATCATCGAAGGCGTACCGATTGGTCTTGGCAGTCATGTTCAATGGGATCGTAAGCTAGAGGGGCGCATTGCAGGAGCAGTTGTATCAATTAACGCATTCAAAGGCTGCGAGATTGGAATCGGATTCGAAGCGGCTAAGCTTCGCGGTTCACAGGTTCATGACGAAATCTTGTATGATGAGGAGCGAGGCTATCACCGGGCAACGAACCGTCTAGGCGGCTTCGAGGGCGGCATGACAAATGGCGAGCAAATTGTCGTACGCGGTGTTATGAAGCCAATCCCGACGCTGTACAAACCACTTCGGAGTGTAGATATCGACACTAGAGAGCCTTTTACCGCTCAAGTGGAGCGTTCGGATAGCTGTGCGGTTCCTGCGGCGAGTGTTGTGATGGAGCATGTGGTAGCATGGGAAGTGGCTAGAGCTTTTTTAGAAAAATTCGGCGGCGATTCAATTGAAGAAATCCGTGCGAATGTGAACAACTACTTAGAACAATTGGGGCGGTATTAATATGCGTGAACTAACAGTAGACTTAGGTAATCGCTCTTATCCTATTTATATCGGGGAAGGCCTCTTGCAAGAGGCTGCTTCATATTTCAACAAGCATGGCATCAGTGCCAAGTCACCGCTTATGATTGTCACGGATGATCAGGTGGCCAAGTATCACTTGGAGCCGCTTGTTGCCAATCTTCGCAGCGGTGGCTTTGAGGTTGCTACTGCGGTGGTGAATTCGGGAGAAAGCTCGAAGTCCTTGTCTGTATTAGAATCTCTTGTAACGAAGGCGCTGGAAGCAGGCCTTGACCGCAAGTCGACAATCGTTGCTCTTGGCGGCGGCGTTGTTGGTGATTTGGCTGGCTTCTTGGCTGCTTCATATATGCGTGGCGTGAAGTTCGTCCAAGTGCCTACTACAATTCTGGCACATGACAGCAGTGTTGGCGGCAAGGTAGCAGTTAATCATCCACTAGCCAAAAATATTATTGGTGCGTTCCATCAGCCAGAGCTGGTCCTCTATGATTTGAGCACGTTGCAAACGTTGCCTCCTCGTGAGGTAAGTGCGGGATTGGCTGAGATGGTCAAGCATGGACTGATCTGGGATGCAGGATTCACGCAGTGGTGTGAGGATAATGCGGATAAGTTGCTCGCACTAGACCCGGATGCTCTTGGTTATGGGTTATACAAGGGCTGCAGTGTTAAGGCCATTGTCGTGTCGCAGGATGAGAAAGAAAATGATCTGCGCGCGATATTGAATCTTGGCCATACGATTGGCCACGCGCTTGAAGCGGTAGCTGGCTATAATGAGCTGCTGCATGGCGAGGCAATCTCAATTGGAATGATTGGATCGGCGAAGCTAGGCCTTCGCTATGGCGCATCGGAGGAAGTCTATGAGACCACGAAGCGGGCACTTGCCAAATGCGGGCTGCCAGTGAAGCTTCCAGCACATTTCGATGTGGATGCGATCATGGCTGCTATGATGCATGATAAGAAGTTTAGCGAGAACACGATGATATTCGTAGTGCCAACTGCAATTGGAGTAGTGGAAATTAAGAAGGATATTCCAGCACAATGGGTACGCGAGATCGTAGAGGAATTGAAACAGGAGGCATAAACAATGAGTGTCAGAGGAATTCGCGGAGCTATTACGGTTGAGGTGAATGAGCCGCAACCGATTTTGCAAGCTACAATTGAACTGCTTAACAGCATTGTAGCAGACAATAATATTTTGCCTGAAGATATTTGCAGCGTATTGATTACAGTTACCAATGATCTGGATTCGACATTCCCTGCTAGCGCTATTCGCCAGATGAGCGGTTGGGAGCTAGTGCCGCTTATGTGCGCACTAGAGGTTCCAGTGAAGGGAAGCCTGGAACGCTGCATCCGGTTCATGCTGCATGTCAATACGAACAAAACACAGGCTGAGGTGAAGCATGTGTATCTTGGCGGCGCACAGGCGCTTCGTCCCGATTTATCCAAAACATAAGTTGACGGACAGTCAAAAGCTGTTGTATATTGATTAGTAATAGTTAGTTTGTATTTAGTGTGTTAGCAGGTTTTTAGTTGAGTAGAGATGAGCAGAGCAGAGACGAGAGCAGTACAGTAGAGAGTAGTTTCCTCAGGGCGAGGAATGTTATTTGTTATTTCATGACGCCCATGGTCTATTCTTTATTTGCTGGCAATCACTTTCGCAATCATCGCCAACCAACGCTCCTGCTTCCGCAGGAGCTTTTTTTATTTCGTTATACCGATGACATGTACTGCTCCTTCTTCCATGAAGTAGCAGCAACCATAAGGAGGATACCTCTATGACAAGTGAATTGCAGCAAGTAAAGAAGCTAGCGGGCCAATATAATCTTATTCCGATTGCACGTTATATGATGGCGGATACGGAAACGCCGATTCGATTGTTTCAGCATTTTGCCAAGGAACAGCATGCCTTCCTGCTGGAAAGCGTTGAAGGCGGAGTGAAATGGGCGAGATATTCTTTTATTGGTACCGACCCTTTCATGATGCTGTATGGGAAGAATGGCAGAATGGTGCTTGAGCGCAATGGTCAGAAGCAAATACTTGATGATCAGCCGATCGAGCTGCTTAAAGCGCATCTGCGCTCGTTCCGGAGCTTATCTATGCCGGGGCTGCCGCCTTTCACAGGCGGGGCAATAGGGTTCTTCGGCTATGATCTGCTGCAATATTACGAGAAGCTTCCCGCGCACAGGATCGATGATCTTGCTATGAATGATTTACAGTTCATGTTCTGTGATCAAGTAATCGTCTTCGATCACTTTAAGCAGCAGCTGCAGATCATTGGGAATGTTCATATCCCGCAAGTGGCGACGGATGCCGCTGTGGAGCAGGCTTATGCTGAGGCTGTTGCTAAGATAGAAGCAACGATTGAACGGATCAAGCAGCCGGTAGAAATTCCTGTCCCAACAGGCTCAACAATTGATCATGATCCCGATCTTGGCGATATTCAATCGAATCTCACCAAAGAGCAGTATATTGCTAATGTTGAGAAGTCGAAGGAATATATCCGTTCAGGAGATATTTTTCAAGTAGTATTGTCGCAGCGCTTCAATATTGAGACGGATATCGATCCTCTCCACGTCTATCGAGTTCTTCGCACGATGAATCCTTCCCCTTATATGTACTATTTAAAAATGGGAGAAGAAGTTATCGTCGGCACATCGCCGGAAGCGCTTGTGAAGGTCAATGGCGACAAGGTGGAAACAAGGCCTATCGCAGGAACCCGTCCACGCGGCAAAACGCCTGAAGAGGATCAGGCATTAGAGGTTGATTTGTTGGCGGATGAGAAAGAGCGGGCAGAGCATTTGATGCTGGTTGATCTTGGCCGTAATGATATCGGGCGAGTATCGCAATTCGGATCTGTACATTGTGACTCCTATATGGAGATCGAACGTTATTCCCATGTGATGCATATCGTTTCTAACGTATCAGGCAAGCTGCGGGAAGATAAGGATTTCTTTGATGCCTTCTTGTCCTGTCTTCCTGCGGGTACGGTATCCGGTGCACCTAAACTGAGAGCGATGGAAATCATTGCAGAGCTTGAGAATGAAGCGAGAGGCGCTTATGGAGGTGCGATCGGCTATCTTGGATTCGGCGGATCACTGGATACCTGCATTACGATTCGAACGATTATTTTCAAGAATGGAAAAGCCTATGTACAGAGCGGGGCAGGCATTGTATGGGATTCGGTTCCTGAGAATGAATATTTGGAGACGGTGAACAAAGCGAAGGGAATGCTGAAGGCGATTCGCGCTGCTGAGCAATTATTTGCGAAAAAGGGCTCGCTGTCCGATGAACGTAATGCGGTAAATACCGATTATTACGTTCATGCCAAAGAGGGGGTAGGACAATGACTTTCCTTACAGAATCGATCACGATGCAATCGGCCTTGAACAAAATAATGGGCAATGCGGATTTATCTAGAGCGGAAGCCCGCGCAGTTATGGAAATTATTATGAAGGGCGAAGCCACGCCTGTTCAGATAGCCGGTGTCATTACAGCTCTTCGGATGAAAGGTGAAACAAAGGAAGAAATTACCGGATTTGCCGAAGTGATGCGTGAGCTGTCCAACCATGTACACACGAAGCAAGAGGGACTGCTGGATACTTGCGGGACCGGCGGATCGGGCATTCATAAATTCAATATTTCAACGGCATCTTCAATTATTGCTTCTGCAGCCGGAATTCGCGTAGCGAAGCATGGCAATCGGGCAATGTCCGGCAAGGCTGGCAGCGCAGACGTACTGGAAGCCTTGGGGGTGCAGATTACCCTTACGCCGGAGCAAGCAACAGACTGCTTGAATCGGATCGGCATTTGCTTCATGTTCGCGCAGCTGTATCATCCATCACTCAAGCATGCGGCTATACCTCGCCGTGAGCTGGGCATTCGCACGATATTTAATATGCTGGGTCCGTTGACGAACCCCGCTGGTGCCGATCGTCAATTGTTGGGCCTATATGATCGGAGCAAGACGGAGACGGTCGCTTCTGTGCTGAGTGAGCTTGGTGTAAAAAGAGCGATGGTTGTCAGCAGCCATGATGGGCTGGATGAAATAAGCATATCTGCCCCGACTCAAATATCGGAGCTGCTACATGGCGAGGTTCGAACGTATGAGCTGACGCCGGAAGAGCTTGGTCTAACACGATATCCGATTACCGAGGTAATGGGCGGCGATCCGCTGGAGAATGCTTCACTTATTCGCGCTATATTCCGCGGTGAGCAGCGCGGAGCCTACCGCGATATCGTATTAGCGAATGCGGGCGCCTGTATTTATGTAGGAGGCCTTGCGGATACCTTGACAGAAGGTGCTGCAATAGCAGCGGAAATGATTGATTCAGGCAAAGCGGAGCAGCAGCTGCATGCGCTTATACACACGACAGGAGAGTTGATACATGTTTCTGGATAAGATCGTCGCTACGAAACGAGAAGAGGTTGCCGCGTTGGCTGCGCAATTCCAACTCGCAGAATATGAGCGCCAAATTACCGAGCTTCCTGCTTGCCGCGGGTTTGAACGTGCATTGACTACAGGCCGCAAGCGTGACATCGGTCTGATTGCCGAAGTAAAGAAGGCTTCGCCTTCCAAAGGGCTTATTCGTCCCGACTTTCATCCGGCGGAGCTTGCAGCCGCTTATGAACGGGCAGGCGCAGATTGCATATCCGTGCTGACGGATCGTGATTACTTCCAAGGGTCTAATGATTATTTGAGCCTAGTTAAGGAGACTGTGAGCGTACCTTTGCTGCGCAAAGACTTTATTATTGATTACCGGCAAGTGTACGAAGCAAGAACAATAGGCGCCGACGCTATTCTGCTTATTGCGGCAATTCTTAAGCCGTCCGAATTATCGGAGCTCTATGATGTTGCTCTGTCGCTGGGCATGGACGTACTAGTGGAGGTCCATGACCGTGTGGAGCTGGAGCAAGTGCTGGAGCTGAATAAGTCAACTCTAATTGGCGTCAATAACCGCAATCTGAAGTCCTTCGTGACGGATCTGCATACGACAGAAGCGCTTATTGACCTGATGCCTAGTCATGTTACCGTCATTAGCGAGAGCGGAATTGCCGGAAGAGCCGACATGGATTATCTCCAATCGGTAGGTGCGAAGGGCGTCTTGATCGGAGAGCATTTCATGCGTCAACCGGATGCGGGTCAGGCGGTTATTGATCTGCTAGGGCCGGTGAACGCATAATGGCACCGCGCATCAAAATTTGTGGCTTGAAGGATACGGCTACCATAGCCTTAATGGATGGCTTGCCGATTCATGAAATCGGCTTTATCTTTGCTCCAAGCAGACGCCAGGTAGAGCCTATGGCTGCTGCTGCACTTATTGAAGCGGCTCATCGCTTACGGACGGCTGGAGGCTTGCGCCCGCTTACAGTAGGTGTTTTTGTTAACCCGGAGCTGAAGCAATTAAAGGATATAGTCGAACTCACCAAGCTTGATATTGTACAGCTTCATGGGCAAGAGCCATTGGAGCTGCTGCATTCGATTAAGGAGGAGCTCCCGGTTAAGCTATGGAAAGTATTTTCCATCGGGAGAGAGGACACTTCGGATCAGAATCTCGCTAACGAGACGCTTGCTCCTTATAAAGGAATCGTAGATGCGGTTCTTATTGATACAGCAGGCGGTGGAACAGGCCAGACGTTTGATTGGGATGTAGTTTCGGTGTACAAAGCAGCGGCAGAACAAATTGGTGTGCCTTTATACGTTGCGGGCGGTCTCCATGTGGATAATGTAGGACAGCTGCTTACGCAATATAAGCCGGATGGCATAGATGTATCAAGCGGAGTAGAAACGAACGGCATAAAGGATATCGACAAAATCAGACTATTTGTAAGAAGGGTGATGGAATAATGAGCCAATTTCCAGATGAGAATGGACGCTATGGCAAATTCGGTGGGCGGTATGTGCCGGAGACATTGATGAATGCCTTGCTGGAGCTTGAGACAGCATACAAGCATTATTCACAGGACGTTGAATTTCAAGATGAAGTAAAATATCTTTTGCACAAATACTCAGGACGTCCTACTTCCCTCTATTATGCTGAACGTTTAAGTGAGCATTTGGGCGGCGCAAAGGTGTACTTGAAGCGTGAGGACCTGAACCATACAGGCGCTCATAAGATCAATAATACGATAGGGCAGGGCGTACTCGCAAAGCGTATGGGCAAAACGAAAATTATCGCTGAGACGGGTGCTGGCCAGCATGGTGTAGCATCGGCAACGGTAGCAGCGCTGCTCGGTCTTGAATGCAAAGTATTCATGGGCGAAGAGGATATGAAGCGTCAGCAGTTGAACGTATTCCGCATGCAGCTTCTCGGTGCAGAGGTCGTTCCCGTTCTATCCGGAACGCGGACGCTCAAGGATGCTTGCAATGAGACGCTTCGCTACTGGGTTAGCAACGTTGAAGATACGTATTATATTCTAGGCTCAGCGACGGGTCCTCATCCATATCCAATGATCGTAAGAGACTTCCAACGTATTATTGGCGACGAGTCTCGCAAACAAATTGTAGCGGAAGAAGGCAGACTTCCTGATTATGTGGTAGCTGCAGTCGGCGGCGGCAGCAATGCCATCGGTATTTTTTACCCGTTCGTGGAAGATGAGTCCGTTCGTCTCATTGGAGTTGAAGCGGCTGGACGCGGCATAGATACGGATGAGCATGCCGCGACGATGACTAAGGGCAGCCACGGTGTATTCCAAGGGTCTATGAGCTATTTGCTGCAGGATGAATTCGGACAGGTACTGCCTGCCCATTCCATATCTGCAGGGCTGGATTATCCCGGAATCGGACCTGAGCATTCATACTTGAAGGATTCTGGACGTGCGGAATATTTCCCAATTAGTGATGCGGAGGCGCTTGATGCGCTTCAGCTGCTGTCTCGTACAGAAGGCATTATTCCTGCATTAGAATCAGCACATGCGATTGCACAAACCATTAAGCTTGCTCCGACCCTGGATAAAGATAAGATCATCGTAGTCAGCTTATCAGGTCGCGGAGACAAGGACGTTGAAGCTATTATGGGCTATCTTGGAGGCGAACAGAAATGAATTTAATTGATGCTGCCTTTGCACGGCTGAAAAGTGAAGGGAAAACGGCGCTTATGCCATTTATTACGACGGGTGATCCCGATATCCGTACGACTATTGCGATTATCAAGAAGCTGGAGGAAGCGGGAGCTGATATGATCGAGCTCGGTGTTCCTTATTCCGATCCACTGGCTGACGGTCCAGTTATTCAGCGTGCTTCCCAAAGAGCATTAATTCATCGGATATCCATTAGAGATTGCATTGAAACGGTCGCACAGGCTCGTGAAGCTGGCGTGACCATTCCTTTCATTTTGTTTACTTATTTCAATCCCGTGCTGCAGTTCGGACTCGAAGCCTTCATGGAGCTGGTGAAGCAGAAGGGAATAAGCGGCCTAATTATTCCTGATCTTCCGATGGAGGAGGATGAAGAGGTTAGGCTGCTGGCAGAGGCTGCCGGGATCCATCTGATCCCTCTAGTCGCTCCGACATCCAAGGATCGTGTTGTGCGTATCTCCCGTCAAGCGCGCGGCTTCGTTTATTGTGTCTCTTCGCTCGGTGTTACAGGTGTTCGTGCTGAATTCCATACGGGCATTGATGATTTTCTCGCAACGGTAAGAGAGGCGACGGATCTCCCGATAGCGATCGGCTTCGGCATTTCCAGCCGCGAGCAGGTAGAGCGCTTCTCCAAGCAATGCGATGGAGTTGTTGTAGGCAGCGCGATCGTTCGCAAAATCGAGGAGACGATTCCTTTATTGAACGATGAGGATCAGCGGGAAGCGGGCCTTCAGCAGATTGGCGATTTCGTTGCGGAGCTGAAAGGATAGACGGATCGCCCTATATAGAGTACCCCTTGCATACAAGCAAGGGGTATTTTTGTGCATAATCAGCAGGTAGAAGTATGGATTCCGTGCTTAAACTCTTTTAAAGGGAAACAAGATGTGAGACAATAGACAACAGGTTACAATAGCGAGTCATTATAATAAAGAGGTGAACGGCACATGCAGCCAAAAAGCAATATCGTGCACCTTCCTGTCTATCAGCCAGGCAAGCCGGTTGAGGACGTCAAGAGGGAGCTTGGATTAACAGAAGTCATTAAGCTTGCTTCTAATGAGAACCCATACGGATGCTCAGAGCAAGTCAAAGCGGCAATTATACAGGAATTAGACAATATCAACATGTATCCGGACGGAGCGAGCGTTGAGCTGACTGCTGCATTAGCGGCACAATTAGGCGTTGATGAGAATCAGATCGTTTTCGGTACGGGATCTAGTGAAATTATACTTATGCTGGCAAGAGCTTTTCTGGCGGCTGGCGATGAAACCATTATGGCAGATGAAACCTTCTCGCAATATAAACATAATGCAGAGGTTGAGAATGCGACGATTATCGAAGTGCCGCTGAAAGACGGCAAGCATGACTTGGATGCGATGCTGGCGAAAGTAACCAGCCGTACGAAAATTATTTGGGTATGCAATCCGAATAACCCGACGGGTACGATTGTATCCGAATCTGAGCTGACAGGCTTTTTAAATAAGGTGCCTGCGCATGTATTGGTTGTTCTGGACGAGGCTTATTGTGAATTCGTAAAGGATGCGGAATATCCAGATGGAATCAAGCTGCTTCCGAGCTACAAGAACGTGATCGTATTGCGTACATTCTCCAAAGTATTCGGATTGGCTTCTTTACGGATCGGATATGGCGTATCACATGCTGAAGTCATCCGCTACATTAATCAGGTTCGCGAACCATTTAATACGACGAGACTTGCTCAAGCAGCTGCTAGAGCGGCACTTCGCGACACTGCTTTTATTGAATTTGTGAGCGAGAAGAATGCTGAGGGCATTGCTTACTTCTGCGAGCAATTTGATCGTATGGGCTTATCTTATTTCCCTGCCCAGGGCAATTTTGTGATGGTGGATGTCAAGACCTCATCGCCGGAGATCTTCCAGGCACTGCTGCTCAAAGGGATTATAACGAGAGCGCGTTGGACTTATTATCCAACCTATCTGCGGGTATCTGTCGGCACCAAAGAACAGAATGAAAAGTTCATTGCTGCGCTGGAGCAAGTCTTGCAGGAATCGGCGGTGCACGGATAATCCTATGGTGAAAATTGCAATTTTCGGAGTAGGCTTGATCGGAGGCTCGCTGGCGTTATGCTTTAAGGGCAAACCGGGCGTAACGGTGGTTGGCTATTCTAACCGACAGTCCTCTGTTGACAAATATATGAAACGTGGTGTGGTCGATTATGCGACTACATCCATTCAAGAGGCCGCAGAAGGAGCCGACTTCATCTTTTTATGCGTGCCCGTCGGCAACTTGGCAGAGTATGTGACAGAGCTTAACAAGCTGTCCTTGAAGCCTGGATGCATCCTCACGGACGTAGGCAGTACGAAAGCATCCGTAGCAGAATGCGCACGAAGCCTTGAGCTGCAAGGGGTCACTTTTATTGGCGGCCATCCTATGGCTGGTTCCGAACGTTCTGGGGTAGAGGCGGCATCTACGCATTTATTCGAGAATGCTTATTATGTATTAACGCCTGACAGCACGACACCTCCTGAAGCGCTGGAGAGGCTAAAAAGCCTTCTAGTGCATACGAAGGCGCATATTGTTAGCGTGGATGCTCATTCTCATGACGAGATCGTCGGTGCGATTAGCCATTTGCCGCATATTATTGCTGTGGCACTTGTTAATCAAATCCGCGGCTACAATGAAAGCAATGGATTGTATGAATCGCTGGCAGCAGGCGGTTTCCGTGATATTACGAGAATTGCGGCTAGTGATCCGGTCGTTTGGCGCGATATCCTCGTTAATAATCGGGGAGTGCTGCTCAAGCTGCTGAAGGATTGGAATGCTGAGACAGAAAAGTTCGTTCAGATACTGGAGCGGGAAGATGGACAGGCGGTCGAAGAGGAGTTCCGCTTGGCTGGCGAATTCCGCAGTCGTTTGCCGGAACGCCGCAAAGGGATGATTCATTCTACGTATGATTGCTATGTCGATATTCCCGACCATCCAGGCATTATCGGCAAGATTGCCAGTGTGCTTGGCAATGAGCGAATTAACTTGAGCAATATTAATATTCAAGAGAGCAGGGAAGAAGTACCGGGCGTCCTGCGTCTTTCTTTCCGAACACAAGAGGATTTGGATCAAGCCATTGTTATTTTGGGCAAGGCAGGCTATTCTGTACATCAATAACTCTATTAGAGCCTCTGCGGAGGCTCTTTTTTTTGTTAGGGCAAAGCATTGGGGATGATCGCTCAGGATTGGATTTTAAAGCGTTTACAAAAAAACAGTTGACAATATGGAAGCGTATTCATATAATAAAAGTACAGTATGGTTTCTCTCCACTCCTATCCAAATCCTATAGCTTTCAGCATGAAGGCTGACCACTCCTCCGGAGTGGTTTTTTTTTTTTTTTTTTTTATACAAATCCTTATTGCAAATCAGAATTAAAATAGCGATAAGTTTGTAAGTGAGCAGGTATAATTGAAACGAACACACTTCCCTATACGAAATTCAATTCCATCGCCTGATGTCGGCCGCTCAAGCTGCGGCAGTAGCGAAAGTCATTACAGAAAACCATTTTATACGAAAACTATTTTCTGAAATTGCTCACTTCCTTATTCCACAGAAACTGCAGTTGTAATTATGGATAATAATTATTGTAAGTTTAATTAATTAATATAATAAAAATTAATCATATTTAACAAGAAATGCAATGTTATTGTTTAAAATATGTAATGATATATATATCCGAATATCTTTTATTTTATAAAAATAAATTGTATACGCTTTATTTTTTCTTGGTTAGATAAAAATTGATCTCTAATAATGTTTTTACATTCCATAAATTACATGATATGATATAAAAATCAAACGAAGGAGATTTAAAACTTCTGAGTAAGCGTTTACTTAAATTTGAAAGGCTCGAACTGAAGAATATTGAATTCAAAACAAAATCAAATTGAAAGGATCGTGATGAATGATGAAAAAAACGATTTGTTATCAGCAATGTTGCTCTGCTGAGTAATATTTACGTTGACGCCGGCGATGTCTGCCTCTGCCACCTTACTTATTCACTAAACGGCATTATTCGCGATATTCCTGGTTATAAGGCTCTACAGTTGTTCAGATATAACGAATACGAATGACAGGAATACCTATATTTTAAAAACAAATGAACATTGGAGGATAATTATGGAGCACAAAAAAATGGGTTTTAAATCAGCGGTTTCCGCCGTATTTGCTGTTATCTTATTGTTAAGTTTTGCTGGATCAAGCTTCGCTACGTCAAGCGTTACTGGGTCAAGCTTAGCTACTTCAAGCTACGAAGTTCCAGCACAAATTGTTAATCTTCAATTCTTAAGTGCATCGCGGTCCCAACGTATTCTTAAGTGGGGGTACGCCGAGAATTCCCCTTCCGGCGATGTGGTTGTCATCAGAAGCATCCAGCAAAAAGCAAATGGGGAATATGTAATTAAAGAAGCAACGGTAACTTATGGATATACCTTATACGTTGATGACGATTATGTTAGTGGAGAGCATATCACCTATGTTGTAATCACGAAAAAGGTAAATGGCAACTCACTCGGCGCCGCTACCATCACCTATGTTCCTTAATGAAGTCTGACGAATCGAAAATTTGGGATGTCTGGTGCGAAGGCCATATCATTAAAAAATATGAAGCAAGTCAGCATTAAAAGATTTGTCTTTAAGTTGAAGATGCCAGCAAAAGATTATATTGAAGTTACGTAAAGCTAGACCAATATGTAGCTCGATTGAAAATATAAAAGAAAAAAAACAGCGTTTCCGGATAAAAGCATGAACGTTGTTTTTATTTCTGCGGCTAAGCCGATACGATACGTAGAGTTGAGGGGAGTTGTCATCCGACAACAAGAAGAAAGGGTGAATCTCGAAAACTACGAGTACAGTTTCAGGATAGGACTCTCCCCTCCTATCCAAATCCTATAGCTTTCAGCATGAAGGCTGACCACTCCTCCGGAGTGGTTTTTTTTGCAGTAGTAGAATGTACATTGCGGTTATGCTTGTACAATGAGCATAAGCTTGACAACACCTACATTCTTACACCTAAATCATACAAGGTATCAGCCAGGATAGAAGTTGTTACTCGGAATCGTCAAAAGGTGGAGCGTATCATATGAACGTTGCATTCCTATTAAAGAATGGTATCATTTTGTGATGACACAGCTACTCTTCGAATATGACGAAACGCACATCATTGAGCCTTAAGATTCAATCGAGGCAGCAATTACTTTGTGGAGTATAAGTATGATCATCTGGTGCAAGCAAGAGCTGCTAGAATAAAGAGGATCCAAATACATGGTGAAGGAGAAGGTTCGTTGAATGAAACAAACAAAGCTCATCCTAATGGAAGGTCTTCCGTCTACAGGAAAATCTACAAATTCGGGATTTCTATTGGATCAACTGGAGAGAAATGGCCGACGAGCGAAGTGGGTTCATGAAGTAGCCCGACCTCATCCTACACTTTTTTTCTTCGAGGCGTCCCTGGGTGAGGTTGAGTATCGTGATTATATTTCACGCTATCCTCAAACGGCTTCGATCTTGGGGGAATTGGCTATTAAGCATGGCGATTCTTACGGAATCGATCTTTTGGACATTAAGTGGAATCAACATGCTTTTTTCTCCGAAGAGGCCATCCTCGACTTGAAACAATATGATGTTTGGAATTATTCTATCAATCGTTATACGGAAATAGCTGTTGAAAAATGGAGATCCTTTGTGAAAAAACAGCTAAATTCAGACGAAATCATCATATTGGATAGCAGTATATTCCAGTTTCAAATCTACAGTTTTTTGTTAGAAGGAAAATCATATGAGGAGCTCCGATATTTTATTCAGCAGCTTTTCGATATCATTACGCCGCTTAACCCTTCACTGGTTTATTACTATCGAGAAAATACGAATGATACTATCGACTATCTCGTTCAAGATCGTGGAGTGCGTTTTCTAGAGAGTATCTGGGAAAGAGATCGAAATCGACCCTACTATATAAATCGTCCCTCTGGCAGCGAGGGGTATAAAATGTTTTTGCTTGATTACGGAGAATATGCATATAAGCTCTTTGACATTGCACCGTTTCCAAAACTCGCTTTAGAAATCACGGAAGGGAATTGGTCGAAGTACCAACACTCATTACTCCGGTTTTTGGACTTACCTTATATTCAATCTGATCATAAGAGTGGGGCGTATCCCAGTGGAATATACTATAATAATAAGCTAGATCAGCATGTTGAAATCTCGGGCGATTATTTTATTACCACAAGTGGTGTAAGAAAGAGAATATTACCTAAATCAAAAATGGAGTTTTCATTAAGCGATATTCCCGTAAGAATTCAAATTAACGGTGAAGACCTAGCTCTTATAGGGGGACAGCTCTGTGAGAAATGGACGACAAAAGGAACTGTTTTTAGTAAAGTTTTGAACTGAATTTTTAAAAAGTCATCAGTGACTTCTGTAATTCAAAATCGACAAGAGCCGGTTAACTGATAGGGATAACAAGAAATACCTCAGCCCACTTTGAAGTGCACCCCTTATAGTAGACATTGGAAAAACCCATATGGGAAACCGATGATACTTGAGGAGGTGTATTTTTATAAGGAAAAGAGAACAACCGAATAAATTGTATACATATGAGGTAAGGATTTGTGTGGGAATGATATCGTAGGCGTTTCATTTCTTACTTTAGAAAGGATTGATATTATTTGAGTGGCAATGACATCTATTTAAGGTATCTTGAGATGAAAGATGCAGGCAATCTTCTTGAATTAAAGATAAGAAATCGTAATTTTTATCAACCGTTTGAACCAATCAGGGATGAATCACATTTCACCCTAGAAGGACAGGAAAGAGAAATTGCAGCTGGAATTCAAGGGGCAGCTAACGATCAAGCTTATACTTTTGGAATCTTTCTTAAAGAGACGGATGAACTTGTAGGAAGAATAGCACTGAGTGGTATTGCTCGAGGTCCTTTCCAAAATGGAAATTTAGGTTATTTTATTGATGAAAAACATAACGGCAAAGGCTATGCAACAGCGGCAGTCTCTTTATGTTTGAAAAGTGCCTTTAATGAAATCGGTTTACATCGTGTTCAAGCTGGGGTTATGCCCAAGAACTTGTCATCTATCCGAGTTTTAGAAAAGGCAGGATTTAGACATGAGGGACTAGCAAAGAAATATTTAAAAATTAACGGTGCGTGGGAAGATCACATTTTGTTTGCGATTACTGCTGAATAAAGTAATGTTTAGTATTCAGGTTATGTTTGTCGAGGAACGAAAAGCAAGCTGGCCCCGACGAATGTAGAGATGCAGGCCGTGACTTTTAGGGGTCCATTTCCATAAGCGGTCTATCTGTATTTCATATGTCTCAATCTATTCTTATTCCAATATTCCCAGATTGCTCTCCCTGTTGCATTCGCTGAAAGGCTTGAAGGGTGTCTTGTAAAGGATAGACACTATCAATGATAGGACGTATTGAGTGGTGTTCCATAAATTGAAGCATCGCAATGAACTCTTCACTGCTTCCCATTGAGGTGCCGATGATACTGATTTGGGGGTAAAATATGGATCGAGCTGCTAATTCTATTCGATCTCCTGAGCTTGCGCCGAATGTTACGATACGGCCATTCGGTTTAATGACATCGAAGTAGTGTTGGAACGTCGCTGGCCCGATACTGTCCAGAATGAGATCCACGCTTTCTCCTCCCATACTTTCCTTCCAATCGCTATGACTGTCAAAGGCATGGGATGCCCCATATGCAAGAGCAGCTTGCCTCTTTGTTTCACTGCGAGATGTGACACTGACTCGTGCACCCGCCGCTGAAGCCATAAGCATGGCATAAGTCGCCACACCGCCTCCAATACCCGGAATAAGGAGATGTTCGCCTTGCTGTAAGCGACCTCTCGTGAACAAAGCCCGATAGGCCGTTAAGGCAGACAAGGGCAACACGCCAGCTTCTTCCCAAGACAAGTAAGCAGGTTTGCTGACGGCATTTTGCGCGGGGATGATGATCGACTCAGCAAATGTTCCATCCGAAGGACCGCCCACAATGGCTGGAACGGTCGGGACATCGTGGGCGGTTTCCCATCCGATACACGGATTAATGATGACATCGGTACCTACTGTAAGATTTGTTACGCCATCACCTATCGCTTCAATTGTACCAGCGCCGTCTGAACCCATAATTAGGGGAGCATTCTTAGCTGTTCGATCCGCCATGAGAAATAAATCTCGATGATTCAACCCCGCAGATTTCAGCCTCACTTTTACTTCGCCGAAGCCCGGTTGTTTGTCACTAACATCTTCATATGTCAAGCCCTTCAAGCCGTGTACGATTGCTTTCATTCTAATTCCTCCATTAAGTCGTATTTCAGTGAATCTATTGTGAATTGTACAGAATGGGAATCATACAGTAAAATGAACAAAACCGAATGTGAGTATCATAAATGATCATACCAAGCAGGTGACATAGAAATGGAAAGTGGAGATTTAAGAATATTTCAAGCTGTAGCTCGAGAGGGGAGCATAACCAAGGCTGCGCAAATGTTGAACTATGTACAGTCTAATGTGACGAACCGAATTCAGTATCTTGAGGCGCAGTTGAAAACACCTCTTTTTCGGCGATCCAATCGAGGGATGACGCTGACGCAGGCTGGCGAGAATTTACTGGGATATGCGGATAAAATACTGATTCTAATAGACGAGGCAGTGAAATCTACACAATACTCGGACCATCCATCAGGGCCTCTTCGGATAGGCTCGATTGAAGCGACTGCTGTCATTCATCTGACGCCTCTATTGGCCGAATATCAATCTCAATATCTGGATGTTCATGTCTCGCTCATGACGGATGTAACACATACTCTCTTACAAAAGGTGTTGGATTACGAGCTTGACGGGGCTTTTGTCTATGGACCCATTGACCATCCAGATATAGAATATGTCGAGGCCTTTGAAGAGGAGCTGGTACTGATCTCGGAGCCGGGAAAAAGCGATATGCACGAGTTGCTTTTGAAGCCGATGTTGTTTTTCGATGTTGGATGTACGCATCGGGCAAAAGCGGAGAGTTTTCTGAGAGGAACTGGCCTGACCACATATCAGATTATGGAATTTGGTACATTAGCAGTTATTCTAGATGGGGTATCCGCTGGGCTCGGTGTTTCTATGCTACCACGATCATCGATTGTCAAGGCGGAAGAGAAGGGTATAGTCGCCTCCCACCGCTTACCTGAAGAGTACCGAGATTTGCAGGTATGGTTTGTACATAGACAGGATTCAATTTACTCCAGTGCGTTGACAAAGCTAATACAACTCGTTGAAGCTAAGCAATAATAGTTAACCCGCCATATTAATA
Organism: Paenibacillus sp. J22P59; assembly: GCF_059383895.1. Taxonomy (NCBI): domain Bacteria; kingdom Bacillati; phylum Bacillota; class Bacilli; order Caryophanales; family Paenibacillaceae; genus Paenibacillus; species Paenibacillus sp. J22P59. Next base: position 250,600 of record NZ_JBXENX010000005.1, read on the forward strand.
GTGTCGAATGTTGTCGGTTCACTGAATTTATCGAAGTTCTATGACGGGAAAAGCTCCGTTCCACTGTGGAATGGAGCTTTTTCCCTGTTCATTTAGAAGCACGTAAAGGATTGAATGGACTGCAAGCTCAATCCGGTATATACCCAAAACCTTCCGTTCCACTGGAACCCCGCAACCGAGGTACGTCCTACGAAAATTGGGAAAAACCAGAATTGATTTCTATTCACGAGCCAAACATACGTATTCCGAAACAAACAACCAGCAATCGCTCCCGGGTCGACAGCAAAGGACGAAGCTGCAGGCTGCTGAGGGATGAATCCCGGTGGAGGTGAGCTGGGTCCCATAATGCCCGGGGGTCCTGATGAACCTGGCGGTCCTGACGGTCCCGGCTGACCAGGAAATCCTGGGGGACCTGGAGGAGGTGGTGGGATAAATGACATGATTGTGTCACTCCTTAATTGGTGGGCTAAAACATTGTATGTAGGAGTGGAGATAAGTGAATGGGCTCCCCTAGTTGTATTAGTTTATTCTTAACAGTGCGTGAATGGCTCAACTATGGTATATATCAATGTAGAGTTGTCAAAATTACACCATAAAGGAGCTGTTGATAATGTCATTTCGTTTAACAGATCAAAAAATCGTTCCACATTTATGGTACGACAAGGAGGCCAAAGAGGCAGCAGAGTTGTATGCTTCCTTGTTCCCGGACTCGAAGATTAACAATGTAACCACTTTGCATAACACACCATCTGGGGATAGCCACTTGGTCTCTTTTGACATATGGGGCCAAAAGTTCATGGCGATCAGCGCAGGACCTTATTTTAAAATTAATCCTTCTGTATCTTTCATGGTTAATTTCGACCTATCTCGAGACAAAGATGCGAGAGAAAGAATCGATGAGGTTTGGAACAAATTATCTGATGGCGGCACAGCATTAATGCCGCTGGATAAGTATCCGTTCAGTGAAAGGTTTGGCTGGATCCAGGACAAGTATGGTTTGACGTGGCAGTTATTTCTTATTAACTCAGAAAGTGAAGTTCGGCCCGCGATCATACCCTCGCTATTGTTTGTCGGTGATATATGCGGAAAAACGGAGGAGGCGATTCATTTTTACTTATCCGTATTTAAGAATTCAAAGCAGGGCCTTACTACACGCTACCCAAAAGGCATGGAACCTGACAAAGAAGGGACGATCATGTTCGCTGATTTCATGCTTGAGAATCAATGGTTTGTCGCAATGGAAAGTGCGCACGAGCATAGATTTAGTTTCAATGAGGCAGTTTCATTCATGGTGTATTGCGACAACCAAGCTGAAATTGATTATTATTGGGACAAGCTATCGGCAGTTCCTGAAGCCGAGCAATGCGGCTGGCTGAAAGATAAGTATGGTGTGTCCTGGCAAATCGTGCCGAGAGAGATGGATGAGATGATGAGCAAGGGTACACCAGAGCAAATTGCTTCCGTAACAAAAGCATTTCTCAGTATGAAGAAATTTGATCTTGTAGAATTGCAAAATGCATACAAAATATAATATAAGTATAGCGGCGGCGAATTGTGGTTCTGGACAACCATAGTTTACCTCCAGACGTAAATCCACAACCATAAGGGTTGTGGATTTTTGCTATGTGTAATAAGCGGATGGTTTTTTGCTGAAATCGACTTTAATCGTGACTTCTTGACTACGAGGAATATTATGGTATTGTTAAGTAGACAGACAGTCGGTCGGTAGTTTGAGGAGGTATATCAGTGAGAGTTGTAAAAGACGCCGAAGAAAGAAGAAATGAGATACTCGATGTGGCTGATGAGCTTTTCAGTCAGAAGGGGTTTGACGGAACGAGTACAAACGATATTCTCGAAAAGGTCGGCATTGCGCGTGGGACCTTATATCATCACTTCAAGTCGAAGGAGTATATTATGGACGCCCTAATTGATCGGTATAGCATCCGTCTATTAGATGCAGCGCAGGAAAATGCGGCGGATAAGAGGGTGCCCATAGTCGAGCGCATTATTCGCGTGGTAATGTCCATGAATATTAGCGGCAAAAGCAGTAAGGAAATTATGGAGCATATCCATAAGCCGCAAAATGCACTTATGCATCAGAAAATCGAGAAGGTCATTATCCGCGGTCTTACTCCAATACTGACTGGAATTATCCGCGAGGGTATTGAGCAGGGACTGTTCCATACACCCTATCCGTATGAATGCATGGAAATGGTTGTTATTTATGCGAACACTATTTTTGATGGCGATAAGGTTGATATGACGGATGAAGAGAGAGTCTCTCGTATGCTGGCCTTTATCTTCAATTTAGAAAGGTTACTGGGTGTCGAAAGCGGCGGCCTCATGCCTATCATGGAGATCTTTGGCAGCAGCAGAGGGAAGCCATGAATAATGCTTCGAACTCATTCCGAAAATTTATCCTATTGTGGTCGGGGCAGTTTTGCTCAGCGATAGGAAGCGGGCTTACTTCATTTGGCCTAGGGGTTTATGTTTTTGAGCAAACAGGGAAGGCGTCGGCTATGGCGCTGGTCACTTTACTTGCATTTATGCCTTCGCTTCTACTAAGTGCCTTGGCAGGTGTGCTTGCTGACAGGTATGATCGGAGACTTCTCATGATACTGGGCGATAGTCTCTCTGCCACGGGACTTATATATATTTTGATTTGCATGCTTTTTGGCGAAGTACAGCTGTGGCAGATTTGTGTGGGTGTAACTATAAGCTCTGTGTTTTCATCACTGCTTGATCCTGCGTACAAAGCTACCATTACGGATTTGCTTACCGAAGAGCAGTATACAAAGGCAAGTGGTCTAGTTCAGGTCGCTGGTTCTGCCAAATATCTGATTTCACCGATAATTGCCGGAGCTCTGCTCTCCTTTTCAGATATAAAGCTGCTATTAATCATCGATATTTGTACCTTGTTTGTTACCGTATTATCTACGCTGGCTGTACGAAAAGGTTTAAGCTCGAAGAAATTAGAAGAGGCAACATCTTTCATTGCTGAATTCAAGGAAGGCTGGGGCGCCGTTTCTAAAAATAGAGGTGTATTGGTGCTTGTGATTATGATGTCGGCCATTTTATTTTTCATCGGCTTTATTGAGACGCTTTCGGTGCCGATGATCCTTGCTTTTACGAATAGCACCACTGTATTGGGAACGGTTGAAACGATTGCCGCCTCAGGAATGTTAGTTACAAGTGTCATTATGGGTATTCTTCCTATCAAAAAAGGCTATGTGAAAATGCTCTCGGCTTCCCTGTTTTGTGCTGGAATATTTATGGCACTATTCGGGCTGCGTGAAAATATTGTAATGATTAGCGTTTCGGGTTTTCTGTTTTTTGCTATGCTTCCATTTGCAAACACGAGCCTGGATTTTCTCATCCGCACAAATGTTGAAAATTCTGTTCAAGGGAGAGCCTGGGGGCTTATTGGGGTCATTTCACAATTAGGCTTTGTAGCTGCATATGCTTGTTCGGGCGTACTTGCGGATTACGTGTTCACTCCTTTGTTAGCCGAAGGCGACGGCTTGCTTAGCAGCAGTATAGGGCAAATCATCGGAATAGGGAGCGGCAGAGGGACAGGATTTCTTATTATTACTGCCGGACTTCTTCTATGTACATTTTCGGTCATTCTATATCAAATAAAATCGGTGAAACAGCTAGAGAACAGGGGTGCCGTATGTATTACCGAATAATTCGCAATGACATATTAAAGAGCAAAGCTGTTACGCTGACAACCATGCTATTTGTTGCTGCCGCAGCAATGCTTGTTTCACTAGCGGCGATTCTTGCGGTTAATCTTACCGGGGCGCTGGATAACCTGATGACAGCGGCAAAAACACCTCATTTTATGCAGATGCATTCGGGTGAGCTTGAAATGGCGAGGCTCAAGGCATTTGCGGAGGAAAACAGCCATGTCGATGAATTTCAGGTCGTTGAGTTTCTGAACTTAGACGGATCGCAGATTAGGTTTAGCGGCAGCTCGCTCGCCAATAGCATTCAGGACAACGGCTTCAGCGTCCAAAGCAAATCATTCGATTATCTGCTCGATCTAAACGGCAGCATCATTAACCCGTCTGATGGCGAGCTTTTTGTCCCGATAAGCTATATGAAGGACGGCACTACTTGGGTTGGTGACAGGGCTATCATTGGTGGGAAGGAATTTACTGTTGCGGGATTTTTACGGGATTCGCAGATGAATGCTGCACTGTCCTCCTCCAAGCGGTTTCTTGTCAGTCCAAACGATTACGCAGACATTAAGAGCCTTGGAAGTATGGAGTACCTCATTGAATTTCGATTAAAGGATATGACGGAGCTCGGCGCATTCGAAACGGCGTATGCATCAGCTGGGTTAGAAGCGAACGGACCAACGGTTACCTATCCACTATTCAAAATGCTTAACGCACTTTCTGATGGAATGATGATTGGAGTTATTCTGCTTATAAGCGTGCTTGTCGTGATCATTTCATTCTTGTGCATACGCTTTACGCTTCTTGCAAAAATCGAGGATGATTATCGTGAAATTGGCGTTATGAAGGCTGTAGGTCTGCGTGATTTTGATATTAAGAAAATCTATTTGGCAAAGTATGCGGTCATTGCGGCGACAGGAGGCATTCTCGGTTTCACGCTTTCTTTCGTTTTCAAAGGGATACTTTTAGAAAATATCCGGCTTTATATGGGGGACAGTGAGCATACAACATTAGCCTCATTGTTCGGAATCATCGGAATGCTGCTTGTATGCATTGCCATAATGGCCTATGTTACCGGCGTGCTGCGGCGCTTTCGGACAATATCTGCCGCTGAAGCGATCCGTTTTGGGGCTTCACAAGAAAACAACACAGGCGCAAAGCGATTTACTTTGAGCGGGAATCGGCTGTTTAGTACGAATATATTTCTCGGAATCAAAGATGTTCTAGCAAGAAAAAAGCTTTATGCCACCATGCTTGCAGTACTTGTCATTTCGTCATTTATCATGATCGTTCCGCAGAACCTGTACAATACGATTTCCTCGAATGGCTTCATCAAATATATGGGGATTGGCAGCAGTGATATGCGCATCGATATTCAGCAGACTGACCATATAGCTGATAAAGCGGCTGAAACGATACATACGATGGGCACAGACAGTGCCATTACCGCCTATGCCGCGCTTACAACCAAAACGTTTAAAGTGAAAATGGCTGATGGCTCAGAGGAAAGGATGAAAGTTGAGCTTGGTGATCATTCTATATTCCCGGTACAGTATTCCGCGGGCAGAGCGCCTGTCGAAGAGAATGAAATTGCACTTTCGGCATTAAACGCTAGTGAGCTGGGCAAAAAGACCGGTGCTACTGTTACGCTCATGGTGAAAGGGAAGAAGAAGAATCTCAAGGTAAGCGGCATTTATTCAGATATTACAAACGGTGGAAAAACAGCAAAGGCTGTTTTCTCTGACCAGTCAGCTCCTATTATGTGGTATGTCATTTATGCGGAACTGGCCGATCCAGCGCTTGCCGCCGGCAAAGTTGCGGAATATACAGACAAGTTCCATTATGCGAAGGTTTCGGACATTGATAAATATATAGCGCAGACATATGGATCGACCATAAGCTCTGTTCAAAAAGGATCGTATACAGCTATTGCAATCGCCCTGATCATAGCGTTTCTGGTTACCTTGCTGTTTATGAACATGCTAGTGATGAAGGACAAATATTCTATATCCGTCATGAAAGCCTTCGGGTATACCAGCTCGGATATTCAGAAGCAATATATATCGCGATCGGTATTCGTTTTTGTAATAGGCATTCTTCTCGGTACGCTGCTGGCTAACACGCTTGGAGAAATGCTTGCGGGTGCGGTGTTGTCCTCGTTCGGAGCGACAACATTTCATTTTTCGGTCGATTCGCTCTCTGCGTATTTGCTTAGTCCACTGATGTTGATGGGCTCAGTGCTTATAGCAACAATAATCGGCACATCGCGTGCAGGACATATTACAATTTCCGAAAATATAAAGGAGTAGTAGCCCTATGAAGCAGATGATTATCGGCGAGCGTATTGTGAAATCTTTTGGCCAAGGCGATGAAAAGCGCAATGTACTGGACGGCGTATCTATTGAAATCAATGAAGGAGAGTTCGTATCGGTTATGGGTCCCTCGGGCTCGGGAAAATCAACGCTGATGTATGTGCTCAGTGGAACGGACGGAGTGGATGCTGGAAAGGTACTCGTTGACGGCAAGGATTTGTCGAAGATCAGAGAAAATGAGCTTTCAGACTTACGCAGAACAACCATGGGGTTTATATTCCAGCAGCCGACGATGTTGAAAAACTTGAATATTCTCGACAACATCCTACTTCCGTCCATGAGGGACAACAGAAGAAATGTCTTGAAATTGACAGAAAAAGCTAGATCGCTAATGAAAAGGGTAGACATCGCAGAGCTTGAAAAGCGCGACATAACGCAGGTGTCGGGTGGTCAGCTTCAGCGTGCGGGAATATGCCGCGCTCTTATGAATAACCCGAAAATTATTTTTGGAGACGAGCCAACAGGCGCACTTAACTCAATATCCGCACAGGAGATTATGGACCTGCTATCCGAGATTAATGCAGAGGGCACTGCTGTTATGCTAGTTACCCACGACAACAAGGTGGCTGCGCAAACGGAGCGAATTCTATTCATGCATGATGGAGTAATCGTCGATGAATTGAGACTTCCGAAGTATAAAGGGAATGATATGGATGACAGGGTAGAGCTGGTAGCAATGAAAATGAGAGAAATAGGCATATGATTTGCATATAAGGACGAGTCGTGTAGATTAAACAGATTGACTTGTAAAGAAATTGCTCAATTAGGACTCGTTAAAAGAAGGAATTGGTATTTTTAGAAAGAGGCAAGATTTATACTAGCGGGACTACCTAGATACGAAAACCCATTTCACTTTGGATATAAAGTATATCGATGTGGAACTTCAAGAGTATTATTCGAATAACGCTGAACAAATTCGGAATTCTGAAATCTATATTTTCCCAAGTTTTCTAACTGAACCGATAATTGATTTAGTTAACTCCCTTGAATCCCTACTTCCCGAATGTGTTCCTGCTGATGATCATAAAATTGTCGTGCAGTTTGATATGGATTCTTAACCAGCATTACATAATTGGAGGATAGAAAGAAAAAGTGAATCGATCATTGAATTATTAAATTTCCACCCTCGCAAGTATGATCCTATAAATATTTTTTTACAACTCTTGTAATTTCCTCAAAGGATAAACGCGAGCATCCCTTTTTTGTCCAATTCGCAATTTGTATTCATTTCTAAAGAACAGTTACCGATATTAAAAGATATGTTACAATTATTTCAAAAAAATTCCATTCGAAGAGGGTGTTTGTTCTTGCGTATTACTAATTCTAGTCCTAGCGTTTATCACTTTAAGCAACGCAACAATCTATCAACTAACAATGAGTTATTTAAATCAACGCTTCTCGTACAGACAGTTGAACAGAAAGAAGACGATGAGAAGAAGGACAAATCAGTAGAAAAAAAGGGTAAATTGGTTACAGCTAGGGAGGGAGCTTATACAAGGCAGTATCTTGTGACTTCAAACGGAACAAAGGTTCTATTAAGTGAAACAAAACTAGTTGAGGACGAAGCGACAAGTACAGAAAATTATTCACGGTTAATTTCCAACTCTAATAAGAATCAGTATATTGATGATGGGATGAGTGTTAATTCAAAGGAAATAGTAAATCTGTTAAATCAGCAAGCTGGTAAGTTGGATCAACCTAAGCTAGATTAGAAGGTAATTTTAATTAAAAATGTATTGTAATTCCAAATTAGGATATGTATACTCTAGTTGTGCTAGAATACAAATTTTAAGGAGGAATAGAACTATGTTTAAAAAGATTTTGTTATCAGCTGTAATAGCATCGTCAATAGCTACAGGCGCTGCTGCCGTTGGGCCCCTGTCAACTCCTGTTCATGCTGCCGCAACAGTAATAACTTTACCAACTCATTATTCTTGGTATAGTCTTCCTTATTCACCAGGTTACTCGTACGTGTATGATAATACATGGATTGAGATTACCTCTACTGGAAAGGTAAGAACGTTTTTTTCTACAACGGTTCCAGTTAAAATTTATAACGCCTCCGGTACATTGGTATATGATTACATCATCAAAGTAGGTAATGGTTAATAATAAAATTGTTTAATAAAAATAAAGGGCACTTCTTAGTTTTTCTGGGGGTGTTCTTTTTTGTGTCGTGCATATACGTCAAAACACATTTCGTGGAGTGGAGTGTGGAAATGTCTCTTTCATAAATCGAAACTATGCGATCGCTTTATCTTCAATGAACTTTACAAGCCGTAGTTATGGTCAATTACTTGTTCTCTAATATATCTACTCTCTCCTGCAATCCTTCAACAACTTCCTTCGGTATTTCCTTGACCTTGATATCTCTCCCTAAGAAAAGCAGCCAATTTGTTATTTCGGCCACTTCATCTGGATGCTGAACATGGATGAACGCCTTTAAAATAGCCGTAGTTTGATAAGGATTCGTGTATGAAATTGAAATTTTTAAAGGATGGTACTTTTTGAACTGGGCAATCGCCTTGGGACCAAGTTCGAGGATTAGGTTGATGGCTTCTCCTTGCTTGCTTAGTTTTTCTACAATTTTTTTCTTGCTTATTCTTTTTTTCTCGGGGTATGGTTTGACATCGGCGAGATTATCGACAGGAATAATCCGTCTCTTCTCCTCCTCTAGATCAAAGCCTTCAATTTGCCAAGAGCTTTTTTCACGATATAAACGCATGAGATAGATAGGATAGGATTTTAATTCCCTTCCTTCTTCGACGAACACCACTAAGTAGCAGTCTTTAAGTAGGAGCTGGATGAGTTGTTCTAACATAGGGTGGGGCAGATCTGATAGGTCAAGCAGGTCGGGATTGTGAGGGTTGGTACCTTCGAAGAGCAAGATTTGATTCAACAGAACAAGATCATCCTGCTGGTTTTGAGAGATGAGTCCGAGCAATTTTTCCGCTAAAGAGTGGCGGCTCTTGAGATAAGGGAGTTGCAAATTTCTTGTGGCCATAAAGGCGATAAAAAGCGCTTTAATCTCATTATCGGTAAAGCGAACAGTGGGCAGGACGGAGTTGTTCATCACAAAATAGCCCCCGTCCCTCCCGACTTCGGCGACTAGAGGCATTCCCATCGCTTCAATTTCCCTGATATCTCGAATAGCTGTCGAACGGGAGATGTTAAACTCATGCATAATTTCCGAAATGGTAAAATGGGCGCGGTTGTTGATGTACCGCATCATGATATTAATCCGTTCTACTTTTTTCATTAGGCCCTCTAAACAGTATCATATTTTGACATGGTTTATCGTTATTATAAACCTATCAAGTGGAAAAACAAATGACTTGATTCATTTAAAAAGGAGTGTGGATAATGGCAGCATACAACCTTTAAAGAAAAAGTCAGCTTCATTGTATGACGCAATAAACAAGATCAAAGGAGGAATTGAAATGAGCACACTTACCGGGATAGGGCAATTAATGCGATATGGCGGCAATGTCGACTAAGTGACCGATATTGGATTCCTGTTATATATCACGGGTACTCTCGGGATTTGGGAATTGCTTGGCTTCGCCTCCTGGGCGCTGCGTCCGACAAGCCGCAAACTCTAATGGGGCATGCTAGTAACGCTAGCCCATTCGTCACTCCAATAGACTTTTACTACCTAAGGCACTATTATTAGGTAAGATATTTATTAAACCATTTAAAAAAGGGAGCTAAAATATAATGGCAACGTATACCTTTGAGGAAAAAGACAGCTTTATCGTTCTTGGTATTGGAACGGAACTGAAGAGCGATTACACGGATTATGCCGGCATAAATAAGGAGAAGGAAAATTTCTGGCGGTCAGTGGAGCAGGATGGAAGGCTGGACACGTTAAAGGCAATCGCTGCGAACGACTATATTTTTGCCGTAAACGAAGCGGTAAATCACAAGATGATGTATTATGCTGGCGTGATGACAGATTCATTGGTGCCGGAAGAACACAGAGTGATTCAATTCCCTAAGGGGCAATATCTCGTCGTTAAAGGCGAGGGGAAGTCGGCTGATGAGTTGAGTAGTATGCTTACTGGCATTGCCTTCGGTCAAGCCTTGCCAGCAGCCGATCGTTACGCCTATGTTGGCGGGCCCAATGCAACGGTTGAGATGGGGCGGCGAGACAGCCTTGTATATGGGGAAATGTGGATTCCAGTTGTAGAGAAGTAAACGAAATTAGTAGGAGGAATGTACAATGTCCACTATCGTTGATTTTAAAAATGTATCAACCGTTGGTCTGGAAACTTCGCCGATAGCAGAAGCACTAGCTGGTTTGCGGGCGAATGAGGCCCGGTACTTCATGAACAAATACAAGCATGAATTTACAACCGTACCAGCCGACAAAAGCCAGGAGACGCTGGATTATGTGAATCGAGTTTTGAAAGACGAACGCGGTATTGTGTTTGCGGCCAAACCACTGGAAACATCACATTTTCAAGTAGAAAATATTAAATGGGCCTTCGTCTTTTATGAGGACGGTCTAGCGGTCAATGTCCTGTATACAGTGGATAATCCTAAGAAGCGGGCCGTAGGGTTTAAGCTATCTGAGGGGATGGAAGTGCCTAAGGAGCTAGAAGAGAAGAACTTCAAATTTGCAAGACAGAAGTCCAAACTAGCTGGGACCATTCGAGGCTCGTTCTTCGTCATTAAAGGAGAGTATTGAGGCCATCAAGCCATCGAGACAAAGAATTGCATTGCATGAAGCTCAAGTTAATAAAAACAAATGGCGGCCATTGGGTCGCCATTTGTTTTGACCGCTAGACCTGTTAGGGGTAGCAAACAATATATAACGGCGTCCTCGTTAAAATTTATCCATATTTGCATGTGTAAAGTTGTACGCCCCCAATTTTAAAACACTTGTTTTTCATGCTACAGTCATTAGTTAAAAAAGGAATTATTTGCGAAAACGTTATCGCACTTATTTTCGCAAAATCGCAGCTTTTTTTGAAGCAGTATGTTGCATATAATTTGTCATAAACAGAGAAATATAGAGAGATGAGAATGAGTATATCAATGTGAAGAAACTTAATAAAAGATATTTACACAATAAAATCATAATTCATGTTAGTTAAAATGACATAAAATCAATGGTTTTTGATCATATATAAATAGGATCTCTCTTGAGATAACATCATTATGTCATGTATCTAAAATGGAAACGCTTAATTTTTTTTAATTTTCAAAAATAACTATTGAAATCTGAATGAGCATGTACTAATATGAAATTAGAAATTGCGTAAACGGTTTAGCAACTTAATATAAAGGTTAAGCGAATATCGTTTATGGTGAAATGATTAAAAATGAGAAAACGTTATGACAAGGAATGTTTAAAGGATTGGAGGTAGCTATGACCGGCAAGGAAATTACAATAAAAGACGTAGCCAAGCAAGCAAACGTATCTGTAGCTACGGTATCCCGAGTGATGAATGGACGGGATCGTGTAAGCGATGCGACGCGAAAGAAAATACTGAAGATTATTGAAGAGCTGAACTTTGTGCCCAACACAATGGCTGCCTCTATGGTTAACAAAAAGACAAATATGCTGTCGGTCGTTGTTCCAGAGATTCAGAATCCCTTCTACACAGCAGTAATTGGAGGCATGGTAGAAGTAGCCAAGAAAGCAGGCTTCTTCACGCTTGTTGTCTCTACAAATGAGGATGAGGCAGAAGAGGCGGAGTTTTTTGAAAGCTTTCTCGGAAAAAACGTAGACGGCATTATCTTGATTGGCACGCACAAGGATGCAGACTTTTATCGGAATATTCGCAAGCCAACCATCCTCGTGGATCGCTATATTAATGATTGTGGACATGATGGCGTCTTGATCGATAATTATCGCGGGGCATATGAGGCGACCAAACATTTCGTGGAATATGGCCATGTACGAATTGCCATTATAGATGGGGCACATGATTTTAATGACGGTAAGGATCGTTATTGGGGCTATCATCAGGCTATGTATGAAAGTGGATTGACACCCGATCCTAAGCTTCATAAGCAAGGGAGCTGGCTCGAAGAGGATGGCTATCGATTTACAGTTGAGCTTATGCAATCTGAACAGCCGCCGACCGCCATTTTTGCAGCCAACAATGTCATCTGCACGGGGGCGATCAAGGCGCTGCGGGATTTGAATCTCCATATCGGAGAGGATATTTCATTGATAGGATTCGATGAGAATGAGCTTGCTCAGTTTGTTCAGCCTAGAGTAACGGTAGTTAGCAGACCTACAAGAGAAATGGGGATTCAAGCGGCTGAAATGCTCATCCAAAAAATCAAAGAAGCACCTAAGGGGCAGACGAAGCTGAAAAAAATGATTTTGGATGTTGAATTGATGAAATTCGGCTCGGTAAAGAAGCTGAATTAGTCATACGGGAGGATAACTATGGCGAAGATCTTGGTAGTTGGCAGCATGAATATGGATATTGTCACAAAGGTTGATCGACATCCTGTTCCTGGCGAAACCATACAAGGCAACGCAACCAACTTTTATATTGGGGGCAAGGGCGCTAATCAGGCGGTGGCCGCCTCGCGCTCCGGGGCATTCGTAGCGATGGCCGGGGCACTAGGAACAGATTCCTTCGGAATCGATATAAGCGAGCGATTAGCGGAAGATCGAATTGACCTTGGCTTGGTTATTAAGAAGCCGGTGATGACCGGCATCGCATTGATTGCGATAGATCAAGCAGGCGAGAATAACATCATTTTATCTGCCGGCGCTAATGAGGCTTATGATGAAGCTGATGTGGATAAACTAGAGCTAGCGGGATACGACATCATTTTATTGCAAAATGAAATTTCTAGCGCTGCGAATACGCTAGTTCTGGACCGGGCAGCCGAGGCAAACATTCCGGTATTTATGAACCCGGCACCGATCGCCGGCTTTGACCCCGATCAGCTAAGGAAGGTCACCTTCTTGATACTAAATGAGCTGGAAGCCGAAGAGCTGAGTGGTATTAAGATTGATGGGATCAGCGAGGCTCGGCAAGCGGCGAAGCAAATGATTGAAGCGGGTATTCCTCATCTTATTATTACATTGGGCAGCAAGGGTTCACTCTATATGGACCAAGCCGGAATGCATGTTGAAATGCCTGCATTCCCAGTAGCTGTCGTGGATACGACAGCTGCCGGAGATACCTTCATCGGAGCTTTCGCTGCCAAATATGCAGCGGGAGAAGAGATCAAGAAAAGCTTGTATTATGCGACAGCAGCTTCGGCAATCGCCGTATCAGCTGCTGGTGCACAAAGCTCTATTCCGACAGAAGAACAGGTAAGCGCATTTCTGGCAAGTGTATCATTTTAGAGCGATAAAACTCACAATTTCAAATCATATACGGGATTTCTTTCTTGAAAGGAATCCCTATAGCTCAAGACTTTGACTCATTAACGCTTAGTCTTGTTAAAGTTACCTAAAAACTTCAGCTAGTCAAGATGAAGAGGAGGTCGAATGATGAGGCATCCGGTTCTGAGAATGGAAGGAATCAGCAAGGAATTTCCGGGAGTAAAGGCGCTGTCCGATGTCAGCTTTGAGCTGTATCCAGGTGAGGTTCATGCACTCATGGGGGAGAACGGAGCGGGAAAATCTACGCTGATGAAGATTTTATCTGGCGTCTATTCAGCGACACAGGGAAAGATCAAGCTGAAGGGCAAGGAAGTGACCTTCGGCAACCCGCTGGATGCTCAGCGGCAAGGAGTATCGATTATTCATCAGGAATTTAATTTATTCTCCAATTTGTCAGCAGCGGAAAATATATTTATCGATCGGCCGGAAATGGTAGGTAAGCTCGGACGAATTAAGTGGTCAAAGATGTTTGACGAGGCGCAGCGTCTGGTTGATTCCATTGGAGGAGGTGAAATCGATGTCCGCAAGGAGGTTCGCCATCTTGGCGTTCATAGCCAGCAAGTCATCGAAATTGCGAAAGCGCTTTCCTTTCAAGCTGACGTGTTGATTATGGATGAGCCATCGGCCGCTTTGCCCGAAAACGAAGTGAAGAAGATGTTCGAGGTTGTCAACCGATTGCGGGCTCAGGGCGTAGCTATTGTGTATGTCTCTCACCGCATGAAGGAAATTTTCGAAATTGCGGACAAGGTGACGGTTCTGCGGGATGGAATCAAGATTAATACCCGAAGCATCGATGAGGTAACTGAACAGAGCCTCATTCAAATGATGGTTGGCAAAGAGGTCAATCAGCTGTATCCGGTACGTAAGCAAGAGCATGGGGAAAAGGTCGTGCTGCAGGTGAATCAAATGTCGCTTGATTCCACTCATCACATCTCCTTCGAGCTCCGCAGGGGAGAAATTCTAGGTTTGTTCGGTGTTCCGGGCTCAGGTTCACATACCATTGCAGAGCGTCTCTTCGGGTTAAAACGTGGAACGGGTGAAATTATAATCAATGGCACTGCAGTTAAAATTAATAGCCCTAGCGAAGCCAAAGCCAAGCGAATTGCTTATGTTCCCCCAGATCGTCATCGTCAGGGCATCATTAAACCAATGTCGATTCGGCAAAATTTGTCGCTTCCTATACTGCCCCAGCTATCCAAGGGTATCGTCATGGATCGTGCTCGAATCCAGCAGATGAGCGGCGAATATATGGAGAAGCTGCGGATTAAAGCGCCCAGCGATCAGCAAAGCGTAGATTTTCTGAGCGGAGGCAATCAGCAGAAGGTCGTCATTGGCAAATGGCTTGCAGCCAAACCGGAAATTCTCATTCTGGAAGAGCCGACACGAGGCGTCGATGTTGGGGCTAAGGCAGAGATCTACAATATAATTCATCAACTGGCGGAGGAAGGGTTGAGCATCTTGCTGATTTCTTCCGAAATGCCGGAGGTAATAGGGCTGAGTGATCGCATCTTGGTGCTGTATAAGGGTGAGGTCGTGCATGAATTCGCACATGGGGAAGCTGATCAGGAGCAATTGCTGCAGCGAGCTTCACATCCCCGCCTAGAAGGAGGCACTATATGAAACGTCTTTTGAATGTACATGAAGCGCCTATCATTGTATTTACGATTCTTGTCATTCTATTGTTTTCAATTATTTCGCCCGATTTTCTTCAATTCGATAATATACGGCTGATTTTGGATCAGAACATCTCCATGTTTATTGTAGCGATAGGAATGACCATGGTTATCCTTTTGGGAGGGATGGATTTATCGGTAGGCTCTGTTCTAGCAGTGACAGCAACCTCTGTCGGGCTGTTTCTCAGTCATGGTATCCATCCGTGGCTTGCAGCGTTAATGGGGATAGTCATCGGAGTCTTGTGCGGGATGGTCAATGGTTATTTTATTGCAGTGAGGAAGATTCCCGATATCATTGTTACTTTAGCCACCATGTATATATTCAGAGGAATTGCGGTTGGCATCAGTGGAGGAACCTGGATGACCAACTTTCCGGAAGGCTTTCGCTACTTCGGACAAGGTACACTGCTTGGCATTTCCTTTCCCTTGTTAATAGCGGTTCTTCTTATAGCGATCTTCATCTACTTGCTCAAATTCACTCGGGTGGGCAGAAGGATCTACGCGATCGGAGGAAATGGTTCCGCCGCCAAGCTTGCGGGTATCAGCGTAGCCAAGTCGAAATTTAAGGTGTACGTGTTAACAGGCTTGCTTGTTGGGGTGGCATCGGTTATTTTTGCCTCCAAGGTAGGCAGCGTACAGGCATCAACAGCAGGAAACAGCTTAGCATTTGAAGTGATGGCAGCCGTTCTGATCGGCGGCGGAAGCATATTCGGCGGTATCGGTACTGTAGCAGGAACGATGCTGGGCGTCCTCTTTATGGGCATTATTAAAAACGGACTGATTATCTCTAAGGTGTCTCCGTTCTGGGTAGATGCTACAACCGGTTTTCTGATTATTCTGGCAATTGTTATTAATACACTGCAGCGCAGCCGTCAAAACAAAGGCAAAGAGGGTGATTTGATATGAGTGCATGGACAAGCCAGTTCTCGCTCAAGTCAAATAAATTGGTGGTTCAGTTGGTTTTGCTGTTTTTCATTCTCGTTCTGTTCAGTATTTTGTCTCCCTACTTTCTGTCTGTTACTAACTTTATGAATGTGCTGAATCAGATGGTTGAGGTCGGCCTGATCGCGATTCCTATGACCATGATTATTATATCCGGTGCCATGGATCTGTCGGTAGGTTCGATTCTAGCGTTCTCCGCCGTTTGTATGGGAGTTGCATTTGAGCGTGGCATCAATATTTGGGTCAGTATGGGGATCGGCTTGCTGGCAGGAGTATTATGCGGAGCGGTTAACGGCTATTTGATTGCGAGGCACCGGATGCAGGCGATTGTCGTCACCATCGGGATGCTGGTCATGCTTCGAGGTCTAGTGTACGTCATTAATGAAGGCAGGCCGATCAGCGGATTTCCCGATTCTTTTTACTTTTTAGGCCAACAGTATATTGGGGGAGTTCCATTCAACGCGATATTCCTCGTGGTGATGTTTCTGATAGCCAGCTTCATCATGAAGAAAACAAGATTCAGCACCTATGTGTATGGGATTGGGAATAAAGAAGAAGTCGTTCACTATTCGGGCATTTCAGTAGTACGCATACGATTTATACTCTTTATGCTTAGCGGTTTATTTTCGGCTTTGGCGGGTGTATTCCTGATGTCTCGTCTAGCAAGCGCAGAGGCGACATCGGGTACAAATATAGAGCTTGATGTTATCACAGCTACTCTGATAGGAGGCACGCATATTTTTGGGGGAAGGGGGAGTCTTGCAGGGACATTTGTTGGGCTGCTGATCATTGTGTTTTTACGTAATGGCTTGAATTTGCTCGGCGTATCAGTGCTTTACCAGGCGGTTATCCTAGGCGCGCTGCTTCTGCTCGCTGTAGGAAATAAAAAATTCAATGGAGTGTGAAACCCATGAAAAAACTAGCTTTGGCGTTACTAACGGGTGTATTGTCTTTGAATTTGGTAGCTTGCGGAAATACGAGCAATAATGCCGGAGGAGATACCAATGAGGGAGCTTCCCCATCGGGCAAAAGAACGTACTTCATGAATCCAAAGTCGATCGGACCAGCCTACTGGGCAGCAGCAGAGAAAGGAGCCAAGAAAGCGGAGAAGGATTTGAACGTAGAGGTTCTGTTCAATGCTCCGACAGAAGCGGATTCCGCCAAGCAAATTAATATGATTCAAGATATGTTGACACGCAAAGTGAGCGGAATCGGCGTATCGCCTAACGATGCAAAAGCTGTAGGACCAGTCTTCAAGAAGGCAGCGAGTCAAGATGTCAAGATCGTTACGTGGGATAGTGATGCTCCAGAGACGGATCGTCAATATTATGTAGCACCAGGGACAGATCAAGAGGTCGGAGAGCTGCTGGCCAAAACGATTGGTGAAGAAATTGGCGGCAAAGGACAAGTAGCGTTCATGGTAGCCGGACTGGGCTCTCAAAATCAGATTGCCAAATCTAATGCGGCAAAAGCTTATTTTGCGGCTAACTATCCAGAGGTGAAGGTCGTTACGACCGTTGCCAGCGATGATGATCAACAGAAGGCGTATGCCAATGCGCAAAACCTAATCAAGACGTACCCTGATTTAAAAGGGATTATCGGATTCGCAGGCGGTGAACCGACAGCAGCGGCAGAGGTTGTAGAACAAGCTGTGAAGGCAGGCACCTTGGAGAAAAACCAAATTGCCATAACGGGTATTGCCGTACCAAGCTTAGTGAAAAATTACATCAAAAACGGCACCATCAAAACAGATATTATTTGGGATCCAGGTAAGTTAGCCTATGTGACGGTCTATATTTTGGATCAATTGGCGCAGGGCAAAGAGATTACGGACGGCATGGAAATTCCGTCAGTAGGCACGATTAAGGTCGATGGACAAAATGTATTTATCGGAACGCTGGAAGTTACCAAAGAAAATGTAGACAGCTTTGATTTCTAATTATCCCCTTGCTAGGAGGCAGTTTAGATGGAACATAAAGTGCTCATCGAAGATTTGACGGAGAAGGCCTTTGCGCCCTATGGCAAATTGATTGATTTGCCTGCTATAGACCCTTCCAAAGCCGGAGACGGATGGGATTGTTGGAGCTATATTCAAATGCTGGACGTATCAGAACCGATCGGATTCGGCCTAGTGGTCACGAAGCGGCGTGAATTTGTCGTGACGGCGATGGAGAGGCATGTCAGTCGTGAAGAACTGCTGCTTACCTTTGACCGTGAGATAGTACAGCCCGTAGCAAAATGTATCGACATTGAAGACCCGGATGAGCATCCTGATTACTCTACTGTCAGGTGTTTTAGGATAAAGCCTGGACAAGCCATTGTAATCAATCGCGGAGTCTGGCATAGCCCGGCCTACCCGGCCTCTGACGATGCCCGATATATGTTCGGAATTGAGAAGAAAAAGGATAAGTTTGGCGATGAAATGATTAATCCATGGGTTGATTTTGCCGGCGGACATACCGTTCGGTTCGAATAACAGAGCAGGCACTACTCCTGCCAAGAAGGAGCATAAGCGATGAACCAAGAACAGAAAGTCATGAACCAAGAACAGCAAGTGATGGAGTGGATTGAGAGCCACCAAGATGAAATTATTCAATTTTTGCAGCAGCTTATTCAAATTCCAAGCGTGAATCCCTGGTTCTTCGATGAGCCAGCCCCATCCAAAGAAAAAGAGCTTCAAGAGTTTCTTGCCGGCAAGCTGGAAGGTCTAGGTGCGGATATCGAAATGTGGGAGCCAGTTGCCGATGAATTGAAGCAATACGAAGGCATGGCGGGTTATTATCCGGGGAGAGATTTTTCAGGCCGGCCTAATCTGGCAGCTACGTTCGGCCAAGGAACTCAAGGAAAGTCCCTGCTCTTGTTCGGTCACATTGACGTTGTTATGGCAGGCACGAAATGGACGGTCGATCCGTTCGAGGGCAAGATTATCGATGGAAAAATGTACGGCCGAGGCACTGTCGATATGAAGGGTGGCGTAGCGGCTATGATTATGGCTGTCGAGGCTATCCTGCGCAGCGGCTTTAAATTGAAAGGGCCAGTTGTGGTTGGAACCGTGGTAGATGAGGAAGCTGGAGGCATGGGGGCGCTTGATTTCATTCACCATGGCTACAGGGCAGATGCATGCATATTGACCGAGCCAACCTCGCTGACCATCGCCCCTCTATGCAGAGGGATTTTATGGGGCAAAATCAGGATTCAAGGCCGCAGTGGCCATATTGAAATGCCGCAAGCGGATCATAAGGATGGCGGTGCTGTAGATGCTATTAAAAAAGCGAGATATATTCTGGAACATTTGGATCGCTTAAATGAGGAGTGGGCAGTAAGCAAGACACATCCTTATTTATCTATTCCTTGCCAGGTGCATGTAGCTCAATTAAATGCGGGGGAGTATCCAACCTCTTTCGCGAATGAAGCGGAGATCGTATTTAATGCCCAGTACTTGCCGTCCGAACGCGATGAGAAGCTGGTAGGCGGCAATGTGAAGAAGGAATTGACCGACTTTCTACGGCAGGTGGCCGAATCAGATCCATGGCTAAGCGAGCATATGCCAGAAATCGTATGGATGGTTGATGCAGACTGTGCAGAGACCGATGTATCTGATCCTTTCGTTCAGACTTGTGTACAATCACTCAAGGCGATTGGAGAGGAAGGCAAAATTGAAGGACTCGGCTTCCATACCGATATGGGTTGGCCGGTGAACGTAGGCATTCCAACCGTCAACTTTGGTCCCGGCGACCCTAGTCTTGCCCATCACAGTGATGAGTTCACGCCTATAGATGAAGTGATTCAGGCTGTCAAGATGATTGCCAAAACGATTGTGGACTGGTGTGAAATTGAAGAGGCCTAAGGTTTGACAAAATGGCAGAAAAGCTGCGATATAAAAAAAACGGAGGTGCTTACCCAATGAAGATTTTATTTATTGGAGAATCTTGGATAGTGCATATGATTCATACGAAAGGTTATGACAGCTTTACTTCAACCAAATATGAGGAGGGAGCGACGTATTTGTTATCCTGTCTGCGTGAGCAGGGCATTGATGTCACCTACATGCCGGCGCATGAGGTACAGGTACGCTTTCCGCAATCATTGGAAGAGCTCAAAGCTTATGATGCGATTGTGCTTAGTGATGTAGGCGCGAATACATTCCTGCTGCAAAATTCTACTTTTTATCAAATGAAAATTATTCCGAATGCTCTTGAGCTAATTAAGCAATATGTTGCTGAAGGCGGCGGTCTCCTGATGGTTGGCGGTTACCTGACTTTTATGGGGATTGAGGGGAAAGCAAATTATAAAAATACGGTCTTGGCAGAGGTTCTGCCGGTTGTCATGACGAATTATGATGATCGCGTAGAAATGCCGAGCGGCTTCTCGCCTGTTGTCTCTAAGTCCCATCCCTTAGTGGATGATTTGGGAGAATGGCCAAGGCTTCTGGGCTATAATAAGCTGTCAGCCAAGTCGGACGCAGAAGAATTGCTTACCCATGAGGGGGATGCCATTCTGACAGTCGGAACTTATGGCAAAGGCAAGACGGCCGCTTTTGCAAGCGACTGCTCTCCGCACTGGGGTTCACTGGAATTCATGAATTGGGAGCATTATTCGGCCTTTTGGTCTAATCTCATGAAATATTTAAAATAAACGAAGCAATCATTTATCTGAATTAGTATAGAAATAGCGCCTGCTGGCTTCGTGCCAGCAGGCGCTATTTCTATGCTGCAAGCTGCTGCCTTAATTTTCTGATATGCACATAGTGTAAAAGTGAGTGGAGCATATCAAGATGCCTGCTAGTGTTGATATGATAAAAGTAAATCAAAAATAAACTTTGGTATTTGAAACGCTAGATTTTGTACTAAAAACTTTACCTGTGAGTGCTCCTGCTGAATAAAGCGATTGAGGCTACCTTACCGTCTATACCTCAGTCTGAAAAAACTGCGGTATCAGGATAGGACTCTCCACTCCTAGTTCTATCCAATGTAGCTTTTCACGTAAAGGCTGCCATCGAGTATAGGCTGGAAGCGGGGCTTAATAGAGATGGACCATCAAGGTCGATTGACCGTTCCTATAATGACAGCATCGGCAAACCATATAGCTGAGGCACAGGAGGAATGCGGAATAGCTGGTATATAATAATGTAGGTCCATCGGCGACCTTAATTGAACGAATGGGGTGTGACAAAGATTTATGGTATTTCGAGGAAAGTGTCCAGTCGGATCAAGAAGCTGTGCGAAGGGAATATACCGAAAAAATTGAAAATAGGGACAAGGTGAATAGTTATGATTTTGTGATTAATTTGCCGGTGGAAGGTAATAAAACACCAATAGGCTTGGCACAAATTTGGAGCTATATTGAACATAGAAGGAGTTGGGAGTTTGGCTTTGCAATTCTTCCTGAATTTAGAGGACAAGGGTTTGGCAGCGAAGCAGCTAACTTATTATTAAAATTTGCTTTTGACAAATTGGATGCTCATAAAGTCGTAGGAATGTGCAATTCAATGGATAAAAAATCGGCAGCATTGATGGAACGTATTGGTATGACCAAGGAAGCTGTTTTTAAGGAAGAACTTTATTGGCGGAATCAATGGACAGACCAGTATTATTATTCAATTTTGAAGAAGGAGTTTGCTTTAAGCTAACAGGACTATAACGCAGCGATAGATTCGATTTGTCATTAAATAGCTCAGTTTGTAGGCTTTATTCATTGTCTATAATATTGAGGCTTGTCCAGTCTAGACCACTCCTCGGAGTGGTTTTTTTTATTATTAAGGAAGAGCAGATTGCAAAGAACAGCGTTTTTAACAAAGGTGGTTTTCAAACGCACAGTTTACGTAGCAGTGGCAACACGCTATCTGGGAAACTACTTGTTTTGGTTTCGATTTTTATAACAACAAGCAGAATGGCTACATTATTATATCTAATGAACCAAAGAGCTTTTCTTCAATTATTCAAACTGATCAAGCAAATCAAGCAAATTGATGGTTATCATCTACTGGCATTTTTTACTGAGTATAGTGAAATCTAATATCGACCACGCTACTCAATGGTAAACAGGAATATCTTGTACAGAAGGAGATGTTTATATGACTGATTTTCGAATACCTAAATATGAAGTATTAGCACAACAAGAAGCGATTCACGAGATGCCTGCTGGTGTTCAGATGATAAAAGCAGAACAAGTCTGGCAAGAAAGCCGTAAAGGCGAGGATGTTGTTGTCGCGATTATCGACAGTGGATGTAATGTGCAGCATGTCGATCTGAGCAGCAATATTGTAGCAACTCGCAACTTCGTTGCTTCTGAAGGAGCGGATAGTGATGTTACTGACTTCAGCGGTCATGGCACACATGTTGCAGGTACGATCGCGGCTGTAGAGAATGGGAACGGTGTTATCGGTGTAGCGCCTAAAGTGAAGCTGCTGATCGCAAAAGTAATGCAGCGAATGAATACAGCTGAAGGCGTGCGATTCAGCGCGTCTAACGAGGATATCGTAAAAGCGATTCAATTCTGTATCAATTGGCGTGGCGGTCCAGACAATAGGCAGCGAGTTCGCGTCATTAATATGTCCCTAGGTAGTGAATTCGACGATCCAGCTCTGCATGATGCCGTGAAGGCTGCTGTTAATAACGATATCTTGGTCGTCTGCGCAGCAGGCAATGCAGGCGCTGGATCTGGTGCAGAACGAGACGAAGTCAGTTACCCCGGCGCTTACCCAGAGTCTGTATGCGTAGGAGCGATTAGTCTGAATGGCACTTTCCCTGGGTTCACCAATACCAATAATCAGGTGGATCTTGTTGCGCCTGGTGATGGCATCTGGTCGACTTATACTCAGCCTAAATATGCACAATTAGCAGGAACCTCAATGGCTTCCCCACATGTGGCTGGTGCTGCTGCTTTGCTCATTAATTTTCTTGAGACTAAATATAGAAGAAAATTCACAGAACCGGAAATCTATGCCCAGCTAATAAAACGAACCGTTTCACTCGCACAAGACCCGAGACTGGAAGGGTGTGGCCTATTGCAACTTAATCATCACGTCGTCGTATCTCCTGAATCTGTTAGTGTACGGAATCACGAGCCTGCGCTCTCGAGATAGTCTAGCGTAACAACAATGTAATACGACAGGTTTACAAAAACATGCGAATCATTTTATGGTTCGCATGTTTTTATTTTGCTCATGGAGTTATTGTTGTTCCTAACTCTCCTGAGCTTCAATAGAGTTATAGGTTTGGTATAGATTATAATAGAAGAAAGACTAACTACTGAGGAGGCGCCAGAGATTGATCTGATATGGAGAGGCTTTTAGATAAGCTTGCAAGTATGAGTAATGACTTTCAAGTGATAATCGAAAGAATAGATTAAGGGGAGGCAATGGAGTTGAAGCGAATCTTACCATTTCTGTTCGTATTGCTATTGATCACTGGATGTTCTGATAGCAGGCAACAAACTTCCGAAGAGGAGCAAGCTAATTCTACTATCAGCCAGAAGAATACTTCGAAGGATAAAGAACTACTGTCTACTAATCATCCAGAAGTGATTGCAGATCATCTTGAGGCTCCTTGGTCAATTACTAAATCGGGCAATATCTTTTATCTAACTGAAAGATCAGGCAACATAGTGAAGTTCGAGAATGGTAAAACGGAGCGTCAGCATGTTGAACTAAATAAAGAACTTGCGACAGCCTCGGAGGCAGGGCTATTAGGGCTTGTGCTAGCCCCTGACTTCACCAGTACGAATTTAGCTTATGCTTATTATACGTATGAAGACAATTCCGGACAATTTAACCGCATTGTAACCCTCCGTTTGGAAGGGGACATTTGGAGGGAGGAGCAATTGCTTCTCGATCGTATCCCCAGCGGTTCCTATCACCACGGGGGAAGGCTCAAGATTGGACCGGATGGCAAGCTTTATGCAACAGCAGGCGATGCATCTAAAGCCAGTTTGGCACAAGAATTGGATTCTTTAGGCGGTAAAATTTTAAGAATGAATCTAAATGGGGCGATACCTGACGATAATCCAATACCGGATTCCTATGTTTTTAGTTATGGACACCGAAATCCGCAAGGGTTGGCTTGGTCCTCTGACGGAACGCTTTATGCGAGCGAGCATGGCAACAGTGCAAATGATGAGATTAATGAAATACAAGCAGGTAGAAATTATGGATGGCCGCTGATTGAAGGATATATGGAACAAGAAGGAATGGGAGCGCCACTATTTACTTCTGGGGATGAAGCAACTTGGGCTCCATCTGGCATGGACTACTTTAATGGGAATTTATATGTTGCAGCATTAAGAGGATCCGCTGTATTGGTGTTTGATCTTGAAACACGCGAACAACGGAATCTCATAACCGGACTGGGCAGAATCCGGGATGTGCTAATTGAAGATAACTTCCTTTATTTCATTAGCAATAATACAGATGGTCGTGGAATTGCAGAGGAGAAGGGGGACAAACTTTATAAATTGTCACTTCCGGCATCAAATTAAAACAAGGCAAGTTTAATATAAGTAGCTTGGCTGAGAACCACCTATTGAACGATTAGGGTGGTTCTTTTTGTTTAAGATACAGCATCTTAAGCTGCCATATCCTTACGATTCTAGACAAACGCTTTTTTTTTCCCTTGTCCACATTTATACCTCACCAAAAAGATTCAATTGCATCTACTAAACTATATTAATAATAAGGAGGTTTTGAGGATGGGAATTAGAAGACCTAACGGTTATGACCCCGTTCAGATATTTAACTCTACTTCGTTTAATGCGTTTGGGAGAGTTGAATATGCATCTATCTTTTGCAGTGACGACAATTATGAGGTACAGCGTGATGAGACTTGGAGAGCCTCTAGCCGTGGAGTCTGTTTGGTGACTAGAATCACCGCAACGGTTAGAACGCCGAGTGGAAATATTCAAGCGGAACCTTATACTTCTTCCGGCACTTCATACAGCAAGTTTGCCATTATACAAGTCGGGGTAAATAAGTTTCAAGTGACGCGCGTTGTAAGTACCAGTAAACGCAGGTAAAATTCCAAGCGTGGCATTAGGGAGCAAGCATGACAAGACGACGGGCCAGATTTATGGCTAGTCGTCTTTTTTTCCTTTAATGTTTGTTGTACCATTTTATTCTGCGATACATCGTGGAATCTTTTAAGCGCCGAAAAGGGCGCAAGTCCGGTTGATAGTTGCCTTCGATAATCCAAATTCTACGTTTCCTGTCGATACCTATATCGAAGCCGACTTGTCGAAGCTTGGGGTAACGCTCTCCTAGTCTTTTGGCAGCCAATAGTGCGATCCGTTCCGCTTTGGCAAGCAAGCTCCGCTCTCCGATTCTGGCTAATTGAAGCGCCTCAAGCGCTGGAATGATACGGCTCGTCACATTTGTGACTAGATATCCTTGCGCCGCCACTTTTGCGTACGAGCCAGTCACGTTCCAACTGGATGAAGAACCTTTTTTTCGCTGAGCCATTATCCGAATGTCGAACGGCTTATGTTGAATTTGGGCAAGCTGCAGACGCCTTTGGACAATATATCCACCACTACGTTTTTTTTTGCGAAGCTCTTGGAATACCTTATCGGTGTCTCGCATGGTGACAGCATTCTTTTCGCTGCGAATACGAAAGGAATTCGCACTAATCCGTTTAATGAATAGGATATCCTTTCCGTAACTCCCGTCGCGAGGCTTCAGTACAACACTTTGATAATGAAGCAGCATCTTCGCTAAAGCGTTCTTGTTAAGCAACTGTGTTTCTGGCAGCTGTCTGGCGATAGAGGAACCCTTGCGGAGAATGCGATACTGCAACCATTTGTCTCTTTTGAATAACATTGGAATCACAGCCTTTTTCAATCTATTAAGGTAATTCTAAGTCAAATTAGCGATCGGCATAAGTGACTAATCGTCCATATTTATGAGCCGTAGCAGATAAAGAAGGCTGGAGAATGTATGAGTAAGAGCACGGTTTGTTTTTTGTATATCTTCCGCTCAATACTGATCAGAGAGTTACTCCATCATAAAAATAGTTGTAGAATCAATTGAAGATAATTAGTGATTAAGATGTTAAAATAGAGTTCATAGCTCCATATGCCGGAGATAGGAATGCATGAAAAAGAAAGAGTAATAGAGTAGGTATATTGGGGCGAGTATTGCATTTGGAAGATACCTGAGATAGGAGAGAAAAAGTTGATAAGCATGAATACGAACAAACCTGTTTACATCTCGACGATATCTTGGATGGTCCGCTTTTTGCTGGTCTTGGCTCTTACGGTTGTGCCGATACTTGCCGCGCTGCCCACATCGGCAGCAGCTGCCGATGCGCCTGACCAAACATCAGGAGCAGGGGATCCGGGGAGCACGTATCGTGCGAACGGACTCGCTCAAAGCTTTACGGCGGGTAAGTCCGGCTATTTGAATCAAATTGATTTGTACATGGCGGATTATGGAAGCTCGGGAATTGTGTTCACGCTTAGTATCTATGCAGGACAAAGCGTGTCCGGTACGGTGCTTGCTTCAGCGACTTTTGGCAGCAGCAATATCCCTTACAATCCGGGAGGCTGGATGCCCGTATTATTCGATCATCCAACACAGCTGCAAGCAGGACAGCAATATACGATGCACTTAACGTCTTCCATCGGAGACACGCCGCAAACGACGTGGAAGCTCTATGCTACTGACGTATACGCAGGTGGACGAGCTTATACTGCTTCCAGTGGGTCTGATTACGACATGGGCTTTACCACTTATGTGGGTGATTCTCCAAGGGATTATACGACTGCGCTCGCCGTATCTCCCATAACCGGTACATACGGCAAGGCAGTCAATATCTCGGCAACGCTGACAACGCCAGAAGGTCCGCTTGCAGGAAAGAGAGTTAATGTCTACCTTGACGGAAGCACTATTGGGTACTTAACGACGAATGCAGCGGGTTATGCTTCAGGCAGCTATTCAATTAGGCAAGCTGCAGGAAGCTATGAACTGAAAGTATCGACAGCAGCTTCGTATCCGTACCCTGCTGCAGAGCAGACAACGACGCTTACGGTCGAGAAAGCTCCACTCGATGTAAAGCCTAACAATGTGACTAAACCATATGGGGCTTCTAATGGCAATTTTACAATGAACTTTAGTGGACTAATGGCGTGGGACACAGCTGCCTCGCTCGGGCAGCCGGTGTATTCGACGTCTGCTGATGCATCTAGCCCAATCGGTAATTATGATATAACAGCCAGCGGCTTGACATCAACGAAGTACACAATCAACTATTCGCCGGGCACTCTAACTGTGACACAAGCACCCTTAACTGTCAGTGCTGCAGATCAATCCCGGGCATATGGGCAAAGCAATCCATCCTTGACCGGTTCACTTACCGGTCTTGTGAATGGAGACTCTATTCTGGCCTCCTATTCGACAGCAGCAACCGCATCAAGTCCTGTGGGATTGTATCCAATCGTTCCGTCCCTTTCTGATCCGGGAGGCAAGCTGAGTAACTATCATGTTGTCGTGGAGGAAGGCGAGCTGACGGTTACGAAAGCCGAGCTTCGTGTTGCGACGGATTCGGTATCGCGATGGGTAGGTAAAGCGAATCCGAAGTTTAATGGCAGTCTTGCAGGCGTTGTTGCCGACGACTCCATTACGGCACAGTATGAATCTGTAGCGACAGAAGCTAGCGCTGAAGGTGTTTATGATATTACTGCACAGCTTCTCGATCCGTTGAACCGTTTGTCCAATTATCACGTCATTACCGACACTGGCAAGCTAACCGTCTATACTGCTCCCAAGCCAGTCTTTGCCGCAGGAGAGACGGCCGATGCGGTGAAGTCGAATGTTGGGCTGCCGAGTACAGATGCCGCAGGCCGTACGATCCACTGGACATCTTCGGATAATACCCTACTTGATGCAACAACAGGAGCTGTTCATCGGCCGGCTTACTCGACGGGCGACTCCGCCGTGACGCTGGAAGCTGCTGTTGATGCGAATCAGACAATTTATAACGTCCAATACAACTTAACGATTGCCGCTGCCGATATGACGGATGAAGAGGCAGTAGCGAGGGACATAGCGCTGATTGCGATCGGCTATACAGCCGGAGATGACGAAACGCATGTGCGCAATAAGCTGACGCTCCCAACTGCAGGGACGAATGGCTCTGCCATTACATGGGCTTCTAGCCGATCGGAGCTGATTAGTCCTACTGATGGTTCGGTTTCACGACCAACCTTTGAGGCTGGAGACCACATGGTTACGCTAACAGCTACAGTTACGAAAGAGCTGGAATCGGATAGCCGCCAGTTTCAATTGACTGTTTTAAAGAATAGTGCAATTGTTCTGCCTGAGGAGCCTAAACAGCCGCAATCGGATTTTTATATCGATTTCATTAACGAGAATAATCAGAAGGAACGAATTAAACTTACATCATCTGAAGTGAAATCTGGACGGATTGAGATCGTTAGGAACACAGCAAAGGGATATTTCGAGCTAAATGGAGAAACGGTACACAAGCTGCTTCAGTTGAATCCTTCATTTGCGATTCAATTGACAACGTCCGGCGGTATAATGTGGCTGCCTGTCTCCGAGCTGGCTGCTGCTGCTGAGAAGCAATATGCAGGCAAGGACGGCAGTAAGCTCAAGTTTGCGATACATGCTGGAGAGGTTAAAGTTGATGCTCCTTTATTGACAGAGCTGCAATCCAAGGGTGCACAATTATTGTCTGGCCCTGTTCAGTTTAAGATTGTGATGAGCATTGGCGACGGGACTGAGGTTTCCATTGACCAATTAGGCAGCATAGTAGAAAGGCGAATTGCAGTTCCAACTACCGACGCAGATACCATGGTGGCGGTATGGAATGAGCAGCTTCGGCAGCTGCAATATGTTCCGGTCCGATATGAAAATATCGGAGGGCATGCCTATGCGCTGCTTCCCGTCAGAAGCGTCGGCTTGTACGTGAATATTGTTAACCGACAAGCTTTTGCCGATATGCAAGGACACTGGGCGAGAAACGAAGCGGAGAAGCTGGCCTCCCTGCTCATCTTTGAAGGAAAAGGGGAAGGCATCTTCGATCCGAATGCCGGCTTAACGCGAGCGGAGACAGCAGCGCTGCTGGTTAGAGCGCTAGGTATTCCCGCGGCATCTCAGCCCGCAGCTTTATCCGATATTGCTGGGCAATGGTACGAAACAGCGGTTTCCTCTGCAGCATCGGCCGGATTGGTGACCGGATACGAGGACGGAAGCTTCCGCCCGAATGATAGGGTTACACGGGAAGAACTAGCCGTAATCCTTGCGAGAGCGATTACTTACGATAGCGGCTCCGCCTCCAATGCCTTGAACAACGGTTCAGCGTTGTTGAACGACTCGAGTGAGGTATCGACATGGGCTGCCGAGGCCGTGCAGCAAATGCTTGCTTACGGCATCGTTAAAGGCGACCCCGAAGGCAATTTCAAGCCGCATCAAACCGCAACCCGTGCCGAAATGGCAATTATGCTGAGCCGACTGCTTGGAGAGCTTGGCTACATGTAATAAAAGCTGGCGCCTGTATACAACAGGCGCCAGCTTTTTCGTTTCTGCTACAGGCAATCACACAGGCAATATAGACTAAAGGCACATACATTTATACGGATGCTATGTGGAGAGAGGCTAGTTAGTGTGCAGATTCTATTTTGAAGAGAAAATCGGTAATGTAGGTTGGTGCAAATGTGAAAATTTTGATGTTGGTTTCGCGGTTAAATATCGGAGGAACCGAGCAATATATTCAATCTATTTCCCGGCATTTAATATCAAAGGGGTTTCGAGTTGGCGTTGTTGCTAATAGAGGGCCACTTTTAAATTCGTATAAAAAGTCGGGGATTACAGTTCACCTTCTTCCTTCAACAAAAGAATCATTAGATAAACGCATATCCTCACTATCCTCAATCATTTCCAAAGGGAATTATGAGATTATACACGCCCATGATTCAAAGACATTTCGCCATGCAGCAAACTTACGCCGAAAACTTAAAATACCATTGATTGCGACAGTACATGGCACTTATCATAATCGCTCTGCATTGAAAGCTATGTCCAAAGTGGCTAGACACCTAATTGTTGTTTCTCCGAAGTTATCAACCTGGTTAGTCAGGAATTTCAAAATTTCTGCCAATAAAATTCTGATTGTACCTAATGGAATTAATACTTCTGTATTTAAATCGTCATCCGTTAAAAATAAATGGAGAAGGGCACTTAACTTGCCACAAGCTGCTCAGATTCTTGTTTATGCTGGGAGATTCTCCGCTGATAAGTACCCCATAGCAAGCAAAGTGATCTTGGCATCAGAAATCATTGCTCAAAAAAATCGTTCATATGTAGCCGTTTTATTTGGCCCGGGGTCTTCATCGACGAGATCCAAGCTTGTCAAGCTTGCTGCTAAAGTCAACAATCGTCTTGGTAGAAGAGCGATATATATTCGCCCCGCGTTGACTGCCATACAACATGCCTATTATGCAGCAGATATGATTGTGGGAACAGGGCGTGTTGCACTCGAAGCTATGGCATGTGCAAGACCGGTTATTGCGGCAGGTGTTGCGGGATATTGTGGTGTTGTAGAGCCTAAAAATATAAAACAAATCATTCGAGTTCACTTTGGAGATCATGGCGCTTTTGCACCAATCCAGGTCAAAAAGCTGTCGCAGGACATCCATAGTATTTTGACTAGACCCCGTAAGGCTAAATCATTAGGTAAATTTGGTGCGAGAATAGTCAGAAAGAAATTTTCAATAAAAAAAGTTGGCTCTCAACTTGTCCAAGTATATAGGAAAAAGCGTATTGGTGGGGCCTCTGACAACGTTTTGCCATAGTCTTAAAAGCTTAAAGGTAGGGAATTTCGCGCCAGCTTGCTAGCTGCGTTGGAGTTCCTTTTTTGATTGAATGCTTGTAGCTTATAAATTTGTCGCTGCGAAAGAGTAGATTCATATATAAATTGCTCAAGCTTTTTCTTATAAAATGGTATAATTTTCTTGAAAGTTAGTCTGGATTTATAGTACACCATTTCTCTAAAGCAGTTATATACTGCTCTACTTGCAGAGGTGAGATAGGCTTGAATAGATGTAATGTCTGATTTAATAAAACTTGTAATATTTATTATATATAAAGGAGTTTGGACATGACTAACATTGTTTCGTTACAAAAAGGCGGCAATACAGTTCTTGCAGAGAGTGGCATAATTACAGTGGAAGTGCGATGGAATTCTACGTCCGTATTAGATGTCAGTTCTTTTTTAGTAACTGCTAATGGCAAAGTTCCATCAGATGATTACATGATATTTTATAACCAAGAAACAGACCCAGAACGAAGTGTGTGGTTGAAAGCGAATGAAGTAAATAAAGTGGTCTTTACGATTGAGTTGGAGAAGCTTTCACGAACTATACAACATTGTTTTTTTACTGCAACATTAGAAGGAAACTCTACATTTAATACCGTTCAAGGGCTAAGTATCACAGTAAAGGGTGCTCAAGGAGAAGTTTGTTATCAAATCAATGATGCTACTGAAGAAAGGGCATTGGTTCTTGCAGAAATATATCGGCATCAATCCAAATTTAAATTTCGGGCGATCGGCAGAGGGTTTAATGGCGGGCTAAAGCCGTTAGCTGAATCGTATGGAGTGGAGGTTGAAGAACCTCCAGCTCCTGAAGTTCCTCCAGCTCCATCTGTCCCTCATAGGGAGCCAGTTCAAGAACTTAATTTAAGCAAAATTGATTTATTGAAACGAAAAGTTTCAATTTCGTTGGAAAAGAAGAATCTTGCACTTGAGAAATCTCGTGTAGCCGTTGTTTTTGATGCATCAGGCTCTATGTCACACTTATATTATAGTGGAACCGTTCAACGTGCTTTTGAACGCGTGCTGGCTGTCGCTGCCTGTATGGATGATAATGGCGAATTAGATGTTTGGTTCTTTGGTTCTAAATTTATGAAAGCAAGAAGTGTAACAGAGAGAGATTATGAAGGTTATATTAAAAAAACCTATCCTGCGCCCAGAATATTCGGCGGTCTAGGCTCAGGAAATAATGAGCCGCCTGTTATGAAGGATATCATCCAGCACTATATAAAAAAGGAACCCAGAAAAGATATTCCTGCATATGTCATATTTTTTAGTGATGGCGGCATTTATAAAGATAATGAGATTGCAAAGATTTTAGTGAATGCCTCGAAACAAAATATATTTTGGCAATTTGTCGGCCTTGGAAATGCAAATTATGGCGTTCTTAAGAGACTGGATAATTTGCCAGGACGATTCATTGATAATGCTAGTTTTTTTGCATTAGATGATTTAGATAAAATAACAGATGAGGAGTTATATAATCGGCTCCTTAATGAGTTCCCAAGATGGCTGAAGGAAGCAAGAGAAAAAGGGATTTTGGAATAAGAGCAGAATCAAACTTATCTACTGAAATGAGGGACTGTTAATGAAAACAAATATTATTAAACAGAATAATGTTGAAATTGCTGTTATAAGCAGTAACGAGATTATAATAAGTGATGTCCAGTCGGCCTTGGATTTTATAGCGACAGTACAGTATGAAACGGGCTGTAATCGTATAATGTTGAATAAAGCGGCAATATGTGAGGACTTTTTTCACTTGAGCACAAAACTTGCAGGGGAAATATTACAAAAGTTCATCAATTACCACGTGAAAATAGCCATTATAGGGGACTTTTCTATATATTCAAGTAAAAGCTTGAGAGATTTTATTTATGAGTGTAATAACGGGAGGGATATATTTTTCTTCCCAGATGAAAGGCAAGCAATTGAAAAGCTAAGTTTAGTGTAATCACTACTGAAAGATGCTGATAATTTGGTGCAGGAAATGCACGGCAAGCCATTTTTATTTGCGATAGTATTTAACTCGAAGGGAGGGTGAACGATGGATTGGCTCGAGAGAATGAATAGCGCCATGGATTATATCGAAACGAATTTGGCGGACAATATCTCATATGATGACATAGCGCAGATCGCCTGTTGCTCTACGTATCATTTTCAACGAATGTTTCCGTTCATTACCGGAGTCCCGTTATCCGAGTACATCCGGCGTCGAAGACTGACATTGGCCGCTTTTGAACTGCAGACAACCGATGCAAGGGTGATCGATGTAGCCATGAAATATGGATACCAATCGCCGGAAGCGTTCGCACGTGCGTTCAAGAATCTCCAGGGGATCATGCCGATATCTGCACGCGATAAAGGCGTCTCTTTAAAAGCCTATCCTCGAATGTCCTTTCATATCTCAATAAAAGGAGATGTCGAGATGAATTATCGTATTGAACAAAGAGGGCCTTTTGAGATGTTCGGCGTTTATGGCCTTGTTAGCCAGGATATGCAAACGGCATTTATTGAAGTTCCTCAGTTCCGTGAACAATGTGATGAAGACGGCAGTGTAGATCTAATGAACGAGTTACTGGGGCGGTTTGGCAATACCGTTCTGCATGCTGCCTTATATGATCATACGGGAGAATCATTCAAGTACATGGTATGCTATCATTTACCGAAAGGACTTGAAATTCCAGAGAGATTTACAAAGCTTTCGGTCCCGGCATTAACATGGGCTATTTTCCCGGAGCCGCAATGTGATTTGCAAAAACTAAGGGAACGAATATATGCCGAGTGGTTTCCGATATCTGGATATGAACAGGTTGAGGGCCCTCAATTCGAAATGTATTATGGAATGCCTGGGCATACACAGGGTGAAATCTGGATACCAGTAAAGAAAAAGTATGGATAACGATAATTGAACAACGCGAGAAAAAGAAAGGGCCATCCAAAGAGGATGACCCTTTTTTGCTGTTATAGACAGCGCGAAGTTTTAAACGGGCTTGATTGTTACCGTAAAATTATTATGTTGCGTTAAAGGGGCCTTCACCTCGCAAATATAAAACGTATTAGAATCAACATAGTTTAACCGAGAGCCATTTCTGACCTCAGAAAATTTCAATTCATCGCTGCCGCCTTTATCAATTGCCATACTGAACGTAATATCATTGTTTAATACGCCGTCAACCGTTATTTCAATTTCCATGGATGAGCAGGAGCTAAACCATTTTGTTGAAAAATTACCGCTTGCGCGGCTCCTCTGATCTGTTAATTCTGTATAGCTAGAAACTACGATTGCAATAGGCCTGCTCATGCTTTTTCCTCCTATTCGAAATCAAACTTTTATAGATAATTGTCCTTCATTCATTGAATAGCTTGAATTTATTTGCTCACATAAGGATTAAGCGTAACCTTAAAATTTTTGTTCGGAGGACACTGTTGTACAATAATATATAGCGAATTGCTCTCGATATAAGGTAATACTGTGTTGTGGCGTACATTGTCAGCTCTTACAGGGTCGCTTCCGCTCTTATCTTCCGCGATTTTAAAAACAATCGAATCATTAATTTGGCCATCGACCGTAACTTCCACGAGGATTTGATGAGCACCTCCGAACCAAACCGTCGAGAAGTTGCCGCTCGAACGACTGCCTTGGCCTGGCAGAGGCTTGGACTCCGATACAATAATTCCGATAGGTCTAACCGCCATAAATAATCCTCCTTTTACTTGTGGTAGTCCACTTTTGAGTGTATTCAATTAAGGTTTCAGCTAGTACAGACATTGGGTGGAATTAAAAGAGTTTAAAGGTTTACTTTTGTAATAACATGCTATGTAAATGCTTTGCGGCAGCAGATAACGGGGTGCTCTTTAGTTTAATAATACCTACTTTCCTTGCCGGGAAGGGCTTCTCCAGCCGAATTTCACAATAGTTATCATGTGTTAGTTCTGGATCAATAAACTCTCTAATCACACAAGCAATTCCGAATCCGTTGCGTGCAAAATCAATGAGTAGATTTACACTTCCAAGCTCAATCTCCGGTTTAATAGTAAAACCATTCTCCGCAGCAAACCCGTCAATGAAGGCTCGTGTACTGCTTCCTTTCTCAAGAAGTATGATTGGGAATTCAAGTAATTTATCAAATGAGATGGCTGTATCAGATAAAAACTTATAATTGTCGCCAGCTATAAAACAATCGTGAATTTCAATGCTTTCTTGGATTTCAATTTGATGATCATGTATTGGAAGATTAACGATGCCGAGATCAATCTTTCCCTCTTTTAAAAGAGTGATCGTATCAGCAGTGGTACGATTGATCACCTGAATTTTAATTTTTGGAAAAGACTCATGGAATATTTTAAGCTGGGGCAATAAAAAGTGTTTGCAAAGTGTATCGCCTGCTCCAATCTTGACCTCCCCGTTAGTAAGTTGATGCATTTCTCCAATTTTACGTTCACCATTAAGAATAAAATGATAGGCCTGTTCGATATACGTAAAAAGCATTTCCCCTTCTGAAGTTAAGGTTACTCCTCTGGATGTTCGGTGAAATAGCTGCCCGCCAAGCTTACCCTCCAACTGCTTAATAGAATGCGTGACGGCTGGCTGTGTGATGTAAAGTTCCTCAGCTGCTCTAGATAGGCTTCCTGTCTTCGCCGTGAAATAAAAAACCTGATACAAATCCATGTTGTGGATCATCTTCTTCACCTCTAACTCCATTATCAGTGTTTATAGCTGATATTATTAATATTAATTTTTCTAATCTAATGTATTTCATTATACTTAATTATAGAAAGTTATTCCAATTGAGAAGGAGTGCGGAAATGGCCATTACAGCTGTTGTGGGTGCGAACTGGGGCGATGAGGGGAAAGGAAAAATAACTGATATTCTTGCAGCGGAATCTAGATTTGTTGTCAGGTATCAGGGAGGTAGCAATGCGGGGCATACGATCATTAATGATTACGGAAAGTTTGCTCTGCATTTAATACCATCAGGAGTTTTCTATCCAGGAGTTACTAATGTTATTGGTCCTGGTGTTGCCTTGAATATCAATTATCTACGTAATGAGCTGGATGAATTGTCCAAGAGAAGAGTACCTGAGCCTAAGCTATGTATTTCAGATCGGACGCAAATCATTCTTCCTTATCACATCTTATTTGATGAATTAGAAGAGGAACGGCTAGGCGAGAGAAAGTTTGGTTCGACTAAGCAGGGAATCGCCCCTTTTTATGCAGATAAGTATGCAAAGCTTGGTATTCAAGTTGCAGATATTTTCGACCAGGAGAATCTAAGAGCTAAGCTGAAAGCATCCCTTGAAGCAAAAAATGTGCTTCTTAATCATTTATATAAGAAACCATCGTTTAAGGTTGAACAACTGGTGTTAGATTTGCAGAGCCAAGCGAATTTCATCAAACCTTTTGTATGTAATACAACAGAGCTTCTTCAAGCGGCCCTGGCTAAAGGAGAACACATAGTAGTAGAGGGACAATTGGGAGCACTGAGAGACCCCGATCATGGTATCTACCCTTATACGACATCTTCGTCCACACTAGCTGGATTTGCTGCTGTTGGTGCTGGCGTACCACCACAAATGATTAATAAAATTGTAGCAGTAACGAAAGCCTACTCAAGCTGTGCCGGAGAAGGACCATTTGTATCGGAAATTTTCCAAGAATCTGCAGAGGAACTGCGTAAGCGTGGAGGGGATGCTGGAGAATATGGTGTGACGACGGGGAGACCAAGGCGAGTAGGCTGGTTCGATGGGGTAGCAACAAGGTATGGTTGTAAAATACAGGGGGCTACAGAGGTGGCATTAACGAATCTCGATGTTTTAGGCTATCTTGATGAAATCCCAATATGCTATGCCTATCAAATTGATGGTGAAGAAACGCTTGATTTTCCAAGTCCTTCGCAAGTAGGGCGGGCAGTGCCTGTCTATGAAAAATTATCTGGATGGATGTGTGATATCTCACAGGCTCGTTCATTTGATGAGCTTCCAATACAGGCTCAAAATTATGTGATCCATGTTGAAAATTTAATAGGCGTACCGATACGTTGGATATCCATTGGTCCTAGCAGAGAACAGATCATCGAAAGAACAGTAAAATGATAAGCTAGCTAATCAAGAGAATTCATTTCGAGCTCTACCAAGGATCGTTACGAAAACGGGGAACAATCGTTCAAATAAACCACCTCGCACTGAGGTGGTTTACTGGGCAAGTTTTTTACTGCTTAAAAGGGCTGAACAAAGGTGTAATGTGTGTAATCAACTTAAGCTTTGCTAACTTCTTTAATAGCAAACTGGTTTGCATGCTCTTTCTCCACGGCCTGCCCTGTGCGTTTAATGAAGAACGAAAGCAATAATCCGATGGCTGCGATTCCGACAATGACCAAGTAAGCATCATTAATACCTTGAATAGCCGCCTGCTGGATTAATTGTTCTTGTGAAGTAGAACCGCCAGAAGCCATCATTTCTGTGAGATGGTTCTTTGTACCGGTTGTCATTACCGTAACGAGTAAGGCAGTCCCAATCCCACCAGCTACTTGCTTAATGGTGTTGGAGATGGCTGTTCCATGTGCGTTCAACCTAGCTGGTAGTTGATTCAAGCCCGCCGTCGTAATTGGCATCAAGAACATAGCCATGCCTATGCGCCGTCCCGTGGACATTAGAAGCAAATACGTATAGCTGGTGGAGTCGCTTAGATTCACGAAGCCGATCGTCGTTGCAATTGTAATGATTAAGCCAATTATCGAAAGCCACTTGGCACCGAACCGATCGAATAGTTTTCCTGTTATAGGCATCATAAATCCCATCAGAAGTGCGCCAGGGAGCATCAACAGCCCAGACTCGATTGCGGTGTAGCCGCGCGCGCTTTGCAAGTACAATGGCAGGAGCATCATATCCGCATACATGACCATCGTGACCACGATGTTAATAATGGTTGTTAAGGAGAACATACTATATTTGAATGCCCTAAGATCAAGTAATGGGCTGCTCGAGATTAACTGTCGCCAGCTGAATAAAATTAGGGAGACTACACCCACAGCAAGCGATACCAGCACCTCCGCACTAGACCATCCCGCGCTTCCAGCACTACTAAATCCATAAAGGATAGCTCCGAAACCAATAGTTGAAGAAAGAACGCTCCATATGTCAAATTTAGGATAACTGTGCTCAGAGACGTTTTTCAAATAAAAGAGGGCAATTCCAATCACAATAATGACAAAAGGAATCATACCGTAAAACATCGTACGCCACGAATAATTCTCTATGACATATCCAGCGAGTGTAGGACCGATGGCGGGAGCAAAAATAATTGCGAATCCGACCATTCCCATTGCCGCCCCCCGTTTATCAGGAGGGAAAATAGTCAGAACAACAGTCATCAACAGAGGCATAATAATACCGGCACCTGCAGCTTGAATCAGGCGACCCACCAACAATATGTCGAAGCTGTGTGCCAATGCAGAAACAGTGGTTCCTATAAGGAAAATTATCATGGAAGTCTGAAATAGCTCACGGGTCGTAAAACGTTGCATCAGATAAGCTGTAATCGGAATAAGAACGCCGTTCACCAGCATATAGCCTGTCGTCAACCACTGGGCTGTTGTCGCTGCAATGTCAAAGTCGATCATAAGCTCTGGGGTCGCAACACTCATTATAGTTTGATTCAGAACGGCGATAAACGCCCCTAGAATCATAACAAACAATAGCGGACCTTTCTTAATCGTGTTGCTGTCAAAATCTGAACTTTTACTCACACTAATTCAATCCTCTCCATAATAGAAACTAATAGACAGTTTGTTGTATAATTAACTGAATACAAATAACTATAATCGCCTCTCTCCTGTTTCACAAGCGACATATCTTATCAAATTGTTTATTAATTAACGAAATTCTCTTATTTGTCGTCTACATAGATGATGATCTACAAACCCTATTTGATTGTCGTCCAGAGAAGGTATTGTGAAAGGAACTGAGTCGATATGTCTACTGAATCACTACGTTTGGACCCGCGCGTC
Source organism: Paenibacillus sp. J22P59 (assembly GCF_059383895.1). NCBI lineage: Bacteria > Bacillati > Bacillota > Bacilli > Caryophanales > Paenibacillaceae > Paenibacillus > Paenibacillus sp. J22P59. The sequence goes on from NZ_JBXENX010000005.1 coordinate 289,461, forward strand.
CTACGAACGCGTCTGCTGATACGAGATGCGTTTATTGATTTATTGCAAGAAATTGAACTTGAGAAAATTACGGTGAACCGCCTTACAGAACGTGCAACTATTAACCGGGTAACCTTTTATCTTCATTACCGTGATATTCCCGACATGCTGGAAAGGATGGCGGATGACATGTCAAGTGTAATCAAGAGTTTCTTAAATGAGGGGGGGACTGACCCTGCACAACCTAGGGAGTTTAGATTAATTAAGATGCTGGAGCATTTTGCGGAGAATGCAAAACTTTACAAAGTTTTGTTAGCTTCGAAGCGAATTCCAATTTTTACCGAACGATTCCTTACGCTAATACTTGATGACTTCACAGAAAAAATCGATAAGTATGGCGTATCCTCGTCCGCTTCAGCTATAGACGTTCCAAAAGATATACTTCTGTGGTATAGCGCTTCTGCATTCCTCGGAATTATTATTTCTTGGCTTCGCAATGATATGATTTATAGCCCGGCATTTCTCGCGAAGAAGCTTTTGCTGCTTATTCCGTTAGCCTCAAGCGGCACTGAACACGCAGATCCGAATTCATGATTTTGGGTTTGCATGTTTTGCTTTTTCTAGTTCTAATAGCCCGCTGAGAAATCAACCGTTAGCAGAGGGTTCTGTTGAAGGAAAAGATGGGGCAGGCTGTAATCCTTTAACAAAAGAGCAGATGAAATCTGCTTCAGATTGTAGAGAACTCACGTTTTTTCAAAATGTCGGTTCTCTCTTTTTTTATTGCCCTCTACTAGAAGGCGACAATCTTTCTAGCACAGGACAAGAGGCGCACTGCTTCACTCATTTATAGAACGTTAAGAAATGAGAAGTGTGAGATTCGGAAACATGGTGAGGTAGTCAAAGCCCGAAATTATAGACTTTATCACCGACATGCCATTAACGGAAATCGACAAACACCATTACAAACTCGTCCTCGAACATGGCAGAGCGAACACCCCAGCAGAACGGAGGCTTGAGATATCCTAAAAATCAAAACCCTACGCTTCGAAAGGGAAGCATTAATCAATCATTTCGAGCATCTCAAAATATCTTGGATTAGGGTGTGACCCAGAAGTTGATCCAAATTGTCTACACGTATCGGTACATATGTTATCTCCAGATGAATTGTGTTGATTTGCTTATCTAGTCTGTACTTATATAAGAAGGCTGACCACTTTGAGAAGTGGTCTTTTTTTGTGCAAGGCCTTTTCAGATGATTGGACTTTGATAGATTGCATACTGAAAAATTAATTGCGTGGAAGCAAGAGGCCTTCAGGTGGTGCAAGTCTACGGCAGTTCTCACCTTTTAATTCAAAAAAAATGAACGTTCTATTCAATAACGTTTCTTTGACTTGCCGATCACACCAACATAGAGTGATGACAAGGAAGGCAGTTCACACCCTTGACTTTCCCCTGCACGGGAAACTGTATACTCCCATTATGTTATAGATTGGAGATGATCGTTTGTTTAAAATCAGTGAGTTTTCTAGGCTAAGCAAGGTTTCACTAAAAGCACTGCGTTACTATGACCAGATCGGCGTTTTAAAGCCGAGAAAGGTGGATCACGATACTGGCTACCGTTACTATTCTGCAGATCAGCTTCTTGAGCTCAATAGAATCTTAATTTATAAGGAATTGGGTTTCACATTGCCACAAATTACACAGTTGCTCCATGAAGATATTACATTAGAGAATATTCAAGGGATGTTTAAGCTGAAAAAAAGCGAAATCCAGCAAATCATCGATTCGGAACAAGCCAAACTCGTCAGGATTGAGGAGCGTATGCAGCTAATAGAAAAAGAGGGACAAGTCGAAACAGGGCAAGAAATCAGAGTCAAAGCAGAGGATGCTCAGCAGTTTCTTTTTCAGAAAGCTTACGGGAGAGAAGAAGACATTCCAGACCTGTTCCATAAATTCAATCAGTTATTAACAAGGGAAATTCGCCAATTGACTCAAGGTCCGCAGGTCGTGTTGTGGAAAGAAATAGATGGAAAAGAGGATGAGTTTGAATTTGAAGTTGGTTATTTTTTAACTTGTGAGCTGCTATTACCGCCTGAGCCATTTCAGCTAAGGACTCTTCCTGCTGAGCCGATGATGGCTACAATGGCTTTTCGTTCAAATTCTAACTTTGCTCGTACAGCCTGTGTTTATTTAGCTAAATGGATTGAGAAAAATCACTATCAAATCAAGGAAAACGAATCCGGTAGGGAAATCTATTTACCATTATCGCCAGAACATGATGCACATTACATGGAAATACAAATTCCAATATTAAATAGATAACTGGAGAAGGAGTGGAGTGAATTGCAAAATAAATGGATCATTTATGTCCTAGCGCTGGCTGTCTTTCTGATCGGAACCATTGAATACATCATTACAGGAGTCATTGAAATGATCGCCATGGACTTGGGAGTATCCACTTCCGAGGCTGGGTTACTAGTTACTATGTTTGCTCTCGCAGCGGCCATTGTTGCTCCGATTCTGATTGCAATAACGATAAATGCAGATCGCAAGAAGCTGCTGATGACCGCCTTAAGTGTATTTATTGCCAGCAACGGACTTATGTTTGTAGATCTTGCTTACGAAACAGTATTATGGGTTCGAATTATTCAAGGGGCTAGCGGAGGAATCACTACTGTAGTGGCCATGGCAATAGCGACACGACTCGTTGAAAAAGAAAAAAGGGGCAATGCCATCGGTATCATTTTGATGGGGCTCAGCAGTTCGTTAGTCCTCGGTGTTCCCATTGGCACATTTTTTAGTGAGCTGTTTGGATGGAGAGTCTTATTTGTTTTAATTGGTTTATTAAGCATTCTTCCTTTACTTATCATCTATAAAAAGGTTCCGGCAATCAAAGAAGAAGAAAAGGTTACCCTCAGAATGCAGCTCTCTATTTTAAGGAATCCAGCCATTCTAACTGCCTTGGCTATTACTTTATTTTATATCGGCGGCTATTCTACACTGTTCACTTATATTACGCCTTTCCTGCAAGCAACATCCTCTCTTTCCATAACCGAAATTAGCGGTGTTCTATTCTTGGCGGGAATCTGCAGCTTTGTCGGATCAAGAGTGGGCGGACAATTGGCAGATGCAAAGGGATCGAAATTTACAATTTACCTCGGGCTTCTGTTACAAGGGATGACTCTTCTTTTATTCGTTCTAGCCGGTGTTAATTTCTTTGTATTGCTCTTGGTTTTAATGATTTTTATGTTAGCCACGTGGAGTATATCCCCTGCCCAGCAACTATATTTGGTTACTCTAGCGCCTCGAAATCCGGATATTGCCCTTAGCATAAATACTTCGTTCATCCAATTTGGTTTTGCACTGGGATCTGGATTAGGGGGGCTTCTCATTAGTCGTACATCAGTCCTGTATTTGAATTGGCTGGGTTTTGTTGCTGTAGTCATAGCTTTACTTCTTACCATCATATTATTTAAAAAAATTAGTAGTAGGATTGGTATTACGCAATAAAAAAAATATACCGAACCAAAATGTGGTAAAGTTAGAGTGAATTATGCTTAAAGGAGATTAGATTCACGTTTTGAAAAATTTTGGCGGCGGTGAATTTGGGAATGCTTAGCGATCAAAAAATGAACAATCAACCAAGCAAAAGAGAAAATACAAATGCGTCATATAAGATGGAAAATAAAACATCAGCAAATTTGGATATTCAAAATAGTTTGGGAAACGGAATAAGTAATTTTAAAGATTTAACTCATGGAATGGTTGCTCAAATGCAAAGCTCTTTAGGAAATCAAGGCATTATTCAATACTTAAAAAACAACGGAGCCATGAATGGCAATTCTAAAATTGAGCAGAAAAATGTGTTAGAAAAATTGGAGTCCGAAAGAATCAACAAAGAGCAACCGATTCAGCCCAAAAGAGAAAATACGACCGGAATGCCTGATAGTTTGAAAGCCGGGATTGAGAATATTTCGAGAATATCCATGGATAATGTAAAGGTTCATTATAACTCACCCAAGCCTGCTCAAGTTGGGGCATTAGCCTATGCACAAGGTACAGATATCCATATGGGTCCAGGACAAGAGAAGCATCTAGCGCATGAGGCGTGGCATGTGGTTCAACAGGCACAGGGCAGAGTAAAGCCGACGTTGCAAATGAAAGAAGGTTTTCAAGTTAATGATAATGAGCGGCTGGAGAATGAAGCGGATGTAATGGGGAAGAAGGCTGCTCAGACACCGACGGTGGAAGCTATGGTGGATAGATCAACAAGGCTGACTGGTGTAAATCATATAGCAGGTTTAAGTCCAGCACAGCTGCGCAAGCTCAATATTGGAAAAAAGAAATTAGCCAATCTTGATAATGCAATGAAGAATAAAGAGTTCTTTGAGATGATCACTGGAATGTATGATGCTAAGGATGTCGAAAAAAAAAGCAGAGTAGAGTTTTTCGCTAGACAACTGTTCTCTCAGGATGGAGAGGATATAGCCGACCTAGAGCAGTTTAGAATTGAACTTGAATATGACCTACAAACAAAGTCTTATCCTGAGGCCAAAGAGCAAATGACGCTTCAGGAGCGCTACATGACCCAATATGGTTGGAAAGCAGCGCTAACCCCCTCCAAAATGGGTGGGATTGACAAATCAAAAAAACTCAAGATATATAGAACCATGTCAATAGAACATTGGAAAGCAATAGAAAAGGGTGATTATTCGGTATTGAAAAGTGGACATCTAGGGGACTTCAAGCAAGCTCTCAAATATTTCATAGGGAAAAGCTCTGACTCAAAAGTAATGGTTGAGTTTACATTAAAGGCTGGTAGCGAAGCCATTTTATTTAGTAGTAAATTAGCTTTTCCGGAAGTGCGTGCTGATAGTTTGAAGAAAATGGCGACAGCGATCGGTGGCGACTCGTTTCCGGTTTCTAGCAAAGATCAGGGAACCTCCCCGACTGATATTGGAGTGAAGGCAGAGTCAGCAGGCGAAGCAGGATTTAGTATTGGCATAGGCGGTGGGGTAACTCCCGAGAAGTTTCATGAATTGGTTGAATCTGCCGCCTTGAAGCAAGTAGGAGATCGATATAGCCACGAGAGCGCTTCGAGTGGGCTTTCCTCACGTATTGATGCGGATGCGAATCTGCTGCTGGGTGTGAATAACTGCCTTATTCATGCCATTTCGGTGGCAGCCAGAGGGGTGGAGCCGACTCTGGCTGAGCTGATCGCTATTCGCACTCACTTGAATAATTATGGCGAGATGCTGCTTGCAACGCCTGCAGTTGTTCAGCTCATTCAAACCCATCTGGGTATTGCTAATCCTATTACAGTGGTCTATGAAGACATAGCTGTACCAGATGAAAACTTTGATGGTGTAGGGAATATAATAACTGTTTATCATGTTAATGGGAATCACTTTACCGATGTTAATCCTAACGCTTAAGAAATGAATCCGGTGTTCAAACGGATATTAAACCGAAGGCGGGGAACGATGCAATGAAGAAATACATCCTATTGACTTGTTTAGTTGCAATTATAGGTGCTGCTCTATGGTTTAAGGACTGGAAGAGTCACGATGTTATAGATGAAAGTAACTATGTGGAAACTGAATTGGTTAGTTATAATGGTCAAGGTCCTATAATTGAAATTACGAATCCCCGGCGATTAGCTGAAATGGTAGATTACGCGACAGTTATTGTTGAGGGTGAGATTATTGAAACAACGGATTTGGAAGAAGGGTTTGAATTAAAAGAGGGAACACCAGAAAGAAAAGTAGCTGACTTGAGGGGGCAAAGCAGCACAGAAACGCGTAGCGGGACGAACTATATCATTAAAGTTGGGGATGTACTAAAAGGAAGCATTCAAAGCCAACAAATTACGATGTATCACACAGATGGAGATAAAATCTTGCGACCGGAGTTGAAAGTAGGAGGGCATTTTATTTTTCTATTAAGCTGGAACAAAATGATAGGACGGTACATAGATTTTCATCCAACAGCGAGCTATTACAAACTTGATGACAATAACAAGGTCAAATCGATTTATCAGGGGACATCTGATTTTTACGATTTAGACGGCCAATCTTATAAAAAAGTAAAGAAGAAAATGAAAGCTTTAGTAAAATAGAAGTGCTAACTACGAGTGCTGTCCACTCGTTGGAGTGGTTTTTTCAAAATAACAAAAACAACGAGGGGCTATCCCAAAAGTTATGAAGATGATTTTGGGACAGCCTCTTTCCTTCACAGGTAGATTTAAAGGTAGAAGGGCTTAAAGCTCCTAAACTTCTAGGAGCTTATCCCTTTCGCTACTGATGGCGCATAGGAAGAGCTTACCCTATTTTAGGAAGCGTTTTTCGTAAAAATGGGCTTGCTCTAGGGGGATATTAAAGATAACGTCAGCTATATTCAGTAGTCGGAAACCGATCTGCTCCACTAGTGAACATATCTTCACTGTTGCCCCTTTTTATCTGTCTGAGCAGGGAGATAGAGCAATTGTATTCATTACATTGTACATGACATTCCTTCTCTGGCTTGGGAACCTGCTTTTTGGGACATCCCTTGTTTTGCATTAAGCAGCATTCATGAATAGAAAAGCAGACAAGGCAGGGAAAATGTCTCAGGCTGAAACATTCTTCTTTAATGCCTTTCATTGAGAATCATTTTCAATTATAATATTGAAAATAGCAATTCAAGCTGAAGGGGAACTAGCATGAAATATAGTGAACTGCTAGCTGTATGGAATCATACAGCAGTTAAGGTTTTTGATATCAGGCATACTGTAATGCATGCGGGGGAATGGCTGGACTATCAATTTCCAGCGAGTGGCTTTATTTATGGAGTTCGAGGTGCTGCCAATCTTGGGCTGGATGGACATCTGCATCAGACAGAGAGATTCTACTTGCTGCATGGAGCAAAAGGGATGAAATTAGAAATTGAGGCGAAGGAAGAGTTTGAATTTTACTTGCTCTTTTATCGAGCCAAGCTTGCTTTCTCTGGCTGGCGGGAATTGAGAAGATTAGTGGATCATAGTCGGCCACTTGAGCTTTGCTACGGATTCGAGCCCAATGAGCCTCGTACTATGCTGCTTCTGATGTCTTCAATGGAGCAGTCCTTAAAAGGCTCGGGAAGCATGGTGGAGATTAAAGGTTACTTCTATCTATTCATACATGAAGTATTGCGCAGCCAGCATGCATTCGAGTCTAATAGCAACCCATCTGATCTCGTGAGCCAGGTAAAGCGTTATCTGCATAATCATTTTCAAGAGGGCATCACACTAGACTTACTGTCTACTCGATTCAATTATAGTCAGCGTTATCTTTCGAGTAAATTCAAGGAACAGACAGGATGCAGCCCAATCGAATACCTCATTCAGGTTCGTATTAATGAATCTAAAAAACTGCTTGAGACGGGAGGCACATTACGGGTGATCGCGTCCCAGGTCGGCTATGCAGACGAATATTATTTCAGCAGGCTATTCAAAAAACAGACAGGCCTGCCTCCAGCGCGATATCAAGCAATGGTACAAGAAAAGACGATATCGGGTGATAGTCCATCCGCAGGTTCCAGATTGTCCATTGGCGGTCTGATCGGGCGACGCTATAATTTAATTGGTAATGATAATCATTACCAATACAAGGGCGGAGGGTTTACCATCATGAAAAAGAATTCAAAAACAATGCTTCTTCTGAGCACGCTGCTCAGTTTGACGTTGTTGCTCGGCGCATGCTCAGGAGGAGGAGCTAACGCTGGTCAGAACGCGTCTAGTTCAGTTGCACCAACTCCAGTAGCTACTAATGCCGAACAAGGAAGCCAAGAGGGTACACGGACAGTTGCGACTGTTAAAGGAGACATCGTTGTTCCAGTATCTCCAAAACGTGTTGTGGTGCTATATATGCTGGGTGATGTAGTTGCTCTAGGGGTCAAGCCAGTCGGCATATCTGAAATTTATGACGGGGCAGCATTCACAGAGCAATTAGAAGGCGTTCAAACGTTAGGCCATCATAGTGAGGTTAATCCTGAAGCCGTATTAGCGCTTAATCCGGATGTGATTATTGTACCAGACGAGAAGTCCTATAACGTCCTGAATAAGATTGCACCCACTGTGATTATTCAAGCAGATACATTGCCGACCAAGGAACGGATTCTAAAAATGGGTGAGGTATTAGGCAAGGAGAAGGAAGCTCAGACGCTGCTTGACAATTTCGCTAGCCATGTAGAGGAGAGCAAGGAGAAGCTTCGTGCAGCTGGCATGCTAGATAAGACGGTCACTATTGTTGAAGGCGGAGCGAAAGAAATGATGATTGTTGAAAGCAAGGAATACGGTCGCGGCTCTCAGGTTGTATACGATTATTTAGGAATGAAAGCACCAGAGGTCATTCAGACGAAGATGGATCAGACAGACAAGGTGTTCAGCGAAGTTGTTTCAATGGAGGTTTTCCCGCAATTTGTAGGAGATATTTTGTTGCGCAGCTCATGGGAAGGAATGGACGACCTTACGAAGGATCCGATCTGGAGCAGCATACCTGCAATAAAAGAAGGTCGAGTATTAGAAGCTGAATTTGGACTGTTCTTTTATACCGATTTGTTCTCCTTGAATACTCAACTGGACGTTATTACGGAAAGCTTGCTGGCAATGGCTACCAAGAAATAATTCCCGATTCACATTCTGGACACTATGTGCAAACCACCTCATGAGGTGGTTTTTTGTTTAGATTAGAGTTTACTTATTTAACAGACGCGCATAGACTCATATGATACAATACATAGGGATGTTTCACTTGTTAAAATCTGGGTTAATAGTTCTAGAATAACCTATTGTCGAAGGCAGCAGGAATTTGATAAAAAGACTCGAATTAAAGGTGTACTCGTATTTTTATTAAAAAATTTATTATATGACCGCAACTTTTCGCTTCCGGTTCGGTACAATGTTACATAATCGAACTGGGAAGAAGAATTCGCAGGTGAGGAGGTTCGCCTGTCATGACTGATTCCCAATTAATACGAGAGATTAAAGACGGCAATATCGAGCTTTATTCAGAGCTGATGGGTCGTTACCAACGAAAGATTTTGTCTTTCATTTACCACATGCTTAAGAGCGCTAAGCTTGAATTAATGGCCGAGGATTTATGCTCGGAAACTTTCTATAAAGCGTATCGTAGTCTCCATTCGTTCCGAGAAGTGGATGCTTCTTTTTCGACGTGGCTGTATACGATTGCACGTAATACTGTATTAAGCGAGCTTCGCAAGCAGAAGACAGCGAACTTACCCTTGGAAGAGTCGGGCATTATCCCGACCACGGCGCCCGAATCTGCTCCTGAACAGCAGGTCTTGCGCAATGAGAGAATGAGTATGGTTCGGGATGCAATAAACAATTTGCCTGAGAAGCAACGCTCGGCACTTATTCTTCGGGAATATGATCAGCTGGACTATCAAGAAATTGCTAACATATTGGGGCAAACGGTCAGTTCTGTCAAATCACTGCTATTCCGGGCGAGGGCGAGCATAAAGTCACAGCTGGAGCCTTATTTTGGTGATTCGCCGATGGTGGAGGAATACGAAGGGATGAAGACGAGATGAGATGTGATGACGTTCAAGAGAAGTTCAGCTCCTATTGGAGTTTGTCCGAGGACGACATGGAAAGGGAAGCGATAGAGGCACATTTGCTCGAATGCGAGCATTGTGCGGAGCAATTTCGTCTATGGGAAGAGAGTGACGAAATGATCCGCTTCTTTTCTGAGGAAGATCCTGAACTTCTCGGTCCGGCAGAGCATGTCAATCGTACGGTTATGGATCGCATTTATGCCGAGCAATCGTGGCTAATGCCCGTAGCCCATAAGAGCTACCAATTCTCCAAATCATTTCGTCGCAATCTCTCGCTAATTATAGCGGGCTGTATGGCGATGTTTGCTTGTGCACTGATTTATTTTGTAACAGGCAATGAGAATATCGTTTCACCTGAAAGAAGAGAGACGCTATCCGGCTTAATGGATACGGCCAATGCTTCCGGCAGTGGAATGATCATTAGCGCCCAGTTCGAAGTTCCTGTAGCAAGTATTAGCGATCCTTTTGTTCTGCAGGTCGTGCCTTCGTTGCCTCAATATTGGGTTGCTTTATCTTTGCTGGGCATGGTTATTGCCTTGTTGATCTTGAATTGGTTATCTCGAACACGAAGCTGATTGGATGAGAGCTCCTGTAGGGGTTCTTTTTATTGTATAAGAAGGGATGACGCAATTGTGATTATGGGTTTTGTAAGGCATGGCAATACGGAGTGGAATACGTTAGGGCGGATACAAGGACAGACAGATATTCCGTTAAGCGATCAAGGAATTGTGCAGGCGCAGCGATTGGCGGAGCGGCTTAGTGCTGATTCTGCAGAATGGGATGCCGTTCTATCAAGCGATCTGCAGCGTGCAAGAGAAACAGCTGCAATTATCGCTGCGAAGCTGAATATACCGTTGCTTGCCAGCGATGCTCGGTTGAGGGAACGTTTTTTTGGCGAGATCGAAGGCACGACCTCCGAGGAGCGAGTTGAGAGATGGGGCGAGCAATGGAAGGATGCTGATGCGGGGCAAGAGACGGATGCAGAAATGCGCTCCCGCGGCCGCGAGTTTATTGAAGAATGGCAGTCTCGCAAGCCGCATGCCAAATTGCTCGTTGTATCACATGGGGCCTTCCTTGCCCAAATATTCGAAGAGCTATGTGTATCGTTAAACAATGAGTTTTTGAACAATATGTCCTATTCTATTCTTCAATTTAATGAGGGACAATGGAATTCTCTCTTATATAATTGTACAAGACATTTAGATACATGAAGAGCTAAGTAAGGATTGCCTCAGGACGTTGTGATAAGCACTTATATAAGGTAGAGAATCCGATTTTAATAAAAAGCTTCAAATTCACAAGTAAAGTGGATTTGAAGCTTCTTTTTCGTAGCGCTATATATCGGTGGGAGTGCCTACTTGCATATGGACTTATGGGGCATCTTTTTTACTTATTAATGAATGAACAGGTAGGGTAGTAAAGCTAGTTCATATGCTTGATGACCCTTAGTGAAGCATTTTCGTTACATAATGAGGATGTTTTCGCTAATAGGATTACTTTACGAGCTTGATTGCGGATTAGCGTCACTAAGGTTTTTAGTCGAGAAACTCGGTTTCTCACTACTGAACCCAGCTTCACTGTCTCATTTTTCTGCTGTTACAGGGAGTAGAACAACGTAATAGGATTCACCAATTAGCGAATGCTGTTCCTTCCTAGAGCATAAATGCTCTTTCACTATCTAAATAATACCGGATTCATGTTATCAAATAGCAATTATCTACTGAATAGTGGGCCTTCGTCACAATATCGAGACTACTTAGATCGTGTTCTGTTTTCTGCATTGAGCCAGCCTCCAGCGGGGTGCGGCGAAATGTAGGGGCAGTCAACTAAACCTCACTCTTGTATGAGGCAATCCTCATCCATTCGACCTGCTTATCCTATAAGACAAGCATTGTATGAGCCTGGCCTCATAGCTCAAGAGTCTATCTTCCCGAGGTATGAGTCTAGCCTCATACCTTGCAAATTCCTTTATTTTCCCCTCCAATTATAGTCACTTTCCCTCATACCTATGTGATCCCGCCTCATAGCAGTTGTCTCCAGCCCAATTCCTCCCTTATCCTCACTCGATGCTCACAGCGTCAACGAATTTCCCCATCTGTAAGGCTCCCGCCAGCCATTAACCGCAGCTTTAACCATTCGCCTTTCATTAAACTAACCTATTCCTAACTGTTGGCGCATAAGTAGTAGTTCCGTAAGGAGTTTGCGAATATATGGCGTGCTGCTTGAGTGGAAATATCACATAGCTCATGGCGCTGCTTGGCCCCTCTGGAATCATTCAGTTTTCCCCTCCAATGGACTTCCGTCATATTTTTAATTCCACTCGGTTATAAAATTTGAGAATTTTCCCATAATGGTACTAACTAGTGCAACAATTGCGGGAAGGAGAGAAACAATGAATTTCTCAGATATGCTGGGCTTTGCTGATATTCAGCAGCTCAGTCGAATCGCTTCCGTGTATCGCTGCGAGTGCAATGGGCATTCCAAGAATGAGTTGATTCAATCTATTCTCTCTACCGTCAGCCGTAAAGATGTTTTCGAGGCGCAGATCAGCACGATGAAGCTAGAGGAATTAAGATTCATGAATTCTCTGCTCTTTGAAGTAAGAGAATCCTTTAGTCTGGAGGATCTCATTGCAAGAGTTCAGCAGAGTAAATTCGGAGAATTGGAACCAGAGCAAAGTGTAACAGAGGAGCAGGCAAAGAAACCGAGACGTACGAAAAAAAAACAAGCAGAAATTCCTCCAGCAAAGGATGCTGGTCCGCGGGACATGATTGCAAGATTCAAGCAGCATGGATGGTTATTCAATGGAATAAGCGGTCCCAATCGTTATTTGTTTCAGGTTCCCCAAGATCTCAAGACGCGATTTCGGGATACGCTAAAACGAAAATTCGCGGCAGAGCTCATCTATACCGATGAACCCCAGGTGTATCGGGATGAGCAGGAGCTTTTTCAAGATGACGTTCAGCAGCTTCTTCATTATATGGAGCAGAATGAGGTTCAATTATCGGCAGATGGCTCCATGTACAAACGCTTCAGCACACAAATTCTCGAAAGATTGGCCATTCGCGAAGAGCTCCCGATGAAGGGAGAATGGAGATTTGGTTATGGCAGGCAATTTCACCATTATCCCAATCGAATGTCACTCTTGTATGACTACTGCAGCTCTATGAAATTTTTTAGTGACGACAACTTGGTTATAACGTTAACGCCTGCCGGTATAGAGAGGCTTAAGGCAAAACCAGCTAATGAACTGGCGCAAATCTATAAGTATTGGCTTAAGGTATACAAGGGCCCCATACCGAATGTACTGTCACTGGTCAATTGGACGAATGCGCTGGCGGAGGAATGGGTGACGATAGATTCACTGCGCCAAGTGCTTATCCCTTTGGTGAAGCCTTTCTATTATGATAATGCCGATCGAATCTTGGAGGAGAGACTGCTCGGCATGATGATGCATTTGGGGCTGCTGCGCATCGGCGAGCATGAGATTCATGGGCCAGTCGTGCGGATGACCAAAGCTGGAAGAGCTGTTGTATCAGGAGTCAGCTTAGAGGCAAATGATAGAATGTTCCTCTATTAGCTCTACCTTGCTATGGCCTTAAGATTAGTAGGCTGAGGCATATTAATTGGAATAGGGGCAATCGTACTAAACGATAAGCATGCAGATGAATATGCTTTAGTAGGAGCCGAATCAATTGTGAGAAATCTTTTCCAACCTATGCTCTTTCTTTTAACACCTGTTGTAGTCGTTGTATAGACAAAATGAATAGCTGACAGAACACGAGGACGATGAACAGCAAGGTGGAAATCGTTAAGAACAATAGGATCTTTTAAACGCCCGTTTGGAGGTGTATCCTATGGACAAAATGAAGGTTACGTATGAGGCAATGCTAGGATTAGCAGCAGAAATGGTACTCGATGAAGCGTTTCTAAAATATCGCACTGATCAGATTTACAAAGGAATTGATCGTGCGTTAGCGTCCGGTGACGAGGATACGTTTTATCGTTTAGCAAAGCAGCTAAATGAAATCAAGAGATAAAAGAATAGAGCTTCCGCCTCATGGAAAGGTCAGGTTGGCCAATTTTCATGAAAGCGGAAGTTTTTTTATGAGGAACAATTGGCAATTATACGAAATACGAGTACCATAGAAGAGATAGGTAAAAAAGGCTAATGAAGGAGAGACAGCAATGAAGTTTAGTGACATAGCAGACGGACAGTGGGACGAGCTTCGTCCTTATCTGGATACCTGCTTGCTGCCGGTTACTGGCATGACGGGCTCTGAACAGCCACATGAAGCAAGAGTAGCGCTCGAGCAGCTTCGGGATGTGATGGATTTAATCGAAATCCCATTCAAGGGAAGGGTGGTTACTTACCCGGCGTTGCATTATTCGAATGAAGCCTCGAAGTCCGACATTGTGAATCAATTATGCAGCTCCTTGAAAAAAACAGGCTTTCGGTTCGTAATCGTTGCCTCGGCGAAGAATCAGTTCGACTTGGAATGCCCGGAGGCGGACTTAATTCTCTGCCCTAATGAAGAGGGGATTTTGCCTGATTCCTTGACCGTTTCCAGGGGGGTTCAGCAGCTATGGAATCCGGTTAATACTTCACAAATATGAAGTCAACTTATTCAAACTTTGTATAATAAAATCAAGTTTTGGGGAAAACAAATGCCAGACAAGGTTAAATGTGACAAATTGCTTACAAATTTATGAACGACATTTTATAGGTAAACAAAACTCTAGCCATATTCTTGACGCTCCCAAGCACCTAGGCTATTATAAGTTATGTCCTAGTTCGTCATGTGTTTTGCTGTGGAGCAAAACGCGAGAAATGGTTGGCAAAGGGGGTAGAACAGAAAATGAGTAACCACGAACATCAAGATACCGCGCACAGACCGGTTCAGCGCAAAGAGATGTCCCGGCGTCAATTCTTGTCGTATACGCTCGGCGGTACGACTGCTTTTATGATGGGTGGCGCTGTATTGCCTATGGTCCGTTTTGCAGTAGACCCGCTGTTAGTAAAAAAGGGCGAAGGCACTTGGGTAAAAGTAGTTGAAGAAAGCAAGATCACTGCTGAGCCACAAGAGTTCAAGTTTCAGATTCATCAGGTAGACGGGTGGTACATAAGTGATCCTGAAATTGCGGCCTGGATTTCCAAAGATGCGAATAATGCAATTTTCGCTCTTTCGCCGGTCTGCAAGCATTTGGGATGTACGATCGCATGGAATGCGAAGGGGAAGAATGAATATGATTGCCCTTGCCATGACGCTCGTTATTCAAAAGACGGTAAGAACATTACCGTTGCACCAAATCCTTTGGATGAATATGAAGTCAAGGTTGAAAACGGTTTTGTGTACTTAGGTCCAATTAAAGCGAATACACGAGTCTAAGGAGGGCGTATTTCAGATGTTTAAAAGTATGTACAACTGGATCGACGAACGTCTTGATATTACGCCGCTGTGGCGAGATGTCGCGGACCATGAGGTGCCTGAGCATGTTAACCCTGCGCATCACTTCTCCGCCTTCGTATACTGCTTTGGCGGTCTGACGTTTTTTATTACGGTCATCCAAATTTTGTCCGGCATGTTCCTGACCCTGTATTATGTACCGGATATTATCAATGCTTATGCCAGCGTTGATTATTTGAACCATAAGGTTGCATTCGGCGGAATTGTTCGCGGTATGCATCACTTTGGAGCAAGTCTGGTTATCGTCATGATGTTCCTGCACACCTTGCGCGTCTTCTTCACCGGTTCTTATAAGGCTCCGCGTGAAATGAACTGGGTTGTAGGTATGACAATCTTCTTTATTATGTTAGGCCTTGGCTTTACAGGCTACCTGTTGCCTTGGGATAACAAAGCTTACTATGCAACTAAAGTAGGCGTTCAAATCGCTGAATCTGTACCATATCTAGGCCCGTACATTGCGCAGTTCCTTTATGGCGGCGACATCGTAGGTGCACAGACGCTGACTCGCTTCTTCGCGATTCACGTGTTCTTCTTGCCAGGCGCATTGATTGCTATGCTGGCAGCGCATTTCTTGATGATTCGGAAGCAAGGTATTTCGGGACCACTTTAAGCGAAGGGAGGACTTATTATGGCGCACGGTCATAAATCAAACGAGAAGGTTGTATATGTCGGCGACTCGCGGGTGAAGAAAACCAGTCATCCGAACATACCGCCGGACTATACGTCCTTTCCGGGGAAATCAGAAGCGTTCATACCGAACTTCCTGCTTAAGGAATGGATGGTCGGCTGCGTAGTTCTCGTCGGCTTCCTAGCATGGGTTATTGCAGAGCCGGCACCGCTTGGTTACCCAGCAGACCCATTGAATGCTTCGTTCATTCCAATGCCGGACTGGTACTTCTTGTTCTTGTATCAATTTCTGAAATATCCGTACGTATCGCAGGATTATATCCTGCTAGGCACGATAGGTATTCCTGGGGTTATGTTCGGTGCTCTAATGCTTGCTCCATTCTTGGATACAGGCAAGGAACGTCGTTTCTACCGTCGTCCAATTGCATCATCACTGATGATTCTCTCGCTAATTGCGACCGTTTATCTGACAGTGGTTTCTTGGGATCACTACCAGCACCAACTGGAGATCACGAATACGATTCCAGAGCATCATGTGCGTGAAGAAAAGGCTCGTGAAGCGTTCGAGAAGGGCCAGCCTGCTCCAGTTACGACCAAGAAGCCTGAATCGGCATCCGTAGCTCTTGTAGACGCTGATGACCCGGCAATGGACATTTACAAAGCACAATGCTTGCAATGCCATGCTGCAGAGCTTAAGGGACAAGCTTCTTTCCCTGCACTAACTGGTGTCGGTGATAGATATGAGAAAGCAGAGATCGTTGATATCATTACCAATGGTAAAAGCGGAGGAATGCCTGCCTTCAAAGGTGGAATTTCCGATGCGGAGATCGACCAGCTTGCTACTTGGCTGTCCAAGCAAAAGGCTGCTGCTGAATAAAAGTTTCACAACAAAGAACCTGATCGTATTCTACGGTCAGGTTCTTTGTCCAAATAAAGGGGTAGATGAACGATGGCACTCTCGTGGTTTTGGAGCCGCTCATTTTTAATGAATCGCTATATGCTATGGCTGCTCTTCCTGGTTAATTTCTTAGGTACAATATATGGTTACATCTGGTATGGCAATCAATTGGTGGATACGCTTGAGACTCAGCCGCTCTGGCAGATCGTATTCGTTCCTGACAGCCCTACTGCCAGCCTATTCTTTACGCTGGTGCTGCTCTATTTTCTTTTCCCTCCGAAGTCTACCTCGAGACTCGTTAATGGCGCCCGAATGGTTATTGAAGGCTTGGCGGTTCTCACTTCATTTAAATATGGAATTTGGGCAGTCGCGATGATTGTGGGAGCATGGGTACAAGGTGCGGATGTCGCTTGGCAGGATATTATGCTGATTGGGTCACATTTGGGTATGGCTATTGAGGTGCTGCTCTATGCCCGATTTATGAAGGCAGGCACTGCAGCAGCGATTGTCGGTGCGTTGTGGCTGCTGCTGAATGATACGATCGATTATACCTACGGTGTCTTTCCATGGCTCTCCAGAGTGTTAATGGATGATTTGCCTCAGGTAGAACGATTCACCTACGGCTTGTCGATCTTCAGCTTTATCATTGGTTGGTTGGCGCTGCGCGCACGAAAACAGGAATAATGATGGACATCCCCTCATAGAGTTATCTATGGGGGGATGTCCATGAAGATACGAGTTGTTATTCCATTCGTATTATGTATCGTCATGCTGATTGGTACAGTAACATCAGTTCGTGCTCTTCCATCAGAAGAGTGGACAAGTCATAGTGAGCAGGGAGCCTATCGGGAGCTGGAACGCTTGAATGAAGCTGCTACCTCTTTATATAAGGCTGCTTATACGAATAACCGCCAAGCAGGCTATAAATATGTACAGCAGCTTGAGCAGCTATTGGGGAAAGATGGACTGCGTGAAACCGGGCAATCGGCAGGGTGGGAGCTTATCCAGCAAAGCATTGCTTCTATTGAGTCAACTTTGCAGTATGAAAGCTCTTCTCGAGACTGGGTAACGGCTGCTGCTCGCATTCAACTGAGTACAGATTCACTATTAAGGCCGTCTAGTGCGCTGTGGCTGCAATATGAGAAGGTCATGCAGGATGATTTGCGAAGAGTAACTCTCGCCTGGAATCGGCAGACCGGTGATGGTGCTGTTGCAGCAAGAGCAGCGCTCGATAGCTTCGAATTGCATTTATCCCGAATCGAAGCAGCGGCAGAGATGCAGCGGCCCCATGAGCGCATGAATGAGCTTCGTGAGCGTCTTCGCTATACAAAAGTATTGCTCGATGCCGGAATAAGAGGGCAGTCCAAGCAGGATTGGACAGATGACTCTATTCGAGATTTGGAGTATGCGGTGTCCCGTTTGTTCGCAGGAGGGCTCTTGCAAGTGGAAGAGCCTGTCATTGCTCCTATCGGAGCGGCTAACCCGGTGAGCTGGACTTTTTTAATCGGGGCAATTATTATGGCTGTCCTAACTTATATTGGCTGGAGAAAATACAAACAAAATCCGTACGGCGTCAAGCCGCTTAGTTGAAGCTTATTCTTCTTTGAAGCCTTCTCCAAGAACGTCATGAACTTCACTGATTACAGTGAATGCTCTGGGGTCTATACTGCGAATTATCGTTTTGAGGCGCCTGATTTCTTGCCTTTGAATGACGCAGTATACGACCTCTTTTGTTTGCCCGGTAAAGGCTCCCTTAGCAGGAAGCAGAGTAGCGCCTCGCTCCATTTGCTCCATAATGGCAGCTGCCATAGCGGAGCCATGATCGGTTATGATGGAGAAAGCCTTAGTTGAATAAGCGCCGTCTTGAATGAAATCAATCATTTTGGAAGCTACGAACACAGCGACTAGCGTATATAGCACCTTTTCAATCGGGATGTATAATAAAGACAGGCCGATAATGACTGCATCCAGTGAAAGAATGATCTGGCCCATGCTGAATGATTTTTTGCGAGAGGCAATTCTTGCGATGATATCGACACCGCCGGTTGTTCCGCCAAAACGAAATACAATGCCGAGTCCAGCCCCTAAAGTAACGCCAGCATATAGAGCTGCCAGAATATAATCCTGAGATGTGTGGAAGGGGACGAGCCAGCCTTTCTCGATCAGAAATTCTACAAGCGCAAGGAAGGAGGAAAGGGAGACGACGCCAATGAGCGTATAGATCATTTCTTGCTTGCCAAGTGCTCGCCAGCCTAGCAGGAATAATGGAATGTTAAGCAGGAGCGTGGAGAGCGACAGCGGCCAGCCTGCGGCATAGTTCAACAGAACAGCGATGCCCGTAAGACCGCCTTCCATTAATTGATTGGGAATAATGAAGTAATGCAGGCCAAAGGCATAGATGGCTGTACCTGTCATGATCGGAAGGATGAGCTGTAATTGACGAATGAGTGTACGAAGCATGGTGGGAGCTCCTTTTCAAGTGGCTGTTCCATAGTATTTCACAAAGCTTGAAGTTCAAAAAACATTGTTTTCGTCGTCTCTTTACGTTAACATATGAATTATTAACGACACTTATTTAGCGGGAAGGATATAGACAATGGCGGAAAAATCATTAGCTGAGATCCAACGTGAAGTGGATGCCTACATCTCTCAATTCAAAGAAGGCTACTTCAGCCCGCTTGCTCTAATGGCGAGAATGAGTGAGGAAGTCGGCGAGCTTGCGCGAGAAGTGAATCATTCTTATGGCGAGAAACCGAAAAAGGCCGATGAAGCCGATAATTCAGTCGAGATGGAGCTAGGAGACATTTTGTTTATCTTATCCTGTTTTGCGAATTCGCTCGGTATCGATCTGACTGAAGCCCATAATAAGGTGATGAATAAATTTAATACGCGAGATGCAGACCGCTGGACAAGAAAAAACGCCGAACAGTAGAATGACTTCCTACATATGCTGTACCATCAACCTGTGTACAAGGAGGATGGGCATATTGGATGGGGAGAGCTGTGTTAAAAAGGCGTATGAGTATATTTTGAATAGTGATTTCGAGCAAGCGATTTATTGGTTTGAGCAAGCGATAGCCACAGATCCAAGCAATGCCGGCTACCATCACAAATGCGCGGTTTCCTACGCACGCAGCGGCAAATGGAGTAAAGCGCATGAATATGCGAAGCAGGCTGTAGCGTTGGATGATACACATTTGGAGTATGGCTTTTACTTGCAAACTATTGAAGCGAAGCTTCTGGTCGCATCTGCGGAGCAGCTGCTGAATACGGCGGAGCCCCGGTATACAGAAGCCCTGTCTTTGCTGCGTCAGGCTGCTGAGCTTGATCCGCTCAGCTTTGAAGCGCTCTTCCTAATGGCACTAGCCTATGCAGAGACGGGGCAGTTTGATTCAGCAGCCTTGCATGCGCGAGAAGCGATTCGGCTTGATCCTGGTCATTCAGCTGCACGCAGGCTATTCGCGGATGCGAACCGCAAACGGCGTTTGCTGCGGAAATCTAAGATCGGAACACAAAGAAAAAGGAACAGGTGATAGAGATGTCAACGATAAAAGTAGCAGTAGTCGGAGCGAGCGGACGAATGGGCCGTGAGGTTGTGAGAATGGTGCTGGAGGATGAGTCGTTAGCGCTCGTCGCTGCGGTCGCTCCTTCAGCGGGCCCCGTGGATGCGGGGATATTCGCAGGCAAAGCAAATACGGGAGTTACAGTAAGTGCTACTTTGGAAGAAGCGCTCAATAGTGCGAAGGCGGATGTATTAGTCGATTTCACCGTACCCCAGGTCGCTTACAGCAATACAAAAACAGCTATTGAATATGGGGTTCGTCCTATTATTGGCACAACAGGCTTTACGCCAGAACAAATCGAAGAGTTGGACAAGCTTTGCCAAGAGAAAGGCCTCGGTGCTCTAATTGCGCCCAACTTCTCAATCGGAGCTATTCTTATGATGAAATTCGCTGCAGAGGCATCCAAATATTTGCCTCATGTCGAGATTATTGAATACCACGGCGACCAGAAGCTGGATGCGCCATCCGGGACATCCATTAAGACAGCAGAGCTGATCTCACAAGTACGTGAGGAATTTAGACAGGGCAACCCAAAAGAGGAAGAAACAATAGAGGGTGCTCGCGGCGGTTATTATAACGGTTTTCGTATACATAGCGTGAGGCTTCCGGGTGTATTTGCCCAGCAGGAGGTCGTGTTTGGCGGGTATGGCCAGACCTTGAAGATTCGTCATGATTCCTATGATCGGGCGGGTTATATGCCGGGTGTCAACGTTGCAATTAAGAAAGTGATGACTTACAGTGGGCTTGTTTATGGTTTTGAGCATCTTATGGATTAATGACTTCAGATAGCAGGAAAAGGGGTATTTCACATGTTAGAAATTGCATTTATCGCGCATGACCGAAAAAAAGAGGAAATCGTTAACTTTGTTATAGCATACGAGCATGTATTTGCTCCCCATCGGTTGTATTCAACGGGTACAACAGGGACAAGAATTATGGAACAGACCGATTTGAAGATCCATCGTTTTATGTCAGGACCGCTTGGCGGGGATCAGCAGATCGGGGCTTTGGTGGCACAAAATGAGATGGATCTGATTATCTTCCTGCGTGATCCGTTAATGGCTCAGCCTCATGAGCCGGATATTATTGCGCTTTTGCGTTTATGCGATGTGCAGGGCATTCCTGTGGCAACGAATGTTGCAACAGCAGAACTGCTTGTTAAAGCTTTGGAGCGTGGCGATTTCGCATGGCGAGAGCTTGTCCACAAATATAAAGCGGAGGAATTGCTATGAACAGCGAGCCCCTCGACATTCTAATCTTCGGCGCTCATGCGGATGATGCAGAGATCGGCATGGGAGGAACAATTGCGAAGCATACGGCTGCTGGCTTGCGTGTAGGGATTTGCGATCTGACACAAGCGGAGATGTCATCCAACGGCAGCGTGGAATTAAGAGAGCGTGAAGCGGCTGAGGCTGCTTCGGCGCTTTCCTTGTATTCGCGTACAAATCTGGGCTTGCCAGATCGTGGATTGGAGCTTTCCAAACGACATATAGATGCGATTGTTGCAGAAATTAGGCGGTCACGACCGCGAGTCGTCTTCGCACCGTATTGGATTGATCGTCATCCCGATCATATTGCCTGCAGCAAGCTTGTAGAAGAAGCGGTATTCAATGCCAAGCTAAGACGCTACATGCCTGAGCTTGCGGCTGTTCAGGTCGAGCAGTTGGTTTACTATTATATTAATGATGTAGATCAAGTTTCGCTGGTCGTTGATGTCAGTGATTATTATGAGACGAAACGCAAGTCTTTAATGGCTTATCGCTCACAATTCCAAGCATCAGCTGCAGGCGAGGACCGTGTAGCAACGCCTTTGACTGACCGTTATATCGAGCGGGTTGAGGCAAGGGATGCTTTGCTCGGTCAGGCAAGGTCTTGGAAATATGCGGAGGGCTTCGCGCTCAAACGCCCACACGCCGTTTCAATATTTTAAGCTGGAACAATTTTCTGACAAAAAGGACAATAAGACAGAATAGAATGATATAGATTATAGTATGGGAATGTAAGTAAAGGGGGTGCGACTAAAGTGGCACGCAAATTGAAAATAGGGATAACTTGTTACCCCACCTTAGGAGGATCTGGTGTCGTTGCTACGGAGCTTGGCAAGCTTCTGGCGGAGAGAGGCCATGAGATCCATTTTATTACACATAGCATCCCGTTTAGACTAGGGCACTTTAATAAAAATATTTTTTTCCATGAAGTCGAAGTGAATGATTATTATGTGTTCCGCTATCCGCCTTATGACTTGTCACTCGCCAGCAAGATGGCACAGGTGGCTAAGATGGAGAAGCTGGATTTATTGCATGTCCACTATGCAGTACCTCATGCTGTATGCGCTCATCTTGCTAAAGAGATGATAGGGGATGATCTCAAGACAGTGACCACACTGCACGGGACGGATATTACCGTTCTGGCACAGGATGAGTCGCTAAAAGATCTGATTAGGCTGGCGATTAATAAGAGTGATGCAGTTACAGCGGTATCTCGCGATCTTATCGAAGAAACGAGACGTTTGCTGGATATTACGAACCCAATTGACCTGACCTATAACTTTGTTGACAAACGGGTCTATTATCCGCGGGACACAGCTTCTCTAAGAGCGGATTATGCAGAGCCTCATGAAAAAGTGCTTATGCATATTTCCAACTTCCGTCCAGTGAAGCGGGTAAGCGATGTCGTTGACATATTCGAGCGCGTCTCACAGCGGGTACCTGCGAAGCTCCTGCTAGTTGGGGAAGGCCCGGAATTATCCAAAATTCAGTGTAAAATCAAGCAGCTGGGCTTAGAGGATCGCGTCCATTTCCTTGGGAAGCAAGAGGATGTAGCCCAGGTTATTTCGCTCGCAGATGTACTCCTGCTCCCATCGGAGAAAGAAAGCTTTGGATTAGTCGCTTTGGAGGCGATGGCCTGCGGCGTTCCTACCGTTGGCTCTAATGCAGGGGGAATTCCGGAGCTTGTTACCCATGGCGAGACTGGCTACTTATGTCCGATCGGGGATGTCGAAGGAATGGCCAATTACGCGACCGAGCTGCTTAGCGATGAGAAGCTGCACAAGCGCTTCAAAGAGGCCTGCATGTTCAGAGCTCGCAATGAATTCTGCAATGACTTAATTACAACACAGTATGAAGAAATTTATTATCGTGTTCTGGGTATTGAGGCAGAGCTCCCTGTGCCCGTGTGTGAATAATGGCTGCTGCCTAATGAAGGTTGGTGCATACGTATGAGCAGGCGCCTTATTCTGCCGGAGCCGATGCGTCAGGCACTGCCTGTACTGGAGCGATTGCAAGCCCATGGCTATGAAGCTGTATTTGTAGGTGGCTGTGTCAGAGATTCTGTAATGGGTCTTCCTATTAAGGATGTTGATATTGCTACCTCTGCAAGACCGGAGCAAGTGATGGAACTATTCCCTCGCTGCGTACCAACAGGGCTTCAGCATGGGACAGTAACTGTACTGCAGGATAATGACATGTATGAAGTAACGACTTACCGTACGGAATCAGCTTACGAGGATCATCGCAGGCCGACTAGCGTAGCGTTTATTTCTGAGCTGGATGGCGATCTATTAAGGCGGGATTTGACCATAAACGCTATGGCAATGAGAATGGATGGTCAATTGTACGATCCCTATGGCGGTCTTGCTGACCTGAAGAGCGGTCAAATATGTTGTGTCGGCAATCCCAATGCAAGGTATCAGGAGGACGCGCTGCGGATGCTGCGAACGGTTCGTTTTGCGGCTCAATTCGGCTTTGGCATCCGATATTGTACATGGAGGGCACTCAAACGTCATCGGGGTTTATTGAAGCATATTGCAATGGAGCGGGTCTGCTCGGAATTAGATCGTATGATTAGTGGGGCGAACCCGCTTCGCGCGATTGAATTGTTAATGGCAAGCCAGCTTCTCCTCCATACTGCTCGCTCTTTGCCAGCAGTGGCGACATGGCATGCAAGCCCAGCTAAGTCGACTTTTGCAGCAGGCAATCATTATGCTTATATAAGCAAGTTAAGCACAGTGGAGCTTCGATATGCAGCGCTGCTCCTAGAGTCAGAAGCTGCTCCAGCTGCTTGCGAAGAGACATTAGAGGCGCTGCGTCTCCCTGTTCGAAGAATGAATACAATCTGCGGTTTTGTTGCCATGGATTGGGACATGCTTGCTCTTGCAGGAAAGCAAACCGAAGTCTTACGCATCGAATGGACACGGATTGTTCTGAGATATGGTCTTGAGATCGCACAGGGCTGGCTGGAGATGACATCTGTCAATCTTAATCATAGGCTGGCAAGGCTTACAGATGACTTCAAAGATTGGCTGGAAGCGATGCCCGCTTTGACTGTTAAGCAGCTGGATATTAACGGCAAGCAGCTAGCCCTTTACTTAAATCGCAAGCCAGGTGCTTGGACGGGAATTATGCTCCAGCGCCTATTGCTTGCCGTGGCGTCTCTGGAGCTTCCTAATGAGAGTGAGCAGCTGTTCCTACAAGCCGGAATTTGGAATGTTGAGGATAATAACGATGAGCACAACTAAATTGCTTGAGCTGCTTGCAGCTACGCCAGGTGAATATGTATCAGGTGAAATGATTAGTCAACAAATGAACGTCAGTCGAACGGCTGTCTGGAAGCAAATCAAAAAGCTGGAGTCTCAAGGCTATCAGTTTGAAGCTTCCCGCAGGCTTGGCTATCGCCTATTGTTTGTTCCGGATAAGCTCGACGTAGCGGACATTAAAGATAAGCTGCAAACTACCCGATTCGGACAAGTCATTTACTGGCATGATGAAGTGGATTCCACTCAAAATATTGCACAGCGGCTTGCGGAGGAAGGGGCAGCTGAAGGGACGCTGGTTATTGCGGAGCAGCAATTGAATGGCCGAGGCAGAATGGGCAGGGAATGGATCTCACCCAAAGGCAAAGGCATTTGGATGAGTCTGGTGATGAGACCTACTGTACCGATCCATTTCGCCCCACAGCTGACTCTATTGACAGCTGTCGCCCTATGCCGCAGTCTTAAACGTTTGACCGCATTGTCAATTGGGATTAAATGGCCCAATGATCTTCTTATTGATGGCAAAAAAATAAGCGGAATCTTATTAGAGTCATCAGCAGAAGAGGAAAGGCTGCGTTATGTCATTGCTGGTATTGGCATTAGCGTGAATCTTGAGGAAGCAGATTATTCTCCGGATATGTTGGAGCGAGTCACCTCGCTTCGTATGGCTTCCGGGAACAAGCTTGATCGTGCGACGATTATTGCCGAGTTCATGATGGAATGGGAGCAGCTATACCTGCTGTATCAAGAACAGGGCTTTGCTCCGATTATTACATTATGGGAAGCATTATCCGTATCCCTTCATCGTCCTGCTAGGCTAGTTACGCCTCAAGGCGTTATTGAAGGAGTTCCAACTGGCCTGGCTGCAAGCGGAGCAATTATCGTAGAGCAGGCAGACGGAAATACAGTTGTCGTATTTTCTGCAGAAATGGGCGAACCCGTAAACTGAAATCGTTTACGGATTCGCTATTTTTTGCTACTATAGAATAGCAGGCGGTATCCATATCTATGGAGCTGCACTAGCCGTACAGCAAGAGATGTAGGAAAGCATTGGGAATGTACACTCTGCTCTGAGCCGAAGGGACCGAGACAGAAGGAAGCTTTATTTAAGCATTCGTTTCCTTTTTTCGTTCGGGAACCTTTTTAGCGGCGGCTAAAAGGTTTTTTTGTGTTTATCCTAACTACTATCAACTAAAGGGGATGAAGAGGAATGAGGAAACGATTAACGATAACTGCTTTGAGAAAAATGAAACAGGAAAAAAATGCGATCTCGATGTTGACTGCTTATGATTATCCTTCTGCTAAGCTTGCTGAAGAGGCAGGAATTGATATTATTCTTGTCGGTGATTCACTTGGCAATGTCGTCTTGGGTTATGAAACAACGATACCCGTCACATTAGATGATATGGTCTACCATACGAGAGCAGTAGCCAGAGCAGCGCACCAGACGATGATTGTAACGGATATGTCTTTCATGACTTATGGTATTGGACGCGAGGCGACTTTACGTAATGCAGCAAGAATTATGCAAGAGGGCGGAGCTCAGGCTGTTAAGCTCGAAGGCGGAGCAGAAATAACAGAGGACGTATCCGCTCTTGTACAAGCAGGAATTCCTGTGATGGGCCATATCGGCCTGACCCCGCAATCCATCCATCAGCTTGGCGGTTTCAAGGTACAGGGCAAGGTTGACACTGATGCGGCGAAACTGCTTGCGGATGCAAAAGCATTGGAGGCGGCAGGCGCGTTCGCGATTGTTATTGAGCTTGTAACGGAATCCATCGCCGAGATTATCAGCAAGGAATTGTCGATTCCAATTATCGGAATTGGGGCAGGGCGTGCTTGCGATGGCCAAGTATTGGTGTATCACGACTTGATTCAATATGCTTCGCCTTATATGGAGAAGCGTTTCGTAAAAACATATGCGGATGTAGGTACAACCATTCGAGAAGCGATCAGTTCCTATGTTTCAGAGGTGAAGACAGGAGTCTTCCCGGCTGAGGAGCATGTATTTGGTGCGTCAGCTCCTGTAGAAGAAGTGAAGGATTTGTACGGGACGTCCAAGCCGAATCAGAAGGATAACCCCTCTAGAGAGGAGTTTGTCCAATCATGATCGTCTGTCGAACGATTGCAGAATTAAAGGCTGAGCTCAGGAAGATCAAACATTTATTATCAGGGTCGGCAAGCATTGGACTTGTCCCAACGATGGGATTTCTTCATGAAGGCCATGCAAGCCTGATGCGGCAGGCAGTGTCTGAGAATAAGGCAGCCGTGCTGTCTATCTTCGTTAATCCGCTGCAATTCGGACCGAATGAGGATTTTGAGAGCTATCCGCGCAATGAAGAACGTGATCTGGAGAAAGCTAAGGAGAATGGCATTGCCATTGTATTCATTCCTTCGGTAGAGGAGATGTATCCTAGCAAGCCGCTTACGACCGTATTGGTTGGGCAGCTGACAGACAGATTATGCGGAGCCTCAAGGCCTGGTCATTTTGACGGTGTCGGAACGGTGGTCAGCAAGCTATTCCATATCGTTCAACCGGATAAAGCTTATTTTGGAATGAAGGATGCTCAGCAGGTCGCGGTCATTCAACAAATGACGAATGATTTGAATTTTCCAGTAGCTATCGTTGCCTGTCCTATTGTGAGGGAGCCTGATGGACTTGCTCTGAGCTCGCGTAATGTCTATTTAACGGCCGAACAGAGACAGCAAGCGGTTATATTGTCGCAATCCCTTCAGAAGGCAAGAGAATGGGCGGCAGAGCCGGGTATGACGGCTGCAATGCTTACCCAAAGAGTAAAGGGACAGATTGAAGAGGCAAGCTTGGCGGTAATTGATTACGTGGAGTTTCTTGAATATCCGAGTCTTGCGCTTCCTGTGCAAGATGATCCTATTCAAATCCAATCACGAACGTATATATTGGCTTTAGCTGTTAAATTCGGAGCTACCCGACTAATTGATAATGAATTATGGGTGCCAGAAGAGGTGGAATACCATGTATAGAACGATGATGAAATCTAAGCTGCACCGTGCCACTGTAACCGAGGCGAACCTTAATTATGTCGGAAGCATTACCATCGATCAAGATTTGATGGAGGCAGCAGATATTTGGGAAAACGAAAAAGTGCAAATTGTAAATAATAATAATGGAGCCAGATTTGAGACGTATGTCATTACCGGGAAGCGCGGTTCTGGTGTTATATGCTTGAATGGCGCTGCTGCTCGTCAAGTTCAACCAGGCGATCAAGTCATTATTATTTCCTACGCATCCATGTCTAATGAAGAAGCGCGGACCCATAAGCCGCTTATAACCATTCTTGACAGCCATAATCGTCCGCTAACAAGCTTGACAGAAGAAATACATGCGACCATATTGTGAGATAAAGCTGTAACCATTGGTACTCGGGTATGAAAAGCACCACCTTAACAAAGAATGAGCATACCACTCCTCATTTCTTTGGTGAAGGCGGGATGCGATATATGTTCCAGCAGCTATTTACCGTAATGAACGAAATGCTCGATGAGATTATTGAAGCATATCCAGATGCAGTAGGCGATCAGAAAAAGCAATATGAAGAACAGATTATGATGCTCAAAAAAATGAGTGATTCTGTTGTCGAGCAATGGATGGATTTTGAAGAGAAATTTACAGGATTCGTGGAGCTGGAGGATTCATCTTCGATGGAGCCTTGTGCCTCACAGCAACCGCCGCCAGAAGCAGCCCCTTTGACTAAGCCGATCTATGACAAAGAGCTCGATATGGAATTATCTTGGGAAATGGCCGACCTGATTACAAAAGGCCAAGGGTATTATAAATTATTTATGTTTTCTAACGCAGCTTCACAGTTCCAAGTCGTTGTAGGCAGTCTTCCGGAATGCAATCTGGCTCGGTTGTACTTGGCGATGACTTACATGCATCTTCAAAATTGGAGTGAAGCCCAGCGTCACTTCCAACTGTTAGTTTCTCTAACGGACTATCCGAAGTGGCGTGCTTTAGGCTATAATGCCCTTGGGTGCATTCAAGCGGTTTACATGAATATGGAGCGAGCAGAGCAATTCTTCATTAAGGCATATGAGGCCTGCCCTAGCTTCAAGGACCCGCTTAACAACTTGAAATGTTGTAAAGAAACGCCGCAGCAATTGTCATTATTTTTCGGTAGTACCGAACTTTGCTGCTTGTGAGGGGAACGGTAACAAATGAAATATGCAGTATTGGATTTGGAGACGACAGGGCATAGTGTAAATGATGATATTTTACAGGTAGGCCTTGTTGTTCTCGACGATAATCTGGCTATCGTACAAACGTTTAATTCTTTTGTAAGACCAACTGTTGAAATTCCT
Source organism: Paenibacillus sp. J22P59 (assembly GCF_059383895.1). Taxonomy (NCBI): domain Bacteria; kingdom Bacillati; phylum Bacillota; class Bacilli; order Caryophanales; family Paenibacillaceae; genus Paenibacillus; species Paenibacillus sp. J22P59. The sequence goes on from NZ_JBXENX010000005.1 coordinate 318,456, forward strand.
GCTTTTATTACTCAGCTGACAGGCATTGATGCGGCAATGGTAGCAGATGCGCCTGAGCTGGATGAAGTTCTGATGCAAATGATTCCTTTGCTGGATGATGCGATTCTTGTTGCGCACAACGTTAATTTTGATGCAGGATTCCTTAATCAAGCGTTAGACCGATGCGGTTACCATACCTTTGTCGGCCGCCGATTAGATACGATTGAATTTCTAAGAATTCTTTATCCATCTATTACAACTTATCAGCTCGGAGTGGTCTCCGAGCTGTTCGGCATTAAGCATGAGCAGCATCATCGCGCTGACAGTGATGCTATGGCTACCGCCCTTATTTTCACCGATTCCGTACGCAAGCTTCGCGAATTGCCGTTGCTTACCCTGCAACGGCTATCCTTTATTATGGATAACGGAAGCGATATGAGCTGGTTTCTTGGAGTTACGCTTCAGCGAGCGGAACAGCAAGTCGTTTTTGAGAACAATGACTACCATTACTTCAATCAATTTGCATTGAAGGCAGGAGAATGGAACGAAGAGCAGCCAGCACGGGCTGATTCGGGAGCAGAACCGTTGCAGGATGTGTCTTTCGAGAACTATCTCGACGGCATCAAGCAGCGTTTCATGGAAAAATTCTCGAATTATGAAGCGCGTGAGGCACAAACGACGATGTTCCACGAGGTATATGATGCGCTTAACAGTGACCGCCATCTTCTTATAGAGGCAGGCACTGGAACAGGCAAGTCGCTTGGGTATTTAATACCTTCTTTGTATTATGGTGTCCAGCACAATACCAAGATAGTCGTCAGTACGCATACGATCAATCTGCAAGAGCAGCTGCGCCAAAGGGACTTGCCTTTGCTTAAAGAGATTCTTCCCTTTGAGTTTCGTGCGTCGATATTCAAAGGACGCGGCAATTATTTGTGCCTGCGCAAATTTGAAAGTAAAATAAATACGAAAGACCTTGTGTCGCCTATTGAAGATGCAATTACCGCATCCCAAATGGTGGTATGGCTCGGGGAGACCGAGACGGGGGATCAAGAAGAGCTGAACTTTGGCAACAAGGGCGCAGACTTCTGGTCGACTGTTGCAAGTGATGCGGATTCTTGCCTTAATCGGCAATGCCCGTGGTTCAAGCGTTGTTATTATCATCGTGCGAAGCATGAGGCCAATATTGCCGACGTATGCGTGACTAATCATTCCATGCTGTTCACAGATGTACAAGCTGATCATCGGCTGCTGCCAAGCTATAATCATTTGATTATTGATGAGGCCCATCATGTGGAGGAAGTAGCTAGCAAGCACTTAGGCATGCAATTGAACTATTTCTCATTGACACATAATACGAGCCGTTTATTCAAGGACAACCGATCCGGCTTATTGCCCGCACTTCGAATGAGGCTGCAGAATGAAGATGATGAGCGCGTCCAAGCGTGGACGGAGACTATCGATACCGTTATTCCGCACTTCAATGATGTGAAGGAGCATTGGGAGAAGCTGTTCGAGCTGTTCTACAGCTTGGTGGGCGCTGCCGTTGAAAGCGGGGCGAATGAGAATGGCCAGTCGGTATATCGTCTAAGGAGTGATAATCTCCCCGGCAATTGGGAGGATGCCATTACGATTGAGACGAATGTTCATACTGAGCTTAACCGCGTAGTTCGTACAGTAGAGAAAATGGCTGCCGATATTAAGGAAAGAATTGACGATCCTTCCATTCAAGGCTTAGTGACCGACTTGAATGGCGCAATACGTGATTTGATGCGTGTGAAGGACGATCTTCGCACCTTTATGAAGATGGAGCAGCCTTCTGAGGTACTGTGGATTGAAGCGAGCTTGACCTACCGCTATCGCTCGGTGCAGCTCTATTCGGTGCCTGTAGATGTGAGCCGACAGCTTCAGCAATATTTTTTCGATGTAAAAGATAGCATTATTCTAACCTCAGCTACCTTATCCGTACAGAAATCATTTCAATATGCGGAGGAGCAGCTAGGCTTGGAAGGATTCGAAGCAAGCAATCGGTTGAAGACGGTTCAGCTTCCATCCCCATTTAATTATAGAGAGCAAGCATTAGTTATTATTCCCCGGAATTTCCCGACGTTGAAAGGCTCAGCCGGAGACCCGCAATTTATTTCTATGCTGGTTAGCTCATTGTCGGATGCAGCGGTGGAGACTAAGGGAAGAATGCTCGTTCTATTTACGTCTTATCGCATGCTGAAGCAGGTGTATGATCCTTTGAAGGAGGCACTTTCGGCTACGGGCATTACTGTGCTCGGACAGGGAATCGATAGCGGCAATCGAACAAAGCTAACCAGAAGGTTTACGCAGCATCCAGAGACCGTTCTGCTCGGCACAAGCAGCTTCTGGGAAGGGGTAGACATTCCAGGAGAAGCGCTGACCTGTCTGGCAATCGTCAGATTGCCGTTCCAGCCGCCTAATCATCCATTGGTTGAAGCAAAGTCAGAGCTGCTGCAAAAGCAAAAGCAGAATCCATTCATGAAGCTTTCTATACCGCAGGCAGTTATTCGCTTTAAGCAAGGATTTGGCCGTCTCGTTCGTACGGCGAAGGATAAAGGCATCGTCATTATTTATGATACAAGAGTCATTGAGACCTATTATGGCAAGCATTTCTTGTATTCTTTGCCCGGACCCAAAATTGAGCATATGCATATCGAACAAATGGTACCAAGAATGCGTGAGTGGCTAAGTAAGGAAGAGGAGGAAATCGGGTGAAGCAAGCCAAAATATCCGAAGCTGTAGTCAGAAGGCTGCCCATTTATCTGCAGGTGTTGAATGAACTTCACCATCGGGAGATACAGACCGTTTCATCGCAGGAACTGGGCGTTAAGCTTGATCTGAATCCAGCTCAAATACGAAAGGACTTGGCTTATTTCGGTGATTTCGGTCGTAAAGGAATAGGGTATGAAATTTCTTATTTAATTGAAAAGATTCGGCAAATCCTCAAGCTTGACCAGACGATTAATGTCGCGCTGGTCGGCGCCGGGAATTTGGGTCATGCCCTATGCAATTATAATAAATATTCCAATGACAATATGAAAATCATCGCTGTATTTGATGTGCATCCCAGCAAGATTGGCACGATGATCAACAATCTGGTCGTCATGCCAATGGAAGCGCTGAAGCAGACGGTACAAGAAAATAATATACGTCTTGGCATCATTACAGTACCCGGATTTGAGGCGCAAAATGTGGCGAATCAATTCGTTGAAGCAGGTATTGAAGGCTTACTTAACTTTGCGCCGGCTATTCTAAGAGTACCGGAAGAGGTTCGCATTCATCATGCTGACTTTACGAAGGAATTGTTAAGCTTAGCTTATTATTTGAATCGAGAGAGGAATGAAGCCAATGAGTCAGATCTGGATTGAGAATGGGCTGTTCATAACGATGGATGAGAAGCAACCTACACTTCGTGGTCATTTGGTTGTGACGGATGATCGAATTACATATATCGGAGAAGCTGCACCAGAGGGGCTTAGCACAGAAGCTGAACGGATCGACGGAAGCAAGCTGGCCTTCATGCCAGGCCTGATTAATACGCATGGTCATGCGGCGATGACTTTGCTGCGCGGATATTCCGATGACCAAAGCCTGCAGGTATGGCTGGAGCAAAAGATGTGGCCAATGGAAGCGAAGTATGTTGATCAAGATACTCGTGCTGGCAGCGCTCTTGCTATTGTTGAAATGCTCAAATCAGGTACCACCGCCTTTGTAGATATGTATGATCGCATGGACCAGGTTGCGCAAATGGTTGAGCAATCGGGTATTCGCGGAGCTCTGACCCGCGGGGTTATTGGGCTATGCTCTCCTGAAGAGCAGCAAGCCAAATTGAAGGATGCACTGAGCTTTGCGCGCGATTGGAATGGCAAGGCAGATGGTCGGATTACGACGATGTTGTCGCCACATGCACCGTATACTTGCCCTCCAGCTTATATTGAGCAAATTGTTCAAGCGGCGCATGAATATGATTTGCCTCTTCATACGCATATGTCTGAGACATTGGCAGAGGTTGAACAAAATGTTCGCGATTATGGAACCCGCCCTGTTGAGCATCTAGATAAGCTTGGATTCTTCTCCCGTCCTTCTTTAGTTGCACATGCTGTTCATCTAACAGATGATGAGATTGCTTTGCTTGCTGAACGCAAGGTCGCGGTCTCTCATAATCCGGCAAGCAATCTGAAGCTGGCAAGCGGCATTGCGCGCGTACCGGAGCTATTGCGTGCCGGAGTTACCGTTTCGTTAGGAACGGATAGTGTGGCGAGCAATAATAATTTAGACCTATTCAAAGAAATTAAATTTGCTGCTCTTCTTCATAAGGGTGTATCGGGTGATCCGACAGTCGTTCCGGCTATGGAAGCATTGCGTATGGGGACATTGTATGGTGCACGTTCGATTTGGCAGGAGGATCAGATTGGTCAGCTTCGTGTTGGAATGAAGGCAGATTTCATAGCGATTGATCTGGAACAGCCTCATTTCTATCCACAGACGGATATTGTGTCGCATCTGGTCTATTCCGCATCAGGAAGAGATGTTAAGCATGTATGGGTGGATGGACGCAAGGTTGTTGATAACGGCCAATGTACGTTCATGGATGAGGAGAAGATTCGTTATGAGGCAGCAGCTAGCTTCGATCGGCTGCTGAATGCTTAATGAGAGTGATCACGAAGAAACGTAAGTCCATCATGTCCGGCCGAAGGTGGCTGGCTGTTGCCCTTGTAGCTGTAGTAGCGATAGTTGGTTGCGTGATTATGTACTATAATACAATCCAAAGGCCCTATTGGTCAGAGGAAAATGCAGCAACAACTAAGGCTGTGGAAGCTGCTGAGCTGACTTCAGTCGAGTTGGCAACAAGATATGTATGGGAGAAGCCATTCTGGATTGTGGAAGGAACCAATCAAGCTGGCGAAGCTGTTATCGTATCTGTTCCTGATGTGAAGGCAGAGGATGCCAAGGCGCAACAAGACATCCAAGTGGTGAAGACTAGTGAAGGCATACTGAAGGCAGACGTGAAGAGCATCTTTATAAATGCCAATCCTGATGCAGAGATTAAACGAATGCAGCTTGGAATAATCAACAACGAGCTTGCTTACGAAGTGTTTTATACGAATAAAGAGGGCATCTATTATTACGCCTTCTATTCGTTCAAGGACGGAGCATTTATTGATCAATACAGACTTCCTGCAAAAACTGCAAAATAGCCGCATAAGGCGAGTTTCCTAATTTTACACCCTCTTTTGAAGGCATGAATGTGATATACTTCCGTATAGCAGAGATGATATACGCAGGTATGCTACTGATGCATTTCAAAAGGGGGCTTTTTGCGTGAAACTACGAATTACTCCGATATTGCTCACTGTTGCAGCTTCCGCTCTTGTATTGTTTGGCGGTTGGGTATTATATAATCAATTTGCTGTTGAAGCGCCTTTGCAAAAGGCGGTTAATCAAATATCAGGCATCGCTTCGGCAGATGCTCCCCAGATGGATAAAGAACGAGTGGCCCTTCGGGTTACACTAGAGCCAGATGCCAATTTAAAGGCTGTCTATGATTCAATTAATAAGCAAGGAAAAAGCTCTATAGGCAATCGGGAGCTGCAGCTTTCCATTAATAATGCTACATCAAGCGAACGGCTTGAAAAGCTATGGTCTACTGTATTGTTTACTGTAGCTGAATCGATGGAGACGAAACGCTATTCGGATATACCCGTTGCGATGGATAAGCTTGCTCAAACGAATTCAGGCATCAAGGTTGTAACCGAGATGGATCAGACGAATGTCTATGTAACGATCAAAGACGAGACATCCTCCAAATATGTCGTATTACCTCGTACGCCGGCTATGCTGGAGGTGTCTGCCCATGCTTAAATATTGGAAGGAAATAGCGATTGGTTTTGTGCCCGTACTTTTTTTATTCCTTGTTTTTGCGGGGTATAATGTCGTGCCGGTGCTTTTGCTTGCCATATTGGGAGCAGCGCTCTTCTATGCTGCACGCGGCGGTAAAGGGCGAATGACGGCGATGAATGGGCAGAAGAGACGTGCGGACCTGCATCAGACTTCGATGACCTTTGAACAGATCGGCGGTCAGGACAGAGCGAAGCAGGAGCTTATAGAAGCGCTCGATTTTCTAGTAAGATATGAAGAGATCAAGAAGCTGGGCATTCGCCCGATGAAAGGGATATTGCTTACTGGACCGCCGGGAACAGGAAAAACGTTGCTTGCCAAAGCAGCTGCTCAATACACGGATTCGATTTATTTGGCAGCCTCGGGCAGTGAGTTTGTGGAAATGTATGTTGGGGTTGGTGCTGGACGCATTCGTGACCTGTTCAAGGAAGCTAGACAGAAGGCGAAGAAGGAAGGCAAGAGCAGCGCGGTTATTTTCATAGATGAGATTGATGTTATTGGCGGCAAGCGCGATGGCGGGCAGCATCGTGAATATGACCAGACCTTGAATCAGCTGCTAACCGAGATGGATGGTATTCATTCTGATGAGGCGCCGCGAATTCTTATCATTGCCGCTACCAACAGAAAAGAAATGCTGGATAGCGCGTTATTGCGCCCAGGACGATTCGACCGTCATATTGGGGTTGAACTGCCTGACAAGAAAGGCCGGCTTCATATTCTTAACCTTCACGCCGCTAATAAGCCGCTTGACCCATCCGTTGATTTGGAGCGTTTTGCCTCTGAATCCTTCGGCTTCTCTGGTGCACAGCTAGAGGGCGTTATGAATGAAGGAGCCATCTACGCCATGCGGGATCATAGCGAGCTGATTAAGGAGCATCATCTAGCGAGTGCGATAGATAAGGTTATGATGGGCGAGAAGACGGATCGTGAGGCGACGAAGGAGGAGCGTGAGCGCGTTGCCCTTCATGAGTTAGGGCATGCGATTATGGCTGAGCTCATTCGTCCCGGAAGCGTCTCTCAGGTGGCGCTGTCACCACGCGGGCAAGCTCTCGGTTATGTTCGGCATAATCCGCAGCAGGATCATTATTTGTATACGCCTGATTTCTTAAATGGGCAAATAATGATTGCGCTCGGTGGAGCTGCAGCTGAAGAGATGTTCTACGGCGGACGCAGTACAGGCTCCAGAGGTGACTTTGAGCAAGCGATGAATATTGTAAAAACGCTTGTGGAGTCTGGATTAACAGAGCTTGGCATTATTGATGCCAACATGATGACGCCTGAGGCTTGGGCTAAGGTTAACCGATCAATATTAGACAGGCTTATGGCGCAGACTAAAGCAATGCTGGAAGTTAAGCGTGAGGTATTTCTAAATGCACTTGATGTTGTAATCCGTGAGGAAACGATTGGCGGGGATGAATTCCGCAGGCTGCTCGATAAACTTTCCCATAGTGCATAATTCTAACAATTTGGAGACAGACGGGATGTCTGTCTTCATTTTTCTCTAAAAACCGTTATAATGAAGAGGACTAATCATTTTATAGGAATGTTTCTCTATTACATACGTAGTAGGAAGCCATAAGGAGAGAACCATGTCTATTAAAAAAGTAGGAGTTATCGGAGCTGGAACGATGGGGCAGGGCATTGCCGAAATGCTTGCTTCCAAAGGGCTGGACGTGAATTTAATTGAGTGCTCACCGGAGCGCTTAACATATGGCAAGGAAATGATTGAGCTAAGCCTTGATAAGCAGATAGAGAAATGGGCACTTACTCAGGCTGAGAAGAAGCTGATTATGAATCGCATCCATATGACTTTAGACTACAACAGCTTGGCGGATTGTGAACTTGTGATCGAATCCATTACTGAGGATATGGATAGCAAGAAACAAGTGTTTCAGCAAATGGACAGCATATGCGGACCTAATGTTATTTTCGCGAGCAATACTTCTACGCTTAGTATGACGGAGCTCGCAAGTGCGACGAATAATCCGGATCGTGTCATCGGCATGCACTTTATTTATCCGGTCTTTAAGATTGATCTCGTGGAAATTGTTAGAGGATTGAAGACATCAGAGGATACCTTTGTTCGGACCAAGCAATTTATTGATGAGGTTATATTGAAAAAAGGTATCATGGTATTCGAATCACCGGGCTATGTAACTTCCCGGCTTATCTGTCTGTTTATTAACGAAGCTCTTCATGTTCTGGAAGAGGGCGTTGCGTCCGCTGAAGATATCGACAATGCGATGAGAATAGGTTATTCCTTCCAGCACGGACCGCTTGAGATGGCGGATCGCTTTGGCCTGGATTCAGTAGTGGCTGCACTTGAGCGAATGTTTCGTGAATATGGGGAGCTTAAATACCGCCCGTCAACCATTCTGAAAAAAATGGTGCGAGCCGGACATTTGGGCGTGAAATCCGGCGTAGGTTTTTTCAAATACGATAAGGATGGAGACCGAATCTCATGAAAATACTAGTCATCAATGCAGGCAGCTCCTCTCTCAAATATCAATTGTATAATATGCTGGACGAGTCTGTACTCGCGAGCGGCAAGGTTGAGCGTATCGGCATGGATTCCTCGATCGTGACCCACGAGCCGCCAGGAAAGCCTGAGATTCGTGATGTCAGTGAAATTCTTGACCATGTCACGGCGATTAAGCGGGTGCTTGATATGTTAAGGCATCCTGATTATGGCGCAGTGACCTCCATGAATGAGATTCAGGCTGTTGGTCATCGTGTCGTTCATGGCGGTGAAGTATTTAAGAAGTCGGTACTTGTTACACCTGAGGTGAAGGCGGAGATTCGCAAGCTGTTCGATCTGGCCCCGCTGCATAACCCAGCCCATATGATGGGGATTACAGCAGTCGAGGTGAACCTGCCTGAAGTTCCTCAGGTCGTCGTGTTCGATACGGCCTTCCATCAATCGATGCCAAGCACGAACTACTTGTATCCGATCCCAACGGTATTATATCGCCGTCATAAAGTTCGCCGTTATGGGTTCCATGGCACCTCGCATCAATATGTTAGTGAGCAGGCTGCGTTATTTCTGGAAAAACCGCTTTCCTCTCTCAAAATGATCAGCTGTCATATTGGTAACGGGGCGAGCTGTACGGCGATTAAGGACGGTCAATCCTTCGATACGAGCATGGGCATGACTCCCCTCGAAGGCCTGATGATGGGTACCCGCAGCGGCGACATAGATCCAGCTATTGTCCCGTTCGTGATGAACAAAGAAGAGCTGACCCTCAATGAGGTTAATTCCATGCTCAATAAACATAGCGGTATGCTGGCTATCTCCGGAGTGAGCAGTGATATGCGCGAGGTTGTAGAGGCGATGGAGGAAGGCGATCGCAACGCGAAGCTGGCCTTCGACATGTATATCTATCGTGTTCGCAAATACATCGGTGCCTATGCGGCAGCTATGGACGGACTGGATGTACTGATCTTTACAGCAGGCGTGGGTGAGAACTCGGATGTATTCCGCAAGGCGGTATGTGAAGGACTCACATTCTTCGGAATAGAGCTGGACGAAGCGCGCAATTCGCAAAGAGGGAAGGATGCTCGTTATATATCGACGGATGCATCCCTCGTGAAGGTTCTGGTCGTACCAACGAATGAAGAGCTGTTGATTGCACGTGATACGTACACCATCGCCAAAGCGAGCGCTGCAACCGTATAAGCGAAGGGAGAGACGACAACATCGTGAGTAATGACGACATCTGGAAGGCTTATTCGCGCGGCATGGCTGCGGTAATGAATGAGGGCGGTATGTATGTGTCAGCGTTGCTGCTGCGCTCCTATCGCCAACTGGAGCTGTCAGATACCGAAGCGCTGCTGCTGCTCCAGCTTATGCTGTACCGAGAGTCAGAAGGCAATGAGTTTCCTACGCCCGTCCAATTGGCCGAACGATTAGGCACAACAACTAGTACAGTTGAGCAGCTTATCGCTCGATTAATGAAGGATGGCTTCCTAACCATAGAGGAAGAAATTGATTCCCAGTCGGGCATTCAATCCGAGTGCTATAATTGGAATGGTTGGTTGTTGAAGGCAGCGGAATGGGCTGCGCAGGAGCAGCGCGAGTCGAAGCGAGCGCAGCAGCGTAAGCCAGTCAAACGTTCTATTGATCCAACGAATCTATTCACCGTGTTCGAGCAGGAATTCGGAAGGCTGCTGTCGCCCTTTGAATGTGAGACCATTGGCGGCTGGCTGGACGAGGATAAATATTCGGATGAGCTTATTCGATTTGCGCTCAAAGAGGCTGTATTTGCAGGCAAGCTGAATTTTCGCTATATTGATAGGATCTTAATTGATTGGAGCCGCAATAGAGTAACGAACGCAGACGAAGCAAGAGCCCATTCACAGAAATTTAGAGGCCCTCGCGGGTGATTGAAGAACCTTATAGCTTGGCGAAAGCTCTCTCAAGTGAGTAACTTGGAGGGCTTTTTTTGTGGTTTTTATTATTCCATTGCAGGTTCTGCTGGCTCTCACACACCAATCACGCATTTAGATAAAAGAGGACCGATAGAATAGACATTGCATTCCAAGTTCCAAATGATATAATTGCTCATGAACGGAATGAGAATGATAATCATTAATATCATTTCGTTACTATTTTATATATACAGGAGTGGGGAAGAGATGTTACAGCACCGAGAATCACGCAGCATTCTATTAGGGGGCATTATTACCCTTCTAATGATCATGATGGTACTTACAGGGTGTGGCAATTCGCCAAAGGAGAAGCCGGCAGAAGAAGCCGTGAGCGACAATGGTACGGGAAGCACGCAGGCAAATAAAGATACAAAAAATAACGAAAGCGAGCCAGCTTCAGAAAATGAAACAAGGATCGTGACTGACCAATTCGGTGAAGTGGAAATTCCAGTCAAGCCAAAGCGTATAGCAGCTATTTACTTAGAGGATTATCTAGTGGCATTGGATGTAGAGCCTATTGTTCAATGGTATCATCCTAGCTGGGGCAAACAGGAGTATTTGAATCTGAGTGTTCCGCTATTCGATATAACCGGAAGTATTGAAGCTCTATTAGAAGCCCAGCCGGATCTAATTATTACCGATGCCTTCGCGGATGAGGCTATTTATCAGAAATATTCGAAAGTCGCTCCTACCTATCGCATGCCAGATGAAATTGTGACAGGCAGCTCCGCTGACATGCTTCGTAAGATTGCTGATCTTATCGGTGAGCAAGATAAGGTGGAGGAGCTGTTGAAGGAGTATGACCAGAATATTGCGGATACGAAAGCTAAGCTGCATGCAGCAATCGGAGAAGAGTCTGTAGCGGTGCTGCGTCTTAATGTCGCCGAGAAGAGCTTGAATCTGCTTGGCATTAAGAATAAGTTTGTCGGTTCTATTTTGTATAAAGAATTAGGCCTAACCCCTCCGAAAATGGTGGCAGAAATGGACGCTTTCATTGATACTCTCTCCATGGAAGCATTGCCAGAGCTGAATGCGGATCATATTATTATTCTGACCTCGAATGGATCATGGTCATCATCCGAGAATCAAGAATCCATTGATGGGTTAATGAACAGTCCTATCTGGAAAAGTGTTCCTGCAGTGAAGAAAGGCAATGTTTATCGAGTTGACAGAACCTACTGGCAGACGGGAGCTTTTCAAGCCAACCAGCTTAAAATTCAAGACTTGCAAAAAATATTTCTAAAATAGGGTGAGAAAAGCATTTCAACACATTGTTGATGTGCTTTTCTTTTTGGTTTATAGTATGTATATGATAATCATTCTCAATATTGGAGGAGGACATTTCAACGATGCGAGAGAGCAGCCCTGAGCCAAATACTTCTCCTGACAAGCTCTATCGCTTGGTGGGAATAGCATATTCTACATATAGCCCTTTTGAACAAAAGAAAGCAAGCAAGAATGAAGCTTATTGCATTCATCTCTTTACAGAAGGGGAAGGACGGCTGGTTGTGAATGGTCTGGGCTATCAAGTCGAGCGCGGCAAATGTGTTATAGCAGAGCCAGACATGACGGTCACAAGCGAAGCGTACAAGCATGGGCTTAAATGCTATGAGTTGACCTTCGAGGTACTGTCGGTTGAGAAATATGGCAAACCTGCCACGCACAAGAAGCCTGCCTTTCCTTTTGTAGGAGAAGTGGAATGTGCTCCGTTATCCCAGTGCTTGGAATGGATACAAGCAATCTACAGCTACGCTTCATCAGAGTCGAAGAACGAGCTGGGGAGCTTGGAACAGCATATTCACTTCCAAGAGCTTCTTCGTCATATTGTTAGGCAGAATATACAGACCTCTCCTCTCCAGAACAGCCGTCAGGCTGTAGAGGCTACAATTAATCGGCTTCGTCAGGAGTATCGGCACGAGTGGTCGGTAAGCCAAATGGCGAAGATGGCAGATCTCGGACGTTGGCAATATACGCGTTTGTTCAAGGAAATGACGGGACAGGTTCCTTTGCAGTACTTGTCTAGTATTCGAATCGAACAAGCCAAGTATCTGCTGCAAGCAACCGATGATCGCTTGTTTAATATCGCCGAGAACGTAGGCTTTGGAGACGAGTTTTATTTTAATCGCCGCTTCAAGCAGACGGTGGGTGTCTCGCCAGGCCAATATCGTCGGCATTATCGGGAGGAAATTCGTATATTTGCTCCCTTTCTTGAAGATTTCCTCGTAACGCTGGGTATTACGCCTGTGCTGCAAAGCTCATTTTCGAGATGGGGAGCACAATCGTATTTGCAGCTTCATTCTATTCCGGCTGTTGAAATGTCTGCGAAGGATGTCATCCCATTACCGTGTAAGCCTGACTTGATTATGGTAGACTATGGATTTTCTTCACAATGGGATTCCGATCTATTCAGTGAGAAGGCGCCGATCTATCGAATGTCTAACCAAGGAGAGGACTGGCAAGCAACCTTGCAGACGATAGCCGATATAATCGGAAGGGGCAAGAGTGCCAAAATGGTGGAAGCCATATCAAGCTATGAACGCAAAGCGGAAGCAGCTCGGAAAAAGCTGCGTGCGATGCGTCGTCAAACGACGGCTTTTCTGCGGGTTAACTCCAATGGAATAAGGCTGTATGGGGGTCCAGATAAAAGCTTCACGGGACCTGTCCTTTATAAGGATTTGGAATTGACGCCTCATCCGCTGGTGCAGCAGCTCGTTAATTGCGACAGGACAGCGGAGTTAACGCCAGACATGCTGAACCAACTCGATGCGGATAATCTTTTCGTGACATTTGATATTTCAGAGAAGGAGAAGCACAAGCTTTTCGCAACATCGCTCTGGAGATCACTTCCGGCCGTTCGCTGTAATCGCGTCTTCGAGGTTGATTTTCTCAGTTGGATGAATTATGGGATTCTCGCCCATGGCAAAAAAATCGATGACGTGCTGCAATCGTTGCAGAAGCAGTCAGGAATATAGACTAGTTGGTTAAGAGATTCTCAAGTGACGGGCTACGTTTATGAAACAAATGCGAAATAAGTGTTGCAAACCTTAAATAGTGACTCATTCAAAAATGGCGGTCTTTGTGGTCGCCATTTTCTTTTTTATGTATAATGATGGAAGATTCTACTTCGGAAAATGGTTCGTTCGTTGAAACAAACGAGCAGAATTATTCCATACCTATGGTGGAGGGAATTAATGTTAAATATAGAGTATAGGAAGCTAATGGTGGAGGAATGTCGATTAATAAATGATATAGATCCCTCTCAATACATAAAAAGAGCATGGAGAGAAGTAAGAGGAATTCGCCAGTTGGTCGAAATTAATTATCAAGATTCGGATTGGGCTAATGGTTATGACAACCATTATAATAGATTGAAAGCAACTATTTTATGTGAAGGTGAAGCAGTTGGAGCTTTTGATGAAAGCAACAAACTAATAGGTTTCGCAGCAATAAATCGTATGTTCTTTGGTGAAAAGGATAACTACGTTTTATTAGACCAATTATTTATTTCATTAGAGCATAGATTATCATTTGGAGTTTCTACTTCAATCGGCAGATGAGGTCTGACCAAAAGAACCTCTAGTAGTAAAAGATGTTTATTCAGGAGGGAAAGCAATGAGATTAACGAAGCTATTGTTATGTCTTTCTTTACTCAGTGTATTACTGGCGACTGCCTGTTCGAATACTAAGACCGCAAAAGATATGGGGGAAATATATAGCTTGGCGTTAGATGCGTATATGTCTAATGATGAAGCTCTGAATTATAATATGAAATATATTGCAATTGACATGAGCAACTTTGAAGGGCTTGATGAATCAGATAAGGAACAAATTTTACAGCAGTTCAATAAATATAACGTTGAAGTAATGGAAGCAACCTATGAGCAATTAAAAGCTAAGGGGTTATATGACCCCAATACAACGGCGCTTGACGGTGTATTGTTACGGGTCGAAAAGATAGTAAACTCAAAAAAACAATTTATTGTTGAAGGCTCTAAATATCGATCAGGGTTAGGAGCAATTGGAACGAGAATCGTGGTTGAGTTGAAAAAAGATAAATGGCAAGTAACAAGTGCACAGACTTTATGGGTAAGTTAAAAGCTGCCAAGAGGCAGCCTTAGTGCGTGATCATGAATACTTATCTAGGATTTCACAGCGAGTAAGAGGGTGACACCGCCGTCTAAGCATTGTGTTAAAACAGAGTAGGCTCGATCAGTTAGCCAGTCGCTTAATTTTTGCGGCTCACGAGATAGGGAAGATGTGATTGTGAAGGTATCGGTAATGACGATACGCCCTTGGGACATTAGAACACGATCCATCTCGGCCAGTGCGATGATTTGCTGAGATGGGTCCAAATGATGCATAGCAAAGCTGCTGACTATAAAAGAATAAGATTGCGACGCAACGGGTATTGCGAGTAAATTGCCTGTCTTGGCTTCGACCTGTGGCAAGCGGCTGCGGAGCACGGCAAGCATTTCTACGGATTGTTCAACTACGGTAACCTCCGTGCCGGCAGCAGTTAGCATGACGGTTAAGTTTCCCGTACCAGCACCGAGCTCTAGACCATGCTCATCAACGCGAGGATCAAGCCATTCCAGTGTTTGCAGCAAGGCGTATTCGTATTGCTCGTTCGTTAGTTCTCCTTCCAGCGCTGCCAGAGGAGCAGATTGGCCATGAAGGCGTGCGAGCTCATCATAACCCCATTGATCATTCCAGGAGGAACGAAGAGTGCGAGTATGTTTAATTCGCTCAGCTAATTGTTCGGCAACCTCCAATGCAAGAGGAAGAGGGCTTTGCTGCCAAGCTGCAATCGCTTGATCAAGGGCATCCAGCCGTTGGGAAGCAGAGACCCATTCTGCATATAACAGGGCTCTGGCTTCATCTGCTTTTCTAATAAAAGAATCATTGCTCTCTTTGACAGCCAAAGCGTCTGCAATGGAGCTAACCGGCATTCCTAACTCCCGAAGCGCGACGATCCATCTCAAGCGCTGCAGGTCCTCATCTTCATACTGCCGATAGCCATTTTCCTGTTCTTTACGTGGGCTGATCAAGCCCTTTTCTTCGTAAAATCGCAGCGTACGCGGTGTAATGCCAAGCTGCTTGGCAGCCTCATGAACCTTCACTCGAATCGCCTCCATCCTACAAGCATGAACCTTTCCGTAACGGAAAGGTCAAGCACTATTTAAATAAGGTCCATTCTCGACCAAAAAAAGGAATTTTTCTTCACCTAACATTTGTTGTGTGATAAACTGACGGTATTATAATCATTATCGTCTTCGAACAGCAATCAATGGGAAGAGGGATATTATGGAGCCTATTATGTTCAAACAACTTGCATTCGTACGCCAAGTAACGGTTAAAGCAGCAGAGGGACTATCTGAACAACTGTTAGATAGCATTCCAGAAGGGTTCAATAACAATGTGAGATGGAATCTGGGTCATATTTATCTGGTACAAGAAAAGTTTGCGTTTCATTTTTCGGGTGAGCCTACCCAAATCCCTGATCATTTTGAGACACTGTTCGCAAAAGGCACCAAACCAGCTGATTGGCAAGTGGAGCCTCCAACAATCGAATCATTGCTAGAGCTGCTTGCAGAGCAGCCGAAGCGTATTCAGCAAGCTTTGCAGCATCGCGTAAACGAACCAGTGAAAACTCCATTCACCACAGGCAGCGGTATAACTTTACATACAATTGGAGAATTTCTGAATTTTACTCTGTATCACGAGGGAATGCATTATAATACAATAAGCCTGCTCAAACGCTTCGCAGCTAAAAGTCTTTAATAAGTTTACGAAAGAAATTCTGCTATTGCTCTCTAAAAATTATACAAAAAAGAACGGCACAAACAAAGACCGATCCTCATCGTTCACTACCTTGAGAATCGGTCTTTGTTATTTTCATCATTATTTTCTATTGTTCAGCAGTTCCCAGCGATATACATATTCGAATATAAATTCGAAGGATTCAAGATGGCGTTTGGCTTCAAACGCATTCGCGCCCCAAGCGTAGATGCCATGCTTCCTTAGCAAAATACCAGGAATACGCTGGTCCAGACGCTCGGTCACCTCAGGGACGATACGTGGAATATCCGCAAAGTTCGAGACAATTGGGATGTCGATATGGGCTTCTTCCTCCCAGATATTAAGGCCTTTAATCAGCTCCACGCCATCTACTGGCACAGCTTTGCGCTCCCAGAACCATTCGGAAATAACGCTGTTGAACACGGTGTGCACATGAAAAATAGCACCAGCACCCGTAAGGCGATATATTTCGTTATGGATCAAGGTTTCAGCGGAGGGCTTAAGACCAGTTGCCTCGCAAGCCTTGCCATCTTGGTCAACGAATAGGTAGTCCTCCGGCGTATGTACCGTCTTGTCTTTGCCGCTTGCAGTAATAGCGAAGTAAAATTCCTCTGGGGTATAGTCACCGACGCGGACCGAGAGATTGCCGCTCGTCCCAGGGAACCAACCGCGGGAAGCGAATAGCTCTTTGACGTCGCGCAATTCTGCGAATGCTTTCTGTTTTTGTTCTAGCTTAATTTCTTGAAAACCCATCTTTAAGCCTTCCTTTCCTGTTTTAACTCATGGATAATTTGATGAAAGTCCTCGTATTCATGATGAGGCAAGCCAAGCTCCTTGCATTTGACCGTCAAATGGGAGCGGGAGAAAACGACATCAGCCAGTTTTGCCCCTTCGAAATCAGTTACGCTGTCCCCGATTAGAATACGCTCATATTGCTCTGCAGGGAAGCGGCGCATAATGGTTGTTTTGCACATGCCGCATTTATTGTTGCATTGGTCATCGCAAGGATGAGGCCATGTTATCTCAATTCGATCTCCGCTGAAATCACTGCCATTGCAATAAATATGATCCTGAGGAATGCCGAATGGCTCTAAGATTGGATATACAAAAAAGTCGATGCCGCCGCTCGTTACATAGAATTCGATCTGTTCTTCCTTGCAATAGGCGAGCAAATCTGCGAAGCCATCGCGAATTCGAGCATTGGATATGCCAAATTCTACGACCTCTTTCTGCATGGAAGCAGGCAGAAGGCGGAACATTTGTCCTACGCCTTCTTGGATACTCATTTCCTGAGAGATGACACGCTCTGCAATAGGCTCCCAGCCCTCAGGGTTGAAGTGGCGAATTATCGCGATAATATTATCATTAACCGTTATCGTTCCGTCAAAATCACAGAAGATGATGCGTTTCTTAGCTGTAGTAGTCATTCTTAATCCTCCTTAATTCCCCAGATGTCGATAGCTGCTTGCAACGGTTCGTTGCCAAGCTGCGCGGCTGCTTCACGAAGTGGAATATTATGCATAGCTGCAGTAATGGCGCTGCGGAAGGCTTGACCCCCAGCGGCCGTTCCCATTGGATGGCCATGGATGCCGCCGCCTGCGTTCACGACAACGTCCGTACCGAAATCACGCAGGATAAGCGGAACGAGGCCGGGATGAATGCCAGCAGATGGAACAGGGAAGCTTGTGCGCATCGTTGCCGATGGCGCGAGCAGGGCATCTTTGACGGCGAGATTCTCTTCTTTGGGCATAACGACTGAGCCATAAGGAGAAGGGAATAGAACCAGATCAGCACCTGCGAGCCGCATGAGCTTCCCGAGGAGTACTGACGCGCCAATGCCATAATGCGGCGATGGATACAAGGCGCCTGCCAAGGCCGGATGTGCTGCAATCGGTACATTAATGGAGGTATCCTTGCTTAGCTCATGGAGTACATCGTAGCCATAGGACAGGACATTGAACAATAGAGCGTTCGCACCGGCGCTAATCGCTTTGCGAGCCTGATCGGCCAGCTGTGAAGTCGGCCCGGTCAAGTTCACGGCATAGAGCAGCTTTTGTCCTGTCTCCTGCTGAGCACGCCTTGCTGCCTCCATGCAGACCTCAACACGCTTCTCCAGTGGAGTGAGCGGGTTCTCGAACAAGATCTCGTCATCCTTAATCAAATCTACGCCGCCGAGCGCTTGCTTATAGAATTGCTCTTGAAGATTAGCCAAATCATGGCCAACTACTGATTTGAAGATGCTCATAAGCAGCGGACGATCATGGACACCCAGTAATTCGCGTACGCCTTGAAGGCCGAATGCAGGACCTGGGAAAGCTGCTTGGAACTGCTCAGACACGTCCAAATCAATCAAGCGGATACGACCATCCATGGACAGCTTGCCGAAGATCGTTACGAGCAGGGCAGGGATGTCACGGCTGAAGTTGATGTCAGGATAGGCAATTTGAATATCTGCATAGCGTTCGCTGCCTTGCTGCGATTCGTGAACCTCAACGGACAATACTTTACCCAAATGCTTCTCCATTGTAGCTTTTTGTGCTTCGGGAAGTTCTGTCCAACTGCCTACTGTAAGTCCTACAGCAATGGACAGCGCTTTTTTATGGAAATCAGCTTTATCATCGAAGCTGCGGTAAGTGGCTATACACATTCCGTTCATGAATAAGTGCTCCTTTCAATCTCGGCACCGATTTCGCCTGCACGCTCTGTTGAGCGAAGCATGCCTTTTATAATTGCCTCAGGCAGCCCGCTTTGGGTCATGGATTCGATTGCCGCTTGCGTCGTTCCGTTAGGGGAGGTGACCTTTTTTCGAAGCTCAGCAGGTTCTTCGCCTGTCGTACGAACCATCTCGGCAGCGCCCAGAACAGTCTGAACGACAAGCTCCTTCGCTTGCTCAGCATTGAACCCAAGCTTCTCGGCCGCTGTCATCATAGCCTCCATTACATAATAGATATAGGCAGGTCCGCTGCCCGATACGCCTGTAATGGAATCTTGCAGCGATTCCTCAACAACTGAGGTAATGCCCACGGATTGGAAAATAGTCTCGGCAAGCTGGCGCTGCTCAGCTGTTACTGAACTGGAATAACTAATTCCGGTAACGCCTAGCCCAATCGTACTGGATGTATTGGGCATCGTACGGATGATGGACATTGGTCTGCCGAGCAGCCTTTCTATTGAAGCGATCGAAAGGCCAGCGATAACAGAAACGATCATTTGCTTCTCATTAAGCAGCGGCTTGATCGCTGCGATAGCAGCTGCCGCATCCTTCGGTTTCATAGCCAGGAATACAACATCAGCCTGTTGCAAAAACTGTTCATTGCTGGAGCCTTCCAGAATCGTCTGCACGCTATAGCGTTTGGTCAGTTCATTGAGCCGCTCGCTGTTCTGGCGATTCAGCATTGAGATTTGAGCGGGAGCGGTAAGCTTATTGTTAAGAATGCCACGTACGATAGCTTCAGCCATCGAGCCTGCGCCGTAGAAGCTGAGCTGCAGGGCATGTATGCTGGAAACGACTTCTGTATCTGTTGTTCTATTCATAGTGTATCCCTCCAAACCATCCTATATAGATTAACCTCTTATTTGCCCATTCCCGTAAATACGATATTTCGTCGATGTGAGAGCGGGAAGTCCCATTGGACCGCGCGCATGCAGCTTCTGTGTGCTGATGCCGATCTCTGCGCCGAACCCGAATTCAAAACCATCCGTGAAGCGAGTAGAGGCATTGTGATAGACAGCGGCAGCATCGACTTCCTGAAGGAACCGGTCCGCATGATTCTGATCTTCCGTTACGATACATTCGGAATGCTTCGTACCATAAGTGCGAATATGCTCCAGCGCCTCATCTAAGTTTGCTACAATGCGGATATTTAACACATAGTCGTTATATTCGGTTGCATAATCCTGCTCAGTGGCAGGTATTGCTTGCGAGATAAGCTCTACCGTACGCTCACAGCCATGGAGCTCCACGCCAGAAGCGATGAACTTATCTGCAAGCTGGAGCAAGTACCGGTCGGCAAAGCTTTCATGCAATAGAAGGGTTTCCATGGAATTGCATACCGAAGGACGTTGAACCTTCGCGTTGATTGCAATATTCTCAGCCATTTCATAAGAGGCGCTTTCGTCTGCGAACGTATGGCAAATGCCCGCTCCTGTCTCGATTACGGGAACAGTTGCATTCTCGACAACATTGCGGATAAGAGCTGCTCCGCCACGTGGAATAACGACATCGAGCAGGCCGTTCAGCTTCAGCATTTCATTAACCGAAGCGCGGTCGGAATCCTCAATGAGCTGAATGGCATCAGCAGGAAGCGCCGTAGCGCTCAAAGCTTGACGCAGTACTTCAACAACCTTACGGTTTGATTCCAAGGCCGCTGATCCGCCGCGCAGAACGACACAGTTTCCTGTCTTTAAACAAAGACCGGCTGCATCTACTGTTACATTGGGACGTGCCTCATAGATCATGCCAATAACGCCTAGCGGCACTCGGGATTTCTCAACGCGAAGTCCGTTGGGACGATCGAATTGCTCTAGCAGTTCACCGACAGGGTCCGGCAGCTCGACAATTTGGCGAAGTCCTTCGGCAATTGCTCCGATCCGTTCTTCGTTCAACGCAAGGCGATCAAGCAGGGAAGGGCTGGTTCCAAGCTGCTGGCCTCTTGCAAGATCCAGCTTATTGGCTGTAATAATGGATTCCTGATTGTTGATTAAAGCATCTGCCATTGCTAATAATGCCGCATTTTTTTGCTCAGTCGTTACACGGTTCATAAGGCTCGCAGCAGCTTGTGCCAGTGTTGCTTTACTTCTTACTTCGCTTATCATAAATAAAACCCCCTATCGAATAATGGCTATTGCATGGAAATCCATTCATCACGGTGGATGACTTCAATTCTACTGACGTCAACGCGCCGGCGAACCTCATCCGTATTTAAACCAGCAACGGCTTGAATCTGAGAGGCTTCGTAGTTAACGACGCCTCTGCCAACGAGTTCACCTGACAAGCTTGCTACCTCGACGACATCGCCTGGGTGGAATTCACCCTCAATGCTTTTTATCCCGGCAGGCAGCAAGCTCTTGCCGCAAGCTAGCAGGGCATGCTGGGCGCCTTCATCAATAATAATTCTGCCTTGCGGCATCGAGTGGAAGCCAAGCCATTGTTTCTTCATGGGCAGGCTATGTAGTTGTGTATCGAAATAAGTGCCTCTGCCCGTTCCGTCTACAGCGATTTGAAGGTCGCCCGGCTGTTGGACCTTGCCGATAAAAGCATGTACGCCGCCTCGCATAGCAATTCGTGCAGCTTCAATTTTGGAGCGCATTCCGCCGGTTCCGACAGATGAGCCAGCTCCGCCGGCAAGCTTCATAATTTCCTCGGATATTTGCTCCACGCGATCGATCTTAACCGCACTTGGATTTTTCCTTGGGTCTTCCGTGTATAATCCATCCATGTCCGTGATCATAATGAGCTGGCTTGCTTTGGTCATAGCAGCGACGAGTGCGGACAATTTATCATTATCCCCGAACTTGAGCTCCAGCTCATCCGTTGAGACGGTATCATTCTCATTAATAATTGGTATGATGCGTAGTCGGAGCAGCTCTTCCACCGTCATAAGCGCGTTCTGAATTCGCTTGCGATTGGAGAAGTCAGCTCGTGTAAGTAGAATTTGCGCAGTACCAATCTCGAACTTGTTGAATGCCTCCTGATACGCTTGCATAAGCAATGCCTGGCCTACTGCAGCAGCAGCTTGTTTCTCATGTACAGCCTTAGGTCTAACGAGGTAGCCAATCTGCCGGAATCCAGCGGCTACTGCTCCAGAGGTCACTAGAATAACCTGTATGCCCTGCTTGTGAAGGGCAGCCAGCTCTGTGGCGAAATAGGTAATTCGTTCCCGGTTCAATCCACCTTCTTCAGAGGTAAGCGAGCTGCTACCGATTTTGACAATGATTCTCTCCGACATGCGATCCCATCCCATTTCCATACATAATAAAAAGACTTCCGTCCGTAAAGGACGAAAGTCTGGGCTTCCGCGGTACCACCTTTGTTGATCGCATGGCGAAATTAGCCTACGATCCTGCTTGAGCCTCGTAACAGGAGGCGCTGTCCGGCTCATCACCGGCCGTTCGGGGGTTGGTTCAGCGAGCGATCAAGGTAAATTCTTGCAGCCTAAGGAATTTACTCTCTGTTCACGATCCAATCAAGCTTACTATTCCCGTCATCACGTTAAGTGTTTAATTATTAGTAGCATATCATGATCCTTGTATGCTGTAAAGAAAGGCAAATGAAGCATTTTTAGCCGCTCTCATTAAGCGAATATACGATCGTTTTATTTGAATAAGCCAAGCCTTCCTATACGTTCAACCGCTTCTACAAGGCGAGCTTCATTGGTGAGCAGTCCCAAGCGGACATAGCCCTCGCCATGCGTTCCGAACCCAACACCTGGAGCAACGACAACATCAGCCTCTTGCAGCACGAGGTCTGCGAACGATTCAGAGGTGTGGCCAGCAGGCACAGGGAGCCAGCAGAAGAAGGAGCCTCCCGGACGCTCAGCCTTCCAGCCGATCCGCTCAAGTGCGCCAAACAAAGCTTCGCGACGGCTTTCATACATCGTGTTTAAATCGGCCACACATTGCTGAGAGCCTGTCAAAGCTTCAGCGGCTGCTTCTTGAATGCCGCCGAACAGGCTGCAGTAATAATGGTCCTGGATCAAATTGATTAAGGATACGACCTGAGCATTGCCGATAGCAAATCCAACACGCCAGCCCGCCATATTGTAGGATTTGGATAACGTATAGAACTCGACGCCTACTTCCTTAGCGCCGGGTGTCTGGAGGAAGCTGACCGGGCGCTTGCCATCGAACCCGATGGCACCGTATGCGAAGTCACTGGATACGACAACGTTATTTCGTTTGGCGAATGCAACTGTCTCCGCATAAAACTCGGAGCTTGCTACAGCACCAGTTGGATTATTGGGATAGTTCAGGAACATAAGCTTGGCCTGTTCCAGTGCTTCTGGACGAATTGCATTATAATCCGGTAAGAAGGCGTTCTCCGCCTTCAAAGGCATGAATTCCATTGTCGCACCTGCAAGGGCCACGCCTGACCAATAATCCGGGTAGCCAGGGTCTGGCACCAAGCAGACATCACCGGGATTGAGGAGGCATTGGCTGATCTCAACAAGGCCCGTCTTGCCGCCGAACAGAATGGCAACCTCCG
This sequence comes from Paenibacillus sp. J22P59, assembly GCF_059383895.1. Lineage (NCBI taxonomy): Bacteria > Bacillati > Bacillota > Bacilli > Caryophanales > Paenibacillaceae > Paenibacillus > Paenibacillus sp. J22P59. The sequence continues at coordinate 341,791 of NZ_JBXENX010000005.1, forward strand.
TGGTTGGATCAATATCGACATTGTAATCCTCTTTGTAACGATGGGCGACCGCTTCTTTCAAGAACGAATATCCACTGAATGGGGGATACTTGTGGTACAAAGGATTGGTTGCTGCCTCTTGAAGCTTGGCTACAATATGTGGGGGAGTAGGCTGATCGGGATTGCCTTGCCCCAAGTTAATGACATCTCGCCCCTTGGCGATCTGGGCATTGGCTTTGCCGACGAGCTTGGCAAAAAACTGCGTCGGCAGTCCCGTCATCCGATCCGCAGGCTTGATTATTTGTTGACCGATTTGTGTTTCCATGGGCTCACACTCCACTTGCTCTCTAAATTATAACGACATTAGCATAAATGTAGCATGTCAAAACCATTTATGTCGAGTATATTAGTCGGTATGGAGTGGAATTCGAGTGCTACCCTACCTTTTAGAGCGTAGGAACGCCGATTTTTTTGATGAAAGGCTTAATATCTTCTTTGAAGAGAAGCAAATAAGGCCTGCGCTGCTCATCGAATACAAGCAAGAGCGGCGGCTTGCCTTCACAATAAAATAAAAATACCTCGTCAGAAGCAAGCTGCATGCCATTCACGGATACTGTAGCCGGTTTAACAAGAGGGATTCGATAGACGTAGCTGCAGCTTTCGTCATTCGTCAGCTGTGGGGACAACCCTGTTACGGAGTCAATCCAGCTCTTAGCGAAATCCTGATAGGCTTGCTCATTGGGAAGCGTTTGAATAACTTTTTCTGCCTTTACATCAAATACTTGTACAGGTTTTACGGGCTCTACCGGAGCTGGAGCAGATTGAGCGGATACGCTTGTACCTGCCGCAAACAATAAAACAGAGCATAACGTGAGCAGCAGAGCTGCTAATCGGTTCAGATGCATCATGTATTCTCTCCTTTTTATACAGTGGATAACCTCATCCCTCATAACGTTCCCAACTTGACACAAATCCATGAGAGGGTATCATTAGGGGATATAAGCGTTAGATTGTTGGGAGGCATATCATGAGTAAACAATTGCGTGTAGCACTATTACAAATGGATATAGAAGTTGGGAAGCCGGAAGTGAATTTCACCAAGCTGTCCCGTATGTTGGAAGAAGCAGCTAGTGCGGAGCCAAAGCCAGACGTTATCGTATTCCCGGAGATGTGGAATACCGGCTACGCCCTGACAGAAATTAATGAGCTCGCTGATCGTGAAGGGGAGCGTACGAAAGCGTTCATCTCCGACTTCTGTTCCAAGCATGGCATTAATATAGTGGCAGGCTCGATTGCAGAAAAGAAAGAAGATGGTATTTTTAACACCATCTATGCTTTTGACCGTGAAGGAAAAGTGATCGCAGATTATTCCAAAATTCATTTGTTCCGATTGATGGATGAGGAGAAGTATTTGGCAGCTGGTGACAAGCTGGGTAACTTGCAATTGGAGGGAGAGGATGCGGGCATGATGATCTGCTACGACATCCGGTTCCCGGAATTATCACGCAAGCTCGCTCTTGGAGGCGCCAAGCTGCTCTTCGTACCTGCGGAATGGCCGCATCCAAGACTTCATCATTGGCGTACATTATTGACTGCCCGGGCGATTGAGAACCAAATGTTCGTTATCGCTTGCAATCGGGTAGGGAAGAGTGGAGATACCTCATTTTTCGGTCATTCCATGGTTCTCGACCCTTGGGGGGAAGCTATCGCGGAAGCAGGAGAAGAAGAGACGATCGTCTACGCGGACATTGATCTGTCCTTGGTAGATTCCGTTCGCTCGAAAATTCCAGTATTCGAGGATCGCAGACCGTCTCTCTATTAGATGAAGAGGAATTTATTTGTAGTGATGAATGGTCATTGTCATCGTTTGAATGAAGGCGTCGGCAGCTTTGGACAAATAGCGGCCCTTGCGGCTGGCAATGACAAGCGTTCTAGATGGACTTGAAGACAAACGAAGATAATTGGGAGCGAATTCGCTCCCTTTTTGCCGTGTCAGCATTTGAGGAACGAAGGCTATGCCCATTCCGCCAGCGACCAAGGATTGAACCGTCTCGATATTGCTGCTCTCAAATACGATCGTCGGAGAAAAGCCATGCTGTTGGCAAAGCTCGACTGTTATTTGACGGAAGCCTTGTCCTTTCTTGAGTCCGATAAAGGGCTCATCCTTCAGCTCTTCTACATCAATGGCATCGGTTCGATCAGCGAAACGATGCTGCGGCGAGACAGCCAAGCAAATTTCTTCTTCCATAAAAGGTATCCACGACAGCGTATCGTCTCCAAGCGGCAGTGACAATAAGCTAAGGTCTGTTCCTCCGCTTGCGGTGAGCTGCTCCAGACGAGAAGTGGTATCCTCGACCAGAATGACCTCGATCTGCGGATAGTGCTCTCCAAAAACGGGAAGCACGAGCGGAAGAATATGCGAGCCTGTAATCGGCAAGGTGCCAACGACGAGACGTCCACGCCTCATTTGAGCCATGTCATCCATCTCTTGCTTCAATTGTTCGACTGCATCGAGAATGTTTTGGGAGCGGTCGACAAATATTTGCCCGGCATGCGTCAGCTCTACTGAATTCGTCGTCCGTCTGAACAAGAGAACGCCGAGTTCCTGCTCAAGCTTCGATAGTTGTTGGCTGAGGGATGGTTGTGCAATATGGAGCTTCTCAGCGGCTCTTGAAAAGTTCTTTTCCAGCGCGATTTGTATCACATATTGGAGTTGTCTTAGTTCCATTGATCTATTCCTTTCTATGCGGGGCAAAGGCTTTATAGTTCGCACCTATAAATATTATAGATATTATATCTTAGATCAATCAAGAATGAAATGCTATGCTTAATGCATCTAATAAAGAGCAAAGCGAGAATATACGCTTGAACGATGGGGTGAATATAATGACGAAAAAAAGAACAATGTTTGAGAAAATTTGGGACAATCACGTCATTCATCAGGAAGAAGGCAAGCCTAGCATTATTTATATCGACTTGCAGCTGGTGCATGAAGTAACATCGCCGCAGGCGTTCGAAGGTCTTCGCTTGTCCGGCCGTAAAGTACGCCGTCCAGACCTGACGTTTGCAACGATGGACCACAACGTACCAACAAAGGATCGTTACAACATTACAGATCCAATCTCGAAGCAACAGATCGACACACTGACGCAGAACTGTAAAGACTTCGGCGTTAAGCTGTTTGATCTCGATAATATTGATCAAGGTGTCGTTCACGTAATGGGACCTGAGATTGGCCTTACTCATCCGGGTAAAACAATCGTGTGCGGCGATAGCCATACATCGACACATGGCGCATTTGGCGCATTGGCATTTGGCATTGGTACTTCCGAGGTTGAGCATGTTATGGCAACGCAATGTTTGCAGCAATCCAAGCCAAAAACAATGGAAGTTCGCTTCATTGGCTCCCGTAAGCCTGGCGTAACAGCAAAAGACTTGATTCTTGGCGTTATTGCGAAATACGGTACTGACTTTGCAACAGGTTATGTAATCGAGTATACAGGTGAAGCAATCCGCACGCTGACGATGGAAGAGCGTATGACGGTCTGCAACATGTCGATTGAAGGCGGCGCACGCGCTGGTCTGATCGCACCTGACCAAACGACTTTTGAATACTTGAAGGGCCGTGAGTACTCCCCAGCCAATTATGAGCTGGCTGTGCAAGAATGGGAGAAACTGACGACTGATGAAGGCGCTACGTACGATACAATCGTTGACTTCGACGTAGACTCCCTAATTCCGCAAGTAACTTGGGGAACAAGCCCAGGCATGGGTACGGACATCACTTCTTCCGTTCCATTCCCGCAAGATTTGCCTACTGAGAATGAGCGTAAAGCTGCTGAAAAAGCACTTGAGTATATGGATTTGAAGCCAGGTACACCAATGAGCGAGATCGAGATCGACTATGTCTTTATCGGTTCTTGTACGAATGGCCGGATCGAAGATCTGCGTGCCGCTGCTGAAATTGCTAGAGGCTACACAGTTAGCGACCGTGTAACGGCAATTGTCGTTCCAGGATCGGGACGCGTTAAGATTCAAGCAGAAAAAGAAGGCCTTGATAAAGTATTTATCGAAGCTGGCTTCGAATGGCGTGAAGCAGGCTGCTCGATGTGCCTTGCAATGAACCCTGACGTATTGCAGCCAGGCCAACGCTGTGCATCGACTTCAAACCGTAACTTCGAGGGCCGTCAAGGCCGCGGAGGACGCACGCATCTTGTATCGCCGGCAATGGCGGTTGCAGCAGCAGTTAATGGCCGCTTCACAGATGTGCGCGGTTGGAATGTTAAATCCGAAGTGTTGAACTAATTGAACGGGTGAGAGGGGTATTACCGATATGGAATCATTCAAAAAACTAACGGGCATTGTTGCCCCGGTCGACCGCGTGAATGTCGACACGGACGCTATTATTCCTAAACAATTTCTAAAACGCATTGAGCGCAGCGGCTTCGGTCAGTTCCTTTTCTTCGAATGGCGCTTCCATGAAAACGGTGAAGTCAATGCTGACTTCGAGCCGAACAAGCCGCGTTATGAAGGGGCATCCGTTCTGGTATCCCGTGCTAACTTTGGCTGCGGCTCCTCCCGTGAGCACGCACCGTGGGCTATTCTGGATTATGGCTATAGAGTTGTTATCGCACCTTCTTATGCCGACATTTTCTACAATAACTGCTTCAAGAACGGCATCCTGCCGATCACGCTTAGCGAAGAGCAAGTTGAGGATCTGTTCCAACGGACAGCCAAGCATGATGGCTACAAGCTGACGGTTGATCTAGAGAACAACAAGCTGACTGATGATTACGGCTTGGATCTATCTTTTGAGCTGGATGAGCATCGTCGTCAATTCCTTCTTCAAGGTCTGGATGATATCGGCTTGACGCTGCAGCATGAAGATAAAATTACTGCTTATGAGCAAAAACAAGCCGCTAAATTGGGCTAATGGCAAGCTGCCAAAGAGGACGAATCTTCCTACTAGAAGATTCGTCCTCTTTTTTCCTCTTAACGCAACTTTTTCTGACAGTATGCGTCTAATAAATCGTCTGGCAAAAGTCGAATGAGAGAGTTCGATGCGGGCAATTCAGTCATCGAGGTGGAAAATGAAAAAATTTGTACCCATTCTGTTGTTAATGTCGGTTCTATTCACTTTGTTCGGCAATGTCGGACAAGCAGCTCCCACAGTTGTACCGAAGCTTTACTTAAACGGCCAATTGTTGCAATCCAGTGTTGCTCCACAAATTGTCCAGAACAATACCATTGTTCCCATACGAGTTGTGTCTGAGAGCATTGGCTACAAAGTGAACTGGTCGTCCTCAGCCAAGACAGTCACCATACATAACGGGAACAATGAAATCATTCTTAAAATTGATGACAGCGTTGCTCTAGTAAACAACACTCCGGTACAGATGGACATGTCGGCGAAGGTTCAAAAAGGGACTACACTGATTCCTCTACGATTCGTAGGAGAACAGCTTGGGCTCAAGGTGAATTGGGATAATGCAACCAAATCAGTCTATCTGATCAAAGAGCCTGATGTGGAAGTGCCCCCGGTTACCGAACCTCCAGTGACCGAACCCCCGGTAGAGGGTCCTGCAGGACGCATTACGTCCGTACTCTATGATGGTGTGAACAGCGTATTAATCAATTATGAAGGAACGGTTGTTCCCAAGAAGACATTCAAGCTGGATGGTCCCAAAAGAATTGTGTTGGATCTTCCAAATACCACTTTCTCGGACTTGCTAGCTTCAGGAATGACAGCGGCAGGAGCTACTATTCCGGTAGCGGATCATGCTTCATTGCAGCAAATTCGTTATTCCTTGTTCTCCAACAGCCCGGCAACGGTTCGACTTGTGCTGGATTTGACCGCTGATGCGGATGTCGAGGTTACCGAGGGAACTGGGGAAATACGGATTCATATGCTGGAAGCAGGAACGGCTCCAGTTGATCCGGTTATTCCACCGGTTGACCCCCCTGTTAAACCGCCTGTAACGAATAAGGTATATAATATTGTCATCGACGCGGGGCATGGCGGTACGGATCCAGGATCCAAAGGAATTAATGGCAGATGGGAGAAAGAACTGAACCTTAGCATTGCACTTAAGGTGAAGGCTCTTCTCGACAAGGAAAAGAATATCAAACCACTGCTAAGTCGGCCAGATGATACGTATATTACTCTAGCTAATCGAGTTGCGTTCGCACAGAAGAATAAAGCAGATCTTTTTATATCCATTCATGGAAACAGCAATCCTAGCAAAGATCCAAATGGCACTGAGACTTATTACTCAAGAGATGATAGCAAGCGCCTCGCAGAGACCATTCATAAATATTTGGTTCCAGCTACAGGCCTTAAGAACCGTGGTGTGAAGAAGCAAAGCTTCCATGTAACAAGAGAAACGAAGATGCCTGCCGTATTGCTGGAGACAGGCTTCATATCCAATGCTTCGGATGCTAAAGTATTGTTTGACGACGCGGTGCAGAATCGCATTGCTGCTAGCGTTGTTGCAGGAATTAAAGACTATTTGAAACTTTCATAGAAAGCGAGTGATTTCGCGGATGCGTAAGTCGACAAGCTTGTTGTTATCACTAGTATTGATTATTCTCATAGCGGCTGCTTGCGGGAATACGGACAAGCCGAATGGACAAGCGGGTGCTTCTTCAACTCCGGCACCAACTCCCACTGCTACTATTCAGCCTGTAGATCCGGCCAAGCAAAGCAAGGAAATTACCGTCTACTATACAGATAAAGAGCTAACGGAGCTTTTCAGCGAGCAAGTAGAGGTAGAGTATCAATCCGAGAAAGAGCTTATTCAAAAGGCATTGACTTCCTTGCAGCAAGGAGCAACTGAAGGTAAGGTAGCTCTGTGGAAATCGATTCATATTCTTTCCGTTGAGCTGGAGCAAGGCGCTGTCACGATTGATGTTCATGTGCCAGACGAGGCTCGTCTGGGAGCACCGGGAGAAGCATTAATTATTGAATCTTTGGAGAAAACCTTATTTCAATTTGATTTTGTTCAATCCTATGATTTATTAGTGACAGGTGAACAGGTTGATAGCTTGATGGGCCATGTAGAGCTTGAACACCCGAAACTTCGTACATCTACTAATTAACCCAATTACAAACTAATGAAACCGTTACTACACAACCGTTGAGGGGGATTCTATTCATGGCATCGAAATCTACACGAAAGACAATTATAGCAAGTACACTTGCGTTTTCTCTGCTTGCAGGCAGTGCAATTGTTATACCGCCGCACTCTACTTATGCGGCAGCTGCAATGAATACGCCATTCGTTGACGTAAGTGCAGGCCATTGGGCAGAAAAGCATATAGCAAAGCTGTATTTGCAAGGTATTATTAATGGCTATAATACTTCAAGCGGCAAGACGGAATTCCGTCCGGCAAAGAGTGTGTCACAGGAAGAAGCAGTTGTTATGGCTCTTCGCTTCGCTGGCCTGCAAGATCAGATCAATACGAATGATCTTGTTGTCTTCCCTGAATCCTTCAAGGTTGGCACTTTCTACAAGCCTTATATTAAGCTTGCCTTTGAGAAGGGCCTTCTTGACCAAAAGCAGGAATATGAATTGGCATCCCGCGATGCTAACAAAGAATGGGGAACGACGCCTGCTTCGAGAGAATGGGTGACGAAGCTTCTAGTTAGAGCAATTGGGGAAGAAGAGACAGCCAAGCAATTGAGCGGAACAGCCTCCTCCTTCAAGGACTCGGCTCAAATTACATCATCCTATTTGGGCTATGTGAATGCAGCCGTTTCTCTAGACCTCGTCAAGGGTGTTACAGCAGATAAATTTGATCCGAAGGCCGCTGTTAATCGGGCAAGCTTGGCGACATTGTTTAGTCGTGCGCAGAAACTGCATGCTGTTGCTTATGCCGGACAAAGCAGTGGTGTCGTAACGGGACTGACTGATTCGGCTATTACGGTTTATAGCGAGGGTACGGACAAGACCTATACGATTGGAACAGATACATTGGTCTATCATCGAGACAGCGAGAAGCCAATCTCACTTAGCAGCGTGAAGCTCTATACAAATATTATTCTGATCGAGAAATCCGGTAAGCTGCAGTATATAGAAGTGCAAAGCGATGAGCCGCAGGTTAAGACGGTGACAGCAAAGTTTGATCGCGTCAACACAGCCAATAATTATATTTATGTGTGGATTAATGATGAGCCTGTACGAATAAATTATGCGAGTAATTTGATCGTAACAGACACAGCTGGCAAGACATTGACGTTGGGTGAGCTGAAGCGTGACAGCATGGTCACAATTACGCAGGATACATTCCGTACTTCATCCCTGGCTGTAAAGATTACTACAGATCAACAATCAGGTGCTGGTGTAGTAAAAGGGAAGTTTTTCTCGGCAGACCATACGCTTATTACTTATATGGATGCTAATAAGCAGCTTGTATCCCGTTTTCTTGCGGATAAAGTAGATATATCGATTGAAGGGATCGCATCGCCAACGATCGAGGATCTGCTTAAAGAAGTAGATGACATTGAGATTACGTTGAATGATGATGAGGAAGTAACGAAAATCAAGGTCGTCAACCGCAATGTGGACACGATCGTTGGCGCTCAGGTTGAAGGTTATTTCCCTGAGAAAAAAATGCTGGTGGTATCCGATCCTAGCGGCAAATCTGACCAAATTGTATACTTGAATGAAAAAACGAGGTTGGATTATAACGGAAGAATTATTGAATTGAAAGACATCGACAGCTATATGAATAAAGGCAGGAAGATTACGATTACATTATCGGGTCAGACTGTAGTATCTATTCAATTTATTTATAGGCATGAAGGGTTATTCGTTTCCCTTAATCCTTCCAGCCGTACCATTACAATGACGATTGCTGGCGGTACAACTGTAAATGTGCCATATACCAATCCTTTTGTAGAAATTCCAGGACAATCGACGGCCGCGCTTACGGATCTTAAAGCAGGAGACAAATTAACGGTTCTATTAGACGGCTCACAGGACAAGGCTTCGTCTGTGCAAGTGCATAAGTCGCTTCAATATGAAGTGAAATCTGTTAATAGCCAAACGAAGAGAATTGTTGTAACAAGCTCTGCTAACGTGACCATGGAGCTTAATCTGTCCTCTATTGATCTTTATAATGAGAAAGGCGCTAAGATGACGGTAGATTTGTTGCAGCCTGGCTCTTATATTAATGTGAGCTATGTTGGCAAGCAGCCGACTATGGTTAAAGTAATTGGATTCACTTATGGCAAAATAGCTTCGGTAACAGATACAAGCATTTCTGTTACGCAACAGAATGGAACAGCCGTAACGATCCCATTGGGCTCAAGCTTCAAAGTGAATAAAGGGTCAAGCAGCGCAGCGAACCTATCACTCCTTCAAGTAGGGGATTTCGTAGAAGTCTACAAGGACGTTAACGAATCTGTTATTATTAACGTTGCTCTAGGCGAGACGAGAACGTTCACGGAATACAAAGCATCGGAAGGCTTGCTCTGGACGCTCAAGGCAACTTCTAATGATAATAGCAACTTTTTCTATATTTCGGCGGATACGAAGCTGACTTCGAATGGAAAAGCTATTACGTTTGATTCCATTAAATACGGAGACACGCTTGTTATTTATGCCTTCCGCAACAAGGCTTTTGAGATCAAAAAATCTTAAAAAATCGTAAGGTTATGTGAAAAAACTGCTCTTCGGGCAGTTTTTTCTTTATTTACAGCGTTTAATGGGTTGCGCAGCGTGACAATTTTCGCTACACTTTGAACGATAGTAATTGAATTAGGAGAGACGACCGATGAATGCAAAACAGAAGATGCGCCATATATTGGATACGTTAGCAGAGATGTTTCCTAATGCGCATTGTGAGCTGCACCATCGCAATCCGTTCGAGCTTACAATCGCCGTTTTGTTATCTGCCCAGTGCACAGATGAAACAGTGAATAAAGTGACGGCCACATTATTCGAGAAATACCAAAGGCCTGAGGATTATTTGGCTGTTCCATTGGAAGAGCTGGAGCAGGATATTAGACGAATCGGTTTATTCCGCAGCAAGGCTTCCAACATTCAAAAGTTATGCCGAATTCTCATCGATAAATATGAAGGTGAAGTTCCGAAGAAGCATGAGCAACTGACCGAGCTGCCTGGTGTCGGCCGTAAGACCGCCAACGTTGTCGTGTCAAATGCCTTTGGTGTTCCTGCAATTGCGGTGGATACGCATGTGGACCGAGTATCCAAACGATTAGGGGTCGCCAAGCCGGATGATACGGTATTAGAGGTAGAGAAGAAGCTGATGAAGCTGGTGCCTCAGGATGAATGGACGCTGACTCATCACAGACTCATATTTTTTGGGCGCTATCATTGCAAAGCACAGAACCCGCAATGCCCTATATGTCCACTGCTGGATTTATGTAAAGAAGGTCAGCGACGTATGAAGCCGGGTAAAACTACTAAAACTATAAATAAGGCAAAGAAACCGAAAATAGCCAATGAAGGATGATGACAATGAAATGCATTTCCGTGTATACAAACGATTTTGAACAGTTCTCTGATATTTATGAGCAAGTGCTAGAATTTCCTCCGCAAGAAAATGAAGATATTCTCGTAGAAGGTATCACAGTGAGCGGCTCGGGCGATGTTCCGGATCAATACATTGAGCGTATGCGCCAAAAGCCTGAGGTTGTTGTGATGAGAGAGAAAGAACGCAACATTATGATTTTGCAGCACGGCAACGTGTTCGAGATTTGCCTTCCGGCAGAAGAGGAAGCTGTATAGACGATGATTGATACGACCGTACGCAGCATGGCTGAAGCATTGGCCTTCGCAGCATCGGAGATGGGCGCTGCAGGCGATACGTTGCACGCACAGCAAGTACTGGAGTTGAACAGTAAGCTGGCCGAGGGTCGGCTTACTGTTGCTTTCTGCGGCCATTTCTCGGCTGGAAAGTCAACGCTCATCAATCGATTATGCGGAGCGCAGCTGCTTCCTTCGAGCCCGATACCAACAAGTGCAAACGTAGTTGCCATCCGTGGCGGCATGGAGGCAAAAGCCAGCGTGATGACTGAGAAGAATGGTCATTACGTGACAGTTGATATTCCTTTGCAAGAGCTTGACGCCTATTGCAAGGATGGAGAGAATATTACATCCGTAGCTATTTCTTATCCTACGGAAAGATTGGGAGAGCACACGGTGCTATTGGATACACCGGGCATCGACTCCACAGATGATGCGCATCGGATGGCAACGGAATCAGCCCTTCATCTGGCAGATGTAGTCTTCTATGTGATGGATTATAATCATGTGCAATCCGAGATTAATTTTGCATTCGCCAAACAGTTGAAAGACTGGGGCAAGCCCTTATACTTCATCGTTAATCAAATCGATAAGCACAGAGAGCAAGAATTGTCATTCGAGCAATATCGTAAAAGTGTAGCAGAAGCGTTTCAAGCTTGGCATTTGGAGCCGGCTGGGATCGTTTATTTGTCTTTGCGTCAGCCCGATCACCCGCATCAGGAGTGGGAACAGCTGGAGCTGCTGCTAACCAAGCTTGCGCAATTAAGAGATCCGCTGGCTGCTTATAGCGTGGATGCTTCCCTGCGGCACCTGCTCTCTGAGCATAAGAAGTGGGGAGAGACTCGCGATGAGCCAGAGCGTGAACGCCTTATCGCGGAAGCGGGAGGCGAGGATGAGGCAGCCCGGGTTAAGGATGAGATGGCTCAGCTAGCGGCAGAGGCGGATAGGCTAAGAGACGAGCCAGAGCGAATTCGACTGGCTATGCGCCAAGAGCTTCAAGCGCTGCTCGATAATGCGATTATTACGCCTGCGCCTGTCAGGGACAAAGCGCATGCTTTTCTGGAAAGCCGTAAGCCAGGCTTCAAGGCTGGCTTATTATTCGCTGGAGCAAAGACCGCTGCAGAGCAGGAACGCCGCCTGGAGACCTTCCGGGTCGACTTCGCAGGACAAGTGAATGCCGCAGTAGATTGGCATGTGAAGGATATGCTGCGCCGCTCAGCAGAAGCCAGCGGGTATCCGCTTGACCTGTTGGAGCAGGCACTGGCTCAGACACTTAACTGGCAGCCTGAGCCGCAATGGCTGATCGATCGCGTGAATACCGGAGCCGTATTCGGCAACGAGTATACAATGACGTATACGCGCGAGCTTGCCGCAGAGGTAAAGGCTCTTTATCGCAAGCGCTCGTACGAGATCGTCGACGCGTTGGTAGAGCACGCGGCTGGCGCAAGCACGGCGGCAGCTGCGGATGTGCAAGGCCAGCTTGCGGCGCTTAGCGTGCAAGCTGGGGCGCTCGCGCAGCTCGCTGCGCTTGCAGAGCGCGGCGCCGCTCACGCGGCGCGGCTCGCTGCCGCGCTGCCGACGCAAGCGCCGCGGCCAGCGCTGCCAGCGCCGCAGGCGAGCGCTCGCGCCGCTAGTGCGCCAGCAGCAGCTGCTGCCAGCGCGCCAGCGCCAGCTGCTGCGCCGCAGCGCAAGGCTGCGCCTGCTGGCGCCGCACTTGCCGGCGGCGCAGCGCTCGCGCAGCAGCATAGCGCAGCTGCGCGTCTCAATCGCGCCGCCGCATTGCTGGCGCCGCATGCCCCGCTCGCAGCGGCTGCGCACGCTATGCGCGACAAAGCGAACCGGCTGGAGCATAGCCGGTTCACAATCGCGCTGTTCGGAGCATTCAGCGCGGGCAAATCCTCGCTCGCTAATGCGCTTATCGGCGAGCCGGTGCTTCCGGTGTCGCCGAATCCGACGACAGCTGCGATTAACCGTCTCGTACCGCCTACGGCAGAGTACGCGCATGGTACCGCTACTGTAGTCATGAAGGCTCGCGAAGCGATTATTGAAGATCTGCGATATTCATTGGCGCTGCTGGGTGAGGACGCCTCAGAAGCGGCTATGCCGGACGCTGCGGCTATCATGCGCGCCATTGACCGCATATCTCCAGATTCTATTCACGCTGGCGGCAGGCCGCATTACAGCTTCCTGCGTGCCGCTCGCATGGGGTGGGAGACGCATGAGGAGCTGCTGGGGCAGCAAATCGCCGTATCCCAAGATGAATATGAGCGGTTTGTCGCGGAGGAGTCGCGTTCCTGCTTCGTCAGCGAGATTGAGCTGCATTATGATTGTCCGCTTACACGTCAAGGTATCGTATTAGTCGATACCCCAGGAGCGGATTCGGTTAACGCCAGACATACGGGCGTCGCCTTTAATTACATCAAGAATGCGGATGCTGTATTGTTCGTTACTTATTATAACCATGCGTTCTCGCAGGCTGACCGTCAGTTTCTGATGCAGCTTGGGCGAGTGAAGGACCAGTTCGAGCTTGATAAAATGTTCTTCCTTGTGAATGCGGCAGACTTGGCGGCTGATGAAGAAGAGCTGCAGGATGTCCTCAAGCATGTAGGGCATAACTTGCTTCAGCATGGAATTCGCTCCCCTCGTCTATATCCCGTCTCCAGCCTGCAAGCGCTGGATGCCAAGCTAGCTGGCGATGAGCAGCTGCTGCAGCAATCTGGCGTCGATGCATTCGAACAGTCCTTCCTGCACTTCGTGCAGCATGATCTTGGCCGTTTAGCTGTTGATTCGGCTGATCAGGAGATCGCCAGAGCAGTTGCTACCGTTGCCGATTTCTTGCAAAGTGCCGCGGGGGATGCAGCTTCAAGGCAAGCTATGCGAGAGCAGCTTGATCGGCATTATGTAGAGGCTTCCGCAAGAATGGAGGCTTTCATCGCTGGAGAAGCGCCTGCGCAATTGAGCCAAGAGCTTAATGAGCTTTTGTATTATGTCATCCAACGGATACAGCTTAGATTCGGGGAGTTCTATAATTACGCCTTCAATCCATCCAGCTTGCAGGATGATGGACGTGATCTGCGCAAGATGATCTGGACGTCATGGCTGGAGCTTCAGCGTCTTGTACAGACGGAGCTCTCGCAAGAGCTGCAAGCTACGACGCTCAGGATGGAGAAAACGTTGAATGTGCTTTTGGGCAAGCAATATGCCCTCTGCCTTGAGCAGCTGGAGTCGTTGATCTCCGGTTACAGCGGTGTTCCATACACCGCTGTCGACATTCCGACGCCTGAGGCTATAGAGGAGTGGAGAGCTGCTGCTATTGATGTCAAATGGCTGTGGAGCCGCTTCAAATCACCGCGCCAGTTTTTCGAGGGTGAAGGGAAAGCGCTGCTGCGCAAAGATTTGGACACGATTCTGGCGCCAACGCTTCAGGCTTGGATGAATGTTCATATTGAGCAGTGGACAGCTATGTATGGGTTCTTATGGCATAATAGTGCCGAGCATGCAGGGCATGGCTTGCAAAATGATTTGGCCAGCTATGTGGAAGGGAAGCAAAGCTCCTTGTCCGACAATGCGGACCGGGGTCAGCTTCAAGGGCTGCATGAGCAGCTTGTTCAGCTTCAAACTTCATAAAGCACAACGTATATTCGACTTCGCGTGTGAATACAAAGGCTGTCTGGCTAGTCTCCTGTAGAGGAGGCTTCCAGACAGCCTTTTTTTCGATAAATATTCCTTTATTGTGTGTTTCTGTGCAAAAACGAAGGAATAGGCCTATTTAGAGGATGATTTTGGATTAATTGAAAGCATTACCCCATTATGTTTTCTAATTCGCCACATTCGGCTGCTTCATCCAAATATACGGAATTTTATACGGTTTGCCCCTCTGGAATGATGCTGATAATATTCATTCCATACTTATAAATACATAAATGGGGAGAGGGAGTTACGTGGACGTTTTTAAGCAATTAAAACGGTTTTATTGGGTTGAACGCAAGTTTTTGTTGACTTCAATCCTCTGCCTGATGTGTGCTACTGCGCTTGGTCTCGTGTACCCCAACCTGTTGCGCATTCTGATTGATGATGTCATCATTCCAGAACAATATGGCAAGGTGCCTATGCTCGCTCTCACCGTCGTATGCGTGGTCACCTTAAAAGGACTTATGCAGTTTTTACATGGCTTCTTCGGGGGCAGGCTCGGCAATCGAGTCGCTTATCGGATGCGTAATGCGAGCTATGACAAACTACAAACGCTTTCTTTTCAATATTATGATAAAGCGAAGACTGGTGATCTGATGTCACGGCTGACCGCTGATCTTGAGGCGATCCGCAACTTCATCGGGTTTGGCTTCGCCCAAATTTTGAACGTTGTGCTTATGGTTGTATTCGGAGGAGCCATGATGATGTCGATCCATTGGCAGCTGACACTGATTACGCTGGTTGCTATCCCGCTGCTTGTGTTCACAGCTATTCGCTTCGAGAAAAGAATCCATCCAGCCTTTCAAGAAATGCGGCAAGCGATGAGCAACCTGACGACAGCGGTACAAGAGAACATTACAGGCGTACGCACTGTTAAATCATTTGCCCGCGAATCTCATGAAGTCAGCAAGTTCTCTATACGAAACGAAGCTTACCAGAAAAATCAGATAGGGGCTGCGAGCATTTGGGCGAAGTTTTTCCCTTTCATGGAGCTGTTCGCCAATCTAAGCCCGGTTATTCTACTCGTTGTCGGCGGTACATTTGTTATTCAGGGTGAATTAAAGCTGGGAGAGCTCGTCGCATTCTTCAGCCTGATTTGGTACATTATTGGCCCTATGTGGGGCATCGGCTTCCATATTAACAACTATACACAATCGAAGGCTTCCGGCGAACGGGTACTTGGGCTGCTGAATGAGCATGTGCATATAAAAAGCATAGCGGACGCTGTTGTATTGGATAACCAAGCTGTAAAAGGCAGCGTTCGATTCGAGAATGTAACCTTCCAGTATCCCGATAAAGCGGCGGCCTTGACTAACATTTCGATTGATGCGCCTGCGGGTGCTGTGATCGGACTGCTCGGGGCGACTGGCTCCGGCAAATCTACGATTATACAGCTGCTTATGCGAGCCTACAAGGTGAAGCAAGGCCGGATTACGCTGGATGGCATAGATATCAATGATCTTGAGGTTGAAAGTCTTCGCAGCCAGATAGCACCTGTCTTTCAGGAAACCTTTCTCTTCTCGGCTTCCATTCGGGCGAATATTGCTTATGGGGTTCGTGAGGTGAAGGATGAGCAGGTTGAATATGCCGCTAAGCTTGCCAAAGCCCATGATTTCATCATGGAGCTGCCGCTTGGCTACAACACAATCGTCGGGGAACGGGGAATGGGCTTGTCGGGCGGGCAGAAGCAGAGGATTGCGATTGCTAGAGCATTGATCAAAAATCCGCGTATTCTCATTCTGGATGATGCGACGAGTGCAGTAGACATGGAGACAGAGCATGAGATTCAAGCGGGCTTTAAGGAGCTGATGGCCGGCCGGACCACGTTCATTATCGCCCATCGCATTTCCTCCCTTCGGCATGCTGACGAGATTATCGTTCTTGATCAAGGCCATATTGTTCAGCGCGGCACTCATACCGAGCTGCTTGCCCAGAAGGGCCCATACCGGGATACCTATTCGATTCAATATGCCGATCATCCATTAGATGAGTTAGATGAGCTAGTGGAATCGCAAGTGAAGCAAGGGAGGAACACCTTACAATGAGCAGCAGTAAAACCAACAATGATAAAAAGGAACGATTCGTTTATCAAGATGACGAAGTGATCGAAAAACCGTTTAACTGGGCACAGCTGCGCAGGCTCTTCCATTACATGAAGCCTTATTCGAGGCAGTTGATTCCCGTATTGCTCATGATGATTCTGGGCACGTTGACTCGCTTGGGGATTCCGGCTCTCGTCATACTAGCTATTGATGAAGCAATCGCGCCTGAGAACGGCGCAGCGAGCTTCACCAAGCTGTATAGCATTGCAGCTATTATGCTTGCTCTGTATATCGTACAGTGGGGGGCCAATACGTATCGGATCAAATATACGAATGTCATCGGGCAGAAGGTCATCTATGATCTGCGCCATGATTTGTTCCGTCATATTCAGAAGCTTTCATTCCGCTTTTATGATAAACGGCCTGCAGGCTCCGTGCTCGTGCGGGTAACGAATGACGTGAACGCCTTGCAGGATCTGTTCACTAACGGCGTTGTCAATCTGCTGATGGACTGTGTGCAGCTCGTCGGTATTGTCATTATTTTGCTGGCATGGAACTTTAAGCTTGGCCTTGCGGTTATGATTACCGTCCCCCTTATGTTCCTCGTATCGACCTCGCTTCGCAAGCGGATTCGATTCGCATGGCAGGATGTTCGGATGAAGCAATCGCGTATTAATGCTCATTTGAACGAGAGTATTCAAGGGATGAAGGTAACGCAGGCATATGTACAGGAAAAAGACAATATGCGTTTCTTTGATCATATGAATACCGTGAATTTGAAATCCTGGAATAAGGCTTCAGCACTCAACCAGTCCTTTGGACCTGTCATTGAGATTACAGCAGCTCTTGGAACGTTCATCTTATTCTGGTATGGCTCTCATTTGATTCAGATCGGTGCGATTACAGTAGGTGTATTGGTCGGGTTCGCGAATTATATCGGAAATTTCTGGGACCCGATCAATCGACTGGGCCAAATGTACTCGCAGCTGTTGATTGCGATGGCTTCCTCCGAGCGTATTTTTGAATTTATTGATGAGGAGCCCACAGTAGGAGAGCTGCCTTCAGCGAGAGAGCTGCCCCCTATTCGCGGGGATGTCACCTTTGATCACCTTGTATTTGAATATGAGACGGGACGGCCTGCGTTGAAAGGAATTAACCTGAATGTGAAGGCAGGACAGTCTATCGCACTAGTAGGGCACACGGGATCAGGCAAAAGCACCATCATTAATTTATTATGCCGTTTCTATGACCCTGTGGAAGGACGCATTCTGATTGATGGATTGGATATACGTGATGTAACGATTGAGAGCTTGCGCTCGCAGGTTGGCATCGTACTGCAGGATACCTTCATCTTTGCCGGATCAATCCGTGATAATATCCGTTACGGGCGCTTGGATGCGACAGATGCCGATATCGAAGCAGCAGCAGCCGCTGTACATGCGCATGAATTTATTATGGGCCTGCCTGACGGCTATGACACGCAGGTAGAGGAGCGGGGGAACATCCTCTCGATGGGCCAGCGCCAGCTGTTGTCTTTTGCAAGAGCGTTGCTGGCGAATCCTCGCGTATTGATCTTGGATGAAGCGACAGCCAGCATTGATACGGAAACGGAGCTTCATATTCAAGAAGCCTTAAAAACACTGCTTGCCGGACGCACTTCGTTCATGATTGCTCACCGGCTGTCTACGATCCGGCATGCCGATGAAATCGTTGTACTCGATCATGGCGAAATCGTTGAGCAGGGCAATCATGAGACGCTTATTGCCAAGGGCGGCATATACAATGGACTAATTGAAGCACAGTATCGTTTCTTGTCCGCATAGTCTTGATTTTTAGGCTTAGAACCTCCACAATGGAAGAAAACATGCCACAAGCAACCAGCAGCTATTTGTCCACCGGGTTAGATGCGCTGGCTGCTGCCATGGCTCACTTCTAGGAGGTTCTTTGTCATTATGTATGGATCACCATTGTCAACACATGCTCGCAAGCTATTACTTCTAGGTTCTGGAGAGCTCGGCAAAGAGGTTGTGCTGGAAGCGCAGCGTCTGGGAGTTGAGACAATTGCAGTCGACCGTTATGCCCATGCGCCGGCTATGCAGGTTGCGCATCGCTATTATGTAGCGGATATGCTGGATGGAGCTGCTATTCGCAAGATTATTGAGGAAGAGCGTCCTGACTATATCGTACCGGAGATTGAAGCTATAGCTACAGACACATTAGTGGAGCTGGAGCAAGAGGGCTTTCATGTTATTCCTACAGCACGAGCTGCAAGACTAACGATGGATCGTGAAGGCATTCGTCGGCTTGCTGCGGAGACCCTGTCGCTACCTACGGCTCCCTATCGCTTCGCGGATACAGAGGACGAGCTGCGTGAAGCCGTGAAGGAGCTTGGCTTTCCCTGCGTTATTAAACCAATTATGAGTTCATCGGGCAAGGGGCAGAGCGTATGCCGATCTGAATCGGATATTGAAGCCTGCTGGAATTATGCGATGGAGGGCGGCCGCGCCAAGAAGAAGCGGATCATTGTGGAGGGCTTTATTACCTTTGAGTCTGAGATTACGCTATTAACGGTACGTTCGGTATCGGGCACAAGCTTCTGCCCGCCTATTGGACATGTTCAGAAGGACGGCGATTATATCGAGTCTTGGCAGCCGCATGCTATGACAAGAGAGCAAGTAGAGCAAGCAGAAGCGATTGCACAGGCCATTACAGAGGAGCTAGGCGGATACGGTCTATACGGAGTAGAGCTGTTCCTCACGCAGGATGGCGTATTGTTCAGTGAGGTTTCTCCTCGCCCACATGACACTGGAATGGTGACGATGGCGACACAGGATCTGTCTGAATTCGCGCTTCATGTGCGGGCTATCCTTGGGTTCCCTATTCCAACCATCCGCTTACTGACACCGGGTGCGTCGCATACGTTAAAAGCGGACCGCGAGCATAGCGAGTTTCGCATTGGCGGCATCGAGTCGGCATTGGCGCTCCCTAATACGCAGGTGCGTGTTTTTGGCAAGCCGGAGACGAAGATCGGGCGCCGAATGGCGGTCGCATTAAGCACAGCGGGAGACGTGGAGCAAGCGCGTGAGACAGCGCGTCAGGCAGCAGAATCTCTATTTATTGAATATAAGGATTAGTAGGCAGAGGCATAGGAATCAGCACAGGGGCTGTCCTATATAGAAGCTATAATTGTATAGGTCGGCTATCTAATGGTTGATTTTTGTAAAAGCGCGAGCAGCAGGGGACAAGTGACCCTGCTGCTCGCGCTTTTTGGTGCATGGCGGCCTACTAGAGCAGCTTGTTGAAGAACGAAATATAGGTATCTTAATACTGATCCAACTGGTCCAATTACCTGCTTAGGAATAAGGGACGGAGGATGTGCTGCTATTTGTTAATCGGCAAGTGAGGGAGAATTAGAAGCTCGGGCTAAAAGTGGGACCAGTATGAGGCAGACTCACAAATGTATGAGGGTAAGCATTCATAATGGCGGGCAAATGGCGAGTGAAGCTTGGAGGTATGAGGTGAACCTCATATCTCAGGAAGTTGGGCTCCTGAGCGGTGAGGCTGGCCTCATAGAATGATCATGGAGCAAGTAGAGCATGCAGTAGGGGTGAGGATAGCCTCACGGAAGAGTGAAGTTAGTGGTGCGTACGTAACTGAGGATGGATTAGTGAAGTTAGTGGTGCGTACGCAACTGAGGATTGATTTGTGAAGTTAGTAGTGCACCCGCAGCTGAGGATGGATTAGTGAAGTATGGAGAAAGCAAAGAATGGAATGGAGCAGGGGAATTGTCTGCGCCATTCCATTCTATTTGTTTTGGTCGTTGGAGGTAGATCCTTATTTGCTTTTAGGGCAACCTCTTGTTGATTCCTGTGCTAGGTCTTCATTTCGTTTTCCGCCAATAAACGCCTGTAATATCAATAGGGATGATCGGCTCGGTAATTTGATGCAGAGCCCGATAATCATGAACCGCGGCTGCACAATAGCCAATCGAATAATCGTCGATGATAACAAAACCGCCTATGGATATTTTGGGATAAAGGTTGGTTAGGGCATCCATCGTTGAAGAATACATATCGCCATCCAGCCGGGCAATAGCGATTTGTTGAATCGGTGCGGCAGGCAGCGTATCTTTGAACCAACCCTTCAAGAAGATGACTTGCGAATCAAGCAGGTCATATTTGCTGAAGTTCTGGCTTACCTGTTCCTGTGATACTCGCAGGAAATCCTCGGTATGAAAGGTCGAGGTCTGGTCGATCGGATATTTCGGATCCGGTGCTGGCAGGCCTTGGAACGAATCTGCCACATATACTTTTCGATCTGTGACGTTATTCGCTTTTAGAACCCCGCGCATGAAAATGCACGCACCGCCCCTCCATACGCCTGTTTCGATGAAATCCCCGGGAATATTCTCATTGAGTACGGTATCCACTGCAAGATGCAACTGATTCATGCGAATTCTGCCAATCATGCTGTGGGCAATCAAGGGCCAATCCAATCCTTGCTGGCGATTTACAACGGAGGCCTGCCCTCCCTCATGCTCCAGCCATATTTCATACAAAATCGTTTTTTTGAGCAGCTCCAAATAAAGCTCCTTTGCTAATTCAAACGCCATTGCTCAACGTCCTCCCCTAATCTGTCCTACAAACTCCTGAGAGCAATATATTATTCGTTGCTTGTGATGGTGTGTGCGTAATGGCATTTGCGCAATATTTTTGCTTAAAAGGCTTACAAAATGCAAATTACGGAAAAGCTTATGTTTACCGAAGCTTATTGCTCGGCACACCAACGAAAGTTGAGGGAAGGGCAATGTCATCCTATAGATTGTGGCTCACAATCGGTTGTATTTCGTTGTTGTCAACGGGATTGTTAATGGCTGGCTTCGCATATGCGGCTTACGATATGCTGTTTCCCGCGACAGCAATGGAGCAGGCTCTGCCAGCTCCGTCCCACAACACACAGCCGCAACAAGAGACTGGCGAGCTTCGCATTGTCGCTATCGGAGATTCTTTGACGAAAGGGACTGGGGATGCAAGCGGGGGAGGGTATGTCAGGCAGGTTGTGAGCGGGCTGGAGCAGCGAAAGAACAGGCCCGTTAGGCTGATGAACAATCTGGCAATCAATGGGCTGCGGGCAGATGAGCTGGTCGATAAGCTCCAGAGCGAGCAATCAACTCGACGTGTATTGGCCGAGGCCAATCTCATTCTGTTAACCATTGGGGGCAATGACCTGTTTCAGTTCGCTATGAATAGCAGGAAAGCGGGGGAGCCCGGTATAACGATGTCGGCGCTTTTGGAGGATCTTCCCGAGGGTCTGCAGCGATTGAAGCTGGTCTTTGAGGAGCTGAATCAGATTAATCCCAAGGCCCAAATGATATATGTCGGCCTTTATAACCCCTTCTATGATCTGGAGGAGCTGAAGGAGGGCAGCCTTGAGGTACAGGAGTGGAACAAGCAGGCCTATGAGATGCTGCAAAGCTATCCGAATAGCAAGATGATTCCAACCTTTGATTTGTTCGAGGAGCAAGCCTTGAATTATTTGTCCTCGGATCATTTTCATCCTAATCATGAAGGCTATAAAGCGATAGCGGCGCGTATTCTGCAATCGTTATGAATGGCATAAAGGAGCGTAATGGGAATCCATGACTACGTCAACAGTACTATCGGTCCATCGTCTGCACAAAAGTATAAAGGGTGTTCCCATTATCAAAGACATCAGCTTCGAGGTCTACGCTGGTGAAATATTCGGCTTCTTAGGTCCGAATGGCTCTGGCAAAACGACGACGATTCGGATGCTGGTCGATCTGATTAAACCGACTGCCGGCGAGGTTGTTGTTGGAGGATATGCTATGCGGCGTGAGCCGGAGAAGGCGCTTCGACAAGTTGGCTGCATCGTTGAGAATCCGGAGGCTTACCCTTATCTCAGCGGCTGGGATAATCTCGCTTATTTCGGGAGAATGCTAGGCGGCATCACCGATATACGGATTCAAGAGGTCGTTCGCATCGTTCGGCTGGAAGAGAGAATTCAAGATAAAGTGAAGACGTATTCGCTTGGGATGAGGCAGCGGCTAGGCATTGCGCAAGCGCTGCTAGGCAAGCCTAAGCTTCTGATCCTTGATGAGCCGACGAATGGCCTTGATCCCAAAGGAATTAAGGAATTGCGAGCCTTTGTCCGCACGCTTGCAGCGGAAGGGCTAAGCTTGTTTATTTCTAGCCATCTGCTTAGTGAAATACAGCTTATGTGCGACCGCGTCGCTATTATTAACGAAGGCAGAGTTATTGCCGTTGGCGAGGTTGAAGAGCTGGTGAAGCAAGCTGGCTCCTATGTGCTATGGCAGCTGGATCAGCCAGAGCTGGCGCTCCAGCTATTTGCTGAGGAGCAGCAGCTTGCCGTAATTGCAAGCGACAGCCATCAGCTTGACGAAGCTTTGCTTGCGAGCTTGCCAGGCGCTATTGTCACTACAATGCCCCAAGATATAATACCGCGGGTCGTGAAGAGGCTTGTAGAGCATGGAGTAAGCATCTATGACGTGCATAAGGTAGCACCGACGCTGGAGGAGCTGTTTCTGAACATGACGGAGGGAACGCAACGTGAAAATAACAATGCCCTTGATCCAGAATGAGACGCTGAAAATATGGAAAAAGAAACGATTTTTCGTTATCGTATTCATTCTGCTTATCCTCATCCCGATATTTACTTACGCCGAATTAAAGGTTGTACAGAACAACGCGGAGAAATTTAAGGATTGGCGCAACCAAACTCTGCAGCGTATGACCGATATCCAGAATACGCTGTCCAGCGACCGAATACCAGAGGAGTGGAAGCGCTCCAGGCGTGTAATGGTTCAGCAATTGCAATATTATTTGGATCATGATATTAATCCAAGCCAGCCCAGTGGCGTAACCTTTACGCGGACCTTCATGGATAACGCGGTCACGCTTTTCATCCCTCTGCTGGTCCTGGCAATTGGCTCTGATCTGGTATCGGGAGAACGCTCCACTGGAACGATCAAGATGCTGCTGACTAAGCCGGTCAGGCGATGGAGGGTGCTGTTAAGCAAGCTTATTGCCTTAATGCTGTACGTTTCATTGGTCATTATCGTTACAGAGCTGTTATGCTATGGCTTGTCAGGCTTGTTTTTTGGTTATGGAGGCTGGGCCATGCCGGTCTTTACCGGCTTTGCCATAAATGGGTCTGATGTTGACAGCAGCAGCGTTCATGCGGTGCCTTACGGCTTGTACCTGCTTATGCAAGCGGGACTGGTGTGGGTATCGGCGATGACAGTCGCTGCTCTTGCCTTTATGGTATCCGTGCTCGTCCGAAGCACGGCAGCAAGCATCGTTACGATGATGGCAGCTGTCATTACAGGGTCGATTCTGTCCAACATGTCTTCCTCCTGGTACAGCGCCAAATATTTATTCTCCGTGAACCTGAAATTGACCGGCTATTTGGACGGAACGCCTCCGCCAATTGAAGGGATGACGTTTTTATTTTCCCTTGCCGTGCTTGCGATTTGGGCGCTTGCTGCCCTTGTCATTTCCTTTCTTGTCTTTACTAAACAGGACATCTTGAATTAAAATAGCTTGAAGATACGCAAAAGCGAAGTCGGATTTACCTAGAAAGGGGACCCTATGGCAGAGCAAATAGATAGAATGGCGAACACAGCGGCCGTTGATCGTAATTATGAGGCCGATGATATACAAGTTCTGGAAGGCCTGACGGCGGTCCGCAAACGGCCCGGGATGTATATTGGCAGCACGAGCAGCTCAGGCTTGCATCATCTCGTATGGGAAATTGTTGATAACGCGGTGGACGAGCACTTGGCGAAGTTCTGCTCCGCGATTGAGGTCACTTTACATAAGAATGGTTCAATAACCATTTATGATAATGGTCGGGGCATTCCTACAGGCATGCATAAGACGGGCATTCCTACGCCTCAGGTTGTATTTACAATTTTGCATGCTGGCGGCAAGTTTGGCGGCGGGGGCTACAAAAAATCAGGAGGTCTGCACGGGGTAGGCGCTTCTGTAACGAATGCTTTGTCTGAATGGCTGGAAGTGGAAATTTTTCGTGATAGCAAAATACATAAGCAGCGCTTTGAATATTGGGTGGATGAGAATGGCAAGGAGCATGTCGGGGAACCGGTAACGGGCCTTGTCGTGACAGGATCTACGAATCGCTCGGGCACGAAGGTTACCTTCAAGCCTGATATTCGCGTCTTCCAAAACGGAATAGCGTTGAATTATGACACACTTGCAGAGCGTCTGCAGGAGATCGCATTCTTGAACTCAGGCTTGAAGGTAACGATCAAGGATGATCGGACCAGTAAAGAGGATGTATTCCATTACGAAGGCGGAGCGCGTCAATTCGTTCAGTTCCTGAATGAAGACAAGACAGTCCTTCATGAGGTTATTCACTTTGCAGGCGAGCGTGATGAGATCGAGGTTGAGGTCGCCTTACAGTATAATGATGGCTATACCGAGACGCTGGCTTCTTTTGTCAACTCGATTCCAACAAGGGGCGGTGGCACGCATGAGACGGGCTTCAAGACGGCTTATACTCGCGTCATGAATGATTATGCCCGCAAGGCTGCAATGCTCAAGGAGAAGGACAAGAACCTGGAAGGCAATGATCTGCGTGAGGGCATGATGGCTGTCATTAATATCAAAATGTCCGAGGTGGAATTCGTTGGTCAGACGAAGGATCAGCTCGGCAGTTCGTCAGCGCGCAGCGCAGTGGATGCTGTTGTGTCGGAGAAAATGCAGGTGTTCCTGGAAGAGAATCCGCAGGTAGCTCAGATGCTGCTCAAAAAAGCATTGCAAGCATCGAGGGCAAGAGAAGCGGCGCGGAAAGCTCGTGAAGAAATTCGCAGCGGCAAGAAAAAGAGCGAGAGCTCCAATCTGAACGGCAAGCTGACACCGGCACAGTCCAAGGATCATATGCGCAATGAGCTGTTCATCGTCGAAGGGGATTCGGCGGGCGGTTCAGCCAAGCAAGGACGGGATTCGAAGCATCAAGCGATTCTGCCGCTTAAGGGTAAGCCGATGAATCCGGAGAAGGCCAAGCTGCTCGACATCTTGAAGAATGATGAGTACAAAGCCATTATTGCTGCTATCGGTGCGGGTGTTGGACCTGAATTCGATTCTGAGGAATGCAATTACAATAAGATTATTATTATGACCGATGCGGATACCGATGGCGCACATATTCAAGTGCTGCTGCTAACGTTCTTCTATCGGTATATGAAGCCATTGATTGACACCGGGCGCGTCTATATCGCGCAACCGCCGTTATATAAGATTACGCGCAAATCAGGCAAGCTCGTCACCGTGCGTTATGCTTGGACAGACGATCAATTGCAGAATTATTTGAAGGAATTCGGCAAAAACTTCGAGCTCCAGCGTTATAAAGGGCTTGGCGAGATGAACCCGGATCAACTGTGGGACACGACGATGAATCCGGAGTCAAGAACGCTGCTTCAAGTGCAGATTGAGGATGCAGCCAAAGCCGAGCGCCGCGTATCAGCGCTAATGGGCGACAAAGTTGATCCGCGCAAGCGCTGGATTTTGGAAAATGTAGACTTTACGGAGTATGTAGAATAGGAGGTATCGTATGGGCATGCTCGAACAGTTTTTACCGGCGTTTCTGGAAGAGGTCGTAGGTGACCGCTTCGGACGGTATTCTAAATATATTATTCAAGACCGGGCAATTCCAGACGTGCGCGACGGCTTGAAGCCGGTACAGCGCCGTATTTTGTACGCAATGTACGATTCAAACAATACGCCGGACAAGCCATACCGCAAATCGGCCAAAACAGTCGGCGA
Organism: Paenibacillus sp. J22P59; assembly: GCF_059383895.1. Taxonomy (NCBI): domain Bacteria; kingdom Bacillati; phylum Bacillota; class Bacilli; order Caryophanales; family Paenibacillaceae; genus Paenibacillus; species Paenibacillus sp. J22P59. Next base: position 368,095 of record NZ_JBXENX010000005.1, read on the forward strand.
TGTAATGGGTAACTATCATCCTCATGGCGATTCATCGATCTATGAGGGGATGGCCCGTATGGCGCAGCCTTGGAAAATGGGACATGTGCTTGTTGATGGCCATGGCAACTGGGGCTCGATGGACGATGATCCTCCAGCAGCTATGCGGTACACAGAGGCTCGCTTGTCTCCTATAGCAATGGAGCTGCTGCGCGATATTGATAAGCGTACGGTTCTATTCAAGGATAATTTCGATAATACGACGAAGGAGCCGGTTGTGCTGCCGTCGAGGTATCCCAATCTGCTCGTGAACGGGACCAGCGGCATCTCAGCCGGCTTTGCCACGGAGATTCCGCCTCATAACCTGCGAGAGGTTATAGACGCTTGTATTGCGTATATGGGGCAGCCAGAGCTTCCGCTCGAGCAATTGATGACGATCGTAAAAGGCCCAGATTTTCCGACAGGCGGCATTATCATGGGCGAGGAAGGGATACGGGATGCTTATGCAACAGGCAAAGGCCGTATCTATATTCGCTCCAAGGTAGCGATTGAAGATATGCGCGGCGGCCGCCAGCAAATTACGATCACAGAAATTCCATATCAAGTCGTGAAATCCCGTCTTGTAACCGCAATGGAAAATATTCGCCTGGAGAAAAAGGTCGAAGGGATTGCAGAGGTCCGGGACGAGAGCGGCCGGAACGGAATGCGCATTGTTGTAGAGCTCAAGAAGGAAGCCGATGCGAACGGAATATTGGCCTATTTGCTCAAAAAAACCGACCTGCAGGTTACTTATAACTTCAATATGGTCGCCATTGTCAATAAAGCGCCTCAGCAGCTTGGCATCAAGCAAATGCTGGGTGCCTATATTGATCACCAGAAGGAAGTCGTAACGCATAGAACGAAGTATGAGCTTGAGAAGGCAGAGGATCGTGCGCATGTTGTAGAAGGGCTTGTCAAAGCACTTAATTTGCTGGATGAGGTTATTGCTACGATTAAAGCGTCCAAGAATCGTGCTGATGCTCAATCTAACCTCGTAGAGAAATTCGGCTTCTCAGAACGGCAAGCCGATGCGATCTTGACCTTACAGCTGTACAGGCTGACGAATCTGGAGATTACTTCGCTTGAGAAAGAACTCAAGGAAATGATGAAGAAGATTGCTTATTTCCGTTCGATTCTAAGCAGCGAGAAGAAGCTCATAAGCGTTATTAAGGATGAGCTGATTGAAATTCGTGATAAATACGGCGTTGATCGGCGTTCTGATATTCGCGGCGAGGTTGAAGAGCTGAAGGTGAACTTAGAAGTGCTGGTGACACCCGAGGATGTACTCGTTACTCTAAGCCATGAGGGATATATTAAACGGACCAGCATGCTGTCCTTCACTCGTTCAGGCGGCGATTTGCAGACGACGGGAGTTAAAGAGGGCGACGTCTTAAAAGGGCTCTATGAAGTCAATACCATAGACAATTTGCTGATCTTTACGCGCAAAGGGCAATATTATATGCTTCCTGTTCATCAGGTTCCTGAGTTCAAATGGAAGGATAATGGGACAGCTATCGTTAATATTGTGCCGATACCGAAGGATGACGCCATTGTCAGCATTATTCCGATCAAGGATTTCAATATGAAGGATGCATCTCTTGTCTTTGTTACGAAGCGCGGCCAAGTTAAGCGGACGGAATTAAAGGATTATATGACGACTCGTTCAACCGCCATTGCAGCCAGCAAGGTGGCTGAGGGGGATGAGATTATCCGGGTCTCCTTAAGCGATGGCACAAAGCAGCTGCTGCTAGTCAGCAAGCTCGGTATGAGCATACGTTTCCTGGAGACTGAAGTTAATGCCATGGGACGCGTAGCGGCTGGTGTTCGCGGCATTCAACTGAAAGAAGACGACGAGCTTGTCGCCGCAGAGTGGGTGGCTGACGACGAAGGCGAAGTGCTCGTTGTGACGGATATTGGTTACGCCAAACGGACACTGCTGCTTGATTATCCTGTACAAGGTAGAGGCGGCAAGGGTGTGCAGACGTTCGAGTTCAAGGAAGGCAAGCGTGTGAAACCGAACGGTGCTGCTCTTGTTGCAGCGTTATATTGCAAGGAAGAGCTGGAAATTTTAGCTCTTACGGCAGCAGGAGCCCAGCACATAGCCTCTACGGAGAAGGCACCAATTGAGGATCGCAAATCCATTGGCAAGCTGCTTGTTCCTGTAGAGAAGAATGATGTTATTACGTCGTTCATGATCCGCCCCAGCTTAATTAATCAAAAGGGCGATTAGGCGGGTCCAGGCGTTCAATTAATTGAATCATCGCGTCAAGTATGACCCACAATGGTACCAGCTCATCCGGGCGGTCAAGCCATTGTGGGTCTTTTATGATGCCATACGCTTTTATTTTACGGATTATTTCAGCTTTATGATCCTCCATGGGGTCACTCCTTCATGTCCGGCTTGTAGTTGATTGTTGATGCATAATTTCCGCTGAGATCCGACGAATAGGGAAGATGCCTATGTTATTGTATGTCTACTTTTGTCAAAACGTTCGAGATTATATCGTTTAATGACTCAAATTATTAATTGGGTTAACCTTTTATTCGACATTAGCCAATGGTATAATTAGGTTAATAGAGAAACTGGACAGGAGGCGTGTGCGGGATGATATCTGAAGAATTTACTCGACTATGGACGAAGATGACAAGAGAGTGGAAGATGGGTCTTGAAGAAGGATTGGCACCATTAACGGAGGGGCAATTGAATGTCCTTGATATTCTGCTGAAGCATGAGCCGATGAAGCCCTCTGATTTGCTGGTCTATTTGGCGACTACGCCGGCAGCTATTACGACGCTGTTGGATCGTATGGAGCGCAATTCATTGATTATTCGTACAAGGGATGATAATGATCGGCGAATCGTTTGGATATCGGTATCGGAAAAGGGCAAAGAAGAAGCCCAGCGCGGAGGAGAGATCCGATCGAAGCTGATCGGCGAGGCGCTGGACCGTATTTCTGCCCATAATCAGCAGCTGCTTGTCTATTTGTTAGGCAAAGTAGCTAACGCTTGATCAGGGTGTAGTCGTTTCTGTTGTCTGAGTAGCCATCGAATCAAGTCGGCTGCGAAGAATGGCAAGATGCGTTTTTAGCGATTCGTAGTCGGCTCGGGTAAGCAAGCTGTCTGTCGCAGAAGCAAGCGTTTGTTCGACGGGCAAGACCCGATAACGATAGTTATGATCTGGCTTATAGCGATGGACCCAAGTAGGGATCGACTCGATATCGGCCAGTTCAATTGTTCCGTCAGATTGATTTTTACGAATGAGTACTTTAAAAATAACGCCGTAGTCTTTTGTATCTTCACGTTGATTCGAGATGAAATTTCCTAATGAATAGATAATAAGTCCTTGTCTTGCATGCCCATCTTCGCCGGTCGTCTCCAGCACCTCATAAGGCTGGACGACATGCGGATGGGAGCCGGCGATAATATCTGCACCTTCAGCAATAAGCTTCCGCGCTAGTTTTTTTTGCTCCTCATTCGGCTCCGTTTGGTATTCCGTACCGAAGTGGAGGGCTACCGTAATGAAATCTGCCCCAGCCTGTTTTGTTTTTTGAATGTCCTCGATCATCTTCTGCTCATCAATTAGTGACACGATATAAGGCTTATTTTTTGGCAATGGAATGCCGTTCGTGCCATAGGTGTAAGCGAGCAGCCCCATTTTGATCCCATTGCGTTCAATGATGGTTGGTTTATCTGCTTCTTCCTGGGAGGAGGCGGTTCCTTTAATTCCGAATTGGCGCTCCTTCAAGTTGTTCAGTGTAATTAATAGTGCCTTTGCACCTTTATCGAGTGAATGATTGTTGGCATTGGTCAATATATTAAAGCCTGCATTTTTGAGGGCGTCCAGCAGTTCAACCGGAGCATTGAAGCTAGGGTAGCCTGTAAAACCATATTTAGGACCTGCAACGGGGGTCTCCAAATTGCCCAAGACCCAATCTCCTTCAGCAAGTATTGGCTTTACTTCAGCGAAGAAGGGATCGAACTGGTATTGCTTCTTTTCTTCGTCATAAGCTCCAGGGACCTGGGGCTTATGCATCATGATGTCTCCTGCTACCATCCATACAGCCTCCGTATACTGTGGGGGCGAGGGGGTAGGTGGTGGGGGCTCAGGCGTAGATACAGGAGTCTCAGTAGGGGCAGGCGTAGCTTCTTGCATAAGCACATCCTTTATATTCCGCCCATTGTCCGTCATAGTCGAGATGATGATGAACAGCAACCCACCAGCTATGAGCAGCAGGAGAGCAAAAGAAAAAGAAATCATTTTTTTGCGTTTACGCTTATTGCGCATTAAGGCATGACGTCCTTTATGAAGAAATTTGCAGCTTCCTCTAGCTGTTGATTGGTCCACCAGGACCATGCAGGCGATCCATAAGGCACGGACCGAAAGCATAGTGGTTCTCTTGTTGTGGGATGCATAACAGTGATGGATGTTGACCACAGCGCGATATCAGATACGGAAGCAGTCGCAGGGGCTCCATATTTACGATCCGCGACTAGCGGGCAGCCAATATGAGACAGCTGTGCACGAATTTGATGAGACCTGCCTGTATGCAGCAACACAGCTACCAAGGAATATCCTCCGGCTTGTGCAATGACGTCATACTCAAGGATAGCCTCTTTCGCATCAGCGGCAGGCTTATTAAATACGGTAACCTGATTGCGCTTAGAATCTTTGCGAATATAATGATGCAATCGGTCTTGTAAGGCGGCCGGACGTCCGTGAACGACACACATGTAGGTTTTGCCGAAGGAACGGCTGCGGACAGCCTCAGAGAGCCGGGAAGCGGCTTTGGATGTCTTGGCGAATAGCATAGCGCCTCCGACTGGGCGGTCCAGCCGATGAACAAGACCGAGGAAAACGTTCCCCGGCTTATTATGTCGCTCTTTTAAATCTTGCTTGAGCAGGGTTAGCATGTCAGGAGCACCGGTTTCGTCCTCTTGCGAAGGAATTCCCGGTGGCTTAATGACAGCGAGCACATGGTTATCCTCATACAGCACGGGTATGGCAGAGCCACTCTCGTGAGAGTTAGTCATTATTCCGACTCCCAGCGTCCGAGAATTCCGCATGGCAGATTAAGGCCAGATTCTGTAATTGGAAGCCCAATCTCGCCACAATTAATCTCGCCGCCGAATTTCCGTCCCATTGTCATATGAAGAAGGTTATGCAGGACAGAAGGTGAAAGTCCCGTTGTATAAGAATTAATCAGCAGGAATAACGGATTGTCCGAGAGAATGGTCGTACAGAACTCCAAGAACGGATAAAGATTCTCTTCCAGCTTCCACGTTTCACCATTAGGGCCTCGTCCATAAGAAGGAGGGTCCATAATGATCGCATCATACTGGCGGCCGCGGCGTTGCTCGCGCTGTACAAACTTGAATACGTCATCGGTAATATAACGAATCGGCGCATTCTCTAGGCCCGACAATTGAGCATTCTCCTTCGCCCATTGCACCATGCCTTTTGCAGCGTCCACATGTACGACCTCAGCGCCTGCAGCAGCAGCGGCTACAGTTGCACCACCTGAGTAGGCGAAGAGATTAAGAACCCGAATTGGGCGGTCTGCTGAGCGGATCTTGTCCATCATCCAGCTCCAATTGACAGCTTGCTCCGGAAAAAGGCCGGTATGCTTGAAGTTTGTTGGCTTGATATGGAACTTGAGCTCTCCATAGGAAATGGTCCATCTCTCAGGCAATTCCGGCTTGAATTGCCACTGGCCACCGCCAGAGGAGCTGCGGAGATAATGTCCGTCCGCTTGTTTCCATTGCGCGTTTTCTTTGGCGATCGGCCAGATGATTTGCGGGTCAGGCCTGCGAAGCACATGGGCCCCCCAGCGCTCCAGCTTATCTCCGGCTCCCGTGTCGAGGAGCTCGTAATCGGTCCATTTATCTGCTACATACATGTAATCGAAATCCTTCCTTGGTGTATAATTTAGTTTTGTATTATGATAAGGTCAACGATTATTATATCTAAGCAAACAAGTGGAAGCAATGAAGGTGCAGAAATTTCGTGAAATAATGGGGAGTAAGCTTGCCCAAGAAGGTGGAAGTCGCAGGTTGCATAAGTAAAAGGAAGAAAATTGCTGATGAGGATGCTGCTTTAGCGGGTATCAGCAAAAGGTCTTATAGGTTGACTACCATTAGAGGGTAATGGTTGGTTATCATTGGGGGAATTGCCATGTGAATCACTCGCTTTCCGAGCGGTAATGCATTACTTTCTTATTGGCAGATGCTATTATTATACTGATAGAAAGCCGGCAAAAACCGCAAGGTAAAGGTGGTAGCGTTTGCAACAAGCAATTGCGCTCATCATCCACATAGAGAGTTTATACCACTACTGCTTGTCTTGCAGGGGCAGATGAATAGCAGCCGTTTGCTCTAGTTGGCACATATTGCAAGGGAGCGGTTATTCTGCTTCTTCCTCTTTGATGATGCTCATCATTTTGTCAATCGATTCCTTGCGCTTGTCTTGATCCATGCTGCTGAGCAATCGGAGGATCTCCAGCGTCTCGGCGGTAACGCTTGGTTCTATCGTTCTCCTGTCACCACCGTCAATAATGAAATCGGTCGATACCTGGAAGAACGCAGCAAGCTTGCTTAGCGTCTCGTACACAGGCTGACGGTTGTTAATCTCATAATGGCTGTAGGCGGATCGTGTAATTCCGATTGTGCGGGCAACAGCTTCTTGTGATAAGCTTCGCTGAATACGAAGTTCTTTCAAGCGTTCTCCCATCGTCATTAGTAGTGGCTCCTAACATTCGTAATGAACAGCGGGCACCCAAGAGATAGGATATTAACCCGCTATTAGTAATTTATGATACAAAATGTATCATTGTCAAGCGTTATCTCAAATTTAAAGAAGAAATGAGGAAGATAAGAATGGTTATGGCTTTTGAATGCGAATGCGGCAACAAAACAGCGTTTTTTGCTACAGGGGATAGGGATGAAAGCGGCAGGGAGTTCATTGAAATAGAGGATGATGACCGGCTCGGCTTCATCGTTGGGGAGAATGGCGTATTATTCAAATGCAAGTTTTGCGGTTATACATACAGGCTGGAGCAATACGAGCAGAAGTAAGCAAAAAAAGAGTTGGTGCAGAATAATTCTGCGCCAACTCTTTTTTATGTAAATGAATTAGGCACTTTTATCGAAAAAAGCAATTTGATTGCGGAGAGTTGCAGATTGCTTCCGAAGGAAGTCAGAGGCAGCTGCAATTTCTTGCATAAGTGCCGTCTGTTCCTGTGTAGAAGCAAAAACTTCTTTAGCTCCGGAATGTATAGAATGGGCAACGGTTGCAATCTGCTTGGCTTCCTGTAATGTCAGCTGAACCTGATCAACCTGATCCGATAGCAGAGACGCAATATGCTCGAAGGAGCTGGATACTTCTCCGGCGGTGCCGATCATTGCATTTAGTGCTACTGATGCTGCTTCACCGCTGCGGGATTCTTGTCTTGCCGCCTTAGCTTGCTGGGTGATCTGCTGCGAGGCAACGTTCATCTCACTCTGAATATGTTGAATCAACTCTTTAATGGATTGCACGGCACCATTGCTCTGCTCAGCCAGTTTCTTCACTTGTCCGGCAACAACGGCAAAGCCATTGCCATGCTCGCCGGCACGAGCAGCCTCAATGGAAGCATTGAGGGCAAGCAAGTGGGTCTGATCAGCGATTTCTCCGACTAGGGCAGAGACTCCATTGATTTGTTCTGCTTGCTCGTTAAGGCGCTGCATCATGGCAGCTGATTGCTCGCTAGCTCCTGCCACGGATTGAATGCCATCCACCAGAGCCTGAATAGTCAGGGCATTCTTAGCCATAGTGTCGACCATCTCATTCGTTAACGTTCTTGCCGCATCAGCTTCTTTATCAATCGTATCAGAAGCTATATTCATCTGCTCAACGGATTCGAATAGTCGTCTAGTAGATTCGGATTGCTGCTCCGCGCCGTCGGCGATTTGTTCGGAGGTTAGGGTAATAGATTCAATATGATGAGCCGCATGGCCAATCGCTTGGCTAAGCTCTACCGCATGCGAATCTGTTTCTTTGTGTGAGGTGGAAATTCCATTGACGACTCCGTTCAAATGCTCCATCATCATACTGAACGAGAGGCTGAGTGCCCGTAATTCATCATCTGATTTGCTTGGGACAATAACGGTTTGAAGATTGCCAGCAGATGCTTGTTCTGCTGCTGCGGTCATCTGGGCGAGCGGCTTGATCAGCAATCTGGCGGCGATCCAACCCAGGAAGGCTGTCCAAAAAACGCCCAACATAAGCGTACCTGTAACGAATGCCCATTCTGGCATATAATCGGTTGTCATATCCTTCAATACAAATATAAAGAAGGCGCTGGTACCGAAAGTAACGGTGGATACGGTTGTTATGCCGGTTACGATCTTTTTGACAAGACTGAATTTGTAGGTTCTCATAAGCTTAAGGCCTCCGAATAACAGATTATATTTCATCCAGTATAACTCATTTATCTTAATCTGTAATTCGGGGAATGCCCTGATCTATTGGAGTAATAATCCTGATTCTTCCTCTTAAATAGAAGAAGCGCGCTTGCGTCTGCTGCCGAATAAGACACTAACCAAATAAATGCCCATGAAGAGAACCATTACACCAGCGGCATAACGATACATAATCGAGTAACTTGTCATGGAAGCAATAACGCCTAGGAGCATGGAGCCCGCGGCTACCCCCAAGTCAATGGAATTATAATAGAGGCTATTCACCATACTATGCTGCTCAGGCGCGCTATTACGCAGCATCCACGCTTGGGTCGTAGGCTGTATAGCTCCAAAGCCAAGGCCATAAAGCAGAGCGGATATCAGCACAAGCGGAAGAGTATTAGCGTAAGAGAGGATTAATAAGCTAGCTATAACGGCAAGTGCGCCGGGAACAAGCACAGGGAATGGACCCATCCGGTCAAATATTCGCCCGGAAATTGGACGGATGACCAAGACGGTAAAGGCAATGAATAAGAAAAACAATCCGATTTGATCCAAATGCTTCTCCTGCCCGAATAGGGCAAGGAATCCTAAAATCCCGCCATAAGTTACGGACATTAAAGTGTTCAAGGCGGCGGGAAGCATTAATCGCCCGATGGAAGCTTTAGGCTGGTTCACCTTAGCTGCAGATGGCTGTGCAGCTCTTACAGGTTGCGGCGGAATGCTGCGGGTCGCAATGAGCAACGGAATAATCATGGCGGCAGCAATAGTACCAATGGTGGATAGAGTGGTGAAGCCATATTCTTTGATGACGGACAAGCCGATCATCGGTCCAATTGACATGGCGATACTTGTCGATAAGCCGAAGTAGCCGATCCCTTCGCCGAGGCGCTTATGAGGAATAATTTGAGAGACAAGTGTAGGAAGTACGGTGCTCGTCATGCCGAAGCCGATACCAAAGGCGACACGCAGAAGCAAAAGCTGGGTCATAGAGCCTGCGGATGGATAGAGCAGCGTGGCTACCGCAGCAAGAGCGATCCCGCAAAAAAGAATCGTATTGCGATGAATGCTGCGCAGCAAGGCAGCAGTAGCGAAGCGAGTCGCTATCGCTGCAAAAGCGAATAGGCTGGTTACTAGGCTGAGCGTAAAGTCGCCGGGGTGAAATTGCTCTTTGGCGTAAGCAGGAAATGGCGATAGCAGCATTTGCAAGCTTAGAAATAAAAGCAAATAGCTGAGGGATAAAATAATAAAGGATTTCGTCCAGAGTTTCTCTTGTTGTCCGTGCATGGTTGTCATTACTCCTTCTGTTTCTCAATTAAGTCTGTTGCCGTACTATTGATTCGGTGAAGCAATTGTAGAATTGTTTCATATTCCTCTTCACTCATCGTTTCTGCGATATCCTCCACCGTACTAAATTCAATAGGCTCGATCTCATCGGCAATTTGCTTTCCTTGTTCAGTAATGAAGACATGGAAGGATCGGCGGTCATGGATGCCAGCTTGTTTCCTTACAAAGCCCTTTGCTTCAAGTGTATCTAGTATCCGCGTTGTAGTGGGCTTGTCCTTGCCAGATCGCTGGGCAAGCTCCTTCTGAATTAAGCCGTCTCTTTCTCTTACACGATAAAGCACAGACCATTGTTCCGGAGTTAGATCATAGCTCTTGATTCGCATCAGGAAAAGCTGTGTCATCTTGCGATGGGCAATTCCAATTAAGAAGCCTAAGGAATGATCCAAGCCTTTTTTATGCATAATAGGTTCACATCCCATCTAATTAGTTGTTATAACAACTATATGTAAAGCAACTTTTATTGTCAAGGGTAAAATAGGATTCATATTGGCTGAAATTTAGGGGAAACTAGGCGAAATCATGCTAAAAGGGGATTAGAAGAATGAAACAGAAAAAAATAATGGTACATACGCTATGGCTAGCGGCAATGGCTTTGCTGCTTATACAAAATTCTGCATTCGCGCAGGGCGGGGTCTTTCATTTTGGTTTCAAGAAGAGCAACAACGGTCAGCTTCCTTCCATTAATGAAGAGGGCTTCAAGGATATCGTGATGAAGCATGGGGCTGTATTTCTGGGGGATACGACAAAAAAAGAGCTATATATGACCTTCGATAACGGCTATGAGAACGGATATACAACGAAAGTGCTTGATGTACTCAAGGAAAAGCAGGTTCCGGCTGTTTTTTTCGTTACGGGACACTATGTGAAGGATCAGCCGCAATTAGTAAAGCGAATGGCGGAAGAGGGGCATTTGGTTGGTAATCACTCATGGAGTCATCCGGATATGACCCAGCTTCAAGCCGGGCAAATTCAGGCAGAGCTGGAGAAGGTGAAGGAGCAGGTCAGCTTGCTTACGGGACGGCAGGAGATGTCCTATCTGAGACCTCCTAGAGGAATATTCAGTGATCAGGTGCTAGCTGTCAGCAAAGAATCCGGCTATACGAATGTATTCTGGTCAGTTGCGTATAAGGACTGGGATGTAAATGCGCAGCGAGGAACTTCTTATGCTTATGAACAGGTCATTAAGCAGCTTCATCCCGGAGCAGTTATTCTGCTGCATACCGTATCTAAAGATAATGCCGGAGCGCTTGGGGCCATAATTGACGAAGCGCGCCGGCAAGGATATGAATTCAAAAGTCTGGACCAAATGGAAACCAGGATGTATGGGGGGGAGCAGTAAAAATTACTGCTCGTCCAAGATGACGGTCCAACCGAATGGATCTGGCACCGTACCAGTCTGTATACCTGTAAGGGTGTCATAAAGCTTGCGGGACAGCTCGCCTGTCTCGCCGTTATTAATGGATAGAGGTGTGCCTAGCCATAGAAGCTCACCAATCGGAGAAATGACGGCGGCGGTTCCTGTGCCAAATGCTTCAATGAGGTGGCCATTCTTATGAGCTTCCACTAGTTCGTCGATAGAGAGCATTCTTTCTTCTACTGGAATATTCCAATGCTTCAGCAATTGAATGATGGAGTCCCGTGTAATCCCGTCCAAAATGCTGCCATTGAGCGATGGGGTTACGATTGTTCCTTGAATATTGAAGAAGACATTCATGCTGCCAACCTCTTCGATATATTTCCGATAGACGCCATCAAGCCATAGCACCTGAGTACTGCCAAGCTTGGTCGCTTCCTCTTGTGCTTTCAAGCCCGCCGCATAATTGCCGGCGGTTTTTGCGTTGCCTACGCCGCCTTTAACGGCACGCACATATTCTGATTCTACATAGATTTTGACAGGGTGGATGCCTTCCGAGTAATAGGAGCCAACCGGAGACAGCAAGATCATAAATTTATATTGCAAGGAAGGCGCAACGCCTAATGCCGCTTCTGTCGCGATAATGAATGGACGAATATAGAGTGAGGTTCCTTCTTCAGCAGGAATCCAGTCGCGATCCGTATAGATGAGCTGCTTAAGAGCTTCAAGCGCCACCTCTTCGTCTAGATGAGGAATGCTTAGGCGTTCATTAGAGCGATTTAGTCTCTGGAAATTTTTCTCCGGACGGAATAATCGAATTTTCCCATCGGAGGTTAAATAGGCTTTGAGCCCTTCGAAAACAGTCTGTCCATAATGAAATACTTTTGCAGCAGGATCTAAAGAGATAGGCTGATAAGGAATAATGCGAGGGTCATGCCAGCCTTGGCCTGCATCATAATCCATAATGAACATATGGTCAGTATAATATTTTCCGAATCCTAGCTTGTCTCCGTCCGGCTTTTGTTTTTTGGAGGAGGTTAATTGTATCTCGATTGTCGGCTTCATAACGGTTAGCATCTCCCTGTATTCGGTATAGTTAATTGAATCGTAACATTAGACGCGGTATATTAATAATATCTGTTTTATGGGATAAGCATACCATAAGGGTATGGGAGGAGAGAATACTATCGATATACGTCAGCTGCGGTATTTTTTGGCGATTGCGAATGAAGGTCAGATAACGAAAGCTGCCAAAGTTCTGAACATGGAGCAGCCTCCCCTTAGCCGCCAGTTGAAGCTGATGGAGCAGGAGCTGAATGTTACCTTATTTGATAGAAGCGGCAAGGGGCTTACCCTTACCCATGCAGGCGAGCTGCTGCGTGAAAAGGCTGAGCAGCTATTGTACCAATTCAATGAGACTTTAATGGAAGTAAAGGAGCTGGATGGAGGTATTCAAGGTACTCTGGCGCTAGGTTCTGTCGTCTCTTGCATTTCCTTGCTGCCACCGCGTATCGAGCAATATCGTCAGCTGTACCCGCAAGTCACTTTTAAAATAATGGAAGGCGATCATTTTCTGCTGGGAAACCAGCTAGAGAGGCGCAGCATAGAGTTGATTGTCGCGAGGCTTCCCTTCGAATCGTCAAGCGATATGCAGCCCTTCAGTGTGCTGAACTTGCCCTCCGATCCCTTCGTTGCTGTTCTTCCCTCTAGTTGGGTCGAGGACAAGGATAAGGAAACGATGAATATGAGCGAGCTGGCGAATTTGCCGTTTCTTACATTAAAGACGGATAAGACGACAGGAATGCATGATCAGGTGATGATAGAAGCGCGAGCGCATGGCTTCGAGCCGAAGGTCATTTGTGAATGCTCCAGTGTTGCAATCATTATGGCACTTGTAGCGGCGGGGATTGGCGCGACGGTATTCCCGAAGTCTGTAATGGCATCCTTCCCGCTGGCAACCATTAAGATGCTGACTATTGCCGATGCTGATTTTCAGTCCGAAGTAGGGATTGTATGGCTCAAGGATCGTTATTTGTCTAAGAGCGCCCAGCAATTTATTCAGTTATTTAAGGAATAGGCAGGCGAAGGCTGTTTCCTTTTATTTGCTTTTGGCTACTGCGAATCCAATAAGAATAATGGACAGCCCTAGCCAAGTTTTCCAGCTGGCTGTTTCTTTCAGGAACAGAAACCCCATTAATAATGAAATAAACAGCTCAAGACCTTTGGATGCGAGCAGTACATAGGAAAGTGTTCCAACTGCTTTATAGCCAAATTTAATACCGTAGCCGATGCATAGATTGATCAGCAGGAATAAAGGGAGCATTAGCAATTGGAACTTGACTGTAGCCCATAGCTGCGGGTCAATATGCTGACTTTGATACGAGAAGATGATATTGACGCCTAATAATCCTGTAACTAGCAATGCGAAGCTATACACGTAATACATGAACTTTTTACCTCCAGATGTAGGGTCATTGTTGCAGGGTGATTTCTTTACGATAACCAAAAGTGTTTCATCTATGCAAAACAGTTTACTCAAACCATTCCACAAGCGTAATCATAGCAAGCAGACCCATAAGAAAAGAGAAGGTGGCGGCTCTTTCATAGCCATGGCCGTGGGTTTCGGGGATAAGCTCTTTGTATACGATAAAGAGCATAGCCCCTGCTGCAAATGCTAAGCCATACGGAACGAATTGAATCGCATATTGGGCTAACTGATAGCCAAGCAAGCTGGCAATGATTTCAATAGCGCCAGTAAGGGTAGCGATGAGTACGGCGAGCAGTCGATTTACGTTTTGATTGACGAGGAATAAGGCGACAAGAAAGCCCTCAGGTGCATTCTGCAAACCAATGGAGAAGGCAACAACGCTGCCCAAATGCTCAGTTTGGCTGGCGTAGCTGGCTCCTACGGACAAGCCTTCCGGCAAATTATGCAATGCCATGGCCATAATGACCATGACCGATTCAGCCGGCAGGGTGACACCAGGGATAGCATGCTGAAGATCGGTATGAGGGACGAATTGCTCCAAAAGACTTAGGATGAATGCTCCCAGCAGGACGCCGAAGCACAGAATGAATAAATTGGAGAGCTTTAATGAAGCGGGAATAAGGCCGTATGTGGAGGCTGCGACCATGATGCCCGCAGTGAAAGCAAGGAGCATATCCATTTTGCGATGAGAAATTTGACGCAGAAATAAGACGGGAAGCGCACCTATTCCTGTCGATAATGCACATAAAATGATTCCGAATGCTACCATAACAATCCTCCTGTATTTCCCCGAATTCAAAGTGATTACCTCTATGGTATTAGCATATGTACAAGCAATAGAAAAAGAATGCTTAATATTGGCCTTACGCCTTAAATTTGGGCTCAGCTATAAGTTTTGCCTAGGGGAAAGATAAAAGGGCTTAAGAAGGATTTAAATGGATGCAATTGTTGGAGAATAACAAAAAAACACTCTCCAGAAGGAGAGTGTTTTTTTTCTTATCCGTGCATGAATAAGAGGGTTATAGAATAGAATGTATTATTTCGTTACGATTAAGCGCCGCAAGGACCAATCAGTTTCCATACGCCCCATGCACCGCTAGTGCTAGGGTTCTCGTTTGTAGTCCACCATTTTGCTTCGTAGATGTTGCCTTCATAGGAAACTTTTTGTGTACCAGTGTAAACTGCGCTTGCGCTCCAAGCTGCTGCGGAGCAAGTTGTAGCTGCAGGTTTAGTAGTTGTCATTACTTCGCTAGCTACAGATACGTTGCCAGCAGCATCAATTGCAGTGATAGAGAAAGTGTAAAGCGTTTCAGCAGTCAAGCCAGTAACTGTGTAATCAGTAGCTGTACCAGGAACAGTAGCTACAAGAGTAGTACCGTTGTAAATGCGGTAGCCAGTTACACCAACATTGTCAGTAGCTGGATCCCACATCAACCAAGCGCTGTTGGAAGTTTTGTCCATAACGTGGAAGCCAACAGCTGCTGATGGAGCTTCAGTGTCAGGACCAGCAGGAGCACCGCTTGTCGTTACGGATAGAACGTTGCTAGCTGCGGATACGTTACCAGCAGCATCAATTGCTTTAACGGAGAAGCTGTAAGCTGTGTTAGCTGCAAGACCAGCAACAGTGTGGTTAGTACCAGTTACAGTAGCAACCAGGTTGCTGCCGTTGAATACTTGGTAACCAGTTACGCCAACGTTGTCTGTGGAAGCATTCCAAGCAAGGGAAACGCTGTTAACTGTAACAGCTGAAGATGCAAGAGCGGATGGAGCTGTAGGCGCTTGCGTGTCAGCAACTGGATTACCAGCGAAGTTAACGTCGATCACATTGTAGAAAGCGTTTACAGTGTCGTTAATTTCCCATACTGCCAAGATAACTTGGTAGCCTGTACGAGCAGGTACATTACAAGTATCCGAGTAGGAGGAAGGTGGTTTTTGACCGCTGTAGTTAACAGAACAGAAAGGAGTAAGATCAAAGGAATCACGAGTAAGAGCAGCGTTAGGATTCCAGTTTTGTTTAGTGATGTAGTATTTCCAGCTAGTTGTTGCATGGTTAGCTGTGATTTTCCAAGTGAATGTGTTTTGTCCAGCAGCGATGTTTACTTTGGACCAACGAGTAGCGGATTGCTCATCAAGCTTAGGGAATGCGCCGGCAGCACTTGCGATTTTGCCGTCAGCAGGACCAGCAGCAGGGAAGCCTTTAAGCGCTTCCAAGCTTTGTGGCTCATAAACGATGGAGCCGCAATCTGTGTTAGTGCCAGCTTTACAAAGAGCTGCACGGCTTGCAGGGCCTTCAACATAACCGTGTGCAAGCGCTTTCTCGGAAAACATAAGAATACAAAGTACAGCCACGATAAGCATACCGAATGCTGCAAGAGTTTTCGAAACGGAAGGGTTGTTCAGACGAAGTTGATTCATAAAATGATAGCCTCCTTTAGTGTGTGTGTTGCATTAATAATTTGAACTTGAGCGAGTAGCTTGTAGAAATTGCATCCCCTCAGTGAAGCATGATCTTCTACCAAGGAGATGCAGTCGTTCAATAACTAGTTGTACGAATTAGTAGGTAAGAATTAAGCGCAAGTACCGACTACTTTCCAAGCGCCCCATGCACCGCTAGTGCTAGGGTTTTCGTTCGTAGTCCACCATTTTGCTTCGTAAACTGTACCGTTAAGCGAAACTTGGGAACCGCCAGTGTAAGCTGCGCTTGCACTCCATGCTGCTGCTGTGCAAGTACCAGTACCGCCGCCGCTGCCAGCAGTTGTAGTTACGGATACAACATTGCTAGCTGCAGATACGTTGCCAGCTGCATCAATTGCTTTTACGGAGAAGCTGTAAGCTGTGGAAGCTGCAAGACCTGTAACATTGTGGCTAGTACCAGTTACAGTAGCAACCAGGCTGCTGCCGTTGAATACTTGGTAACCAGTTACTGCAACGTTGTCGGAAGAAGCATTCCAAGCAAGGGAAACGCTGTTAGCTGTAACAGCTGAAGATGCAAGAGCGGATGGAGCTGTAGGCGCTTGCGTATCACCTGTTGAAGTACCGCCACCGAAGTTAACGTCGATTACATTGTAGAAAGCGTTTACAGTGTCATTAATTTCCCATACTGCCAAGATTACTTGGTAGCCAGAACGTGCAGGCACGTTACAAGTATCCGAGTAGCTGGAAGGTGGTTTTTGACCGCCGTAGTTAACGGAGCAGAAAGGAGTAAGGTCAAAGGAATCACGAGTAAGAGCAGCGTTAGGATTCCAGTTTTGTTTAGTGATGTAGTATTTCCAGCTAGTTGTTGCATGGTTAGCTGTGATTTTCCAGTTGAAAGTGTTTTGACCAGCAGTGATGTTTACTTTGGACCAACGAGTAGCGGATTGCTCATCAAGTTTAGGGTAAGCTCCACTAGCACTTGCGATTTTGCCGTCAGCAGGACCAGCAGCAGGGAAACCTTTAAGCGCTTCCAAGCTTTGCGGCTCGTATACGATAGCGCCGCAATCGGAGTTAGTGCCAGCTTTACAAAGTGCAGCACGGCTTGCAGGACCTTCAACATAACCATGTGCAAGCGCTTTCTCGGAAAACATAAGGATACAAAGTACAGCTACGATAAGCATACCTACTGCTGCAAGCGTTTTCGAAATTGCTGGGTTGTTCAGACGAAGTTGATTCATAAAATAATAGCCTCCTTTATTTTGGGTGTTACATGGCAAATATTAATTTAATTAATTCAGTGCGAACGATGTTAATCAATTAACTTTGCGAATCTTGTAGAAAAATGATAGTGCGCATTTCCTCCCCTGTAAAGTTGTGAACAGAAACGGTTCCAATTACCTATTACCAGATACTCACTCCTTCTATCTTTTGTTTTTATATAAACTCAAGTGAATGAGTCCATATACCTAGTTAGCCATGTTCTTCTAAGGAAAATCATGGGCTTGTTCGAGTCAATCCATATAATACTATAAAATATGAAAGTTGTGTGAAATAATATTTTTTTGAACTTTTACAAATCAATAATAATTATTAATGGGTATCGTTTTATAAATTTACTTGGTTATGCCAATAATCCAAAATTGATGTTAGAAATATGAGTGATTTATGACACTTAGTGTCATGTAAATCTGAAATTCATTGACTGTGATTGAATAGATGAAGCACTCCCCAGGCGGAAGTGACTTTCCGCCTAGGGAGTGCATGGACTTAATTCCTAATTGAAAGGGTAGAGATTACGCGCAAGTACCGATTACTTTCCAAGCGCCCCATGAACCGCTAGTGCTAGGATTTTCGTTTGTAGTCCACCATTTCGCTTCGTAAACAGTTCCGTTAAGCGAAACTTGTTGGCCGCCAGTATAGACAGCGCTTGCACTCCATGCTGCTGCAGTGCAAGTACCAGTACCGCCACCGCCGCCAGCATCAGTTGTTACTGTAATTGCATTGCTGGATGCGGATGCATTACCAGCTGCATCAATTGCTTTGATGCTGAATGTATAAGCTGTGGAAGCTGTAAGACCTGTAACGTTGTGGCTTGTTCCTGTTACAGTTGCAACAAGGTTCGTGCCATTGTATACGCGGTATCCAGTTACGCCAACATTGTCTGTCGCGCTGCTCCAAGTCAGGCTAACAGAGTTAGCTGTTTTGGAAGGGGAAGCAAGGTTAGCTGGTGCAGTTGGTGCTTGAGTGTCGCCGTTGTTGCCGCCGCCACCGTTGCCGAAGTTAACGTCGATCACGTTGTAGAATGCGTTAGCCGTATCTGCAACTTCCCAAACTGCAAGGATAACATGGTATCCGCTGCGATCAGTAGGAACATTACAAGTATCGGAATAAGAGAATGGAGGGCGTACACCGCCGTAGTTCACAGAGCAGAATGGAGTAAGGTCGAACGAGTTGCGAGTAAGTGCACTGTTCGGATCCCAGTTAGCTTTAGTGATGTAATATTTCCAGCTAGCTGTAGCGTGAGCTGCAGTCAACTTCCAGTTGAAAGTTGTTTGTCCGCCAGTAAGGTTTACTTTTGCCCAACGAGTAGCTGTTTGCTCATCAAGAGTAGGGAAAGCTCCGCCAGCACTTGCGATTTTGCCATCAGCAGGTCCAGCAGCAGGGAAGCCTTTTGGTGCTTCCAAGCTTTGCGGTTCGTATACGATATTGCCGCAGTTCGTGTTTTGTCCTGATTTACAAAGTGCTGCGCGGCTCGCAGGACCTTCTACATATCCATGTGCAAGCGCTTTATCTGATAACAAAACCATACAGATGACAGCCAGCAACATGATCCCAAACGATGCTAATAGCTTGTTAGTCGGTGAATTTGATAAACGAATAGATGTCATTTAATAGCCTCCTCTAATTTGGAACTACGGGTTTTGCTTAATACTTTTCTTTCCGTTCGTGCTATGCGCATTCCGTTAATGCAGACGTTAACGCCTCCTCTGATCCTTCGGTATTGCTCGGTCTCCATGTTGAATGCTTGCTTCAGTCGATCAACACTCCTCTCAGATCATTTATTTATATAAACTCGGGTTAGGAGCTCATATACCGCATGGGTAGACAAAAAAGAAAGCCTTTTCATAGAACTCAGTGACAAATAAAAACAGATATTCTCAGGTGGATTAAAGAGAAAATATTGGAATTCTGTCTATTCCTGTCCTGATTATACACTTAACTGTGAACTTTGTGTGAACGAAATTTTTTTAACATAAATTAGATAACAATAATAATTATTGATTGATTACGTTAAAAATTTGTAATAAGAGCTTTATTTCGTTCATTCCACGCAGATACACAGTGTAACACGATACAATAACCAAAATTATCAAAGAATAAACATCTTTTTCAGTATATTGTTTTATGACCGATTTCATTGTACGACGATTATGTCACAATTATGAGTGCCATTTGGCGTATTTAATCAAAAAAATGAGGAATAATTTCACATTGGAAAAATTACCTGTGAAAAAGATCGGCGCAGCATCGTCTGGACGAGGCGGGGAAAAGTCTTGTAAATACAGATATAATAAGAGAAATCGCCTTATAGACGGACTCTTTGCAATCGCTAGCTGAAAGGGTCTGATGGTAGAATTCGCTAAAAAAAATGGATATTCGCTCAACCAAAAGTAGCTCAAAAGATCCCTGCATCTAATCCAATATAGGAAAAATGGACTAAAATTGCTCGGTAGATACAGAACTAGAAATTTCGAGGGTCTTCTAAATTCCGCTTCACAAAAAAGGACAGAGCAGCTGAAACAGTCTGCTCTGTCCTTTTTATTATCCGTCTTCGAATTATTTCAACAGCCACAGCGCGGGTACGTTAGCTGGCTCCCAGCCACTAAGGGAGGTGTGTGATTGACGGCATTCATAGACTGAGCCATTATAAGTGACTGACGTGCCAGCCGTGTAGGACGTGTTAGGCGCCCATGCAGGTATGGCTGGAGCAGCAGCAGTTGTCGCAGATAGAGCGTTGCTGGCTGCCGATTGGTTGCCGGAAGGATCAAAGCCATATACCGTGAACGTATAAGCTGTACTTGGGCTTAATCCTGTAACGGCATAATCCGTAGTTGTACCTGATACTGTAGCGATTAACACGGTTCCGCTATAGATCTTATAGCCGGCTATGCCAACATTGTCTATCGAGGGGCTCCAATGGAGAGAAATCGTGCTTGAAGTTGGCGCACCGACAACTTGCAAGCCGCTCGGAGCCGTAGGATTCTGAACATCAACGACATAGACAGCTGTAGTTGCGTTAACGCTATTGCTGCTTGGCGAGGCATTGCCTGCACCATCATAGGCGGTTACATAGAACGTATAAGCAGTATTTGAATTCAGTCCGGTTACGGTATAGTTTAGTGTTGCGGACGATACTGTAGCTACCAATGATGAACCGTTATAGATTTTATAGCCGGAAACACCTACGTTGTCTGTGGAAGCATTCCATGCTAAGGATACGCTGCTTGGAGTTACGCCTGTTGAAGCAAGCGAAGCAGGTGCAGTTGGCGCTATTGTATCAACGGGGTTGCTGCCTCCGAAGTTGACATCAATGACATTATAAAAGGCATTGGCGGTATCAGCAATTTCCCAGACAGCCAGAATAACATGGTAGCCGGAACGGTCCGTAGGAACGTTACAAGTATCGGAATAAGAGAAGGGTGGGCGAACACCGCCGTAATTTACGGAGCAGAATGGGGTAAGGTCGAATGAGTCTCTCGTAAGTGCGGCTTCGGGATTCCAGTTGGCTTTGGTAATGTAATACTTCCAGCTCGTGGTGGAATGAGCAGCAGTCAATGTCCAATGGAACGTGGTTTGTCCGCCTGAGATATTCACTTTCGTCCAGCGTGTTGAGGATTGTTCGTCCAGTTTAGGGAAGATGCCACCTGCACTAGCTATTTTGCCATCAGCTGGCCCTGCCGCAGGAAAACCTTTTTTGGTCTCCAGGCTCTGAGGCTCATAGACAATAGCGCCGCAATTCGTATTTTGCCCCGTTTTACAGAGATAGGCACGACTTGCCGGCCCATCAATATAGCCATGGGCGAATGCTTTCTGAGAGAGCAGTAGAGCACAAACAAAAGCAATTACTGCTATACCGCAGGCAATTAATAGCTTTGCGGAGATAGGTCGGATCATTTGATTCATAGATATTAGCCTCCTTGTAATTAAATACTATCTTAAAGTAGGTCTTACAGATTTACGCGAGATGCAGAACCTCCTTTCTGTTTAATAATGGGCCGTAGGAAAAATGCTGCTCCTTTCTATAGTCGTCTTTAAATAAAATCATTGAAAAGCTTATACTCTTTATCTATTAACCTTATTGAATCCGATTGATAGATTACGAGTTTTGAATAGCTTATTGAAAGAGCAGATGAAGCGTGTGGGTCATAACGGCATCTATCCGATAAAAATACGCACGAATGATGCATCTATGGGGGAAAGCAGTGATTTATGCGAGGAATAGAACATTTTGCTATAATAAAGCGAGATACGATTAATACATAGGATTGGGGAAGTTAGCCATGCTTTATTTCTTGTTAAAATATAGTTTTTTTCTGTTTGTTGTTTTGTTTCTAGTATTGCGAATAAGCAAAAAGCCAAATAAAATAATTGGCTACGTATGGCTCCTGCTTGTACCTGTCATTGTTCTGTCTGTACTCGGTCTGTTCGTCCAATCCCTTCTGAATTAACCGCTGCGAAAGGCAATGTTGTTTATTTTGTTGCTCCTCGATGTACAAGTTTATTTCACTGTAAATCTGGTTTTATCTATTCTTTTCTGTAATTAATTATTCGCATTTGGGCAAGATTTTAATTGATAAGAGATATTTACCCTTAAATTATATAAAAATCGCCTTTTTAAAGTGTGATAAATCCCCCACAATAGGAACTGAACGAAATCAGTTGTCTTTTTAATCTGCGCAATTTTATCCCTCTCTAAATTTCCAGCCTTATACACTCGAATGAATCCTTAATAAACGTTTGTGACCGATGGACAATCCTCGGTTTATTCACCACGTCTTTTTTGAAGGAGGTGAGGCATCGCCTATTTTCTACAACGGGACTAATGTAAGCGATTTCAAAAAACATGATTAAGGGAGTGTTTAATGAAAAATAACCGCAATCCATAGGTGAAGCAGCAATTAAACCAATTGAAGGAAGAGAAGGGAGACTAGAAGGATGATTGCATCTGCAAATTCTCGACAGGTTCGCCCATTTTTATCTGCTTTTTCTTTTGTATTGATTCTGGCACTTGTATTAACCGGGTTTCAATGGGGGACTCCATTCGCACAAGCGGCGATTCCCGCGAACAACAAAATTATTGTAGGCTACTGGCATAATTTCGATAATGGCTCTAATACGATTAAATTGCGTGATATTTCGGCAGATTATGACGTGGTTCAAGTCGCATTCGCCGAGCCGAGCGGTGGTACGACAACCGGCAATATGGCTTTCACGCCTTATAATGCAACAGTAAGTGAATTTCAATCAGATGTGGCTTTCTTGCAATCTCGTGGTCAAAAGGTATTAATCTCGATTGGCGGAGCCAACGGTACGATTGAACTGACAACGGCTCAAGCAAAGCAGACCTTTGTTACTACGATGAAAAATATCATTGATGCTTACGGCTTCAATGGATTCGATATTGATCTTGAGGGCAGCTCGCTTTCTTTGAATGGCGGCGACACCGACTTCAAAAATCCGACTACCCCCAAAATTGTAAACCTTATAACAGCATCCAAGGAAATTATCAATAGCTACGGTCCGGAATTCCTCCTGACTATGGCGCCCGAAACGGCCTATGTTCAAGGGGGGGCTAATGCTTATGGAGGACCGTGGGGGGCTTATCTTCCCGTTATTTACAGCCTTCGCAATGAGCTCGACTATTTGCATGTCCAGCACTATAACACGGGAACGATGCTTGGTCTGGATGGAAAGTCCTATGCACAAGGCACGGCTGATTTCCATGTCGCTATGGCCGAGATGATGCTGGCTGGATTCCCCGTAGCGAATAATCCAAATAATATGTTCCCTCCTCTTCGCCAAGATCAAGTGCTGATCGGCTTGCCTTCTTCACCACAAGCGGCAGGCGGCGGCTACACGACTCCGGCGAATGTGCAAAAAGCGCTTGATTATTTAATTAAAGGGAAATCATTCGGCGGGAGCTATGTACTGAAAAATCCGGCAGGATATCCCGAAATGAAGGGTCTAATGACCTGGTCAATCAATTGGGATAAGTACTTCAACTTTGAATTTTCGCGCAATCATCGGACATATTTGAATCAATTCGGTTCAGGTGGGGGCGTGACAGATACTACCCCTCCTAGCGTACCAGGCAATCTGCGCTCGACAGGCAAAACATCAAGCAGTGTCAGCCTAGCATGGAATGCTTCGACAGATAATGTAGGGGTATCGGGCTATACGGTAACCTATGGCACGACGACTGTGAATGTGGCAGGAACAAGCACAACGATTAATGGCTTGTTGCCGAATATGGCATATACGTTTACGGTGAAAGCCAAGGATGGAGCAGGCAATAGCTCAGAGGCAAGTGCTCCGCTGCAAGTCACGACAGAGGAGGCCGTTGTGGATACGGCACCGCCGACTGTACCGACCAATGTACAGTTGACGGGAAAAACTTCCTCCAGCGCCAGTCTGTCTTGGAACGCCTCCACCGATAACGTGGCCGTAACGGGCTACACGGTAACGTATGGCACAACGACGGTGAACGTATCGGGAACAAGCACAACGATTAATGGCTTGTCACCGAATACAGCATATACATTTACGGTGAAGGCAAAGGATGGAGCAGGCAACTTATCGGCAGCAAGCTCTCCGCTATCCGTGACGACAGATGCAGCTGCAGTATGTTCAGTTGCGGCATGGAACGCAACCACCGTGTATACAGGTGGACAACGCGCCTCGTATAACGGCAGCAGCTATGAAGCGAAGTGGTGGACACGAGGTGATCAGCCTGATCAAAGCGGGACATCCGGAGTATGGAAGCTGATTGGACCGTGCGGCGATACAGGCGGTGACAGCATTGCGCCATCGGTACCGAGCAATGTAAGCGCAAGCGGAGCAACGGCTTCGTCGATTAACCTGTCGTGGACAGCTTCAACAGACAATGTCGGGGTAACCGGGTACATCGTAAGCTATGGCACAACAACGGTGAACGTAACCGGCACTTCGACAACGGTATCTGGCCTGAATCCGGGCACAGCATATACGTTCACAGTCAAGGCTAGAGATGCAGCAGGGAATGTATCGGCTGCGAGCGTTCCGGTGCAAGCTTC